>CAZGEH010000001.1:0-88581 GCA_964524795.1 uncultured Acidobacteriota bacterium
AGGATCGTTGCGCACGTAAACGTACCGGTTGAGATCCTGGGGATCCCGGTCCCCCACGACCGGGTCCACACTCAGCCAGCGGCCGCGAATGTTCGAGTAGTACCGCGCCCCGGCATAGTCGTTGCCCGACTCGGCGTCCCGCACGTGCCCCGTATACCGGTGCTGGTCACCGGGCGATCCCGGAACCCACGTCTCCCCGTAAGGGTAGTAGTCCCAGCGCTCCGCCTCCGTCCCGTTGACCGCCGTCTTCACCTTCGGACTCCCCAGATGATCGGCATGCAAGAAGCACGTTCCTCCACTGTACTGCAGGCGCTTTTCCCGACCCAAGGGTTTTCACCGAGCGTGCCACGTTGAAAACCTCCGGCCTCAGGCCCACGCCGCCGGCCGCACCGCGGTGGCCAAGCGTTGCGAACGCCGCGCTGAGCCCTGGACTGCGGAAGCTTGCTTCCGCTTTGTCCCACACCCCACTATGCGTCGTACCCGCCAGCCGACCGGTCGTTCCAGCAGAACCTCCCGTAGCCTGGCCGTCCCGGCCGTGCAACCGCGGGATGGTCCGTACGCGGCCGGGCTGGCCAGCCCCCTCGTACGGCCGGCGATTCTTCACCCGGAAGAAGGGCACGGACGATCGGCGCCGACTGCACAGCCCGGGCGAGACGCCCGGGGTACGCCGGGCCCCAGAACGGTCTTCGCCTTGAGCAACACGGTCGGCGCAACCGCCCGTAGCACGGCCGTCCCGGCCGCGGCGCTCGCGCGTTGATCTGTTTCGCCGCGCCCGCGCTCTGATTTGCTTCGCTGCGCTCCGAGTCCCAGTGCCCGTCGCTCCCGTCCCCGGCATCCGTCCCGCGATCCATCGCCGGCGGGAGTGCCGTCAGGCGAGAGGGTTCACATGGATGGTCCCCGGGAAACGCCTGAAATCGTTGTCGGCGGAACACAGGGTGCCACCGTTTTCCAAGGCCAAGGCAGCCAGATGAACGTCCGCCGTCAGGTTTCCGGCAGTGCCAACCGAAAGGAGCAGGTTCCGAAAGATCTGCCAGTGATGGACTCCGGGAACCACGATATGGACTGAAGCCAGTCCCAGCCAAGATTCACAGTAAGATACCGCCCTCTCGACCGTCATCGGCTTGCGGAGGATCCCAGCACGCGTGGTAAGGCGCAAAAAGGCCAGGATCACCCTCCAAGGCAGTCCGACCATTTCCGGCCCATTCAGTGCCCCTTCAAACCAGGATCGGGCAGCAACATGGTGGGGAGAATCCCGGTCCACCGCGTAAATCAGCAGGTTCGCGTCAACCAGAATCACTTCCTCAGCTCCAGCTTGCGGCGGGTTTCCTCATCTTCAAGGATATCGGCCAACAACAACGCTTTGTCCAGGTTGACGCCCGGCAGCGGCCCTCCCAGTGAGACGGGCTTTATGCGATAAGGGCGGGAGCGTTCAGCAGTCGGACGGCACGACAGACCCAGGTGGAGGGTTTCATTCACGACGGCCTTGAACGATTTACCCGACTCAAAAGCCAACTTCTTGAGCTGAGCTGCGATCTGGTCGTCGATGGTCAGCGTGGTACGCATGAAGACATCAAAGCACATCCATGGTCTGACATCAAATCATCAAGCAGGTCTCCAAGATCGGCGTGAAGAGATCCAGTCAGTCCGCCGACGGCCCGACAGCCGTCTCGGTGTGCAACCGTCCCGGAGGGCGGGATCGTCCCCCGTGGGCGCCGCCGACAGGACGGATCCGTTGTCTCGACGCCGACTAGCCGCCGGGAGAGGGGCACGGACGATGGGCGCCGACCGTCCAGCCCGGGCTGCACGCCCGGGGTACCGCGAGCCCCAGGACGATGGGCGCCCCTCGCACGGCCGTCAGGAGCCTGGGGCAAGCCCGCAGGGCCCAGCCCCGGCTTTCCAACTCAGCCGACGCCTTGGGCGTCCCGCAAGACCAACCGGGGGATGCCGGATCCGTCTTTCTCCGAGAGACGTTGCCCGGGCGGACGGCTCGCTGGCTGCGCCCGCGATGATCTGTTTCGCTCGCTATGCTCGCGCTCTGATTTTTCTCCGCTCGCTGCGCTGGCGCTCTGACCTGTTTTCGCCCGCTGAGTCCCGTTTCGGCCTGCACCGGGTTGGGGGACCCGCCAACTCCACACCCACTGTCACTCCCGCCGGTAGTCCTCGAACGCCAGACACCGGGCTGAGATACGGTAACGCCACAGTAACCGCCAGAATTCCCGTTCGGGAATCCTCCTCGTCCGCCGCAATCGGCGACGCTTGTTCCGCATGGCCGGCAAACCGGCTGCGGCGTCGCGCCATGCCCGCCCCACACTGGCCACCAGGCTCCACCAGTCGGCTTCCCGCCGGAAGTTTCCCGCCGCTCCCCGTCCGGCCAGACCGGCCAACAGGTTCCATCCCAAGCGGTACAGCGTCGTCACAGGGCTCAACCAGATCAGGATCCAAGGGAAATTCTTCACCAGCAGCCAGATCCGGTTGCGCTCCACCAGATAGATCTTGTCCGGCGAGAACCGCCCCGAAGTACTGGAGTGGCGATGTTCGACCACGGCGGCACCACAGTAGCGGGCGGACCAGCCGAGCCAGCGGGCCCGCAACCCCAGATCGGCGTCGTCGGCGTAGGCCAGGAAGTCCTCGTCGAATCCTTCCGTCTCGCGGAGAAGCTCTCGCCGGTAGAGTGCCGCACAGCCGTCGGGACACAAGGTTTCCGCACTGGCCGCGAACTGGTCGCCGTCGGCGCGTCCCGTCCCAAACCCCCGATTCTGTCCGTCCCAGAAGATCCGGTGCCCGGCCTTGTCGATGACGCGGGTGCCGTGGAAGAGAATCCGCGATGCCACCATGCCACACTCGGGGTGGGCCGACATCTCTTCCACCAAACATCTCAGCCAGTCCGGACGCGCTTCCGCGTCGTTGTTGAGCAAGGCGATGTATTCGCCCGCCGCAGCCCGGATCCCGGCGTTGCAGCCGCCTGCAAAACCCAGGTTGAACGGCAGTTCGATCAGACTGATCCGGCGGTCGTTCAAAGCTCTGACCCGATGGGCGCTGCCGTCGGTAGAGCCGTTGTCAACAACAATGATCTCGAAGTGTGGGTAATCCTGGGCCAGCAGGGACTTCAGGCAAGCCTCCAGCAGATCCGCCCGGTCCAGGTTGACAACTACCACCGAGACCAGTACCGGCGCCGGTCCGGGAACGGCCAACTCTGCGGCCACCGCCAGAGTCCTCCTCCCCGCTCAGGCGCCGGTCACCGAAGGTCGTCCGATGCCGTAGTAAGTGAACCCCAATGCCTGCATTTCTTTGGGGTTGTATTGGTTCCGGCCGTCAAAAATGACCGGGGATTTCATCAGCCCCGCCATCCGGGGAAAATCCGGATTCCGGAAAAGGTTCCATTCCGTCAGAACCATCAGGGCGTCGGCGCCCTCCAAGGCCTCATAGTTGTTCGTCGCCAGCTTCAGCCGGTCCCCGAAGACCCGGCGGGCGGCATCCATGGCTACCGGGTCGTAGGCACAGACGGTGGCTCCCAATGCCAGCACCCGTTGGATGACGGCCACGGCCGGCGATTCCCGCAGGTCGTCGGTACGGGGTTTGAAGGAAAGGCCCCAGGCGGCGAAATGCCGTCCCTGAAGAGGCGGCTCACCGGTGGGCCGGTAGTGTTTCAGGATTTTGTCCACCAGCACCAGCTTCTGACGCTCGTTGACCCGCTCCACCGCCTCCACCACATCCATGGGGATACCCTGATCCCGTGCAATCCGCAACAGCGCCTTGATGTCCTTGGGGAAACACGAGCCTCCGTAGCCGATGCCGGGAAACAGGAAAGTCGGTCCGATCCGGCGGTCGAGACCCACTCCCTGCCTGACCCAATGGACGTCCGCGCCCACCGCCTCGCACAGGTTGGCGATCTCGTTCATGAACGAAATGCGGGAAGCCAGCATGCAGTTGGCGGCGTACTTGGTCATCTCCGCGCTCCGGTTATCCATGAGCAGAATGGGAGCGCCGGTCCTGGTAAACGGAGCGTACAGCTCCTTGATCAGTTCCGCGACCCGGATGTCGTCGTGCCCGATGATCACACGGTCCGGCTTCATGAAGTCGTCGACGGCGGCTCCTTCCTTCAGGAACTCGGGATTGGAGACGACGTTGAACTCCTCTCGGGTGAGGGCGGCCATGCGGTGCCGGATCAGGTCGGCGGTCCCCACCGGCACGGTGCTTTTGTTAACGATGATCTTGAACCCGTTCATGGCGCGGGCAATGGCTTCGGCCGCCGCCAGCACGTGGCTGAGATCCGAGGAGCCGTCTTCCCCCGCCGGGGTTCCCACCGCCAGAAACACAATCAGCGATGACTGAACCGCCTCGGCCAGATCGGTGGTGAACCGCAGCCGTCCTTCCCGGCTGTTGCGGGAAAGCATTTCTTCCAGACCGGGCTCGTAGATCGGGATCCTTCCGGACTGCAGACCGCGGATCTTCTCCTCGTCTTTATCCACGCAAACAACGTCGTTGCCGGTCTCCGCGAAACAGGTACCCGCCACCAGACCCACGTAACCGGTCCCAATCATCGCCAGCTTCATTTGTCGTCAGACCTCCCTGCCGGCCAGTCTCAGACATCCCAGCTTGCCCACACCATGACCGTCGCCCCGTGGCCCGCCCGCGCTTCGAGCCAGGCCAGAGGTTGCGCCAACAAGACTGCGCCGAAGTATACGCCGGACGCCAAAGCTTCCCCCATTCCTGCAGGCGGGCGTCCCTGTCTGCGGACGCGGCGGACGATGGGATCGAGGCTCGGAACCAGGCTCGAGACCATGGCCGCTGCATTGTCCCGCAATGAGAAGTGACGGATTCGACGGATCCTGAAGCCTGCCCGTCCCAAGACGAACAATAAGGAATAGAGCGAGAAGTTGTTGAGGTGGCGAGGGCAATCCAGCCCATACCAGCGACGCCCGAAACAGGCAGCCTGCCAACTGGACCGGTTGGGAACCTGCACCACCACGTGCCCGGGACGCCGGAGCACCTTCTGCACGTTCCTCAGGAAGTGGAATGGATCGGGGATGTGTTCAAGGGCGTGAAACAGGGTGACCACGTCGAAAGGCCCGGCGGACTGGGCGGCAGATGTGTCCGAACCCAGGATGATCCGGTGGGACAGGCGGGGGCGTGCCTCCTCAACGGCTTCCGGCGACGCCTCGAGACCATAGGCATCGTACCCGGCGTCCGCCGCGAGCTGGACAAACAGGCCGCTGCCGGTACCCACGTCCAGCAGCCGGACTCCCGCCGGATCGGGCCAGATCGAGCGCACAAACCTCAGGTGATCCCTGCGTACCACCTCCCGGCGGTACATCTCCTGCAGTCCGGACAGCAGGCCACCCCCTCCCCTCCACCAGTAACCGGTGGGATAAAGGCTTCCCAGGTCGGACGGCTGCCATTCGGGGTTCTGGAACAGCAGGCGGCAACCGGGGCACTCGTAAAGCGTGAATTCTCCGGGCACTGCCCGGAACAACCTGTCCCCAAGTCGCCAATGAGGCTCGGCGCAAGGATGCTCGCAGACCGGACACGGCGGCGAC
Source organism: uncultured Acidobacteriota bacterium (assembly GCA_964524795.1). Classification (GTDB taxonomy): domain Bacteria; phylum Acidobacteriota; class UBA6911; order RPQK01; family JAPXNP01; genus CAZGEH01. Next base: position 5,538 of record CAZGEH010000001.1, read on the forward strand.
GAAGACCCGGACCCCGACGAAACGGCTTCAGTCATCGCCGCCTCCGCCGCCGGGTCAGGCGCTTCCGGAACAGGAACATCAGGTTGTTCCATCCGTCCCGCCAGGGACGCAGCTTCTTCTCTCCCGCCCGGTTTGAGTACCGGATGGGGATTTCACGGAAGCCGATGTCGGGGTTGAGGATGGCTTCCAGCTTGATCTCCTCCGAGAAGGCCATGCCGTCGCTGACGAGTTCCATCCGGCGCAGGGCGTCCTTGTAGAAGATCCACATGCCGGACTGGGAATCGCGCACCCAGCGGAAGAAAAGCAGGGAGGTGGCCAGACTCAGCAGTCGGTTGCCCCACAGGTTCTTACGGGACATGGAGTTGGGGTCTGTGATGGGAAAACGGGATGCCGACACGAAGCCGACTCGGGAATGAATGAGCGCTTCCAGCAGGTAGGAAAGGGCATCCACGGGGTACGAGTGGTCACCGTCGAGGGTGACGATCACATCGCCCTGGGCAGCCAGCAGGCCGGTCTTGTAGGCGCGGCCATAGCCCCGCACCTGTTCGCGGATCACGCGGGCCCCCATCGACTGGGCGACGTCCGCCGTCCCGTCGGTGGAAGCGTTGTCGACGACGATGACCTCGTCGACAAAGTCCGGGATCCGGGACAGCACTTGCCTGATCCCCTCCTCCTCGTTCAGGCAGGGGATGACTACGGTGACCTTCAGATCTCGATACATGCCACTTGCGCGATCGCCCAGGGAACCTGCCGGGCCCTGACCACCGGAACGGGTCCCGTCAGCCGGTCCTCAGGAACCCGGCGGTGGGGGGTCCGGTTCGGGGGCCGGATGCTTTCCAGGCTCGGCCAGTGCCTCCAGCAGCCGGGCGATCCGGTCCGTGTACATCTTCTGCCGGTCCAAGGCCAATGCCCTCTGCAGATTGGATTTGGCTCCCTCGATATCCCCGGATGCCGCCAACAACCGGGCAAGCCCGTAGTGTACACCGGGACCGGGTGCGATCCGGATCGCCTGCTGCCAGGCGGCGATGGCCTGACGCTGGCGTCCCACCCGCTCGTAGGCTGACGCCAGCCTTTCCCAGAGTTCCGCGGAGGGCCTGGAACTGACTGTCTTCTCCAGATAGGGAATGGCACCGCTGAAATCGCCAATCTGAAAGCGGCTGATCCCCATCCAGTAGTTCCCGGTGGCGTCCTCGGGAAAAGCCGCCAGGAACTTCTCCAGGTGGGGTATCGCCTCCCGGTACATCCCGGAATCCAGGTAGAGACCGGCATAGTTCATCCAAATGGCCTGGACCTCCTTGCGCCGGTCCCGCAGCCGGAAGGCCCGGTCCAGCAGATCGCGGGCCTTCAACCGGACGGCGAGAGCCGCCTCCTTCTGACCGCGTTCATCCAGAACGAGAGCATCTTCCTTGTAGGTATTGGCCAGATTGCTCAATGTGAACGGATTCCTGGGCTCGAGTTCCACAGCCCTTTCCAGATACATCCTGGCCTTGGCCTGCATTGCTGCGGCTTCGTCCAGTTGCCCCGCCAGCCGGCGTTCGCGGCCGATCGTGTAGTACATGGCCCCCAGATTGGCGTGCGGCAACGCCCGTCCCGGTGCCAGTTCGAGGCTGCGGTGGGTGAATTCGATCCCTTTCTCGGCCAGACCCTGGTTGAAATAGATCTGGCCCAGGTTGGCATTCGCCCGATAGGATCTCGGTGCACTTCGGTAGGTCGCCTCCCATAGGGTCTGTTTGTCCTTCCAGTCGGCATTCCGGTCGACGGTCATCCCGGCATACACCAGGATCAAAGCCAGCAATGACGGCCATACGGCCGCCGGATAGCGCTTCAGCGCAAACTCAGCCAGCGCCGCCACCGCCAAAGCCCAACCTGCCAGCGGCAGATAGAGGAAGTGGTCGGCTGCCAGCTCGTGGAACGGGATGAGTTGCAGCACCGGCACCAGGCAAACCAGGAACCAGATCATTCCCGCCGAAATCAGGGCGGAACGGCGGAACAGCCACACCGCCATTCCCAGATAGGCAGCCGCTGCGAGGACCGAAAGCAGGGTCCCAGCCTCTGCAAAACCCGTCGAGACCGGAAACACTTCGCCCAAGTAATCCGCCAGCAGGGGATACGGGACCAGCGAGAGTTTCAGGTAATGGACGAACAGTTTGAAGGAGGTGCCCAGATTGGTCTCCAGGCTGCCTCCCCAGTACTGTTCCATCCGGCTGGCCTTGGAGACGGCCAGCGCCCAGTAAAGGCCGGCGGCAGCCACCACCACAAAAGTACCGTACAGAATGGGAGCCCGTTTCACCGCCGACGCAGCCGCAGACCACAGCCCGGAGCGGGGCTCTTCCGACGACCGCCAACCCAGAACCGCATCCACCGCCAAGAGGAGGGCGGGAAACACGATCGCCACCTCCTTGGACCCCAAGGCCAGCAGAAAGGCCAGCGCCGATCCGGCTGCCGCTGCCAGCCGGTGTCGGGTACCCAGCCGCAAAGTCAGGAACAGGGCCATTGCGGCGAACACGAAGCAGGCGGCCAGCAGGTCCTTCCTTCCCGAAACGTAGGCGACGGCCGCCGTCTGGGCGGGATGCGCCGCGAAAAGCCCGGCGGCGACGCCCGCCATCAGGTTTGAAGCCGACAGCAGCCACACCAGGCGGAACAGGAACAGAACGTTGATGCCGTGCAGCAGCACATTGACCAGATGGTAGGAGAAGGGATCCTCACCGGAGACCGCGTAGTTCAAGGCGTAGGTGAGGGTCCTCACCGGCCGGTAACCCGAGTCCCAGATGATGCCTTTCCAGTCCAGGGAGGTGACGAACGGGTTCTGGAGAATCAGGGTGACATCGTCGAAAAGCAGCTCGTGACCGAGGGTGTTGGCGAACAGAATGCTGCCAAACAGGGCGATCAGCACCGCCGCGGTCCAGTGACACCGAGCCTGCTCCGCTTGCCGAAAACGCCGGTTTCGTCTCCTGCTCATGGGCACTTGTGACGCGCGGCGACTTCGCCCGCCAGGTCCAGCAGGGTCTCCACCGCCTGCTCCCAGGTCAGAGCCCGGCGGAATTCGAGGATGTTGTGACGAAAGTCCTGCTGGAGTCCTTCACTGAGAAAACGGCGCACGGCCGCCGCCAGGGCGGCGGGATCCCGCGGCGGGACGAGCAAACCCGTCCGGCCCTCCAGCACCACTTCTGACAATCCTCCCACCCGGGTGGCGATCACCGGCACTCCGAACTGATAAGCCACGGGAACCACACCACTCTGCGTCGCCTCCGTGTAGGGCAAAAGTACCACGTCCGCCTCCCGAAACAGGGCCGGCACATCCTCGTTGGGAATGTAACGATCCCACCATTCGATCCGCCCGGCCAAGCCCTCCCGAGAGGCCAACGCGCGGTAGTGTCCGGCATCGAGGTAGAACTCCCCTGCAATCCGCGCCTGGAACTCAATTCCCTGCCGATTCAGGATCCCCAACGCGGCGATCAGCGTGTCCAACCCCTTGTAGGGCCTCACCTTCCCGAAAAACAGGAGGCGCGGTACCCCGGGTTTGGGAGCACCAGTCTCGGGCTCGGAATCACCCGACAGGGCGGAATAGAAAGTATACAAAGGATGGTATATTCGCCGGACCGGCGCGTCCGGCCGGAAGCTCCTCACTTCGGGAACCATGCTCTCCGCGTGTACCAGGAAGCCGTCGACCTGACGGAACGCATGCCGAATCAACGACTTGTCCAGCCAGCGGCGGGCACGTCCTCCGGAGCGGTCGTGGGGATATACGTTGTGGCAGCAGTAGATCGCCGGCACCGGCAGTGTGCGTTTGAAACGTCGGATGACGCCGGCAAAGGCGGGGCCGAAGAACGGCTGCCACCACTGGAAGACCACGACATCGGGCTGCATTTCCACGATGCGGCGGGCCGTGTTGCGCCAAGTCAGGGGATCGGCGGGATCCAGCAGTCTTTCTGAAGCCGCTATCAGGGGCTGCCGGCTCTGATCGTGCTGGGTCCGGCCTGGGAACAGCAAGGCAGGGTACTGCCGGGAGAAGCTGATGAGGCGAGGCTCGTGTTCCCGCCGGAGAGCGTAGTACAGCGAAGTGTTGTACTGGGCGATACCCCCTCGATAGGGGTAGGCGGGACCTACCAGAACGATTTTCATCTTCTCCCAGGACCCCGCGGAGGACCGGGGGTCTCCTCTCCCACCTTCACCGGTTCAGGGCTCACTCAGCGCCGTGCCTGCAGCACCGGATCCCTGCTCCCGGCCTCCCCGGAAGGGTCCAAAGAGAGAACTTCTTTGATGGAAAAGTCGTCCTCCTGGCGTGCCGAATAAGCGATCATCTCGGCCAAAAGACCAAAGAAGACGAACTGAACCCCGACGATGAGGAGCAGAATCCCCAGCATGAAAGCCGGGCGGTCGCCGATCCAGCGGCCAAAGAACCAGCCGACCGACAGGTAGGCCTCGATCAGCAGGCCCGTCAGGAACAGGACTGCGCCGAACACCCCGAAAGCGTGCAGTGGCTTACGGTTGTAGCGGGTCAGCATGATGACGGTGAGCAGGTCGAAAAAGCCGCCCACCAGCCGTCCCGCACCGAATTTGCTGGTGCCGTGAACACGCGGCCGATGTTCGACCGGAACTTCCCCCACCACAAAGCCTCGATAACTGGCCAGTACCGGAATGTACCGGTGCATCTCCCCGTAAACCTTGATTTCTTCCACCACCTCCCGCCGGTACGCCTTGAACCCACAATTCATGTCATGGAGCGGAACTCCGGTCAGGGTCGCCGTCACCCAGTTGAACAGGCGTGAAGGCCAGCGTTTGCCGACAGGGTCGTGGCGGACTTTCTTCCAGCCGGAGACCAAATCGCAGCCCTCCTCCAGCTTGCGGAGCAGTTTGGGCATCTCATGGGGTTGATCCTGCAGGTCGGCGTCGAGGGTGACGATCACCTCACCCGACGCGTACCGGAAACCCGCCGAAAGCGCCGCCGATTTTCCGAAATTGCGCCTGAAACGCACGATACGGATCCGTGGGTCCTGCCGCTGCAGGCTCTTGAGGACCTCGATCGACCCGTCCGTGCTGCCGTCATCGACAAAGATGAGCTCCGCCTTTACCGGCAATATCGACAACTCGGCGCCAAGGGCTTCGTGCAGCTCAGCGAGGGACTCCCGCTCGTTGTAGAGGGGTACGATGACAGACAGACTCTTCATTGGCTACAATGCGACCTCCGCATTGTGGCGCAGGGAAGTGGAGTTTCTCAAGTCCCGGCCCGCCCAAGGATTGAACGGGAGAACCGCTGAAGGCATGAACATCCTCATCACGGGGGGAGCCGGGTTCATCGGTTCCCACCTCGCTGACCATCTGTTGGCCCTTGGTCACCGGGTTCATGTGCTGGACGACCTCTCCACCGGCCGGATGGCCAACATCGCTCACCTGAAGTCCCATCCCCGGTTCGGCTACACCATCGACACGGTGATGAACGTGCCGCTGACGGCGGAGCTCGTGGACCAATGTGATGTGGTCTTCCATGCCGCAGCGGCGGTGGGCGTCCGACTGATCGTGGAGAGTCCGGTACGGACCATTGAAACCAACATTCGAGGTACCGAAATTGTCCTGCAGGTGTCGGCCAAGAAACGCAAGACTGTCGTCCTTTTCTCCACTTCGGAAGTGTACGGTAAAGCGGAGAAGGTTCCCTTCACCGAGGATGCCGACCTGGTGTTGGGCCCCACTACAAAAGGGCGCTGGAGTTACGCCTGCAGCAAGGCGATCGACGAGTTCCTGGCGCTGGCCTACTGGCGCGAGCGGGGGTTGCCTGTGATCGTGGCCCGGCTTTTCAACACGGTGGGTCCCCGGCAGACGGGAAGGTACGGCATGGTGCTCCCCGGTTTCGTCAAGCGCGCGCTGGCCGGTGAGCCGCTGCTTGTCTACGGGGACGGGTCACAGACCCGCTGTTTCAGTCACGTGAAGGACGTGGTGGACGGACTGGCCCGCCTGTTTGTCTGCGAAGAGGCCATCGGACAGGTCTACAACATCGGCAACGACGAAGAGGTGTCGATCCTGGAGCTGGCCCGCCGGGTATGCCGGCTGCTGGGCAGTTCCTCGGAAATCCGCCTGGTGCCTTACGAAGAGGCCTACGCCAAAGGCTTCGAAGACATGCGCCGAAGGGTACCCGACCTGACACGAATCCGCCGGCTCATCGGGTACCAGCCCCGCTACGGGCTGGACCAGATCATCGCCGACGTGGCGGACTACTTCCGGATCACGGACTGACGCCGCCGGACTTCCAGGGCATCCCGCGCATCCCCCCAGGCAGGACGGTACGGAGACCGATCGCGAGGTCGCCAATCCCGACCCGCTCCTGACCCGCAGCGGCTCTGAGACGGCTGGAGCAAGCCGAACATCCCCTCCTGGCATTTTGACTTGCCCGGCCCGCTCCCGTACCATGGTACCTGTAATCCCTCAAGTGTGGTGGGGAGGCTTATGTCTTTCAAGATCGGCGACAAAGTGATCTATCCCAATCAGGGAGTGGGAACCATCGAATCGGTCGCCACCAAGACCATCGCCGGACATGCTGAGCGGTTCTATATGGTGCGTCTGGCGGCCAATGACTCCACGGTCATGGTACCCGTCTCCAACGTGAAAAACGTGGGGATGCGGACGCTCAGCGCCAGTGACGACGTCGACGACCTGTTCCAAATCCTGGAGTCGGATTTTACCGAGCCGGATCCTGACTGGAAGACCCGCTACAAGGTCAACCTGGAGAAGATGAACTCCGGCCAAGTCCGCGAAGTGGCCCGTGTCCTGCGGAATCTTTACTTCCTGAGCCATCGCAAGAGCCTGTCGTTCCGGGAGAAGAAAATGTATGACCGGGCCCGGCAACTGGTGATCTCGGAGATCGCTACCGTGCGCCAGCAGGGCTTTGAGGAGACCCAGAGGCAGGTGGACGATATCCTGGAGGCCAGCTACGAACGGACCGTACAGCGTCGGGAGGCAGCCCCGGTCACTTCCTGATGCGGCGCCGCCGGAACCCAGCCGCCGGGGTGTGGCCCGGGTACAGACACCCCGCTGTCCAGGTGGCTATCGGATTGCACGAAAGGCGGCGGCGGCGGCGGCAATCGTCAGCTCGATCACTTCGTCTGTGTGGGCGGACGAGAGGAAGCAGGCCTCGAACTGAGAGGGCGCCAGGTAGACTCCCCGTTCCAGCATCGCGTTAAAAAAGCGGGCAAACCGTTTGGTATCCGAGGCTTTGGCGGTTTCAAAGTCGTAAACCTCGGCGGCGGTGAAAAAGACGGTAAACATCGAGCCGCAGCGGTTGATGCGCACCGGCACTCCGTTCTCTCCGGCAGCGGCAGCCAGTCCTTCGCAGAGGCGACTGGTGCGTTCCTCCAGTTTTCGGTAGGGCGGGTCCTGTTCCAACACCTCCAGCGTTTTCAAGCCGGCTGTCACTGCCAATGGGTTTCCCGAAAGGGTTCCCGCCTGATACACCGGTCCCTCCGGCGCCACCCGGTCCATGATGTCGGAGCGTCCGCCAAACGCCCCGATGGGCAGGCCGCCACCTACAATCTTCCCCAGACAAGTCAGGTGAGGACGCAGGCCGAAGATTTCCTGCGCCCCGCCGGGAGCCAATCGGAAACCCGTCATCACCTCGTCAAAGATCGCCAGTGCCCCGTGCCGTTCCGCAAGATCGATCAGACCCGACAGGTACTCCCGGGGTGGCACGATCACTCCCATGTTGCCGGTGACCGGTTCGCAGATCACGGCGGCAATCTGCTGCGGAAAACGTTCGAAGGCGGTCTTCACCGCCTCCAGATCGTTGAAGGGCAGACTGAGGGTAAGATTCGCCAGCTCCGGAGGTACGCCGGGAGTATCCGGCAAGCCCAGTGTCGCCACCCCCGAACCCGCACGCACCAGGAAACTGTCCGCGTGGCCGTGGTAGCAGCCATCGAACTTGACCACCATGGAGCGGCCGGTAAAGGCTCGGGCCAACCGCAGGGCGCTCATCGTCGCTTCGGTTCCCGAGCTCACCAGGCGGACCTTCTCCACCGATGGGACCATCGCCGAGATCTTCTCCGCCAGTTCCACCTCGAGCTGCGTCGGCGCACCGTAGCTTGTCCCCTTCTCGAGGGCGGCGCGGAGCGCCTCGACCACCGCCGGATGGGAGTGACCAAGAATCATGGGTCCCCAGGATCCGACGTAATCGATGAACTCGTTGCCGTCGACGTCGCGCAAACGACATCCGCAGGCGGCGGCAATGAATCGGGGACTCCCGCCCACCGCCTTGAAGGCACGGACCGGGCTGTTCACCCCACCTGGGAGGATCTGACGGGCACGAACAAAGAGCCGTTCACTCAGCGTGGACTTCATGAGGGTATCCGGCTGGAGCCGTAATGGCGGTGGAGGGACTCGAACCCCCGACTCGGCGGATATGAGCCGCCTGCTCTGACCAACTGAGCTACACCGCCCCCGAAAACCTCAGATGATACCGGATCCGCAGGTACCGGTTCAACGATGGGCCGCCTCGGCGCCCCGCCCCGCATCTCCCGTCGAAGGACCGGCTGGAAGGCTGGAAGTCGAACGACAACGATCAAGTCCTGTCCGCAACGACACCACCCTCCAAGACCACACTCTCTTCCAGGGAGACTTCCTGACCCGCCCGAAGGGTGCTTCCCGGATAGCTCGTTCCCGAAACCGGCGCAGGCATTTCCGTTCCCGACTGCGGAGGGGCCGGAACCGGGACCACGCGCCGACCTTCCCGGGCGGCTCGCAATCGGGCCACGCGGGAGCCGATCCAGTCGGAGACCCAGAAAATATGTCCCACGCGCAGCCCGCCCAACAATGGGCTGTTGCCAATCGCCTGCATGCCCACGGAAGCCACGCAGCCGCACCGGCTGCAGTCCGGTTCACCCCCCAGTTGACATGGCTTCACCTCAGTCTCCAGATCCGCCGAAAGACACTCCGTAACCCGGGAGAAAATGCAGGCAGCCGGAGATTCCGGGGTATGGCGGTAGGCCCGGAGCATGTCGGAATTCACCCTGAGCTTGGGAAACTTGTCCTTCAGTCGGTCCAGTTCCTGGAACACCAGCTCGCGCCGCTCCGGAGCCGGAATCTCCTCGGACTGCTCACCGATCTGCGGGGTATACAGGCTCATCCGGATGGTCCAGACCTCGGGGAGGGCGCTCCAGAATTCAACGAAACGCCGCAAAGCATCCTGCCGATCGAGCATCTGGCTGGTGATGGTACAGTGCACACCCACCCTGCGTCCCGCAATGTTGGCCAGAATCCGCTGGTAGGTCGCGGGATGCCGTCTCCGGTCATGATCCGGCTGCAACCCGTCCACGGAAACCACGATGGTCAGACCCGGAATGCCATCCCACTCCTCGGGAATCGGGACCACCCCGCTGGTGACGACTTCCACCTGGATGCCCCGGCGGCTGACCTCCGGCAGCAGCACTTTCAGCTCCTTCACCCGTATCATGGGTTCACCGCCCACCAGGAAGATGCCGAGAGGTCGTTTACGATCCAGCAGTTCGAGAACCTTTTGCACCAGCCGGTCTCCGCTCAGGTCCGGGATCGACTCCAGCGGTATCCCCGAGACATGGTTCGGCTGGTAGGCATAGCAGCCTGGACAGGACAACGGGCATTTGTTGGTGATTTCCAGGGAAAGGGCGGGTCTGTAGCCCTGCAGGATTCTCCCCCAGGAACGCAGGATCATCGTCAGGTGCATTGTCAGTTCCTCCGCACTATTACGAACCCGGGCAGGCGGGGAAGGTTCATAAAGGTTTAAATGTTCAAGGGTTCAAAGGTTTAAAGGTCCAGGTGCCGAAGGGCTTAGGGTTTTATAATCGCACACCCGGGCCTCCTTAAGTTGGAGGGCCATGCCTGTCACGGACAGTCACGGACGGACACGGACAGCCACGGACGGACAGATTTGGCCTTCCAGCGCCGCAAGCCAACGGAACCACCGCCTTTGCACGGGCATACTCCCCTCGACCTCCAAACCCCTAAACCTTTGAACCCTTGAACCTTCCCCGCCTGTCTACGATGGCTTGCGCAGAAGATCGCTGCGCTTGACCCGCAACTGATCGAAGGCCGAGGAAGGAATCACGTAGTACCAGTCAGCATAACGCCGGTTAAGTTCGGCTGCCTTCGCCCTTCCCTCCTCCCGCGCCTTCCTGCCGCCATCCTCGCCGGAAGCCGGAACCAGACCGGGATCGAACGACGCGGTGAGAAACAGGTAGCGATTCTCCGCGGGGCCACTTGCCGCCTGGTTCGGTTCGGCACTTTCCCTTTCGGAAGGACCCTCCGTGCCTGCTGACACCTGCTCGCCGCGGCCGAACAGAACCTCGCCAAAGCGCAGGGTATAGCGGATTCCCTCGGAGGTTTCGCACTCCACCTCGCCCTCGTTGGAGAGGAGCCTTCCATCCACGGTGAAGTAGTAGCCCCTGCTCTGCAACTCAAGCAGATTGGCTTCCGTCAGAGCCACCGACCCTTCCCGCCGTTTGAGGTCCGCGGAGATCCCGGGTGGCTTCGGCCGGACCCCCGCGATGGCAAGGTCGTCCAGTGCACGCAGCATCTGGTTGACCTTCGCCACATCGACCTCCTGTCCCGCGGGCATGCGGTTGAGGATCCACTGATCGCCCCGCCGGGTCAGGACGACCGTGTCCCGTTGCTCGACAGTCCGGAAGCGCTCGTCGATGGAGTAATCCCGGACCGTAATCTTCTGGATCTTTCCCTGGTCCACTTGCAGCAGGTCCGGCTCGATCCAGTCGGCAAATCGTGTCGAGACTTCAAGCCGGGTGCGGGTGATGTAGATCCGCTTCTGGTCGGGCACCCGGACAAACCGGTAGTCCGGGCGGTCCTCAACCTGTTTGCCGATGATCAGGTCAGCCAGCACCCGGTCCTCGGCATCGCGGATCGTGACGCGCTTGCCGCGGCCCCGCAGTGAAGTGGCGGTTTCGTCGAGGGGGTCGATCACCCCGCAGGCCTGATAGTCGGCGACATTGCTGGACCTGAAATCATCCTTGGTCAGACCGATCAGGCCCGCCGCCGTCTGCGCCAACCGGTCCTTGCCATCAGCCGGATAGTCATGGTGTGAGGGGATGGTCCAAAGGCCGTTCTTGAACGTCACCTTGAAGGGGCGGGCAGAGGCCGTCGCCTCGTCGAACTCAATTACCTCCAGGGTCGTCGCCAGATTTGGATCGGTGAATCCGGGAAAGAACGGCTCTCCCCGATCCGCGAATTCCTCCGGGACCGCCCGCCGGGGAGTGGTGAAGATGGCGACGGCCGCCAGGACAACCGCCAAAACGGCAAACCCTATGGTCTTGCGTGTCTCGCTCATGGCTTCTCACCCTCGCAGGCGGCGGGAGGCTGCGGCGCTTTCCCGCTCCCGGCGCTGCCGCCGGACGAAGATCCACACTCCCAGCGCAAACACCGGGATCGGCGGCAGGAGCACGGCAAAGGTCCGAATCGTATTCTGGATTCGGCGAATCTGCTCCTCGGTTCGCTCCCGGCTGGCGTGGATCTTGGCTTCCTTTTCCGCCTCGATGTTGGCTTTCAGGACCTCAAGCTTCCGGTTCTCCGCTTCCTCCAGGTTGCGCACCATGATCTGCTTGGTCCGGAGGTCAAGATCAGGGCGCCCCCGCACCTCGTCGACCCGTTCATCCAGCCTCTTCTGGGCTTCTTTCAGGGCGGCCTGGGCTTCCTGTTCAGCCTGCTTCTCTTCCGCCACGCGCTGTTCCAGAAACGTCCTGGTCTGGGCCTCCACCCGTTCCAGGGTCCGGTGTCGGACCCGCTTGTTACGCAGCGCGATAAACGTGTGATCGCCCACCAGGGAGTCCATGCAGTTCAGGAAGAAACTGACGTTGTCGAAACGAAGGTTCTCAGGTCCACGGGCGCGGATCTGGAAGAACTGTTCGGAGATGAAATCCACGTCCGGAATGAAGATCAGGTGGATCGGCCTGGAAGCGTCAGACTTGGTCTCCGAGGCGACCGGTTCCGCCGCCGGTGCGGTCCCGGAATCCCCGGTGCCGGCGGTTCCGCGCTCCCCGGAGGCCGACTCCGCAGATTTCGCCAAAGGGGTACCCCTCACTTCTGCAGCCAAGGTATAGACGGATTCATCCGGCTCGTGAGGCAGGTCACGGTTGAGCTGAACACCAAAGAAAGTCCGCTGGACAAGCTGACGGTAACTCAGGCGTCCGGAACTTCCGCCGCTCTGCACCAGCGGCACGAACTCCAGACCCGGAACCGAGCCTGGCTCGACCGAGCCGGGGTAGAGCAGAACCAGCTCCTGCAAGTCGGTCGCCGCCGGGTGATGGCGATGGAAAGTCTCCGGATTCTGGTTGCCGGCCGCCACGAAAACCACCTCCGGAGGCAGATAGGCCAGATCGGGGTGTGGGTTGTGGGTATCCCACACCACCTTTGTGGGATCCCAGCTCAGCCCCAGGTCCGCCAGCAACCCCACGACGTCCCCCTTCGGCCGCTGCGGCATCTGACTTCGTGTAAAGGGGTTCTGACCGGCGGACGGGTCCTCGGATGCCGCCAGATTGATATTCACGGTGGGCAGGGGATCGTCCAGCAGGAGCGTCGGAAGTCCGGAGCGAATGACATCGCGCAGCCAGTCCATTTCCGGCTGGCCCAGGGAGGAAGGCATCATCACCAGCAGTCCATCCAGCCCCTCCGGAAGCTCCGCCATTGGCTGCAGTTGGAGGACGTTGTACTGCTTGCGCAGTTCCTCGACCACCGACCAGGTGGGACTCGATCGCATGGTCTGGAAGTCGAGTCCGCCGAACAGGTTCAGCCCCGTCTGCAGGACGCCGATCCGCTTGCGCTCCGCCGAGGCCACCACTCGGATGCTTCTGGCGAGCTCATACTCCGGGGAGAGTCCCCGGTCCAGGAAGGGAATGACCTGTTCAGCAGCACCGCAGGTCAGGGCCAGTCCCATAAAGACTTCCTCCAGCCCAGCCTGGGCTCCCTCCAGGCTGGGGACCTCCCGCGGTACGATGCCGAACTTTTCCCGGGCATCACGGGCCTGCGGGCTGAACGGAAGGGTGTCCTCGATCAGAACTTCCACCGCGGGGCCGGCTGCGGCATCGATCTCGAGCAGCGTGTTCAGCAGGTTCTCCCGGGTCTGCACCAACGGGCCGGGCACAACCGGACTGATGAAAGCCTGGATGAACACCGGACGCTCTGCTTCCAGCTCCCGTAGAATCGACAGCGTACCCTCGCTTAGCGAATGCAGACCCTCGGCGGTGGCGTCCAGGCGGAGCGGAATGCGTCCGGCGATGGCCACAACACTGACGATAACCACGGCGGCGGCCGCCAGTCGCAGACCGCGATGGAACCAGACCGGGCGGCCTTCCAGGCGCAGCGGCCAGTGCCGCCGGTCCACCATCAGCACATTCAGATGGAGGAAGAAGTGGAGGACGGCCCCAAAATACGTCACTCCACCTAGCGTGATGATTCCCCGCGCGAACTCTCTGAAATGATGCTCCAGGGACCAGACCGACAGGGCCTGCCCCAGCTCCCGGCTGAAGGCACCGGCCAAGGTGTCGGGAAAGGCCACCAAGGCGCACAGCACCGCGCCGAGGATAAAGGCCACCGCCGGGTTCGAAGTCACCAGTGAGGCCAACAGGCCGATGCTGATAAGGGCCGCCCCTGACAGCAGATATCCCAGGTAATTCGAGGCAGTGACGCCGGGATCAGGGCTGCCCAGCCAGACCAGCACCAGGACGTGGCTCAATGACAGAACCAGCGAAGCGACATAGATGCCGAGCGTCGCCAGGAACTTGCCCAACACCACCTCGAGGCTGGAGGCGGGAAGGGTCAACAACAGCTCGTCAGTAGCCAGGCGCCTCTCCTCCGACCAGACCGACATGGTCAAAGCCGGCACGAAGAAGACCAGCAGCAGCGGGAAGACTGCGTTGAGCTGGGAAAGATTGGCCAGATTGTCCAGAAAGAAACGGTCCTGCCAGAACGCGGCGGCGGCGCTCAAGAAGATGAACAGCGTGATGAAGACATATCCGGTCGGGCTGCTGAAGTACCGCCGGAGATCCCGCCACGCCAGGACCCCGATGAAGTGCAGATTGAGCTTCATTCGGCACCTCCCCCGGACTGGGGTCCGAATCCCGCCGGCATGTCGGGGCCGCCTGCCGGCCCGGTCTCATGGGAAGAAACCTCCGGCGGTCCGGGTGAACCCTCTGCCGTTCCGGCACCCGTCAGGCGGTAAAATGGTTCCTCCAGCGAGCCGTTCTCCCTCATCTCTTCCGGAGTACCGTCAAAGACTAGGCGCCCGTTGTGGATCAGCAGCACCCGGTCGGCGGTGGTTTCAACCTCCCGCAGGATGTGCGTCGAGATCAGGATCGTGCGCGCCCGTCCCAGCTCACGGATGTTTTCCCGGAACTCCCGGATCTGGTTGGGATCCAGCCCGGCGGTCGGCTCGTCCATGATCAGCACTTCAGGATCATGCAGCAAAGCCTGCGCCAGCCCGACTCTCTGCTTGAGTCCTCTGGACAGTTTGCCAATGGGCTTCTCCCAGACTTCCTGTAGGGAACATCGCCGGGCGACCCAGTCCAGCCGCTCTGAAAGACGGTCGCCGGTCAGCCCACGGGCCGAACCGAAAAAGCGGAGCAGTTCCGCCGGAGTCAGATCCTGATAAAGCGGACCGTTCTCAGGCAGATAGCCCAGACGTCGCGCCGCTTCCAGCCTGTCCCGCTGGACATCGAGGCCGGCAATCGCGGCGGTTCCGCCGCTGGGGGCGAGGAAGCCGGTAAGCAGCTTCATCGTGGTGGACTTGCCGGCGCCGTTGGGACCCAGGAACGCCACAATCTGCCCCTCCGGAATGGTGAACGAGAGGTTCTCCACAGCGACAAACGAGCCGTAATACTTGCTGAGATTTCGCGCCTCGATCATGGGTCGAGGTTCCATCTCTGCCTCCCTCTTCAGGAACTGAATTGCCCCGTGAATTGGCGCTCAGGAACAGTGAGGCCATGAAGTCCAGCAAACCGGCTCAAGGCTAGATCTCAGAGCAGATCCGGTACGCCTCAGCCAAGGACTCCAGCGGGGAGCGCGTGGGCACGAACTCCTGGCCCAAATAGCCCTGATATCCCGTCTCCAGGATCGCCCGGACGATAGCCCGGTAGTTGAGTTCCTGGCTGTCGTCGATCTCGTGCCGTCCGGGGACACCGCCCGTGTGGTAGTGGGCGATATATTGATGATTTTCGCGGATGGTCCGGATGACATCCCCCTCCATGATCTGCATGTGGTAGATGTCATACAGGAGCTTCACCCGCTCCGAGCCGACCTTTTGAATGACGCGCACACCCCAGGCGGTATGGTCCGCCATGTAATCCTTGTGATCGACCTTGCTGTTGAGCAGCTCAAGGCACACGGTGACACCCATTTTCTCGGCGTAACCGGCGACCCGCTTCAGGCCGTTGACACAGTTCTCCAGGCCTTCCTCCTCGTCCATGCCATTCCGGTTACCGGAGAAACAGATGACGTTCGGGAGACCCTCGGCTCTGGCGACCTCGATGGCCCGGCGCAATTCCGCCTCGCACCGGTCATGGTTGCGCGGCTGATTGAGGCAGTCGTGGATGGGCCCAGTCCCCTGAAGCATGGCACAAGTCAGCCCGTGAGCCTTGACGGTGCCGACCTCCTCCGGTGAAAGCAGTTCCACCGAGGCCAGGCCGATCCGCGCCGCCCCAGCCGCCAGTTCATCCAGGGACAGGTCGCGATAACACCAGCGGCATGCCGACTGCTTGATGGGTTCTTGTCCCGGCCGCTTCAGCCCGGCGGTCCCGAGCCCGATGGCTCCGGCGGCCGTCATGCGGAACACTTCACGACGTCCAAGTTTGTGGCTCACAGGTGGCTCCTCCTTCATTTACTGCAACGGACGGTTGGCCGGCATGGACGAGCGGAAGGGCGGCGGCGGCGGCTGGGTCGGCTCGTTTCGCTTCTCGATTTCCGCCCCCGGGCGCGGCTGTGGCACCCCCGGCGGTGGAACCCCGGGAGACTTCGTGTTGCCACCGCTTCCGACCAGGCCGGACGGCTGGGGCTGGCTGTCGCTCCCCTGCTCCCCAGGCGTCGTGTCGCCCCCTTGCGGCAGGCGGCTTCCAGACTGGAAGACCCGGGTGGTCGACCGCGGCGGCAAGGACGTCACCCGTCCCGGCCCGCCGGGCGTCGCCGCGGCAGGGCTGGAGCGCCGGCCGGTCACATTGCCGGGGCCGGCCGTTGAACGAGGCTGGCCGGCTGACGGCGTCACCAAGGCGCCGCTGGTGCGGGTACCGGCTTCCCCCGACCGCGGCGTCTGCAGCAATTCCCGGCGCTGGCGTGCCTGATCGACCGGCAGGGTCTGCGTGGTCGCCTCCAGTTGGAGCGCTGCCTCCGCCTCCGTACTCATGCCGGCTCTGGCTGCACCCAGCTCCCGCAGCCGGACAGGATCAATGGTGATGGAGGGTGCCGGGGAAAAAAAGGTCGCTGAAAATGTATAGAGAAGCACCACAATCCCGGCCAAAGCCAGGACCAGATTCAACTGGTTGGCGTACTTCACGCTCCGTTCACCTCGTGTCCAGGTTCGCCGTTACCCGCTCAAGAGCTTCCTGAGCGTAGGCGCTTGCCGGATTCAGGTTCAGCGCATGGGCATAGAAACCGGCTGCAATCCGCCATTGGCCCTGGATTTCCGCGCAGAAACCAAGGCCAGAATAGCTCATGTCATCCGCCGGGTTCAAACGGGTACCGGCCTGAAAGGCCACCTCCGCCTCCCGGATGCGGCCCTGGCGCGCCAGTGCCACTCCCAGGTTATAGCGGGGAAGATACTGATCGGGGACCCTCTCTACCGCTTCCTGCCAGAGAGCCACATCGTCCTGCCAGATTCGGTTCCGGTCCAGGGTCACGGTCGAGAGAATCACCAGCCAAACTCCCACTGCCGCCGCCCACCAGCCGGGCAGACCAGGCAATCGCCGCTTCAACCCGGTGTCCGCCAGAACGCGGGCTCCCGTCCCCGCCACCGCCCAGGCGAAGCCCGCCATCGCCAGGTAGGCCCGGCTTTCGTTGAACGGATCCGAATTCGGCACCAGCAGCGAAGGCACCAGCCACAGGACGATCCATCCCCCACCCAGGGCCATCTCGGGGATCGTCCGCCGGAATCTCCACACCACCGCCAATGCGGCGGCCGCCAGCACCACGGCGGCCGGAGCCATCGGTCCCGACGCCGGTGAGGAGCCATGGAAAATGGACCAGCCGTCGGGCCAAACCATCATCGAGAGGTAACGGGCGAGGACGGCCGGGGCCGTGAGCCAGTAACCCATCACATCACCATGATTCCAGGCCACCTCGGAAGGGTCGAGGATGACCAAGCCGGCGGCCAACGATCCCAGATTGAGGGTCGCCAAAGCCAGCAAGGGGACCCTCAGACTGGGTTGCATCCAGGCCAGCGGTATTGCCAGGACCAGGGCTTCACCCCGACTCCACACCGCGGCCTGAAACAGGACCAGGGCCGCCGTACGGCAACGAACCCGGCGGACCACCAGCAGTGCGGCCAGGGAGAAGACCGCCATCAGCAGCATCGAGCGCGACCAGATGTAGTTGACAGCCTGTGACTGCAGAGGATGCAAGCCAAAGACGGCGGCGGCCGCCACCGCGGGAAACCAACGCCCCGTTTCCCTCCCCAGCAGGAGTCCCAGCAGGGCGGTGGCCGCCAGATGAAGAGCCACGCTCACCCCGTGAAACACCTTCGGGTCCGCGCCCGACCAGCGGTCGTTCAGGTGGAATGTCCACAGGGTCAGGGGCCGTCCCCCGTAACCCAGGAGAAACCAGGAATAGGGAAAGTCCTCCCCGGTGATGCCGGGCTGTTCCAGCAGCAACGGATAGTCGTCATAGTGGAAGGCCCCAGGAAACGAATTGAGATACACGGCCCCCACCAGGCCAACCACCACGATCAGCGCCGCCGGTGCCCACGGCTTGCTCATAACTTCCTGATGGATGCCGCAGCGGTTCGGAAAGTTGAGATGAACTCCACCGCAATTCCTGCCAGAATCACCGGATGGCCCGGTTGCAGCGAGGACGGCTCGTCGACAGGCGGATCATCTACCAGGGAAAGATCGTCAGCCTGGAAGTGGACGACATCGAGTACAACGGCAGGCCGGCCCTGCGGGAAGTGGTTCGCCACCCCGGCGGCGTGGTGGTCCTGGCGGAGGTGGAGGCGGATCGGATCGCTTTCGTACGCCAGCATCGCTATCCGCTCGACTGTGAGTTGCTGGAACTTCCCGCCGGCAAGCTGGACGCTGGAGAAGATCCGGCCCTGGCTGCGGCCCGCGAACTGGAAGAGGAGACCGGCTACCGGCCGCTGGAACTGGAGCTGGTCTGCTCCTACTACACCACGCCCGGGTTCTGTGATGAGCTGCTTCGTTTTTTCTACACGTGCCGGGTGCAGCGCCATGCCGCGGATCCCGAGTTCGACGAGGAGCTCCACCTGGAGCTTTACAGGCTCGAACAGGCTCTGCAAATGATCGCGGCCGGCGAGATCCGTGACGGGAAAACCATCGCCGCCCTTTACTGGCTGGCCTGGCGACGGGGCGTCACGGCCGTCTGACGACTCGGGGTCGCCAATGATCTTGGCCCCTTGAGCCCGGGAGGCCTTACCCGAGAACCGCGCTCGGCTTGTTGAAGGGTTCCTCGAGATATCTTTTCGCCTCCGCCTGGGCGCCGTTGTAATCGTTACCGGTATTGATCGCCTTCTGGTATTCGGCACGCGCCCGCTGGCGCTGTCCGAGGATGTCGTAGATCTTGCCCAGATAGATGTGAGCCCAGGTTTCCACCCACTCCGGCTTCAGATCTCCGTTGAGGCTGTCGCGCATGCTGTTGGCGGCATTGGAGTAGCTGTGCTGTTCGAAGAAGGTCTGCCCGAGCCGGAAATGCGCCAGCGAACTCCGGGGGTTCAGACTGACCGCCTTCTCATACTCCTGCAGGGCCGAAACGTACTCTCCCGCTTCGCGGTACTCGTCGCCGATCGCGATCGCCACCGCCACCCGCATGCGCTCTGAGTCCATCAGGATTTTGCCGGCCGGGTCCAGCTCCAGACGCACCGGCTGGGTCTCGGTCTCAAAGGTGAATGAGGTGGTCTTGCCGCTCACGTCCAGGTGCTTCAGCTCGGCCTGGCCTTTGGTCTCGATGTTGATATCCAGAGGCATGCGGAACAGTTCCAGGTTTTGGCGGACCTGGCCCCGGATCTTGTACCCGCCGGACTTCAGCTTGAAGATGGTGTAGTCGACGCGGAACTCCGGTACCCCCACCGACTCCACCCACTGGACAAAGAACCAGCGGTAGTCGGTCCCTGTCTGTTCCTTCACCCACTGGGAGAAATCGCCAACGGTGGCCGCCGAGCCGGCGTAACGGTCATAGAAACCCTTCACGATCTCGCGCAACCGGTCGGGCTCGGTCAGTTGGCCCAGCATGTAAAGCACCCATGCTCCTTTGGCCGCCACGATGGAGTCGTACTTGGGCGATCCCACCTCCAGGTTCAAACCTCCGGAGATGGGGGAGGTGTCCTGGTACTTCAGGGCTTCCACCGCCTGGCGGGCCAGCTCCGCCGCAAAAAGCTCCGGCTTCCTGGCTTGCAGGTAACGGAGCCCGGCGTATGTGGCAAAACCGTCCGACAGCCAGGCGTCCGCTGGACGGGCAAGACGCAGGTCGAACCCCCACCACTGGAGGGCCAGTCGTCGAGCCAGCGTCATGACCGGGAGGGCGGCGGCCTCAAGAAGCCGGTTCTCCAGCAACAACAGGCCTCTGGCACCGGGTACTCCCAAACTGATGTTGCCCGCCTGGACGACCGTAAGATGTTGGATCGGGATCACCCCGAACTCCTCCCGGTAGAACTCCAGGATTTCGTTGATCTGGGCGGCTACAACCGACAGATCGCCGGTGACTTCCTCCAGGACATAGAAGGTCAGGGGAGTGGAACCGGACGTATCCTGGTGGCGCAAATAGCGTCCCACCATTGCCGGCACGGCAGTCAGGGGCTCGTCGCTGCGCCAAGTGAACGCCTCGCTCAGGCCCAGCGTCTCGATGCCCGCCAGCACCCCCGGACCGACGCCCGTGAAACCCAGCGGAACCGTCACCTTCAGCTCGACCGTCGCCGCGTCCAAAAGCAGCCGATAGCTGGGGAACCAGTTGCCCTCGCTGAGCAGGCGGGCTCCGTCCCGGTCAATCACCGCCCTCTGGGTCGATGGCACGTCCAGAAACGCGTACTGCTCCTTTTCCAGCAGGCCCTCGAATTCGAAACGGAGCTGGCGGAGCTCTCCTTGCCGGAACGGTACATCCGACTGCACCCTGATGCTGTCCCGGGAAAAGTCGTCGGCCCGCAGCGAGTAGCGCAGCCCGGAAGGGTCAGTCACACCAGTGACGGAGAGCTGCCGGTTGAGGCGAAACGGAACGGCCAGGGTTTCCTGAAGAACGGAAAACCGTATTTCCGCCTGGCCGCGAAGGAAGCTGCGATCCGTCTCGATCTCCACTGAAATCGCATAGTGTTCGACCTCGATCAGGGGCTTGTCCGGTGCCTCCTGAGCCCATGTCGGAACCGCCAGGCCCAGAATGGCCAACAGAGCAGAGGACTTCATCGGGGACACTCGCTTTCATCGAGAAAGCGGCGGCGGATGTGTTCCGCCGCCGTCGTATAGGCATCGTGGGAGCCCAGCGCCGCAGCCGCCGCCAGCAGCCTTTGCCGGGCATCCTCCAGCCGGGACGGATCGTTCAGCAGATCCAGAATGTAGCGGGCGATCCTCGCGGGGTCGGCCTCATCCTGGACAAACTCCGGCACCACCTGCTTTCCGGCGACCCAATTCGCCAAACAATACGTGCGGGTCCGCACCCAGGGGCGCAACACGTGCCAGCTCAGCCATGCGATACGGTAAACCATGGCAAAGGGGACTCCGGCCACCATGGTTTCCAAAGTAGCCGTCCCACTCTTGACCACCGCCACATCGGCCCGGGGCAAGATCTCTTCGGCGGAACCTTCCTGGATCGTCACCGCCGGCATAGCGGGTACCCGATTGCGGCTCCAACGCCGAATTCGCTCCTCCATCTGCACCCCGGGGATTTCAGGCGCCTTGAGAACCCAGACCTCGACGTCCCGGCTCTCCCGGACTCGGGCGGCTGCCTCCAACTGCACCGGCAGGATCAGTTCCACTTCCTTGCTCCGGCTTCCCGGCAGCAGCAGGAGCACCGGCCGTGGGCCGGGCGACCTCTCCCGGCTGCGGGCCGCTCCGGAGAGACGGGCTGCACAGGGGTTGCCTACATAAACAGCGTCAACGCCACGGCACCGAAAGAACGCTTCCTCAAACGGAAGGATCACCAACATAAGATCAACGTCCCGCTGGATTTGTTTCACCCGGGATTCGCGCCATGCCCAGACCTGCGGGGCAATGAACCAGCACACCGGGATCCCCTTCCGCTTCAGGCGCCGTGCCAGCGGCAGGTTGAAGTCCGGGAAATCCACCAGGATGGCCAGCCGGGGCCGACGCCGTTCCGCCTCCACCAGGAGCCGCCGGAACAGCGAAAGGTAGTTGCCCAGCTTGCGCATGGCGGCAATGGGGCCGATGGCGGAAAGACGGGAAACGTCCAGCAGCACTTCGGCCCCGGCAGCCTTCATGGCCGGACCCCCGGTTCCCCAGAAACGGAACCCGTTGCCGCCTGCCTGCAGAGCCTGGATCAGCCCTGCGGCATGGCGTTCACCCGAGGTTTCACCGGCGACCACAAGTACCGACGAGGGTTCAGACATGTGTCAACCCTGTTGGCCGCAAATCCAGCCGCCGCCCAGCACCCGTTCGCCCGCATAGAACACCGCCGCCTGGCCGGGAGTCACGGCGAGCTGGGGCTCGTCAAACTCGATCCTCACCGCCTCCCCACCCAACGGCACCACTGTTGCCGGCGCCTCGCGATGAGTCGACCGGATCTTCACCGCCGCCCGCAGCGGCTCGCCCGGCGGCTCGGGCAGAATCCAGTTCACTCTTTCCACCATGGCCTCGTTGCTGAACACGTCTTCCTGGTATCCGACGTAGACGGTGTTCGAGGCCGGATCCAGCCGCATCACGTAAAGAGGACGCCGATGGGCGATCCCCAGGCCCCGACGCTGTCCTACCGTGAAGCGGTAGATGCCGCGGTGGGTCCCCAAAGGCGTCCCGTCACGGAAGAGGATGGGGCCGGGCGGGCCGTCTTCACCGAGAACGGGCAAGCCGGTCGAGGCCTCGGCGGAAAACCGTCGCACAAACGAGGCGTAGTCTCCATCGGGGACGAAACAGATCTCCTGGCTGTCCGGCTTGGACGCGGTCGCCAGACCCCACCGGCGGGCAATTTCCCTCACTTGAGGCTTGAGATAGCGCCCCAGCGGGAAACGAGCCCGCGACAACTGCGGCTGGGTCAGTTCGAAGAGGAAATAGGTCTGGTCCCGGTCCCGGTCGGCGGACCGGTACAGTCCGAAGAACCCCCCTTCCTCCTCCACCCGGGCGTAGTGTCCGGTGGCTACCAGGTCGATGCCGACCGACTCCGCAAAAGCCACCAGGCGGTCGAACTTCAGGAAGGTGTTGCAGGCCACGCACGGGATGGGCGTCGTCCCGGAAAGGTAGCTGCCCACAAAGGGCTCCACCACCCGTCTCTGGAACTCTTCCTCCAGGTTCAGCAGGTAGAAAGGAAAGCCGAGCTTTTCCGCCACCCGCCGGGCATCGTAGGCATCGTCCAGGGAACAGCAGCGCCCCGTCCGCGGAGCTCCGCCGGGGGCGGGATTGCGGCGGACATCCCACAGCTGCATGGTGCAGCCCACGATATCGTAGCCCTGCTGGCGCAGCAGGACCGCCGAGGCGGAGCTGTCCACACCTCCGCTCAAGGCCAGCAGGATTTTCCGCATAAGCTCATATTCTATCTGGGTCCAGGCGCAACGGATTCAGCCGAGGGCAGGGGGCCACAGAAAGCCGTGTGGCTGGATGTCGATGCTGGAATGGCTGAGGCTCATCGTATAGGGTTCGATCTGACCTGCCCGCCAGAGGAGGCGGCCACGGATCCGGTTCAGCACCGGAAGCAGGTCCATCCAA
Organism: uncultured Acidobacteriota bacterium; assembly: GCA_964524795.1. Classification (GTDB taxonomy): domain Bacteria; phylum Acidobacteriota; class UBA6911; order RPQK01; family JAPXNP01; genus CAZGEH01. The sequence continues at coordinate 28,571 of CAZGEH010000001.1, forward strand.
AGCTTTTCCATACGCTCGCGGCTCTCCACGTCGAGCTTTTCACCCCAGCCCGCCACGTCCGGCAGTTCCAGATCCGCTCCCGGTGGGGTCAGCAGATACTGGCTGAAGATCTCCCGGATCTCGGAGAATGCGTTTCGGATGTCCGCCGCCCGCCGGTCGACCTGTTCACCTTCCCAAAGCGGATGTTCCAGCGAGTCGAGCGCCCGCTGCTCCAGCTCGAGGATCCGCCGCAGGTACACCTGACGGATGTCCTGCAAAGCTGCATCCTGCTCGTCGGCCAGTAGCTCGATGCACCGCCGCTGAAAGTCTTCCCGGCTCTCGCCCGGCACGGAGTAGACTCCCAAAGCCCCATTTCGCCAGATGCCCAGTCGGAAACAGCGGAGCAGGAAGCGCCGCATCTGATCTTCGCTGCCGCCGGGCCAGCAGGCGGGTCCGGGAGGTGCAATCTCCACCAGTTCCGCTTCCGGGACGGTCTCGACCAGATCCTCGGTCCACTCCAGTTCGGAGTCCACCAGCGGGGGAGCCGCCAGCACTTGGGAAGCTCTACCACGCGCCCCGGAACGGACGTCCAGATAGTCCAGCCGGACATCGAAGAGGAGCCTCAGTTCGGAGGCCCCGCCGGAACCGATGCGTCTGTAATGTTTCACGGGAAGAGCCGTCCCGGCCCGACCGGCGGGCCGGCGACGGCGGATTATAACAGAGCCGGTGTCAGGCTCCACCCTGGGGACTCAATTCTGAAGCTGGCGCTTCAGCTCTTCCCGACCGTAGAACAGCCGCGACTTGATGGTTCCTTCGGCGACCCCCATCCGCTCGGCAATCTCCTTGATGGTGTAGCCCTCCAGGTCGTGCATACGGACGACATCCCGATGCTTCCGGCTGAGGCGCGCCAACGCGGCCCGGACCCTCTGCTGGGTTTCGCGGCGATAGGTCTCGGTGAACGGATCCCGCAGGCTGCGATCCTCCAGGGTCACCTGTTCCGAAATGTCCTCTTCCGTTCGTGCGGCGTGCCGGCGGTTCTTGCGGATCATCTCCAGACACACGTTGACGGTGATCCGGTTGATCCAGGTGGAGAGTTTGGCTTCGCCGCGAAACGTGTCTGCGGCCCGGTGGATGTTGATCAACGTTTCCTGAACAGCATCGCGGGCGGATTCCTCCTCCTTGAGGATCTTCAGGGCGGTGCGGAAGATACGCTGGCCGAAGTGCTGGATCAGTTCGCCGAAGGCGCTCTCTTCCGAGCGCCGCAATGCATGCGACAGGTTGAATTCCAGGGGGGACAGGTCTGCGGCGTAGGTAGCCATAAAGTTGCTCCTTCCCTCCCGTCAGCAACCCGCATGCCATTTGTCCAAGTCATTGAAGTGACAATATTTAGAGCTAAAGACCCCAGCCCGGACCGTTAATTACATTAACACCCCGGAGCCGCCCGGCCCACCACCCGGCAACCCGAACCCCCTAGAAACAATGACATTAGGCAAGATGTAAAAATGATTAACGCCGACTGTTAACTGCTTGACTCCGATACTGTTTCAGCTTGGCGATAATGGTCTGCCTGGTGATTCCCAACAGTTCGGCGGCCTGACTGCGGTTGTTGTGACAGCGTTCCAGCGCCCGCAGGATCATCTCCTTCTCCACCGCCGCCAAACGCTCTTTGAGCGTTCCCTCCCCCGCCATCCGGCTCCCTGCCTTGACGCGCTCCGACAGCAGTTCGGGCGGGATCGCCGCACGCCCCTCATGCAGGATGACCAGCCGCTCGATCTCGTTCTCCAGCTCCCGGACGTTGCCCGGCCAGTCGTATTCCATCAGCCGCCGCAGCGTCTCCTCGTCAAACCCGTCAGCCCGCTTGTTCAGGCGCCGGCAGGCGTTTTCGAGGAAATGCAGGGCCAGAACTTCGATGTCTTCCTTTCGGGCACGCAGGGGCGGCACATGGACGGAGAAAACATTGAGGCGGAAAAACAGGTCCTGGCGGAACTCGCCCCGATCCACCATCAACGCCAGGTTGCGGTTCGTCGAGGCGATGATCCTGACGTCGACCTGGCGCGTGGTCTCGCTGCCCACCGGCCGGATCTCTCCCTCCTGCAGGACCCTGAGCAATTTCACCTGCAGCTCCGGCGGGGCTTCGCCGACTTCGTCCAGAAACAGCGTCCCATGGTCGGCAAGCTCGAAAAAGCCGCGGCGATGCTCGGTAGCGCCCGTAAACGCCCCTTTGCGATGGCCGAAAAAGGCGCTTTCCACCAGGTCGCGGGGAATGGCGCCGCAGTTGACTGGGACGAAAGGTTGGGCGGATCGCTGGCTGCCCTGGTGGAGATAACGGGCCAGGAGTTCCTTGCCGGTTCCTGTCTCACCCTGGATCAGAACCGTGGAGTCGGTCTTGACCACCCGGTCCAGCAGTCGCAGCAGGTCCTCCATGGCACGGCTGCGGTAGACGAACTGGCTCTTGCGGTCCCCCAACGCCTCCATCTCGGTCTGCAGTCTCAGGTTCTCGCGGGCGAGGCGCTCGTTGGCCTCCTCCAGCTCCCGGGTGAGCCGCAGATTCTCCCGTTTGAGCTGCCAGCGTTCCAGCTCCCGCCTGACCGTCTCCAGCAGTGAACCGGGATCCCAAGGCTTCGTGACGTACCGGTCGACGTGTCCCTGGTTGATGGCATCCATCAGGTCCTCGACCTCGGTGTAGCCGGTGAGGATGATCCGCACCGTGTCCGGGCGGACTTCGAGGGAGTGCTTCAGCAGTTCCGCCCCGCTCATGCCCGGCATCCGCTGGTCGGTGATGATGGCGGCAACCGCATGGGTTCTCAGCACCTGGAGCGCCTCCTCCCCGGACAGAGCCTCATGCACGATGTAGTCCTGGACGAAAGTCCGCTTCAGCTTCTGCAGATTTGCAGGCTCGTCATCCACGATCAGCAGTTGCAGTCGCTCACTCATAGTGTCGAATCGGCAGGCGGATCCTGAACTCGGTACCCTGGCCGGGAGTGCTCCGCACGTCGATCCGGCCGCGGTGCTGTTGAATGATGGCGAAGCTGATGCTGAGGCCCAGACCCGTTCCCGTACCCACCGGTTTGGTCGTGAAGAAGGGTTCGAAGATCCGGTCCAGATTCTCCTTCGGGATGCCGACACCGGTATCGGCGATGGAGACGAAAACCCAGTCCGAGTCCTCCTGTCCGGTCCGAATGGTAATCTCCCCGGCGCCGTGAATGGCCTGGCAGGCGTTCAGCAACAGGTTCATGAACACCTGTCCCATGCGGCCTTTGTGACATTCGACCGGGGGCAGTGCGCCATAATCCTTGATGATCTCAATCCGGCCCCGGTATTCGTTCTGCAGCAGGCTCAGCGCCAGCTCGATGGATTCGTGGAGATCCACCGCCCGGTATTCCTCACTGTCCATTCTGGAGAAAGTCCGAAGGTCGGAAATGATGTCGTGGATGCGTTTGGCGCCTTCCTCGAAATTGGCAATCAGCGTTGACAGGTCCTGCTCCAGGAACTCGTAATTGATTTCCTGCTTGAACCGGCCGACCCTCTCCGCAAGCTGATCCCCTCCCGCTTCATACAGTGCCACCAGTTTCTGCAGTTGAGAGACATAGCGGCGCAGAAACTCGGTGTTGCCGTAAATGAAGTTCAGTGGGTTCTTGATCTCGTGGGCGATGCCGGCAACCAACTGGCCCAATGACGCCAGCTTCTCGGACTGGATGAGCTGGAACTGGGCCTCCTTGAGTTCATGGTAGGCCTGCTCGGCTTTCCGCCCGGCCTCCTCCAGGGCCCGGGTCCGCTCCGTCACCTTCTCTTCCAGGTTCCGGTTCAGTTCCAACAGGTCGCGGCTCCGCTGTTCCAGGGAGGCCGCCATCTCGTTGAAGGACGTGGCAAGCTGCGCTATCTCGTCGCGGCCTCGTACCTCCACCCTTCGGCTGAGATCGCCGCCGGCGATGGCGCGGGCTCCTCGTGAGAGATTGTTCAGCGGCGTGGTGATCCGTCGAGCCACCGCCCAGGTCAACAACACCACCACCACGACGGTACCGGAGGCGGCGTAGATCAGAATGTTCTTCAGCTCGGCCACCGGCGCGAAAATGTCGTCGTCGTTGATTCCAACGCCGCAGACCCACTGGAAGTACTCGTGATTCAGCACCGACAGCCCGCTGATCTTGTTGGTGCCGGGAGGATACTGGTACTGGAAATAGGGCGCCTGCTCCCGGATCGCCCGCTGCAGTCCCACCAGGCCGTGATCCTCCACCAGCCGGGAGCCATAGTTGTCCATGGCCACGGGGAACTCCCGCGAACTCAGCACCGGGTACTTCCGGTTACGGCGGTACTTGTGACCGATGATCGTGTTCTGGTCCCGTCCGAACAGGAAGGCGTAACCTGAACCCAGGGAACGCTGCTGGAGGTCCTCCTCGACCTTGTCCAGCATCTCCTGAATGAACTCCCAGTTCATGAGGGCGAGGATCCCTCCCACCACCACGTTGCGTTCATCCAGGATCGGAGCCGCAAAACCGATGGAGTACTGCTTGGCGATGTCGTTGTCCAGGTAACGGTAGAGCTTGTGTACGAGGGGAGACTGATGCCAGTCGATGTAACCGAAACGGCTGCTGCGGACCTGCTGCAGCCAGGCGGAGTCGGGTGTGTAGCGGAGCAGACTCTGGCCCCGCAGACCCTCCAGTTCGTGCGGGTTCAGGTACTCGATCAACGCCTGGTTGCTGTTGCGGTCGATGGAGTTGGTCAGCAGCAGCCGGCCGTCGGCGTCGAACAGGGCGATGATGTCGTAGACCTCATGCACCAGGATCAGCTTGTCCAGCAGGAGGACCGGCGGCTCTTTGCTGCGCCCGGTCAGATACTCCCGAAACTCCCCGTACAGGGTCATGGAGACCGTCTCCTCCTTCTTCTCCAGAATGGTGAGCTGGATGGCGTCGGCGACCTCGGCCGCAATCTGCTGCAGGTAAAGCACAATGCGGTCCTCGGTAATCCGTTCCTTGGCGACGAAGTAGGAGAAGGCGGAGATCCCCACCACCGGAACCAGACAGAGGGGGAGAATCACCACCAGCAGTTTGTACTTGAGACTCGGCAGCGCCCGCACTGATCGATTATTTTACACCCGGCGACAAGTCAATTGACAGCCGGGCGGCCACAGCCCAGCGGTGACGAGCGGTGGACACAAGAAGACCGGTTTCGCTCTTCATCGCTGGCCACAGCCACTGGTTTCACACATCAGGCGAGGTCCAGGCGGAGTGGCCACGTGAAATCTGTGAGTCTGTGGCTCTGTTGCGGAGGCCCTCCCTCAGAAGAACGTCATCACGTACCCCACGCGGAGGCCTGTTCCCATCTCCGGCGCCAGGTCCTTGATGAACGACGTGTGATTCCGGTACACCCGATCGCCCACATTGAAGATTTCTGCCGTAAAGTGATGGGCGAAGTGCTGGCGGGGGATCGTATAGGACGCCTTCAGATTCACGACGGCATAGCCGGCCGTGGGAGTCTCGGTTGTGTAGATCTCCCGCTGGCGGGAGGCCAGCACCACCTCCGGCCGCACGCTGAAACCGCCCTGCCGCAGGTCCAGACCGAGACGGCCCCGCAACGGGGGAATCCTGGGCAACGGCTGGCCGTCTGCGGACAGTTCCGCATCCACCAGGTCCAGACCGGCAGTCAGCCACATCCAGGCATTGAGACCCACATCCAGCTGCAGCTCAGTCCCCAAGAAACGGCTGTCCCCCTGGAGAAATTCGGCCTCAAACAACCCATGTTCCAGTTCGCCGGTCGGCACTAGATAGATGAAATCGGAGATGCTGTAATAGAAAACGTTCAATTCCGCGCGGGCCTGTTCGGAAGAGTGCCGTAGGGAGAAATCGAAGCCGTTCGTCCGCTCTCCGCTGAGGTTCGGGTTGCCCACTTCGAAAGCGAGGTTCCCCAGGTGGGGACCGAAATTGTAAAGTTCCTCCAGGGCCGGCGCCCGATAGCCGTTGGTGTAGTTGGCCACGAAGGCTCCATCCGGCCACAGCTGCACCCGCATCCCGGCACCCAGGGAGAAGCCGGTAAAGGTCCTCTCCGGAAGCAGGACTGTTTCCTCGGCTTCCCCGTCATGACGGCGGAAGACGGCTGCGGTCGGCTCGTACCGGGTCCGTTCCAGTCGACCTCCGAACTGGAGCTTCACCCGCTCAAGATTCGCCTCCTGGACAGTGAAGACGGCGAAGGCAGTCTGGTCCACCGGCGGGGCCAGCGCCTCCTCCCCCCGTGCGTCATACTCCCGGAGCTGTCCGGAGAAACCAACCGTGCCCGAGAGTTTCCCGCGGCGCCTCTGCTCGAAAACTCCGCGCCAGGTGAACTGGCGATTGTCGAACTGGGTGCCGACTGCACTGGTCCCGCCGGCAAAGATCTCCAGCTCTTCGTGGTGCCAATCCGTCAGACCGAGGGTGAGCTGAAAGGAATCGAAGAATTTCCCCAGGTCGAGAACTGCGGCATCCAGCCGGAACCCGTGATGGCGGAAGGTCAAGTCGACGTCCTGGAGTTCGGCTCCCTCCTCCTCCCCGGGCTCTTCATGGCCACTGTCCTCTTCGTGAGCATGCAGTTGTGCCGCAAATGGGATCCCGTAACGGCCGTCGTTGAGGCGATACCCGAAGCTGAGGTACGCCCGGTCCGAGAACCAGCCCAGCCCCATGAGGAGGTTGCCGAGCCGGGTCTTGGAGTTTTCGACCCTACCCAAGGCACTCTCGTAGTCCCCGGTACGTTGCCCCCCGCCGCCCGACCAGAACATCCAGTTCCCGGTCCCATATTCGGCGAATATGTTGGCGCCGGCATGGTCGTTGTTGGATCCCAGAGCTGAGGAGAGCTGGCCTCGCAAACCTTCGTGACGGTGCTTGTGCATCTCGTGGTGGCGGGAGATGGCGTTGACGACTCCGCCCAGAGCACTGCTCCCGTAAAGCAGGGTTGCCGGCCCCTTGACCACTTCCAGCCGTTCCAGGGAACCCGGATCGATGGGCTCGGAATGGTCGCCCGACTGGGAACCCAGCGCACCCAAAGGAATGCCATCCTGTAAGACCAGCACCCGATCGCCGTCGAAACCACGGATGATGGGTCGCGAGCTACCCGGTCCAAAACTCCGCTTGGCAATTCCCGGCTCGCCCTCGAGGACTTCGCCCACGGACGTCGCCATTCGGCCCGCCAGGTCGAACGCGTCCAGGGACGCCACCGACTGCACTGCCGTGAAGGCGGTTTCGTGGCGTCCGGTTGCGGTCACCGTGACCGTTTCCCGGATCGGGGTGAACTGCAGGACGAAGTCCACCTGGGCAGCGCTGCCTTCGAGGACCGTCACCAGGCGCGCCTGGGAGACAAACTGGGTTGAGTGCGCCACCAGATCGTAGGTTCCCGGGGCCACTCCCGCGAAACGATACCGCCCCTCCTCGTCGGTGGCGGTTTCCCGTTTCAACTGGATCAGCAGTACGGCGGCGTTATGGACGGGCCGCCCGTCGGCGTAACGGACGGAGCCCTCGATGACCGCGGCCTCTTCCGCCAGCAGGGCCGGCCAGGAAAGGCCGAGGATGGTTGTAACGACCAAAGAGACCTTGCACAAAGTAAACTTCAGAACCTTCAGCATGGGATTCCTCCCGGCTGGGCTTGCTCCCAGCCATCCGGGTTGACTGCTCCTGCAGGCAAGCCTGCACAGGGCGGCTCAGATCCCGGAATATGGAGGAGCCCGCGGCTGGACAAGCCCAGGGCTGAAAGGTTCTCCCCGCCGCTGCCGGAGATCCAGGAAGGTTTCACAGCAGGCGATGGCCGACCCCAGTGCAAGAGCGACAACCGGTCCGATCGCGGTGGAGTGGATGCAGTGATGGGGAGCGGCAACCGGTGGGCAGTAGTGGGAGCCGGAGTCAGGATGCTGGTGCTCCGCCTCGTCGAGCCATCCGGCGAGCTCGGCCCGGGCCTCGAGCGACCACATCCCGGCAAACGCCAGGAGAGCGACGGCCAATGCAAAGACCAAGATCCGCTGGAACCGTTTCCGCGACATCAGCTAACCGATGATAGATGCGGAAACCGATCTCACGGTTTCAGGAAGCCGGCCCATTTCCACGTCTCCGCACCGGCGGGCGAAATGTCCCCTGAGCCTCGATGGAAACTGCCCGAATGGCCTTTCCTTTACACTGGCGTTTTCCGGAAAAATCACCGATGCTATATTCGAATGAAAACATTCCGTCGCGGGCCGACGGGGTGTGATGCGGCGGAGTCAAGAGATGGCGTCAGCAAACATGGAAAAACTGGGGCGGGCACAAGTCGGAATCCTGGTCATCCTGCGGGTCGCCGTGGGTTGGCACCTGATGTACGAAGGGGTGGTCAAGCTCCTGGAGCCCCGATGGACTTCAGCGCCCTTTCTGGCCGAGTCCAAGTGGATTCTGGGGGGACTGTTCCGCTGGATTGCCCAGACCCCACCGCTGCTGGCTGCGGTGGACTTTCTCAACATGTGGGGCCTGACATTGATTGGCCTCGGGCTGATGCTCGGTTTGATGACCCGGGCAGCGGCGATCTGCGGCGCCCTCCTGCTGGGTCTCTACTATGTGGCCAACCCGCCGTTCATCGGTTACGTATCGGGGATGCCCACCGAAGGCAACTACCTCTGGGTGGACAAGAACCTGGTGGAGATCCTGGCGCTGGCTGTGCTGGCCTTGCTGCCCACCGGACACCTTTTCGGACTCGACCGCCTGGTCCAGGCGTGGCGCTCAGGAATGGCGGAGACCTGGGAGCAGCCACAACGGACAGTTCCGCTCCCAGCGACGGCAGGTGAAACCCCTACGCAGTCGCTGATGGTCCGCCGTGAACTGGTGAAGAGCCTCGCCACTCTGCCCTTCCTGGGAGGCTTCGTGTTTGGGGTGATGAAAAAGCGGGGCTGGGAGAGTTACGAGGAAAGACGCCTGCTGGAGCTGGGCCAGGTTGATACCGTGTCCAGCGCCACCATGAAATCGTTCCAGTTTTCCAGCCTGAAGGATCTCAAGGGAACGATGAGTTACGGACAGATCGGCGACCTCAGGCTCAGCCGGATCTTCCTGGGCGGGAACCTCATCGGAGGCTGGGCTCACGCCCGGGATCTCATCTATGTCTCCAAGCTGGTCAAGTCGTACCACACCGATGAGAAGGTGTTCGACACGTTCCGCCTGGCCGAGCTTTGCGGCATCAACACGATTCTCACCAACCCGGTCCTGGCGCGGGTGATCAACGACTACTGGCGCAAGCGGGGGGGCAAGATCCAGTTCATTTCGGACTGCGCCTACCAGAACGATGTCTTCAAGGGCATCCGGATGTCGGTGGAAGGTGGCGCTCACGCCTGTTACGTCCAGGGTGGAATCGCCGACCAGCTGGTGGCCGAGGGGAAAGTGGACCAGATCGGCAAGGCTCTGGAATATATCCGGGAATTCGGGCTTCCGGCGGGCATCGGGGCCCACAAGCTTGAAACGGTCCAGGAGTGTGTGAGGGTGGGCCTCAAGCCCGACTTCTGGGTCAAGACCCTCCACCACTGCAACTACTGGTCGGCAACGGGACGGGAAGAGCACGACAACATCTGGTGCACGAATCCCGAAGAAACGATTGCTTTCATGCAGGACCGGCCGGAACCCTGGATTGCTTTCAAGATCTTGGCCGCCGGTGCGATCGAGCCGCAGGAGGGTTTCCGTTACGCCTTCCAGAACGGAGCGGATTTCATCTGCGTCGGGATGTACGACTTTCAGATCGTGGATGACGTCAACCTGGCGTGTGCCATCCTGTCGGAACAGTTGCCGCGCACCCGCATGTGGATGGCCTGAAACACCGCCTTCGGGGAGTTCCGCCGCGGCGGCCATCAGTCCAGGTGCTTCGACTGTGCGGACGGCGGCTCGGTCACTCCCGCACCAGTTTTTCGGCCGATTTGGGAAGTCCTTTCAGGCGCTGCCGGATGCCGGTCGTGAGATCGGCCAGCGACGGTCCCTGAAGCTGGTCCACGGTGATTCCGTAGCCGAAAAAAGCCCGGATCCTGCTCTGGGACTGCAGGCTCAACTGTTCGAGCTCGGAGCAACTCTCGGTCAGGCCCAGGCGGTCGCCGGGGGGTTCGAATTTCGAGCTCCCGCTGTCCTCCTTGGGATCCAGAAACGCCACTTCTTCAATCGGCCGCAGGTGGCGCCGCATTTCGGCGGTTTTCTCTTTGAGGACAACCAGGAAGTCCGCTCCTCCGATTTCGCGTCCAGAGAAGCGCCGGCAGTCGGCATGCAGGTTCCTGGCCAGTTCCGCCATCTGGTCCGCCGCCTTGCGAGCCGCCTGAAGACTGCGCACGGTCTCCTCGGCGTCGGGCCGGTGCCCCTTGCGGACCTGGCGTTCGAACCCTTCCACTCCCCGATTGATTCGCGGCACGCGCTGCTGCGCGAATGCAAGCGACCCGCCCAAAGCCAGCACAAGGGTCAAGATCGAAAGGTGCTGGCACATGCTCCGATCATAGACCAGTTGTCAAGGATGGGAGCCACGAGCGCCAGGAGCCAGGCAGGGAAAATGGAACGGACGGGACGGATGGGACCGCTCACCGACTCCCCACCACCGACCGCTCCGCCGGACGCGCGCGGGCCAGTTGCGCACGATGGTACCAGCCGATATAGAGCCGCTCCGCCAGGCGGATCAGGGGCACCTCCGGCATGAACCCGAAAAAGCGGCGGCGCAATCGCCAGCGCAGGTAGCGGTAGTACCAGGTGTACACCAGCATCATCACCGGCTTGAGGCGGTTTCCGCAGAAGCGTTCGAAGGCACGACGTTCGAAGAACCGACTGATGGTGTTGATCTTGGTGACGAACCGCTTCTGTTGCGGCGACAGAAACGGATTGTTGTTCTCGGCGAAGTGGAAGCGGCTCCACCCCTCCAGGGTATCCGGGAACTCCGCGCCGTAAACCAGCCGCGCCTTGTCATACAGCGTCGTACCCGGGTACGGTGTGTACACCGCCACCGGCGCCACACCGGCGTTCGGGTTGTTGGTCAGCAGCTCGAACATGAAATCCACCGTCTCCAGGGTTTCAGACCGGTCTTCATTGGGGAAACCCGCCATGAATCCGTACTTGGCGTACATGTCCGAGGCGGCCAGCATCCGGTTGACCTCTCGCACCTGGTCGAGGGTATTGCGCTTCATGATCTCCTTGAGTCGCTTCTCCGACCCCGATTCAATCCCGATCCACAGTTCGCGGAACCCGGCCCGATAGAGCTTGTCCAGCATCTGCGGATTCCGCTTGTGGAGGTAGTCGATCCGGCAGGGCACCTGGATCAGCAGGTCGAAGCGTTTTTCGATCAGACGGTCGCAGATTTCCTCCACTCGTCCCGGGTGCCCAAAGAAGTAGTCGTCTTCGATAAAGATCGCCTTGACGCCGTAGCGGGTCACCAGGTGCTCGATGTCCGAAACCACCCGCCGGGCGGAGTGATACCGGAAGCGCCGTTCGTTGAACTTGAGGTTGTAGCAGAACTCGCAGTCGTACGGGCAGCCCCGGCTGGTGACAAGCTGAAGCTGGGCCTGATTGGTGGTGGGCGCCCGCGTGAAGTAGCGTTCCATCACCAGCAGGTCGTAGTCCGGACGGGGGATGACGTCCAGGTCCTCGATCATGGGCCGATATGGTCCCCATCGGAGCTGTTCGCCCTGCTTGCAGCCGACTCCGCCAATCCGGGACAGGTCACCTCCCTGCCGCAGACAGTCCGCAAGTTCGACAACGGCAATTTCGCCCTCTCCTTTGACCACCACATCGCACAGCGGATCCTTAAGCGTGGACTCGGGACACAGGGTGGGGTGGACTCCTCCCCATACGATGGGCACCTTCGGCGCCACCCGACGAACCGTCCGCGCGGCCTTCAGACCTCCTCGGATCTGCATGCCGGTCATCGAGGAAATCCCGACGAACAGCGGCCGCTCCTCCGCCAGGGACCGGGCCACATCCTGTTCGAAGTCCGTGCTGATGCGCTCGTCCAGGATCTCGACCCGGTAACCCGCCTTCTGAAGAACGGTGCCCAGGTACAGACAGGCCAGCGGCAGTCCCACGTTGATTCCGAAGACGTCCATTCCGGTATTCGGGTAGACCAGCAGGACTTTCCCCAGCTCGCCGGAGACATCTCTCTCCCATGGTAACGATGCGGCGGTCGCCGCCTCGTGGTGTCGGTGTTCAGGGCGATCTATCGTGACAGCCATCGCTTGTACAGGTCACCAGCGGCACGGCTGAGCCGTGGAAACCGCTCCTCCAGGCCCGGCCGGAACCGCAGGAAAGGAGTCGTCCAGGCCGGATGGTTGAGGTAATCACAACCCCCACAAATCCTGAGTTCTCCAAATTCTCGGGAATACAGCTGGCGGCGCCGCTGCTGGAACTGCGGCGAATGCCAGACTTCATGGATGGTCTGGGAGTTGACGTCTCCCACTGCGTACTCGCCCTCCGAGTCGAAGCAGCACAAGGCGACACGCCCATCGGCCAGGATCGTCACGTAATGGTAGAGGCGTTCACAGAAGTTCACCCTGTGCCCATTGCGCGAGCGGTTGTCGAGCCGGCCCGCCCAGTTGAAGTAGACCGAGAACCGGACGTCATCCGCTGCCCTCCACGCCTCCCGCAACAGCTTCCGGGTGTGCTTGTTTTCGTCCACGGTCACCATGGCAATGGAAACCGTGGGCGTGGACAGTCCCATCTGCCGGCGCAGCTTGAGGAAGCCCAGCACGTTGTTCCGGACTTCATCATAACTGAGGCCCAAGCGGATACTTTCAAAGGTTTCCCGGTCGCCGCCGTCGATGGACACGATAATGCTGTCCACCAGTTGCTCGCGAAGGATGGTCTCGGAGACTGTCTCGTCCAGGCGGGATCCATTGGTGGTGAGGTTGATGTGGGTCTCGGGCGCCAGTTCCCGCGCTTCGCGGAAGAAGTCCAGGACCCCCGGCACCAGCAGAGACTCACCGTGCAGGAAAGGCAGCAGCTTTTTCGCCCGCCGTTGGCCGCACTCGGCCACCAGCTTGCGGAACAGCTCCCTTGACATGAACTTGCGCGGACGCTGCATCGCCGGTGTTGCACAGATGGTGCAGCGCGCGTTGCAGAGGTTCGTCAATTCCACGTAAACGTGCTCGGGGAAGTCTGGATAGGAGTACATGCTCAGTTGACCCGTGACGCCTCCCTCTGCATGAATTCTGGCAGGATGTTCCGTTCAATGGCACGGAGGTATTTCAGGCTCGAGCGCAGCCGGAACAGCTTGGGCAGCATGCGCACCCATCGGAAGCGGGTCAGGAAGAACAGGATGTAAGCCTTGCGCTGCAGCCGCTTCAGGGTGTGGAAATCCCACTCGGCCGTCCGGATCCGGTGGACACGGTTCAAGTGGTCAGTCTGGTCGTAGAGACCCTCCTGGACGACCTGTCGACTCAGCTCGGTCCCAGGATAGGGCACGACGATGCTGAACAGCGCTTCATCCAGTTCAGTTTCGCAGGCGAACCGGATGGTCATGTTGATCTCCTCGATGGTTTCGGTAGGGAAACCGATCATGAAGAACCCCAGGGTCTCGATGCCATACCGGCGGGCCCAGCGCACCACGTCCCGAACCTGGTGCAGCTTGAGATACTTGCGGGACAGCTTCTGGATCCGGGGACTTGCCGATTCTATGGCGATGCACATGTGGTGGGTCCCGGCAGCCGCCAGCTTGCGGATCAGTTCCTCATCGAGGCGTTCCAGCCTGACACCGTTGCCGAACTGCAGGGAGATCTTCATCCCCGACTCCACGATCAGGTCGCAGATGCGCTTGGCGCGATCCATGTCGAAGTTGAAGATGTCATCCTCCACCATGAACTCCTGGATTCCGTACTGTTCGTACAGGAGCCGGATTTCCGAAAGCACATGTTCCGGACTGCGGGGATGGAACTTCTTTCCGAACAGGTCGTGGCAATACGAGCAATGCCAGGGACAACCGCGGGAGGTGAAGATCTGGATTGCCCGCTTGTAACGGGGCGTATGGCGGGCCGACTCGGCTACCGCATACCGGTCCAGATCCAGCAAATCGTAAGCCGGCAGGGGAATCGAGTCCACGTCATGAATGGGTGGTCGCGGAGGATTCTTGCGGATGGTCCCGTCCGGCGCCCTGAAGGCCAGCCCCGCCACGGAATCCAACGGCCCGCCGGCCTCCAGAACCTCCAGGAGCTCGCCGAAGGTGGCCTCCCCCTCTCCCCGACACACCATGTCGGCAAAGTCACAGGCAAGCACCTCGTCGGTGACGATCGTGGGGTGCTGACCTCCAAACAGAGTGGGGATGGAGGGATCGTAGGCACGGACGGCCCGGGCGGCGATTTCCGCACCCTCCCACTCCGCGGTCATACAGGAGAACCCGGCCAGGTCCCACCTCCGTTCCGCCAGGCGGCGGCGCAGCAGGGGAAGAGGGTCTTTTTCCAAGGCCAGGTCCAGGATCTCCACATGATGGCCCCGCTGGCGCGCGATGGGGGCAATATAAGCCAGCCCGATGGGGATCCCCACGATGAAGTCCATGAAGGTCGGCTTGCCTCGGATGAGCAATATGTTCATGGCGCCAGTCGGCTTCAGGCGTCGCCTCAGGGGGCAACCGGGTTACCGGTCCCTGAACAGCGGCATCCTGTAAAAGATCGCCAGTTTCTCCACCTTCGGAATCCACTTCCGCAGCTTGAATGTATCCACCAGGAAGCTGCCCCAGATGGTCGGCAGCCTGGGGTTGGGGGCATGGCAGTTCAGGCAGTCCGGGTACCCGGAAAGGTCTCCGGCCAGGTGAGCCTCCCGCAAACGGTGCATCGGCTCGGAGTTCCACAGCTCGTAAATGGACTGCTCGTTCACGTTTCCGAACGCCTCCGTATGGTACATGTGGCAGCATGGCCGGAAATCGCCCTGGTAGTTGATGTGGATCGGGCCCTGCCACAACTGATAGCACGGATGTCGGCGGCGGTCGTGGTTCAGCCGCTCCTCCAGGGCGACCCCGGGGATGACGACCTCGTCTTCCTTGATCCGGATCTCGTCCACTCCCTCAATGGACCACATCCGGTGGTATTCCTCGATCTGGTGCCGGTTTTCCGGCAGCCGGACCATCTGCATCACCACAAAAACGTCCGCTTCGAGCCGCTTCTTGAGTTCCAGAAACCCGAGGACGTTGTTGCGGACTTTCTCGAAGTTCGCATTCTTGCGGTATTTCTCGTAAACCTCGCGGGTGGTGCCGTCGAAGGCGATGATCAGGTGATTCAGTCCGGCCTCGATCAGCCGGCGCCCCCGCACTTCGTCCAGCAGCGTGGCGTTGGTGGAAACCACCGTACAGAGCCCGGCATCGCGGCAGTAGCGGATCATGCGGAACAGATCGGGATTCAGCAACGGCTCTCCCAGCCCCCAGGGGAACACCAGTTCCGAGCGATCCTTGACCTCATCGATCAGCCGCTTGAACAGATCGAAGTCGAAATCCTCGGGCGGGTAGTCGGTCAGCTCGCGGGGGCACATGGGGCACTGCAGGTTGCAGCGGCCGGTGTTCTCGATGATCAGGCTCATGGGATAAGCCTGTACGTCGGACCGCCCGGCAACATACCTCCCCAACAGGCGGGCTCGATTCTTGACCTGCGTGAGTCTCATGACGGTGATGATGAGGGACGCCGCTCACGGACGGACCACTCAGGTCCCTGAAGTCCCTTGGGTGATTTTGCCCATCATAGCAGAGCCGTGCGGGCGGGACCTGGCTGCTTACTGGATCAGCCGCGGCATTTCCACCTCAGTTGATCCAGTAATCATCGTCGCGGCGGACTTCCCGGCGCTGGTGGGGCGGCTCCCGTCGAGGGGGTTCCGGGCGGCTGCCGTAGTGGACCTTGAAACGGGCCCGCATCCGCTGCAGCCGCCAGCGGAACCAGGCCTGGCGCACACGGGCGAAGGAAAACCAGCCTTTGAGATAGACGAAACCCACCACCATTCCTCCCAGATGGGCGATGTGGGCGATGGTGCTCCCCGGAGCGCCCAACGCCGACACAAACGCCAGCACACCGAGGACGGCGACGAAGTACTTCACCTTCACCGGGAAAAGGAAGTAAAGGAACACATAGCGTTCGGGAAACAGGACCCCATAGGCCAGGAGGATTCCGTACACGGCGCCACTGGCGCCGATGGTGGGGATCATGGCTCCGGGGTCGGCGGCCACCGAAAAAAACCCCGCCCCGATGCCGGTGACGAAATAGTACTTGAGAAAGAAACGGCCGCCCCAGTGGCGCTCCAGCTCGGAGCCGAACATCCACAGAGCGAACATGTTGAACAGAATGTGCAGGAAATCCCCGTGGAGAAACAGATACGTGACAAGCTGCCAGAGGTACAGGCGGCCGATGACCAATGCCGGGGTCAGCCCGAAGATCTCGATGAGGTCGTTGGTGCCCGCGATGCCGACCAGAAGATTCCAGAAATAGACCGCCGCATTGGCGATCACCAGGTACCGGACCATGGTCGGGAGTCGGGGCCCGATGGTGATCCGATACCCTCCCTGGTACATGGGTCGATGATATCACCGCGGTACCGGCGGCGGGCCTGCGGGTTTCGTACGCCGAGTTCCGGGCTTCGCGGATCGGAAAAAGTGCGCTCAGTCGGGTCTCCCCCCAGCGGCCGGAGCCGACCCGGCAACCACCAGGCCGCTCCGCAGCCGGACGTCCACCGCTGAGCGGGCGGCGCGGACCTCGAACTCACCGGGCTCTACCGTCCACTGCAGCGACGCATCCAACAGCGCCAGCCGGTCTCCGGGGATCCTGATTTCCACCACCTCGCGGGCACCCGGCTCAAGCCTTACCTTGCGGAACCCCACCAGCTTCTGGGCCGGAGTCGCCACACTGCTCACCAGGTCCCGGACGTAGATCTGCACCAGCTCAGTTCCCGGACGCCGACCGGTGTTGCGCAGCCCGACCCGAACCTTGAAATCCTCGCCGGGCTGGATCGTCGATGGAACCACCTCCAGCAGCTCGTATTCGAACTTCGTATAGGTCAACCCGTGGCCAAACGCATAGAGAGGGGCCGGATCCAGGTCCACATACGGCTTGCCCCAGCCCTTGGTGATCCAATACTCCTTGGACTTCGGGTAGTTATAGGCCACCGGCAGTTGTCCGGCGTGACGTGGAACGGTCACGGGGAGGCGGCCTTCCGGTTCGATCACCCCGAACAGGACCTCCGCCACCGCCTGTCCCCCCTTCTCACCGGGGCACCAGGCCTCGAGGATGGAGGGAACGTGAGCGGCGGCCCACCGGATCGCCAGCGGACGGCCGTTGATCAGCACCAGGACAATCGGTGTCCCGGTGGCATTGACCCCTTTGAGAAGCTCTTCCTGTCTTCCCGTAAGCTCCAGAGTGGCAGAGTCGAACGCCTCGCCGCTGGTGCCTTGTCGGCCCTCGGCCTGCCACTCGTTCTCGCCCAGGACTACCACTGCGGCATCGGCCTCCGAAGCTGCCGCAATCGCCTCGGCGAATCCTTCAGTGGAGTCTCCGGTCACGTCGCAGCCGCGGGCGTACACGATTTCGGTTTCTGGCGACACCATCCGGCGGATGCCCTGCAGCACGGTGGTCACCGGATGAATGAGTGTAGTGGCGGCATAGTCCCCAAGCTGATTACGCACGTGGTCTGCATTGGGTCCGATCACGGCGAGCCGTTTCAGGTCCCGTCGCAACGGCAGCATGTCACCGTCGTTCTTCAGCAGAACGATCGCTTTCCTGGCCGCCTCCAGCGCCAGTTGCTCGTGCGGGTGAGCGTGTACCACGGTCTCTGCCCCCGCCGGATCCGCACGGTAATTGTCGAACAGCCCCAGGGCGGTCTTGACCCTCAGAACCCGGGCCACCGCCTGGTCCAGGAGGGATTCGTCCACCAGACCCTGCCGGACACTCGCGGCAAGGTCGGACATGTAAGCGGTCTCGTAGGAGATGCCCACGTCCACCCCAGCCTGGAGCGCCAGCCGGCCGGCCTCCGCCTGATCCCTGGCCAAACCCTCATAGATCAGCGTGCTGATCCCTTCCCCTTCGCTCAGGACGATCCCTTCGAAGCCCAGTTCCTCCCGTAACAGGCCGGTCAGAATGGCTGGAGAACCGTGGACCGGTATCCCGTCCAGCGCCGGGTAGGTTGCCATCAGGCTGAGGGCTCCCGCCCGCAGTCCCGCCACCCAGGGCGGGAGGAAGATTTCGCGCAGCTTGCGGGGCGAAATCTCCATCGCGCCCCGTTCCAGACCGCTCACCGGCTCGCTTTGCCCGGGGAAATGACTCAGTGAGGCCACCACCCGGTCCGCTGAGCGGAGACTGTCCCCCTGCATGGCCTGCACAATGGTGCGGCCAATCTCGGCACATAGCAGTGGATCCTCGCTGTAGCCCTCCTGGCTCCGCCCCAGTCGGGGATCCCGATACGGTTCGACCACCAGGGTGTTCAGCACGTGAATCCCCACGGCCCTGGCCTCCCGGGCCGCGGCCCGGTAGACCCGCCCGATGAGCTCCAGATCCCAGGTACTGCCCAGCGCGAGACCCTCGGGGAAGATGGTGCCGCCGGCCGCCATCAGGCCGTGGGTCCCCTCCTCGATCTGCAGCAGCGGAATGCCCAGCCGG
Organism: uncultured Acidobacteriota bacterium; assembly: GCA_964524795.1. Lineage (GTDB taxonomy): Bacteria > Acidobacteriota > UBA6911 > RPQK01 > JAPXNP01 > CAZGEH01. The sequence continues at coordinate 47,094 of CAZGEH010000001.1, forward strand.
GTGGAAGCCGCAATCGCCTGCAGCTCATTGAAGAATTCGGCCTGTCTGCGGGGGCCTTCGGGCACGACGGAGTTGGCCAGGGTGAAGAAACCTCCGCCCGGACCGATGCCGGGCTCCCAGGTTCCCGCAGCGAAGCGCCGACAAGCCTCCCGCTTGGCTTCAAGTCCCTCTCCCATCTGCGGAAGGTACAGGCAGGGCATGTTGATCTGGCCGAGCTTCTCTTCCAGGGTCATGCGTTCCAGCAACTCCTGGATTCTTTCTTCTTCGGCGGCCGAAAGGCTGGGGCTCCGGGCCGGGCTGGTTTGCCCGCTGAAACCCTCTACGGCGCTACAAACCAATACTGCCGACGCCACCAGCAGCAGGGAGGCGGAAAGCGATCGCATGTGGGCATTTTGCCCGGATCCCCGGCGGAAGGGAACGCCCCGGCGGAAGCCCCGGGGCGCTTTCCAGCTTGGTCAGGGCTCTTGCCCCGGTTGCCGGCGCGGCCTATCGTGAAACGATGCGACCTCACGTCTGGATCGTTCTGAGCCTCTGGATCGTGCCCTTGTGGGCGGAGGAACTGCCGGTGCGCGGCCTGCACCTGATGGGCCCGGACCCGGATCAGGTCCCGCTGCTGATCGACTTCATCACCCGGGATCTTCCTGCGGAGGGTGTCAACACGCTGATCCTGGAAGTCGGCTACGGTTTCCAGTGGAAAAGTCACCCGGAGCTCGTTCAGGGGACCGGTTTGAGCCGCGAGCAGGCGGCGGACATTGCCAATGCCGGGCGGGAGGCGGGGATCCGCGTCATCCCCATGCTGAACTGTCTTGGACACCAGTCGTGGGCGGCCAATACCTTTCCGCTGCTCACCCGATATCCCCAGTTTGACGAGACACCCGGCCTTTATCCGGGCAACGAAGGCATCTACTGCCGCAGCTACTGTCCGCTGCATCCGGAAGTGCACGGTGTAGTGAATGCGCTGATCGATGAGCTGTTGCAGGCCTTCGCGGCGAACGCCTTCCATGTGGGCATGGACGAGGTATTCCTGCTTGGAGAGGAGGCGTGTCCGCGCTGTCGGGGCCGCAACCCCGCCGAGCTGTTTGCGGGCGAGGTCAGCCGTCTGCACGAACACCTGAAAGCCCGGGGCGCCCAGATGTGGATGTGGGGCGACCGCTTTCTGGATGGTGTCGTGACCGGAATCGGCAAGTGGGAGGCGTCGGAAAACGGGACGGCGCCGGCGGTCGACTTGGTGCCCAAGGACATTGTGATTGCGGACTGGCACTACGAGTTCTCGCCACCGACCGCGGGCTACTTCGCAGTCAAGGGGTTTCCGGTGGTGATGAGCCCGTGGCGCAAGCCGGAGGTGGCGCTGCAGCATCTGGAACAGATCTGGCGGATCCGGGCGTCTTCGAATCCGGCGATTGCAGAGCGGGCGTTAGGGGTGCTGCACACCACCTGGTGCAATCCGGGCCAGTTCATCCGGGCGTACCGAGGGGAGACCGCGGGGGTTTCGGATTCCGCCCGGGAGAGTGCGGCGTGTTTTCGGAAGCTTTTCCAGGCGATCCGCTCGTCCGGGTCCCCTGCGCGGTGAGCGCTTCAAGGGCTGTTGGAAGCCAGTGCGGCCGTTGTAGGAAACCGCAGATTCACTGATGACACAGAATCAGGCACATTCAATCCAGAAGTCTGTGTCAGCAGTGGAGCCGTGGAGTTGTCGTCGGTGGACCTGACTGCCGGCGGCGGATCGAGGGTGTTCATGGATGCGCCGCCCGGAGCGCCGCCAGCTCTTCGGCGAGCGCCGACGGCGGGATGGCCTCGATCCCGTCACCCAGCGGGAAGCGCTCCGCTCCCGGATACACGACGAAGCGACGCCGCGGCTTCAGATCGCGGCAGGCCTCGTGAAAGCCCCTCGTGGCCGCCGGGGCAGTGCCTCGCTTGATCTCCACCGCCCAAAGTTCGCCACGCGCCAGTTCCAACAGCAGATCGATTTCGGCCCCGCCACTCGTGCGGTAGTAATGGGCGGCCATTCGGTCCGGCGCAACGGCGAGCAAGTTCTCAAGAACAAAGCCCTCCCAGCTCGCGCCCACCACAGGATGCGCCAGCAGGCTCTCCATATCCGCGATGCCGAGCAATGCATGCACGAGTCCGCTGTCGCGCAGGTAGAGGCGCGGCGACTTGACGAGACGCTTCCCGACATTCGCGTGCCAGGAGGGCAGGCGCCGGGCGAGCAGCAGATCTACGAGCAGATCGACGTACCGAGCCGCAGTCTTGACGTCCACGCCCACATTGCGTGCGAGCTCTGCCGCATTAAGCGGCGCGCCTTGGCGGTGCGCGAGCATGGTCCAGAATCGGCGAAGCGTCTCGGCCGCCACCCGCGGTCCAAACTGAGGGATGTCCCGTTCGAGGTAGGTGCGGATAAAGTCCCGACGCCAGCGGAAGCTCCGCGCGTCGCTCGATGCAAGCAGACTCTCGGGGAAACCGCCGCGCAGCCAGAGCGTATCCGCCGATTCTCCGGTCGGTTCGCCAAGGTGAAACGGGGTGAGTTCCAGAAAGCGGATCCTTCCCGCCAGTGACTCGCCCGACTGGCGCAACAGATCGAGTGCCGCCGAGCCGAGCAGGAGGTAACGGCCCGGGCCGCGCCTCTCGCGCCGTGACCGATCGATCAGACCCCGCAACACCGGGAAGAGGTTTGGAGCGCGATGCAGTTCGTCGAGGATCACGAGCTTGCCGAGGTGAAGCTCCAGATAGGCGGCCGGATCGGCCAGACGCGCTCGATCCGCCTCCGATTCGAGATCGAGGTAGTGGGCATCAAGGCGCTCCGCCACCCTGAGTGCGAGCGTTGTCTTGCCGGACTGGCGCGGGCCCAGCAGACACACGGCTGGCGCCTCGGCCAAAGCTGCGAGCACTTCGGGGAGCAGGGCACGCCCTATCATCCTTGCAAATCTGCCACCTTGTTGGATGATTTGCAAGGTGGAGCATGCCCCCGTGCAGAGGCCGGGGCTCAAATCTCCCAGCGGGTCTGGTCATTGCGTCCACCGACGACTACGATCCGCGACGCGGGTTGACCTGGTGTCCAGCCTTCGAACCTCAAGCCGAGAACCCCATCGAACCTGGAGCTGCCAGATTCCCTGAGCCTTTGAATCCTTGAACCCCTCTCTAATCTTTGAGCCTCCCCCCTCCCAACAGTCCCCGCAGGATCGCCAGCTCCGCCCACAGGAACTCCACAAACAGGAAACCGGCAGCCGCCGCCGCAAACCCCCAGCCCTCCCGCTTGGCAAAGAAACTCAACAGCCCGCTTTGCAGAAGAACGTGCAATCCCACTCCGGCACCGAACCCGACCCACCCCAGCCCATCGAGCCAAGGTACCGCCGCCACTGACACCAACGACAAGCCCGGTACCGCCAGCGAGATCAGCCGGTTCCAGCGATGCGCCCGCCACGAGAACCGCCGCTCCACGGGCGTCAGACGGACCCGGGACAGGGCGACCACACGTTGCCAGTCCTCCCGCAGGATCCCCGTCCACGTATAGCGTTTCCAGTGGGCCGCCCTGATCCGCCAGTCGATGACGAACCGGTAGCCGCGTGAACCCAAAGCCAGGCCCAGCCGGAAATCTTCCGCCTGCCGCAGCGACTCGTCAAAGCCCCCCACTTCCTCCAGCACCTTCCGCCGCACGGCAAAAATCGACGTGTGCAGGAAGGGGCTGATGGTATCGGTCCGGCGGTAGAGATGCACCGTGGTCAAGTTGCGAAAGCGGCTGGCAAAGTTCCGCCACGGGCTGCGGTCGGTGTAGCAGCCCAGCACACCGGCCACCTCCGGCCGGTGACTGTACAGATCCAGGGTGTCTCGTACCCACTCGACAGCCGACACCGGCAACTCCACATCCGCGTCCACAAACAGCAGGTAGGGATGGGTCGCGGCGGCCGCCCCCAGGTTGCGCGCCGCCGCCGGACCCCGAGAGCGGGAGTTGCGCAGAACCCGGATTTGGCCTGACCTCTCCCAAGACTCCAGCAACGACGCCGTCCCGTCGGTGGAGCCGTCGTCCACCACCAAAATCTCTGTCGCTTCGAGCTGGTTGGCCAACAGGGCGGGCAACGTCCTGGGCAAGACACCGGCGCCGTTGTGGACAGGCACCACTATCGTGAGAGGGAGGGACTGCGCCAAAGCAGCGCCCGGCTTCCGTCGGGTAACTCCCATGTCCTCACCAACGGCCACTTGAGGGTTTCCAGGGCAGCGTAAACCTCATCATTGAATGAAGTGATCAAGGATATGCCCTGGTCACCGCTCTTTCCAATCACCCAGTCCACCTTCCCGAGCTGCGCCGGCCAATCGTCGTCACTACCGATGCGAACGATGTCCAGCTTCCGCCCTTGCCGTAGCGCTTCCAGGTGGAGCAGGCCAGGATGAAAGGAGGCGGCGTCCGGCACGAAAGCCACACGCGCAGCCTCCGGCAGTTCCCCCAGAAGCTCGCGGATTTTCCAGTCCTCACGACGGGGCGGACCGGTAACACCGAAATACGAGGTCTCGAACCAGACCCATTCCTGCCGCATGGATCGATAGGCGCGATCTCCCGGAAGCTCGAACCACCCGATCCGCTCTGGAATCCCTGGAACATGGAAACTGACCAGCAAGAACTGCGCCGCCGCCCAGGCGGTGACCGCGGTGAGCAGGCGGGGGCGATCCTTCCAGAAATCCACCAGCAGCACGAACAGCGGGGCCGCCAACGGCATCACGTAGCGCGGATCCTTGGCCTTGAGTACGGTAAGCAGTACCAGACCGCCCAACAACGAAACCGCCAGCAGGCGCCGGATGCCCGCAGCAGAACCCGGTGCTCCGGCCTTGCCAGACGGTTCCGGGGCCACCGCTCGGCTCCGCCACGCACGCACCAGCCCTGCGACCCAGACCAGGGTCAAAGGCAGGAACAGGTAGTAGCTGGACAGGCTGCGTGGGTAATAAATCCAGCCCAACAGGCTGTCCAGTTGAGGGTCCAGCTCCCAGTCAGCACCTGCGGCGGTATGCTGCAGGCGCTGATACAGAGTCCGGGCATTGGGCAGGTACCACCAAAGAAAAAGCGGGGCGCTGAGCAGGACCGTGTCCAGCAGGTTCAGGAACCGCTGCCGCCGCCCGGGCGCCGCGGCGACAATCCAGACCCCCGCCGGCACCACAAACAGGATGTAACTCCACTTCGTGAGCATTCCCGCGGCGACGGAGAGAGCCATCGCCCAGACCCACCTCCGTTCCAGCAGGCCACGACTGCGGACCAGAATCAACAGCGAAGCCGCCACCCAGGCGGACAGCCACGGGTCCAGCAGCGACTCGCGGCTGGTCCATGCAATCAACGGCGCCACCAGCACCATCCAGCCGGCCGCGGGCGCAAACCGGGAGGCGGTCAGCAGCCATGCCAGACGGAAAGTGCTCCAGCTCAGCAAAGCCAAGCCCGGCAGGTTGACCAGCAACGGCAGCCAACGGTGGTCGCCCGTCAGCGCCAGAACCAGAGCCTCCAGGAGGTAAACGAAGGGGGGATAGTAGTCGCTGGCGTCCACCAGGGCTTCCAACAGACGGCCGGATTGCGCTGCCTCCAGCAGGGTCCAGCCCATGGCCTGGTGGTGGGCCATGTCCCAGGCTGGGGGCACGCTGTGGAACGAGTGCCAGACTGCATGCACTCCCGCCACCAGCAGGAAACCCGCCAACCAGGTTCGGTTCAGCGCCACCGGCGTCGGAGTGTAGCAGACTATCCGCCGCCGGCAACCACCGTATCCACCAGCACACCCTTGTCGAGGTGATAATTCACTTTGGCATACTTGGCAGCTCGGGGGTCGTGGGTCACCAGGATAATGGTCTTGCCGAAGTCCCGGTTCAGGGTCTGCAGGACGTTGAGAACCTCGGTCGCGGATTCGGCGTCCAGATCCCCGGTGGGCTCGTCCGCCAGGATGAACGAGGGGTCAGTGACAATGGCTCGCGCGATGGCGACCCGCTGCTCCTGGCCCCCGGAAAGCTGGCGGGGATAGTGCTCCATCCGGTCTTCCAGACCGACGACCTTCAGCGCCGTGACCACGTGCTCGCGGCGTTCCTGCTTGCTCAGCCGGGTCAGCAGCAGCGGCAACTCCACGTTTTCGTACGCCGTCAGCACCGGGATCAGGTTGAAGTGCTGGAACACGAAGCCCACGTGTTCGTTCCGCCATGCGGCAAGCTCATCCTCGGACAGGGTCGACAGGTCGGTCCCCAACACCCGGGCGGTCCCACTGGTGGGGCGGTCGATACCCGCGATGATATTCAGCAGCGTGCTCTTGCCCGAGCCCGACGGCCCCATCAGGCTCACGAATTCACCGGCATGGATTTCCAGATCGATATGATCCAGCGCCTTGACCTCCACGGAATCCCGGCGGAACACTTTGCTGAGTTGACGGATCTCCACCAGCAGCTCACTCATTGCGATTCTCCTTCTCTTCGCAGAAACGTCACCCGGGCGCTCATTTCCGGACGCAGGTAACTGTCCGGCTCCAGGATCTTCACCTTGACCTGGATGGAAGCTTTCTGCCGGTTCGCCTCCGGGGAGATTTCGTCAATGACGCACCTATACTCCCGGTCCGGGTAGGCCTCCGGGGTCATGCGGCACTCGTGGTCCGGCGAGATCCGGTTGAAATCCGTCTGGGCGATATCCAATTCGACCTGCAGATCCTGCAGGTCCGCCAGCGCCACCACGGCGGACTTGGCGCCACCCTCACCTGCAAAAGAGGTAGTGATCATCTCGCCCACTTCCGCGATCCTGCGCAGGACCGTGCCGGTAATGGGGGCCCGGATTTCGGTGGCGTCGAGCATGGTTTCCGCATACTGGACCGCCGCCCGGGCCCTTTCCACCTCCGCCCGAGCCTGCCGGATCTGCTCTTCCCGCGGTCCCAGACGCAACAACTCCAGGCTGTGAACAGCCGATCGGACGGCGGCATCGGCCATATCGAAGCGGGCCTGGGCGTTGTCCACCTGCTGCTGGGAAACAACTCCCACCTTGAGCAGTCCCTGGAGGCGTTCCAGTTCCAGTTTGGCGTCGTAACGCTCGGCCTCCGCCCGCTTCAGGTCGGCCTCCGCCCGGCGGATCTCCTCGGGTCGCGATCCCGCCTCCAGCTCGGCCAGCCGCTCTTCGGCCAGCTTCAGCGAGGCCCTGGCCTGCTCCAGTTGCGCGCGGTATTCGCGGTCCTCGAGCTTCACCAGCAGTTGGCCCTTGCGCACGAAGTCGCCCTTCTCCACGCCGATCCACTCCACCCTTCCCATGACTTTCGAGCCCAGTTCATGTTTGTGGTGAGCCACGACGTAGCCGGAGGCGATCAGAACCTCGCGTCCCGGAGGAGGTCCCGTCTTCTCCACCGGGGGAGGTGTCGATCCGGCGTCCGCCACGGCAACCGACGGTGCCGGGTCCGGCGGCGGGTTCCAGAAGGCCAGGTACGAGACTCCCAGCAGGGCGGCCAGGAGGACCAGGCACAGTACCATCCAGACCCGCCCCCCGGCGCCCGCCTGGAAGCCGCCTTTCTTGTCCTTTTCGATGCGTAATGCCTTCAGATCTTCTTTCATCACTGCCTCAGCACATCGGCCAGGCGGACCGAAGCCGCCCGCCGTGCAGGTAAGAAGCCTCCGATGATCCCCATGACCAGGGAGAACAGCAGGCCGCGCAGGATGATGTCCGGGGTGACCCGGAAATTGAACACCACTTCACTGAAGGAGGAGAAGTTCGAGGTGCCGGCAGAATAGCCGTTGAACAGCGAACCCAGCAGACACCCCACGATTCCGCCCAACAGTCCGAGGACCGCCGATTCCAGCAGGAAGGAAGCCAGGATGCTGCGACGCCGGAAACCCAGGGCGCGCAATGTGGCCACCTCCTGCTGGCGCGACATTACCGTGCCGTACATCATGTTCATGATGGCGAAACAGGATCCGATCCCCAGGATGACCGCCAGAAACACCGCAAGCGCCTTGATTCCAATGGACGAGACCGTCTGTTCGGCATAGTAGTCGGGCTGGCGGATGGCATCGAGCTGGATCCGCTGGTCATCGGAGATCCGCCTGACAAGCCGTTCAGCGTCGGCATCCGAAGCTGCCCGCAGGAGGATCGAAGAATAGATGGGCCGTTGCCAGGCCTGGGCGATGTCTTCATAGGCGGCGAAGATCTCCGAGTCGTAGGCTCCGCCTTTTGCCTCGAAAATCCCCACGATCCTCCAGTCGGCTCCGTTGAGGGAGAGCGTCGAGCCGATGTCGAGACCTTCGAAACGGTCGCGCAGGGACCGGCTCACCAGGAACTCCCGCACTCCAGGGTTGAACCGGCGGCCCTCCACCACCTGCAGTTCGGGCCGAAGGCGGAAACCATTCTCCGTGGTGCCCCGGATGGTGATATTGGATTCATCACCGCTCTTGCGGCGATGGTTGATGACCACGATGATCTCTCCCACCGCCAGCGGCTGGTTCTGCTCATCCCGCTGGATACCGTCCAGGAACCGGACGGTATCGAAGAGGCTCCGCCCGAAGTAGCTGTTCACTTCGTTGAGCGAACCCTTCCGGATCACCACCAGGTTGAGCGGGTCTCCGGTCTCCAGGAACGTGAGATCCAGACCCCGGATCATCGCCATCATAACCACCACGATGGCAACGGTCAGGCCGATTCCCACCGCTGTCATCAACGTGCTGTTTCGCCGCACAAGCAGGCTGCGGATGCTGTATTTGAACGGGATCTTCATACCACTCTCCCCAAGGCGTCCACGACCGGACGGCGGGACGCCTGCCAGGCCGGAATGCCTGCAGACACCACCCCGACGCCGATGCCGATCGCCAGACACAGCAGCAGGGTGCCCGGGGTCACCCAGAACCGCTGGATGAATCCACTGGTGAGCAGAGCCATGTCCAGATTCCCAAACAACAGGCGGGCTCCGCCCGCCCCCAGCACCGCTCCTGCCGTCGCCAGCAGGATCGACTCCCCCACCAGCAATACCAGCACATGACGGCGCCGGAAGCCCAGCGCTTTCAGGATGCCGATTTCCCTGACCCTCTCCCGGATCGACATGGCCATGGTGTTGGCGGCCACCAGCACGACAGTGAACACCACCACTGTCACGATGCTGGTGATCAGAAACTGTACATCCCCCAACAGGGAGACGAATCCCAACAGAAAGGCCTTCTCGGACTCGGTCTTGGTGGGGAAGCTGGAGTTCCGGAACAGCTCGTCGATCCGTTCCGCCACCACCGGTACCAGTTCAGGCGCAGCGACCCTCACCGCGAACATCCCCGTGTTATCCCACTGACCAAAACGCTGCTTCATCAGCTCGTTGTAGTAATCCCAGTGGAAATACAGGGTCGTCCCCAGATCGGAACCCCCCTCGTAGATGCCGCGGATCGTCAGCTCCACATTGATGGGCCAGGTGGTGCTCTCCAGAAAGACCCGGTCGCCGAGTTTCCAGCCGAAGCGTCGGGCCAGATTGTTGCCGACGACGCAGCCGGTCCGGTCCTCCTGGAAAGCCTTCTTCTGCTCCTCCGGCAGGATCAGGTCAGGGTGAACCGCGAAGAACTGATCCGAGTCGACCGAAAAGTTGGCAAAGAAGTTGGACGGCTCCTTATAGATTCCACCGAACCAGAACATCCCGGCGACGGTCTCCACTCCTTCCACCTGGGCGATCTTCTCGCGGTGCGAAGAGGGCAGCGCATTGAACAGTGAGACCCGGTGGCGCACCACCAGCCGGAGCGCCGAGTCCGGGGTCTCCGGGGGGTTCTGCAGCTCCGTGAGGAGTGTCCTCAATGTCGCCACCAGAAACAGAGACACCGCAATGCTGGAAACCGTCAGTAGCGTCCGCCGCTTGTTTCGCAGCAGGTTGCGAAGAATCAGCCGAAGGAATTTCATGGTCTTTGCCCTCAACTCCTTTGCAGGAGCTCCATCAGCGGCTTCAGTCGCCGTCGGCTCACGTCCAGGGTTCGTCCCCCGGCCATACGGACCTGACCGTAGCCTCCCAGGAGTGGAACGACCTCCTCCAAGTGGTCCAGGTTGATCAGGGCCTGCCGGGAGATCCTGAAGAATCCCGCCTTGGCGAGGCGCGCTTCGAGGTCGTTCAGCGTGGGATCCATCCAATAGAACTGGTCGTTCGTCCAGAGCTGGGTCAGACCACCGTCCGACACGAAACATTGGACCTGGTCGCGGGGGATCACCCGGTACCGATTGGCCTTCCGGGCCAGGAACCGGGTTGGAGGGGAATCCTGCAGCACTGCCTCCAGCGACGGATCCTGCTGCTCGCGCAGGCGTTCCACCGCCCGGGCAAGGCGCACCCGGTTCACCGGTTTGAGCAGGTAGTCCACCGCATGGACCTCGAAGGCCTCCAGCGCATACCGGTCGTAGGCGGTGCAGAAGACCACCTTGGGCCGGTGCGGCGGCAGTGAAGCTGCCACTTCCATCCCCGAGCAGCCCGGCATCTGGATATCCAGGAAGACGGCGTCCGGCTGCAGCCGGGCGATCAGGCCGAGGGCTTCCTCGCCGTTCTCAGCCTCCCCCACCACCTCCAGATCGGGGAAAGGCTCGAGCAGGTCCCGGAGCCGCTCGCGCGCCGGCGCCTCGTCATCCACCACCAGTACTCTCAGGGTTGCCATGTTCAGATCCCCTTCGCAACAATCAGGGTGAGATCGTCATGAGCATCCAGCTCCCCACGGAAATCCCTGGCCGCCGCCCTGATCCGGGACGCGACGTCTACGGCGGCCAGATCCGAGGCATTCATCAGCACCTCCAGCAGCCGCTGCTCTCCAAACTCGTCCCCCGCCTGGTTGGTCGCTTCACTGATCCCGTCGGTGAACAGCACCAGCGTGTCACCGGGCCCGATCATTACTGAGCCCGGGGTATAGGCCGCATCCTCCAGTACCCCCAGAACCGCTCCACCCGCATCCAGCCGGACCACCTCTCCGGTGGCGCCCCGAGACAGGATCGGCGGGAGATGACCGGCGTTGACATAATCCAGTCGGCGGTCGCCCCCGCGATACACACCGTAGAAGAAAGTCACGAAGCGGCTGCTTTCAGTGACCTTGCATAAAGAACGATTCACACGCGCCATCAGTTCCGGCAAACGATGGGACCACTCGGCCGCCAGCGCCTGCAGCCTGCCCTGCAACCCTGCCATCAACAGCGCCGCTGAAATGCCCTTTCCCGACACATCACCCAGCGCTATACCCAGGGTTTCGCCTCCCAGCGGAAGGAAATCGTAGTAGTCTCCGCCGACTCCCTTCACCGGTTCACAAGTGGCCGCAAGATCCAAGGTTGCCAGGCGGGGCAAGCGCTGCGGCATCAGTCTCGCCTGGGTGCGTTCGGCGGACTGGAACTCCCGGCGGAAAACAGCCGTCTGTGAGAATGCCTCCCGCACTCGGTCCAGGGCACGGTTGAGCCGTGAACGGCTGATCGGCTTCAGCAGGTAGTCCAAGGCATGGGTCTCGAACGCCTTCAACGCATACTGATCGAAGGCAGTGCAGTAGATGAACCAGGGCCGCGGCGGTGGGGCCGACGCCGCCACCTCCAGCCCGGAACGGCCCGGCATCTGGATATCCAGGAATACGAGGTCCGGCCGGAGTCCGGCAATTTCCGCCAGAGCCTCGTCGCCGTCCCGGGCTTCGCCCACGATTTCCACGTCCTCGCAGTTCGCCAGCAGGTCGCGCATCCGCAGCCGGGCATATTCCTCGTCGTCCACCAGCAGGGTGCGAATCCTCAGCCCGGCATCCATCACCGGCTCCTCCCCGGTACGCCTGCCGCCAGGTTTGCCGGCATCTGGATCAGGGCCACCGTCATCCCGGAGGCATCGTCCCGAGCCACCTCAAGCGACGCCGATTCTCCGAAGTAGCCAGCCAGCCGGCTGCGCACGTTCTTCAGTCCATAACCGGCTCCCTTGCGAGGGGAGGCTTCGCCGTTGTGGTCAATCCCCGGGCCGTTGTCGGCCACAGCCAGATGAAGCCGGTCGCCCACGAGACCGGCCGAGATCCGGATGCAGCCTCCGGCACGGACGGCTGAAACTCCATGCTTGATCGCGTTCTCCACCAGTGTCTGTACGATCATGGCCGGAATCAGGCACTGCTCGGCGGCGGCATCGGCCTGGACCTCCACTTGGAGCCGATCCCCGAAGCGGGCTTTTTCCACCGACAGGTAAGCCCTTACAAAACCCAGCTCATCCTCCAGCCGGACCCACTCCTGCTCCGAGCGACTCAGCGTGTAGCGGAACACCTCGGCCAGCTCCTCCACCACCGCCTCAGCCCGGTCCGGATCCCGATGAGTCAGGCTGGCTATGACATTCAGGGCGTTGAACAGGAAATGGGGATTGATTTGGGCCCGCAGTGCCTTCAGCTCCGAGCGGGACGCCTCCAGGACGAGCTGCTGCTCGCGCTTCTCCTGCTCCTGCTTGCGAAGCTGGAGACGGATGTTCTGGAGCATGTAGGCAAACACTTCGGCCATGGCGGACAGCAGGGTCAGATCACCGGCAAACCACGGTGTCTGCTGCGGCCGCGGGCCCAGGAGAATCCAGCCTCCTTCGTGATCGTGGCGGGGGATGGCGACCCGATTTGTGACGGTGAAGCCCACGGGAGAGTCGTCCGCCCCGCTTCCCAAGCGCAATGCCACGGGCGCCTGGAAGATTTGCGTCAGGCGGGTTTCCGCGGCGGCAACCAGATCGGCCTGGGAAGTCGCCGTTCCCAGGCCCTCAAAGAAGAACTTTGCAGCCTCGGTCGGGCTGAAGACCCTTCCCAGCCAGTGCCGGTCGAGCCAGGCGCTCAGCGACTGATAGGCCCAGCGCAGTCCGAGCACTAGCGGCAGCAACGTCAGGGAGTAGACCCAGGGGAGCTGCCAGCTCTCCAGCTCCACCCGGCCGATCAGCAGCGGCGCCAGGCTGAAGTACGCCAGCAGGGTCATCAGGGCGAGAAAGAAAAAGGTGGCGCGCTTGACGAAAACGTCGAAAAACTCGAAACGGTTCTCATAATAGGAATTGACGAAGAGGAAAATCAGCGGCAGGGCCCGTGACACTACGCTGAAAAAGGCGGTGAAGTCATAGGAACCGAGGCCCGCGAAAACGACGGCCCCGAGCATCAACGCCATGCCCACCAGCAGGGCGATGTTCATCCGCCGTTGTTCACGGTTACTGCGTTCCTTCCCCTTGCGCAGCGGGCTCCGGGAGAGCATGTAAGCGCTGAAGCCGCCGGCGAAGATAAAGAGGCCGGACATGCCCAGCAGCACCGCAACCACCTGAAGGTCGGAGGTGATCGGCAGCGCCCCGAACACCAGACCGACCACATAGGCGGAAGATGTCAAGCCGAGGACATACGCCACCAGCGTGACTTTCTTCCACACCGGCCGGGGCCCGGAATCCTCGGTCGCCTCCAGGTAATACAGGTGGATGATGAGTGGAGGATAGAGGAACCCGACCGCCACCAGACCGAATCGAAAGAGGTCGCTCTGCAGAAACTCAGTCACGATGTTCAGGACGAACCAGACTGTCGAGAGACCCAGCATCGCACCATTGACCAGGTGGATCAGTTCCTTCCGGCGCCCTGGCAGCTCCCTCCACCACAGGTAGAAGAGCCCCGAGAAGCAGACCGCTCCGAAAGTGAAGACGGAAAGGGACCCCAGCAGGAGAGCGGACAGCACCAATAGCACCGCCCATGCGGTCAGAAACGATGAACGTCTCGCGGGTTCAACCCTGGGTTGCATCCTGAGTTGAGCATAGTGCCGTCGGGTGCCTGCGAAGAAGCGGCAACCTTTGAGCGGCTCCCTTAGGCGGCCAACGGCAAGACATCCGCGGTGAATGGGGCCTCGTCTTCCGGACGGGTTGGCGGAGTGGATGTGGATGGCCCTACCTGGAACCGGGGAGCCCGGCCTACCCGGCGACCCGGGAAGGCTGTGTGGGCCCGGCAGTTTCGGCGAATGAAGATGCCCCCCAGCGTGGATGGCCTTGGTCGGCTCGAGTGCCGGAAAAGCCCTCACGCCTGCTGAGTTATTCAACAGAACTTTCTCTGGAACACCACACAGGCAAACCCGGAAAAAGTCCCGCAACTCATTATTTGTGAATTAACTATGGTTGCTCATCAAACCACATTTGCCTTTGGCAGCGGAATTGCCCCTATTCAGGGAGTATGGGTGGCTTGGGCGTTGAGCCTACCTGGGGTTTGGTCCGGGGTTTGACACTTTACTGCGGCCTGTTCGAGCGGCTGGAGCGGGAGGTTGCCCGCCGGCACCGGCTACGTCAGAGCGATTTGCGCTGCCTGCATGAATTCCGCTGGGATGAAGAAATCCCGGTGCGCCATCTGGCGCGAAGGCTGGGGTTAAGCCGGAGTCGGGTTTCGCGCATCCTGGACCGGCTCGAGGAACACCGGCTGGTGAGAAGGGCCATCGATCCCGTCGACCGTCGCGGGATCAACGTCCATGCCACCGCCAAGGGACGACGTCTGCTGGAGGAATTCTACTCGGCCCTGGAACCGGCCTCAGCCGAGCAGCACGAGTCTCTCAGGCCAGACGACGTGGCCTGCGCCAACCGGGTGGTGACGGAGTTGTGCCGCGAACTTGCCGGACGACTGGAGAACGGGCGGCTGGAAACGATCGAAGCGCCCGTGGAGGCTCAAGGTGACTGAACTGCTGCGACTCAGCCCCAACGGTCTCGGCGAACTGCTGGTGCGTCTGGAAGATGCCTTCCGGGTCCTGGTCTGCACCGGGACTGCCGGTAAGCAGACTTACCTACCATTGGCCGAGGCTGCCAGCCAGGCCGATCCGAGCGGCGCCCGCGCCATCGAACCGCTCAAAGCTTTCTTCTTCCCTGCCAGGCAGATCGTCGCCATGGGCTTCGGCTTCAGTGCGATCCCCCCAAGGCCGAAGCCCCTCTGCCTGGCGGGCGTGAAAGCCTGTGACCTGCGCGCCCTCCGGATACTCGACCAGGTGTTCCTGGAATCCGGCGGGCGTGCGGACCCCTTCTATCAACGCGACCGTGCAGAAACCCTGATCATCTCCGCTGACTGCAGCACTCTGCTGGAAACGTGCTTTTGCCCGGTTTTCGACGGTAGCCCCTGGCCGGAGGATGGCTTTGACCTCAACCTCAGCGCCCTGCCCGGACGCTGGCTGGTCCAGATCGGCAGCGAGCAGGGCCGTCGGCTGACTGCCCTGCACCGCGACCTCTTCGAACCAGCCTCCAGTGAGGACATCGACGTCCGGACCTCGCGTCGGACCTTCTTGCTGCACGAGCTCCAGGCCCAGGTACTGCGCCAGCAGATTCCCCACCAGTCGGCATTCCAGGGTGCCTTTGCGGGGGCCACCCCCAACATGTGGGAGGAGGAGTCGCGCACCTGTGTCGAGTGCGGCGCCTGCAATACGATCTGTCCCACCTGTCACTGCTTCCTGCTCTCAGAGCATGGCTCTGACGGCACGTTCACGCGCTACCGCACCTGGGACGCCTGCCTGCTCAAGAACTTCGCCCGAGTCGCCGGCGGCGGGAACCCCCGACCCCGGCTTTGGATGAGACTTCGCAACCGTTACCTGAAGAAGTTCGAGTTCTTCCCGAGAGTTGCAGGGATGAATGCCTGTTCAGGTTGTGGGCGCTGTATCGAAGCCTGCCCTGCCGGCATCGACATCCGGCGCATCATCCGCAGGGTGACGCATGAGCCTGGAGCTGAATCCGTATCGGCCGGTTGAAACCAAGGTTCTTCAGGTCATCGAGGAAACCCCTACCATCCGGACCTTCCGGCTTCGGCCTGAAGAGCCGCTGCTGTTCCGCCCGGGTCAGTTCATCGAGATGAGTCTCCCGGGGGTCGGTGAGGCTCCTTTTACGCCTTCCTCCCACTGGCAGCGCGAGGACGCGCTGGAAGTGACTGTGATGCGGGTGGGCCGGGTCACCGAGGGTCTTCACCGGTTGAAGGAGGGAGAGGTGGTCGGCTTGCGGGGCCCCTTCGGTCGCGGCTATCCCCTGGACGAGTTCCGCGGGCGCCAGGTCGTGGTTGTGGGCGGCGGCTGCGGTTTTGCGCCGCTGCGGAGCCTGATGTATGCGCTGTTCGACCTGTCTTCCGAGCTGGAGAAACTCATTTTCCGGGGAGGGTGTCGTTCCCCTTCGGAACTCCTCTACCGGAACGAGATCGAGAGCTGGTCTCGGAGGCCCGACCTGGATCTGCGCCTCACCGTTGATCGTGGTGACGAGACCTGGAACGGTCCGGTGGGCGTGGTGACCACCATTTTGGACAACCTGGAGGTGAACCTGGAACGGGCGGTGGCGGTGGTCTGCGGTCCGCCCATCATGATGAAGCACACCACCCGGAAGCTGCTGAACCTGGGCTTCAAGGAAGAATCGATCTGGTTGTCCATGGAAAAGAACATGTCCTGCGGCTTTGGTAAGTGCGGCCATTGCCGGCTCGGCACTTACTACTGCTGCGTCGATGGACCGGTCTTCCGGTATTCCGACATCCGGGATTTTGACGGTCTTTGGGACTGAGAAAGGAGTTCCATGGCCGACGGCCAAGTTGAAACCGATCGTCCCATCACCACCTGTGCCGCCGTGATGTTGCAGGGTCCCGAGGACACGCCGCCGGCCGCGCTGCCGGGTCCGTTGTTACGGATCGATCTGGATGTCTGCTTCATGGCGTCCTGTGCGCCCTGTACAGCAGTCTGCAGCTATCCGGCCCACCCCGACAACAACGGTGTTCTAGCTCTGCGGGAGCTGGCAGGCTATGCCGTCGTCTGCCGCCGGTGCGAGCATCCGCACTGTGTCGACGCCTGTCCGAGGCAGGCCCTCGAACAGCGGCCGGAGCTGGGCAACATGCTGGTACGGCATCACCTGCGCTGCGTGGGCTGCCGCTCATGCTCCCACGCATGTCCGTATGGGACCATCCTGCCGGAGCTGGTGCCATACCTCACCCACAACTGTGATTTCTGCGCGGGCCGCTCCTCACAGGACAACCCTCCCCAGTGTGTCGTGACCTGTCCCCACCAGGCTCTGTCTGTCTGGCCGGGCGGCGATGAGTTGCCCGAGCAGACCTACCGCATCGGCCGCCTGCTGGTGCACTCCACCCATTGGAGAAGGGAGTTGGCATGATCTATCCGGTCTACCTTCTCCTGTTCGGTGTGTTGTTGACGGGGCTGGCGGGACTGGCCGCCGGGTGGTTTGACCGCAAGGTGACGGCTCGAGTCCACTACCGGGTGGGTCCTCCGCTGTTGCAGCCGCTGTGGGACCTCATCAAGCTTACCGGCAAAGAGACTCTGGTGCCGGAGGGAGCCCACCGACTCCTTTTCCTGGCAGCACCCCTGGTGGCCTTCGCCGCAGCCGCCCTGGGCTCGACCATTCTCTGGGTGACAGCCGTGGGCAGCCACCCGGGATTTGTGGGCGACTGGATCGTCGTTCTCTACCTGCTGCTGATCCCGCCCCTGGCGGGAATCCTCGGGGGATTCGCCTCCCGCAACCCCCTGGCCAGTGTCGGAGCGTCACGGGAAATGCAGCTCCTGCTGGGTTATGAGCTGCCGTTCCTGCTGGCCCTGATTGTCCCTGTCGTCAAGGCCGGTGGACAGTTCCGGCTGGAGGAGCTTATCGCCTGGCAGGAGACCGCCGGCAGCTTCGCCTGGACACCCTCGGGTCTGCTGGCGCTGATTGCAGCGATTGTGTGCGTCCAGGCCAAACTGACCCTGGTTCCATTTGATCAGCCGGAAGCCGAGACCGAACTGGCGGGTGGCTCACTGATCGAATACTCCGGCGCGGCCCTGGCGCTGTTCCGCCTGACCCGGCACATGTTGCTGTTCGCGCTGCCGTTTCTCCTTCTCCTTCTGTTCCTGGGAGGGCTGGGTACGAATCCCGCCCAATGGGCCGCCGCCGTTCTCAAGTATGTCGTCCTGCTGGCCGTCATCACGGTGGTGAGAAACACAAATCCACGGGTCCGCACAGATCAGGCGCTGCGGTTCTTCTGGGGTCCCACGGCGGTGGCGGCCCTGCTCGCAGTGGGCCTGGCCGTGGCGGGTCATTGAGGCGAAGGTCATGGGCATCCAGTTGAAAGCGCTGCTGAAATCACCCTGGTTGTTCCACCTCTCCACGGGGAGCTGTAACAACTGCGACATCGAGGTCCTGGACTGCCTGACCCCGCGTTTTGACGTGGAGCGTTTCGGCATGCTTCTGACCGGCAGCATCAAGCATGCCGATGTGCTGGTTGTGACGGGATCCTGCAACCGGCAATCCGCCCAACGTCTGAAGCGCCTCTACGAGATGGCCCCCAAGCCTTGCCTGGTGGTGGCTGTCGGGGAGTGTTCCCTTTCGAGAGGCATGTTCGTCAACAGTTACAACTGTCCGGTTCCGGTAGACCACGTCATTCCGGTCGATGTCTACATCCCCGGTTGCCCGCCCAAACCGGAGGCCTTGATTGCGGGTGTGGTCAAGCTGATCCAGCGGGTTCAGGCTTCAGCCGCCCGCTCGGAATCGGACGCGACCCGGCTGGAGGAGAGGCCATGACTGCAACCGAACTGACTGCCGGGCTCGCCGCGCGCTTCGGTTCCTTCATCGGCCGGGCGGAAGTGCCTTCCGCGCGCCGGATCTACATTCCAGTCCATGCCGAAGCCTTGCGGGATATCGTTGGCTGGCTGTACCGGGAACTGGGCTGCCGTTTTGCCACCGCATCGGCGGTGGACGCCCACGAAGGCATCGAGATTCTCTATCACTTTGTCTTTGATCCCGCCGACCTGATCGTCACCCTGCGCCTAATCACCGACCGGTCGTCCCCGTCGGCACCGTCTCTGACCCCGGTCCTGGCCGCCGCGGGTTTCATCGAACGGGAAATCCACGAGCTGTTTGGAGTCGATTTTCCGGGCCATCCCGACCTGCGCCGCCTGTTACTGTCCGACGAGTGGCCGGCCGGTGTCCACCCGCTCAGGCGCGACTACGTGGAGTGGGATCCAAACGCCATCCGTGAGGGAGGGGAGAGATGACGACTTCGACGGCACCTCCGACCACCATCCCCATCGGCCCTTACCATCCCCTTCAGGAAGAGCCCGTCTTTTTCACCCTCACGGTGGAGGGGGAACAGGTCCTGGATCTTGACATCCGGCTCGGCTACAACCACCGCGGGATCGAGAAGCTGTCGGAGGAGCGCAGCTTCGACCAAGGTCTCTTCTTGGTGGAGCGGATCTGCGGCATCTGTTCAACCAGTCACCCCTACGCTTACGCCCGCGCCCTGGAGGACGTGGCGGGGTGTGAGATCCCCGAACGGGCCGAGTTCATCCGCACTATCGTGGCGGAAGCGGAGCGGATCCACTCCCATCTCCTGTGGCTGGGGCTGGCCGGCCACTTTCTCGGTTACGACACGGTTTACATGTGGGTCTGGAAGCTGCGCGAAGAGATCCTGGACGCGTTGGAACTCCTGACCGGCAACCGGCAGAACTATGCCATGTTCCGGCCGGGCGGGGTCCGTCGCGACTTTCATGACCAGGACATCCCGGTGGTTCTGAAGAAGCTCGATTCCATCGTCCCCACCCTGAGAATGCTCCGTGCAGCCGTCCTCGACGATCCGGTTCTGCACGCGCGGCTGAAGGGAGTCGGCGTCCTGTCCCGGGAAGCGGCTTTGGATTACGCCGCGGTGGGTCCCACCGCCCGTGCTTCCGGCCTGCCACGGGATATCCGGAAGGACTGTCCCTATGGCGCGTACTCCCGCGTCTCGTGGCAGGTGGTGACCTGCGAGGAGGGGGATGTTTTCGCCAAACTGGTCGTCCGCGTCCAAGAGTTGTTCGAGTCGGTGGGAATCCTTCGCCAGTGCCTGGAGCGACTTCCCTCCGGGCCCATCGACGCCGGGGTTCCGGAGATTCCGCCAGGTGAGGGTATCGGAAACGTGGAAGCACCACGGGGGGAGACCTTCCACTATGTCCGGACCGACGGCACCAACCGTCCCGTCAGGCACAAGGTTCGGGCTCCAACCTATGTCAATCTGCCGACTTTCAAGGCGACGATCCGTGGTGCCTCGCTGGCCGACGCCACCATCATCCTGGCGGCCATCGATCCCTGTTATTGCTGTACTGAACGGCTGGTGGTGGCCGATCCCTGCGGGCGCCGTCTCATGCGAGGGGCGGAGCTGATCCGGCTGTCCCGGGAAAAGACCGCACGGCTCCGGAAGGAGGCCGGACTGCCATGAACGAGGTGTTGTTCCGGTTCGACGCCCTCTCCGGTTTTGTGGGCCTTTTTGCAGTCTTTTTCTTCGTCTTGATCGGACTCTACTCGCTGGAGCACATGGGGCGCCATCCCGGTCGAATCGGGTTTTGGGCCGGCATGATCTTGACCCTGGCGATGGCCGAAGTGTCGATCTTCGCCGACAATCTCCTGCTGTTCCTGGTGGCGTGGGGCATCCTGGGATTGCTCCTTTACCTCCTCATCTCGCTGGGCCGCGGCGAGCGCGCCGCTTTGACTGCCAAGAAGGCGTTTGTGGTGGTGGGGGCTGCCGACATCCTGATGCTGCTCGGCTTCGGACTGTTGTGGAGGCTGAAAGGCGAGACCGCAGCGGCGGACCTGAGCTTCTCGAATCTCAGAATCGATCTGGCTGGCGACTGGACCGGAGTCATCGCCTTTCTGTGCCTGTTGTCGGGCGCGTTGGCGAAGGCGGGGGCGTTCCCGTTCCACTCCTGGGTCCCAGACACTGCCGAGGACGCCGAAGTGCCGGTAACCGCCTATCTGCCGGCATCCCTGGACAAGCTCCTGGGGATTTACCTGTTGGCCCGCCTGGTCATGGAGGTTTTTGTCCTCACCCCGGCACTGCACACGTTGCTGATGGGCCTGGGAGCTTTCACGATCCTCGCGGCGGTCATGATGGCGCTCGTCCAGCACGACCTGAAGCGTCTGTTGGGCTATCACGCAGTCAGCCAGGTGGGCTACATGGTCCTGGGACTGGGGACTGGTCATCCGGTGGGAATTGCGGGCGGCCTGTTCCACATGCTGAACCACGCCATTTACAAGTCCGGACTGTTCCTGTGTGCCGGCAACGCCGAAAGAAGCGCGGGCACCGGCGATCTGGCCCGGCTTGGAGGCCTGGCTTCCAAGCTGCCCTGGACGTTTGCATCCTTCCTGGTGGCCTCACTGGCAATCTCGGGGATTCCTCCCCTTAACGGGTTCGCTTCGAAGTGGCTGGTGTACCAAGGCGTCATCCAGAGCGGGGACAGGCTCTGGTTCCTCTGGCTAACCGCGGCCATGTTCGGCACGGCGTTGACCCTGGCCAGTTTCGCCAAGCTTCTGCACGCCGTTTTCCTCACTTCCCCGGCGCCCCGCGACAGGGGCGGAGCCGCGGGCGAGCCGGCGACGAGCCCGGAAAGAGTACAGCCGGGATTCCTTTCGGAAATCCCCCCTGCTGTCCTGGCTTTCTGCTGCGTCGTCTTCGGCGTTCTGGCCGTACCCATACCTTTGACCTTGTTCATTCTGCCGGCGGCGGGCAGCCACGTGGCGATCCCAGGGTTGTGGGACGCTCCTGCGGCAACTCTGCTCCTGCTGCTGGCCTTGGCCGTGGGACTCCTGCCCGCGATGTGGTCGTGGTGGGGGAAGATCAGGGTGGTCGAACCGTTCATCGGCGGCGAGAAGCTGGCGTTGCATCCAGCGATGCGGGTCTCCGGGGTGCACTTCTACCAGGCGGTGGAACGCTTGCCGGTCCTGCGAAGGATCTACCCTCCGGCCCGGGACCGGCGCCTGGATCCCTACGAAGTCGGCAAGACAGCGGTCCTGTGGTTGAGTCGGCAGCTGGGCGGCGCCCATAACGGCCTGCTTCCCCGCTATGTGACCTGGTGTCTGGCCGGTCTGCTGTTGCTTATTCTGGCACTGGAAGGATGAACTCATGCCCATTCTGGACATCCTGCTGGTCCTGATGCTGATTGGCGCGGTGATCGCACTGGAGGTGCGGGATCTCCTTTCCTCCGTGGTGGCCGTAGGGGCGGTGGGCCTGCTGCTCTCCGTCGCGTTCCTCATCCTGCAGGCCCCTGATGTCGCCATCACCCAGTTGGCGGTTGAAATCATCGCGCTCATCCTGCTGATCCGTGCCACCCTCCGGGAGCGCCTGCCGTCGTCTCCCACCGGCGGCCGGCTGGCAGGCGTCCTGGTGGCGGTGCTGTTTATTGCGGGATTCCTGTACGTGGGAACGCAGGCTTTTGCCAACCTTCCCGCGTTCGGACACCCGCTGTTGCGGGTAGCCAACAGCTACCTGGAACAGGGGCTGCCGGAAACCGGGGCCGCCAACGTGGTGGCAGCCGTGATTCTTGATTACCGCGCCTATGACACCCTCGGCGAAGCCACGGTCCTGTTCTGCGCGGTCGTCGGAGTGCTGACGGTGTTGAGGCGCTCGGCTCGCCGGGAGTCCCCAGGGCCCGGGAGGGGCTGACGATGAATGGAACCCAGTCCTCCGGCATGACTTTGATTGTCAAGACGGTGACCCGCCTGACGGTGGGCCTGATCCTGCTTTACGGGATCTACATCGTTCTGCATGGCCATCTGACACCCGGTGGCGGATTCGTGGGGGGGGTCGTTATCGCCCTGTCCTTCGTCCACCTGGTCCTGGCGTTCGGAAGGGACGAGGCCCTGGCGACGATCCCGAGCCGGCTGGTCACGACCCTGGAAAGCCTCGGCGCTCTCCTGTTTGTGTTGATCGCCCTGGCAGGGTTTACAGGGGGGGTCTTTTTCCTGAACGTCCTGCCCAAGGGAACGCCCTTCAACCTGATTAGCGCGGGGACGATCCCGCTGTCGAACCTGGCGATCTGCCTCAAGGTCGGCGCCGGCCTGTTCGCCATCTTTCTGGCCCTGGTGACGTTCCGTTTCGACTGGGAGTCCGCGGCGCCCGACGGCGGGTCGGAGCCGGGGAACCAGGGCAGTGCTGTCGGCCCAGCCGAGCCACCCCACCAGGTCGCCGCCGGCTCCAGGAGGGAACCATGAAGGAGTTCGTGCTTTGTCTCCTGCTGTTCTGCGTCGGGATCTACGGGGTGGTGGCAAAGCGCAACCTGATCCGGATCATCGTTGGCCTGATCATCGCGGAGTCGGCCGTCAACCTGTTTTTTGTATTGGCGGCATTCCGGCTGGGAGGATTCGCCCCAGTCCTGTCTCCCACCGGCGGTCCCCGACTGATGGTGGACCCCCTGCCGCATGCCTTGGTCCTGACCGCCATCGTCATCGGGCTGGCCACAACGGCGTTGCTGATCGCCCTGGCCATGCGGCTCTATCAGCGTTACGGCACGTTTGACATCGAGAGAATCCGCGAACTGAAGGGATGAACCGCATGGACGCATTGCTTCCCCTCTCGGTCGCCATACCGCTGCTGGCGGCGTTCTTGACCGCTCTGTTCGGTCGTCGGTCCGAACGGCTTCCTGCCTGGATGGGGCTGGGCGGGACCGCGGCAGCTCTTGCTGCGGCCGGCCTCGGCCTTTATCTGGTGGCGCACTCCGGGCCACGGGTGTACGCAATAGGGGCGTGGCCCCCGCCCTACGGCATCTCCATGGTGCTGGACGGGCTGAGCGCATTCATGCTGCTGACCGTCAACCTGGTCGCCCTGGTCACGGTGATTTACGCCTTGGACTACCTTCAGCGATATACCGGCATCTGGCAGTTCTATACGCTATTCTTGCTGATGCTGGCGGGAATGAACGGAGTGACCGTCAGCGGTGACCTGTTCAACCTCTTTGTGAACCTCGAGCTGGCAGCTGTGGCCAGTTATGCGCTGGTGGCTTTCGGCACCGGCAAGCACGAACTGGAAGCGGCGTTCAAGTACAGTGTGATGGGTTCGGTCGGCTCCCTGTTCATCTTGCTGGCCATCATCTGGCTGTATTCGGCCACCTCCACTTTGAACCTCGCCGACATGGCGGGCCGGCTGGCTGATGCCGGAGATTCCGACCTGCTGCTGGTCGTCGCCGCGCTGTTCCTGGTCGGTTTCGGCTTGAAGGCCGCCCTGGTGCCGTTCCATGCCTGGCTGCCCGACGCCCATCCCTCCGCGCCGGCCCCGATCTCAGCCATGCTTTCCGGTGTCCTCATCAAGGCGCTGGGGATCTACGCCCTGTGCCGGGTCCTGTTCGGGGTCCTGGGGTTCACTCCCCGGCTTTCCCTGGTCCTGGTAACTCTGGGTGTGGTTTCGATGCTGGTGGGAGTGCTGCTGGCGGTCGGGCAATGGGATCTCAAGCGGCTGCTGGCCTATCACTCCATCAGCCAGGTGGGCTACATCATCCTCGGCGTGGGACTGGGGACACCGCTGGGCCTGGTGGCCGGGCTTTTCCATCTTTTCAACCACTCGGTGTTCAAGTCGCTTCTGTTTCTGGACTCGGGAGCCCTGGAATACGCCACCGGTACCCGGGACCTGCGGAAAATGGGTGGCCTGGGAGCTCTCATGCCCACGACCCGTTTCACCACACTCGTCGCCTCCCTCTCGATCTCAGGGATCCCCCCCTTCTCCGGATTCTGGAGCAAGCTTCTGGTCATCCTGGCGGCGGTCGAAGCGGGCTGGTATTGGGCGGCTTTCTGGGCGGCTCTGGCTTCGCTGTTGACCCTGGCGTCTTTCACCAAGGTGATGAAGTACGCGTTCTACGGGGTGCTGCCTGACCGGCTCCGGGGAGTCCGGGAGGCTCCTGTCTGGATGCGGTTCGCCTTGATCCTGCTGGCGGTGGGGTGCATCGGTGGAGGTCTGTTGCTGCTGCCTGAAGTGCGCAGCGTTACCCTGGACCCGGCGGCGAAAGTGCTGTCCGCGGGCACCGACGGCGCCCGCGAGCTTCTGGCGAGGTATCGCCCATGAGCAGTCGTCTGATTTTCTTCCCCACAGCTTATGTGGTCTGGCTGATCCTGAGCTGGCCTCCCGACCTGGCCCACCTGCTGGTCGGCCTGCTGGTGGCGGGTCTGGTGACCGGCCTGGCTGGTCACCTGTTTGTCGGACGGCTCAGCCTGCTGGGCGAACCGCGCCGGTGGGTCCATTTCTGCTTTTTCTTCCTGCCGCGTTTCTTGTGGGAAGTGGTCAAGGCCAACTTTGACGTCGCTTACCGGGTCATCTCGCCGCGGATGCCGATCCGCCCGGGAATCGTCACCATCCGTACCGGGCTGGTATCGGACATGGGGCTGACCATTCTGGCGAATTCCATCACCCTGACGCCCGGTACGATGACGGTCGACATCGACCGGGAGCGCGGGCTGCTCTACATCCATTGGATCGCCGTCCGCACCAGCGATGTCCAGGAGGCGTCCCGGCTGATTGCGGCGCGCTTTGAACGGCAACTGACAGCGATCTGTGAGGAGGGGCCGGAGGCATGAGCGGAGGTTGGTTACGCTGGTTTGCCGGTGTGGTGGCGGTGCTTGCTCTGGCCGGTCTGGCGGTGATGTATCCCCTCCACCTGGAGGGTTACGAGTCGCTGCCCTGGATGCATCTCGTGGCTCGCGCCCTGAGTCTGCTCCTGCTGGCGGCGCTGCTCTGCCTGATCCGGGTGTTGCTGGGACCCACCGCCGCCGATCGGATCATCGCGATCGACATTCTGGGGATCCTGGTGGTCGGGCTGTGCGCGCTGCTCAGCCTCGCCACCGGACGCTCCTGGTATCTGGACATCGGCATCGTGTGGGCTCTGCAGAGCTTCATCGGGTCCCTGGCGCTGGCCCGAAGACTGGAAGGAAGGAGTTTCGATGACTGAAGCGGCCTTGGTTTTCATCGGGATGGGGCTCGCCTTCAACCTCTTCGGCTGCCTCGGACTGGTCCGGCTGCCCGATGTATACAACCGGCTCCAGGCCGCCACCAAATGCGTCACCCTGGGGACCTGCAGCATTCTGTTCGGGGTGCTGCTGATCTCGGGCTGGTCGGACACAGGGATCAAGAGTCTTCTGACCATCGTGTTCATCCTGTTGACCGCCCCGGTCGCGGCCCATGCCATCGCCCGCGGATGCCGGCGCGGAGGCGTTCCTCTGTGGTCAGGCAGTGTCGTCGACACCTACCCCTTTGCCGGGAGTAGACCCTCCCCTCAGAACCTCCAGGGTCCACACGCCTCCCCGGTTTCCAACGGGGGATCCGAAACCGCCGCTGTCAGTTCTTCCGGCTCGGAGCACCGGTCATGAAATACCCGAAACTGAGAGAAGTGGTCGAGGCTGTGCGGGCGGTCGTTATCGGCCCCTACACTTCATCCTTTCCAGCCGTGCCGCACTTGCCTCCGCCTTCCTTTCGAGGGTTGCCGCGGTTCGATCCCGAACATTGCCTTGGCTGCCTGGCCTGCGAGCAGGTCTGTCCGGCGCAGGCCATCCGCCACGAAGACCGGATCCAGGAGGACGGGTCTGCAGTCCGGATCATGAGGCACACCGCCGAGCGTTGCATCTTCTGCGGCCAGTGCCAGGATGCGTGCATTTCCGATCACCGGGGCATTCGGCTGACCACGGAGTGGGAGCTGTCCTGCTTCGACCGGAAGGCAACCGTTGAGACGATCGAAAAGCTCCTGCAACGATGCGAGGCGTGCGGAGAGATCATCGGCACGGTAGATCATCTTCGCTGGCTGGCCCGGCGCCTGGGCGCCAGGAGCTTCAGCAGCCCGACCCTTTATTTGTCCCGTCTCAGGGAGCTCGGACTGGCTGAAACGCCGCCGGGGCTGCCTTCACACGACCACGCGCGTTCGGACCGCTTCAAGATCCTATGCGCACGGTGCCGCCGCACGTCGACGCTGGCGTGAGTACGGAAGCAGCGGCTTTCCGGATCACGACCGGTGGCATCCTCCTGCCGGCCTGTCTCCGCCGGCAATCCGGACGTACTTGCCGGTTCGCCCCTTGGGTGATAAGAGAAGCCCATGCTTGCAAGGCCTCTGCTGGGCATTCTGGCAGGGATTTGGACTTGGGTATCGGCCGGTCCGGTGCAGGTCCCCAGTCAGCCGGGCGATGGAACCGATCCCGAGGCGATTCTGCACCGGGCCTTCGCTGATCACCAGGAGCAGATCCCTGAGCCAGGCTTACGCTGAAACCAGATCGAAACGGATGATGTCTCCCGGCCGTGTCGAAGTCCCGGGCCACAATTTGCGGCCCGGGTAGATGGACGTGTGGATCCCGGTGTGGACCCCGTCCCCGATGACCGCACCAAACTTCCGGCGGCCGGTATCGATAAGTTCCCCTTCAACCATCGACCGGTGGTTGGCACCGTCGTGCCGGAGGTTGGCGGTGATGGTTCCGGCACCCAAAGTGACGTTCTCACCTACCAGCGAATCCCCGCAGTAGCTCAGATGCCCGATCGACGAACCGCTCTCGATTATGCTGTTCTTGACTTCAACTGCATTCCCGATACGGCAGTGATCCCCAATCGAAGTGCAGCCGCGGATATAGCAGTTCGGACCGATCTTGCTGTTCTCGCCGATGACGACATTCCCTTCCACGTAAACCCCTGGCAGGAGCCGAGTCCCCCGCCCCATCCGCAGATGGCCCTCCACGTGGGCTGCCGGGGATACGCTGCCCTGAATGTCGCTTTGAGCCATGCGTCCCAGCAGAACCTCGTTCAGGCGAAGCAGGTCCCATGGATAGCGGATCAGAAAATCTTCCCCTTCGGCGGGAACCCGGACCGGCTCAACTCCAGCCTCGGGAAAGGAGACCCAAGCCAGCACTGTCCCGGAGCCGTCCACCAATGCGGCTGGAACTCCCAACCCCACCAGCCGCCCCAGGGATGCAGAGCTCAGCCAACTGTCGCCACGCTGGGAAAGGTAGGGTTCCCCCTTCTCCGGAGTCGACTCGATCTGAAGGCCCGCCTCCACCAGACGCTGCGCCTGCAATTTGCCCAGAGGTACGTTGGCAACCCGAAGCGCGGACAGATCCCGGGACACCGTCAGCGGCTTGCAGGCCGCGGGTCGACCGGCGTTCAGCAAGACCGCCTTCACTCTCCCACCTCCTCGCCGGCAGTGCGGGCCAACACCTGGACCCAGCGTTCCACCATCCCTTCGTCACGCGCCTCGACGAGAATTCTCAGCTTTCGCTCTGTACCGGAATAGCGGACCAGCACCCGTCCCTGCTCTCCCAGTTCGGTTTCACATTCCCGGATAGCTGCAGAAAGCGCCGGCAGTTCCTGTACCGGCCGCTTCTCCCTTACCGGAACATTGACAACCCGTTGCGGATACTCTTCCATGCACTGCGCCAGCTCGGACAGCGGGCGCCCCGTTTCTTTCATCAGGCGCAAAACCTGGAGTGCGGCGATGATCCCGTCTCCGGTCGAGACATGGTCGAGGAAGATGAGATGCCCGGATTTCTCACCCCCCAGGTTGTATCCCTCCCGCCGCATCCGGTCGATGACATGACGGTCCCCCACCGGCGTAGTCACCACCTGCACCCCCAGGGGACGAAGCGCCTCGTGCAGACCCATGTTGCTCATGACGGTTGCCACCACTGTGTCCCGAGCCAGGACTCCCCTCCGCTTGAAGTCCATCGCCGACATCGCCAGGATGTGATCGCCATCCACCAACCGGCCTTCGTGATCACAGAAAACCACCCGGTCGGCATCTCCGTCGAAAGCGATCCCGACGTCCGCTCCATGCTGGCGCACCAGCCCTGCGATGCGTTCAGGATGGAGGGCTCCACACTCCAGGTTGATGTTCCGGCCGTCCGGCTCCACCCCCGTCTTGATGACCTCCACTCCAAGCTCCCTGAAGATCCAAGGACCGATCAGATACGAGGCGCCGTTGGCACAGTCCAGCACAATCCGGATCCCCTCCAGGCTGCGGTTCTGGATGGTCGCCTTGGCGAATTCGATGTACCGCCCACGGGCATCGTCAATCCGCTGCGCCTTGCCCAGGCGATCCGAGCGGATATGATCGGAGGTCAGACCGCCGCCCAGCACCAGGTCCTCGATCTCGGCTTCGATCTCGTCCGACAGCTTGTAGCCTTTGCTGTCGAAGATCTTGATACCATTGTCGTCAAAGGGGTTGTGGGAGGCGGTCAACATGATCCCCACGGTGGCGTTCATGGAGCGCGTCAGGTGCGCCACCGCCGGCGTGGGAATCGGGCCCACCAGGAACACATCCATCCCCATGGAAACCAGGCCGCTGGTCAGAGCCGTTTCCAGCATATAACCCGAAAGCCGGGTATCCTTCCCGATCAGCGCCCTTCGCTTCCCGTTCACCCGGTGTTCATAGACACGGGCAATGGCTTTGCCCACCTGAAGTGCAATCTCGGGCGTGATGGGAAACGTATTCGACTGGCCCCGGATCCCATCGGTTCCGAACAGGCGCTCTCCGGTTGAAAGCAACGCCGTCTGATCCCTCGTCTTCTGCATCGTGATTCCTTTTCCCATATCCAACTTCTGTCTACTGGGACAGGGCGGTCGGGAAATAAACGCGGGCCGTGATCCCGCCCGGCTCCCGGCTCAAGGACCACCACCCCCGGTGGTCGCGGACCAGACCGGCGACGGCGGAAAGCTCCACCTCGGGCACTTCTGGAGGCCGTTCTGCAGTCCCCCAGAATTCGTCTTCTTCCCAGTCCCGCCACCACGGGGGCGGTTCAGTCCCTTCCACCATCAGTTCCATCACAATCCACGTCGAACCGGCCACCGACCCAGGTCCTGTCTTCCCACAATATTCCCTGGTGCTGACGGTCAGGACCGTGCCACGGTCGACAAAACGCGCAAAGAGACGAAGCAGGCTGAACAGCAAAAGTCGCGACAGGTCCGGATCAATCCGTGCCGCAGGCAGATTCGGCTCGAAGCTTCGCCGGATCTCCAGGCCGAAGACTGCCAGCGGCATGTTCTCCAGCTCGGCCTGCAGAACCGATGACACGTCCAGCGCCTGGAACTGGGGCATGAAACGCCGCCTGGTGTCCAACAACGCCTCCACCAGGGCCCGGCCGCGGGACACCGACTCCAGGATCTCAACGATTTCCTCCCGGCAGTCGATGCCATCACGCAGATTGTCTTCCGCCAGTTCCGCAAAACCCAGAATGCCGCCCAACAAGTTATTGAAGTCGTGAGCAAAACGCCCCGCGTAGCGGCCCACCGTTTCGCCGCGACGAGCGTAACTGAGACGTTCCCCCAGAAAGCGGTTCTCTGCTTCCAAGCGATCCAACCGCGACAGGCACTCCCCCAGCATCAGCACACCCCTCACGGGCGCACCTTCAGGGCCTGCAGTCCCCGCCCCCATCGCCGGCATCGGCAGCCTGTGCCACCGGACCCGGATCGGCGTGCCTGTAGCCAGCCAGATCTCCTCGACGGCCGGCCCCTGCCCCGCCGCAGGCGCCACGCCCTCCGGCCGCTCCAATGACCACAGATCAGCCCAAAGACGGCCCTGAACTTCGCGGGCGGGGCGTCCCAGTAGCGACGCCAACGCGCCATTGCAGTATTGGATCAAACCTTCGGGACCGCACACGGCGGCCGGCAGCGAGGACTGGTCCAGCATCCTCAGGAGATCCGGCGGCTGGAACTCCACATCGGTCGCGGGTTTTCCACACACTGCTTTCGGCAAAGGTTAGACCCAAAACGGCCTTCGGGTAAAGGCTTCACCGCGCCGGATCCGAGTGGCCCATCGCCTCTTTGCGGCAGCCTGTTTCCGCTCAGGGCTTGCAGATACCGATCCGGTTGGCCGGCTCAGCCGTACTGGCGGATCAATTCTTCAGCTCTCTCAACCAGTCTGGGGCTGCCGATGTACAGCGGCACCCGCTGATGCAGGCTGGTAGGTGTAAGGTCCAGAATCGGCCGGACACCATCCGAGGCCCGTCCCCCGGCCTGTTCAGCCAGGAAAGCGAGGGGAGCCGCTTCGTAAAGCAGCCTGAGCTTGCCCTGCGGCCGAGAGTCCTCCGCGGGGTAACAGAAGACCCCTCCCTTGAGCAGATTCCTGTGGAAGTCGGCAACCAGAGAACCGATATAGCGGAAGGACAGAGCAGGAGCACCTTCTTCCCCCCGCTCCAGCCAGTCGAGATACCGGCGGACCCCCTCACTCCAGTGAGGATAGCGAGCCGCGTTCACACTGTAATATGCAGGTGGCTCAGGCAGGCGGATCGAGGGGTGTGACAGCAGGAATTCGCCTATCTCGGGATTCAGAGTAAAACCGTGAACGCCTTGGCCGGTGGAGTAGACCAGCATCGTGGACGCCCCGTATAGCACGTAGCCGGCGGCAACCAGTGAGCGCCCCGGCTGCAGAACGTCTCGCAAGCTTCCCCTGGTCTCCCAGTCGCGGCAACGAAAGATCCCGAAGATCGTGCCGATGCTGACGTTGACATCAATGTTGGAAGAGCCGTCCAGTGGATCATAGACGAGCACGTAGCTCCCCTTCTCGAAACGCTCGGGAATCGGGATGATCTCGTCGCGTTCCTCCGAGGCCATCGCACACAGGTGCCCCGTGTGGTCAAACATGCGGAACATGATGTCGTCCGCATAGACGTCCAGCTTCTTCTGCTGTTCACCCTGGACGTTGACGCCGCCGGCGTCGCCGAGAATGTCCACCAGGCCCGCCCGGGTCGTCTTCTGGGCGATGAGCTTGGCCGCGAGAGCGACATCGTAGAGGAGGTTCGTGAACTCTCCCCGGGCTTCCGGTGGCTGATGTTCGAGGATGAAGCGGGAAATGGTGTAGACGGTATCCGCCATTCCCCTATTGTGAGGGATGCGCCCTGGGAACTGAGAACGCCGTCCCCCGCAGTGGCCGGCAAAACCGGACGCCCCGGTCTCCCGGAGGGCAGCCGCAGTCCGGCGATTTTCCGGCGGGGACGAGCGCTGTGCACCTGACCCGTCAGGCCGTCATTCCGGGTAGCCGACGGTCTGGGCGGACACGATGCGTTGCGAGGATCCCAGGCCCAAGCCCTCCCCAAGCTTCTCCCGGGGTACGAGTGTCCGGGTAACCGCGCCCAGGCCCTCGGATGCACAGTACAGGTAGACGTTCTCCGCCATGTGACCGGCCTCTACCGCCACCATCAGCATCAGTTCATCAGGAGGACCAGAAATCCCGCTGAGTCGGAGCAGATCCGCCACATACACCAGATTCAGCGGCGCGGTGCCCACAAATTCCTGGACGCCTGTCAGCGAGCGGAAATCTCCCGCAACCACAGGTTCCAGCAGGTGGCCGTCGGCGACGTATCGAAAGACACCCTCCGGCAGGACCGCAAAGACCTCGACCGAATGGCGATTCCAGGCGGAAGGCGCGGTTCGCTTGCCGTCATCGCGGTTGATCCCGGCTGCAGCCCACAACACCTCGGACAGATGTTCGGGAGACAGCGCCCGGCCTGAGAACGTCCGGGTCGAACACCGCAGGCCAAGGGCCCGCATCACCGGGATTCCCTTCTCACGATCGGGGCGCAAGAGCCGGATCGTCTCCAGGCTGGTTCGCCCGGTACCCGCGCCTCCCCCCGCTCCCTGCTCCGCCAACACCGGCAGGACCCAGGCGGCCAGCACCCACACCCAAACCCCCATTGAGCGATTCCTGGTTCTCTGCATGCTCCGCCTCCAACTACGTCTCGGTCGCCTGCCGCCTTTGCCCCCGGTGGATGCGCCGGCGACACCCGACAGCCGCCGTGACCTGGTCCAGACCCCTTCCGCCTCGCCGAGATTCCCCTCATGACTCAGTCCGAATCGACCGAATACCTCACTGACTCGCGATTCCGTTCCTGGAAGACTCGGCCGTCCTCCAGCCGGACCGCTGTCAGTTCTCCGCCGTAGACACACCCACTGTCCAGGCACCACGCCGACGGGCTGCGGTAGAAACCCAGTGAGGCCCAGTGTCCGAACAGGAATGTCAACCCCGAACCCGACACAGCCGGATAGGCAAACCAGGGTCGCGTTCCGGGAGGCGCTGACTCGGGGGGTCCCGTGAAGCCCTGCAAAGGCTCACGCTCCGACCGGCAACATCGGAGATTGGTCAGGACCCGCAAGGTCGAAGCGCGGGTCAGACGGAAACCTGCGTCACCGTCCGGCGCAGTCTTGTCCAGCCCGCGCCACCGTCCCGTCCTCAGGCGCTTCTCCAGCCGGGACGCCACCCGCAACCACCGCCGGACCGGCCAGGCCGGCAGAATCCCTGCATGCACCAGGACCCATGGCCCCCGGCGCACCATCAGCCTGCGGCGGCTCAACCAGTTGACCAGCGAGGACGCCGCGGGCGCCTCCCACAACGTGCTGAGAGCATCCCGGGAGCGAGACCGCCTCAGCTCGTTCCGGCCGAAGATCAGATGAAGGTCGTGATTGCCGAGCACCACCGTCGTCCGTCGCTCGTGCCGCCGCACCCATTGCAGCACCGCCTGGGAATCAGGACCCCGGTTGACCAGATCGCCCACCAGCCAAAGCCGGTCCTGCTCGGGGCTGAAGCGCAGCCGGCTCAGCAACGCCTGGAAGGTCTCAAAGCAACCATGAATATCACCGACTGCGTAGGTGGCCATGGGGCACAGTCTTTGCGGGGGCGTAGGCCGGGGTGGGGCCCAGACAGCTTCACGGCTTGCAGGCTACCGTCCGAAGTTCCTGGACACCGAGCCCTTCGATCCCGAGCCGCATGAGCTGTCCCTCCCGGAGAAACTGGGGCGGCTTCAGCCCCATGCCCACTCCCGGAGGGGTTCCCGTCGTGATCACATCTCCCGGCAACAGGGTCATGAAACGGCTGAGATAACTCACCAGTTCCGCCACGCCAAACACCATTCGGGAGGTATGCCCCTGCTGGCGCCGGATGCCGTCCACCTCCAGCCACAGTTCCAACGCCTGGGGGTCGGGGATTTCGTCCTTTGTCACCAGCCAGGGGCCTATAGGAGCAAACGTGTCGTGGCTCTTCCCTTTGTCCCACAGCCCACCCATCTCGAGCTGAAAACGCCGTTCCGAAAGGTCGTTGACGACGCAGTAGCCGGCGACGTAAGACAACGCTTCACCGACCTCGACATACTTGGCGCGGCGACCGATGACCACACCCAGTTCCACTTCCCAGTCCGTCTTGGTGGAACCCCTGGGGATCTCGACATCGTCATAGGGTCCGCTGATCGCGCTGGCAGCCTTGAAGAACACCACGGGCTCGGAGGGAACTGGCATCCCGGATTCGGCGGCATGGTCGGAATAGTTAAGTCCGATGCCGACCACCTTCCCGACCGCCCCGACACACGGGCCGAGCCGGACGCCCGGCTCCACCCTGGGGAAACGATGGGGCTCGAGATCCGGAGCCATGCGTTCCAGTGACTGCGGATCGAGCCATCGACCCGCCCAATCGTCTACCAACGCCGAAACGTCTCGAATCAATCCCTGCTGGTCGAGGATTCCCGGGCGTTCCTGAGAAGCCGGTCCAAATCTCACCAATTTCATCAGCATCCATCCTTTCCCAAGGACCGGTCTATGGTGACACGCACCTGCATGGTCGGGAAATCCCCGCCAACACTTCCCCAGAACCCAGGCCTGGCACGCCCTATTCTGGGACAGGGCTTGAAGCAACCGCCGGCCCCCGATTCCGGAGCGACGCCAAACCTCGTCCCCGCCACATCAAGGTCGCCGCACTCCGTCCGCCTGCAGGCACTTTGATGCCGCCGTCGCAAGGACTCCACCCGGCCGGCCGTCTGTCGGCATCAGCCCGATCAGCCAGCCCCCAGCCCGGCCGCCAGGAAACACGTTGGCGACGGCCGTCGCAAACCGGCCTCCGCAGGGAGAAGGTGCCCTCCTCGGACAAGAGAGTCTTAAGAAACCGACAGATCCTGATTGAGGGCGACAGCGGCGCGGCAACGGCACACTTCACCGCTCTCCGGCGCCGACGGGGCGGTAGGGACGGAAGTCCACCTTGCAGTCGTGCTTTTCCAGAAAGTTCATCAGCCGCTTGTAGTCCTTGTCAGGCAGCTTGAGGGAGCGCGTTACCCGGCGATAAGAGCCTTCACATTCACTGAGCAGCCGGCTGACGACCGCCCTCACGTCTTCGCGACACAGGTCCCGCGCCAGGAAGGGATCCCGGACCACCGTCCAGAAATCCGAGCCTTCCTCGCGAAGTCGCCTCAGGATGGACTCCACCCGCAGATTTCCCATCATGGCGCCATTGAGTCCGGCATCCTGCAGGCGTTCCTTCACTGCGGTCCCGGTGATTATCCCGTCCTCTGACGCCAATGCCACACTCTCCAGGATGTTCTCCAGTTCTCGGACATTGCCTGGATACGAGTAGCTCATCAGGGCCTTGAGCGCCTCGGGTGCCATTTCGAGTTCAATTCCGTAACGGCGTTTCAGTTTCTCCAAGATGTGATTCACCAGCAGCGGGACATCCGCCAGACGCTCGCGCAGGGGAGGAAGCGTCAACACCAAAACGCTCAGGCGGTGATAGAGATCGGCTCGAAATTGTCCCTGCTCCACCATCCTCCGGAGATCCTGGTTGGTGGCCGCAATGACGCGGACGTCCACCTGACGCTCCCGGTGTTCTCCGATGCGCCGCGTGGTCTTCTCCTGGAGCACCCGAAGCAGACGAGGTTGCAGCGCCATGGGCATGGAGGAAATTTCGTCCAGGAAAAGGGTTCCCCCATGGGCCGCCTCGAAGAGGCCGGCACGCGCCCCGGTTGCTCCGGTGAAGCTTCCCTGGGCGTACCCGAAGAGCTCGCTTTCCACCAGGTCCGGCGGAAGGGCTGCGCAGTTGACCGGAACGAAGGGACCCCGGTAGCGGGGGCTCTCCGCGTGCAGAAAACGGGCCAGCACTTCCTTGCCAGTTCCACTCTCACCGTTGAGCAAGACGGTTCCCCCGCTCTGTGCGAAGCGTCGGGCCTCCGCCAGCATCGACTTCACCCGCGTGTGCTCGCCCACAAAAGGCCGGCTTGATCTGGACGTGCCGTCTACCGTCCGGACGGGGGAAACAGCCGGCCGCCATCGGCGGAAGAAGATTTCGGCCAAGTCTCCGGCGGCATGGATCAGGTCAGCCTCTGTCTCCGTCAGCAACCCGGGAACTTCCAGATAGAGGCACCCTTCCGTCTGTATGCCGTTGCACAGCGGGATGAGAACTCGGGTCAAACCCTGGTGCCGCCGAATTACCGAGGTCCGCCCCGCCAGCGGGCGCAGTTCTTCGGCATCCGGCAGGAAGCGCAGCTTTCCCCGCGAGCCTTCCAGCCGAAGCCCGCCGGAAGCGGGAGAACCCACCACCAGACCATAGGCGCACCGCCGGAGCTGACGGGCGAGGCCTTCTCCAAGGCCGCGAAGCAGACCGGGAACCTCCCGAGCTTGGCGCAGGCCGGCAGAGACTCTCGCCACGCTCAGATTGTCCCGAAACAGGCTGGGGCCGCGACGGCCGACGCGCAGGAGAAGATCCTGCAACGGTGCGATGTGCGCCTTGTGGAACTCCTGGCGAAGGGGGCCTGAAAGCCGGGCAGCCAGCTCCTCCAACAGATCCAGGGCCTGCACTGTCCAGTCGAAAGCCCTTGCCAGATCCCGTTCCCCCAGGGCAATCTCGGCGAGCACCTGACAGATCTGGGACTTGAGTCCGGCCCGCTCCACAGCCCGGGCCAACTGCCACGCCCTCAACCCGTGCGCCCGTGCGGCGCGCAGATTGCCGGATTTCAGGTGACAATGGGCTTTCATAAGCTGGGCTTGGCTCTGCAGTGGTTCAGACCAGGCAATCTGGGACAGGTGCAGCGCACGCCGAGTCAAGGCAGCCGCTTCAGCCAAACGGTTCTGCCGGAAAGCGATCTCGGCCTGCAGGAGTCGGCTTCTCGCCAGATACCAGGGCCAGCGTCCGGAACATTGTCTGGCGGCGGCCGCGGCCGCCTGGGCCGAGCTGAAGTCTCCCTGCCGCAACCGAATCTCGCCCTGGATCAGGTGGAAGCGGGGATCGCGCCGGACACCTTCTTCCTCCTGCAGGCTGGAGAGTTCCTCAATGGCCCGGTCGACGTTCCCCAGCACCAGTTGGAGCCACCCCCTGGTCAAGGGAAGGCTGAAAGGTTCGCTGTCAAAAGCCGGCGTTTTCCGCAGAGCGTCCACCT
This sequence comes from uncultured Acidobacteriota bacterium, assembly GCA_964524795.1. GTDB lineage: Bacteria > Acidobacteriota > UBA6911 > RPQK01 > JAPXNP01 > CAZGEH01. Next base: position 83,879 of record CAZGEH010000001.1, read on the forward strand.
GCTCCAGATGGACCAGCACTTTGTCCAGGGCGAGCTGATGACAGGCGTTTTGAGCAACCTCCAGGTGCAGTTCCAACAGCAGGCCTTCACCGCCGGGCCGGCATTCCAGGGCCTGTCGAAGATATCCTTCGGCCTGCTCGTGGAGACCCCGTTTGCGGGCCGCCAAGGCCTTCAGGGTGAGGACGCTGGCTTCGAGGGTGGGGTTCTCAACCCGCGTGGACAGTTCGGCCAGACACTCCGTGAGCGCCAGCCCGCGCTTCCAGTTGCCGTTTCGCAGGTGGTGGCGCGCCAGCAGGCAAAGACTCTTGGGCGGGAGTTCCCGGTGGCGGGCGGCCGCCCTCACCGACTTGACCACCCAGTGAAGGGCAGGCTCCGACAGGTTGGACTGGGTGGCCGTCACAAAGTGATAGAGCGCCTGAAACATCCGATCCCTCTCGCTCACGAGGGAACCATCCCTGAGCAGGGCGATCACCTGGCGAGCGACCCGGCGAGCTGCGTTTCCGATCCCGGCCCGGCTCAAAGCCGCCAACAGCTCCGCCAGTACCGTCAGCTTGAGCTCCGACCCCGCCGGTGCCAGTTGATGTGCCCGGCGCAGGCAGACTGCCGCCTCCACGCTGGCGCCCCGCGCCAGATGAACTCGGGCAAGCACCAGGAGCAGAAACGCCTGTTGATCGGAGTTCATGATCCACGTGAGAGCTTCCTGGACCGTCTTCGCGCAGTGCTCCAATTCGCCAGCATGGAAGGCCGCATCCGCCAACCGACTCAAGGTTGTCCACTCCTGGCGGTCGATCAGCCCCCGCCGGGAGGCGTCGGCCAGCAAGTGGAACGCCTGGCGGTAGAGGCGCCGGGAAGAGAGTTCATCGATCGCCTGGAAGAAATGGCGATGTAACAGATCTCCTTCCCCGAGTTCGAGGGCCAGCCGCGCGATTTCGAGGGGATCCTGGTTCTCAAGCGACCGGTACCAGAGGACCTTCGCCTTCTTCTCCCGTCGGCTTTCGGGCGCAGTCATCGCCTCCAGTGCGTCGGAGAGCCACGGTTGACTTGCGGAATAGAGGGGCTGGGCGATGGTTCCCCTGATCTGGACCAGGCCGGCCGCGGCAAGCTGCTGAAGCTCCTGCTCCACGGTCGACGGCTCCCGGGATGACAGGCGCGCCAGCAGGTCCAGTGAGACTCCTTCCTGCAATAGAATCAGGTATTCGAGGAGGTCGCGCCCAAGTGGAGTAAGCGATTCGAGGATGGACCAGGCTGAACGCAGCGCCGTTTCGGGAAACATGGCGCTGGCAGAGGGCAGATCTCCCCTCGACCATGTCCATCCGGTCCCCTGATAGCGGAGTTCTCCGCGGCGCAGCAATTCCCGCAGCACCGCCATCACGTAACCGGGATTGCCTCCGCTCCGCCGCTCCACCAGGCGAGGCAGACGATCCGGGGCTTTGGGAGCCAGAACCTGTCGCACCAGCTCCTCGGCATGGGTCTGGCTGAGCGGCCCCAGAACAAGCTGACGGAATCCGCTCGAATCCATCCCGCCGGCGAGTACGCCTACCAGGTGTTCCCCTGCATCCTGTGTCCTGGATTCAGTCACGACGAGAACCGGAAGTCGGGACTTGAGCAGGGCGGCGTAACCCTCGACAGCCGCTCCACCCCCCAGATGCAGGTCCCTGATGAAGACGGCCAAAGGCCTCTCCCGTGTGGCCAAACGAAAGGCGCGGACCATGCCCTCGGGGGACACTCCCGTCCTTTGAAGAAACCCTGCCAACCCTGTTTGGGTCAGGGCCTCCAGACCACAATCATCGGCCCGATGCCTGACCCGGAGCACCGGGATCCCCGCCACGGCGCAGCAGAGCTCCAACCGCTCCAGGAGCGCCGATTTCCCGATCCCGCGTACGCCCATCAATGCCAGAAGCTGCGGTCGGGGCGCCGCCAGCCATCGCTGGAGCAGGCCCCGGAATTCCTCGACCTGCTGGTCCCTCCCGATGAGAGGCGCCGCCAACTCGGGTCCATAGCGCGGTTCCGGTGCACAGAAGTATGAGCCTAACAGCGCAGCGGCGCCAGGAAGACTGAGTCGGCGCTGCGGGTCCTTCCTTGTCAGTCCGCGGATCGTCTGCTCGACGGGGTCGGGGAGATCCGGGTACAAACTGCGCGGGCGTCTCAGTTCAACGGCGCGGTGCATTTCCGGGAGACGATCCGGAAAAGCCTCCGAATACGGCGGAAAACCGGTGAATAGCTGGTACAGGACGGTTCCCAGGGAGTATCCGTCAGCGGCGGCTGACGGCCCGGTTTCCCCCAACTCCGGAGCCGCGTAGCGGAGGGCCTCGTTTGGACGCCGGCGGGCAGAGAACTGGGTCGGCCACACCAGATCCAGGCATTCCAGACGCCAATCCCTTCCGAGCATGTGGCGGGGGGTCAGAATCCCGGCCACCAGCCCCCGGGAGTGGATGAACTGCATCAGATGGATCAGATCGACGGCGAACGAGAGCTGCTGGGCCAGCGGCCACCTGTTACGTTCCAGATTCACCGGCGGAATTGCGGGCGGTTCGGAGAGCAGGCCCAGCCGGCGGCCGCGAAGACCGATTCCGGTTACCGATACAAGTTGGGGATGGCGGCACGACAGCCGGAGGGCGATCCACCGCTCCGCCTCTGACGCAGAGCTGCCGCCGAGAGTAAAAACCTTTTCCTTGTGCGCGTCGTGGAGGTCCGAAACCAGAAAACTGGACAGACCCGAAGCCGACTCCAGCGGACGCAGGATGCTGAGCCGTTTCACCGTGCCTCCCCCATGGCTACAGCGCCAGCCATTGTCTTTACAGCCTCATCCGAGGACAGTGATCTTTCTTACACTCGACCGCAAATTTTTCTTGTATAAACGGCGCAGACTGGTGAAAATAGTCTCCAGCGGTCAGGTCAGGAATAGCGGGCCGGCCGACCGCTGTAGCGGGGTCTGAAAATCTCGTTCTAAGGGGAGGAGTCTCCAATGAAGAACCGCGTCCTCTTTGCTTTCTCCTGCTTCCTGTTCGTCTGTTCCCAACTGCTCGCTGCCGGCGGCAGGCCCGAAGCCTCCACCGCACGGCTGTCCCGGGTCCTGCATGATGAGTTGGCGCTGCGCGTCAGCCGCGGGGATACCGAGCTTCGCGTTCCGGTCATCCTCAAGCTCCAGCCGGGAACGCAACTCAGCGCGCAAATGGCGCGCCGAGTGCGGCCGCTCTCGCTGGTGAACGGTGTGGCGGCCCATCTGACAGTCCGTGAAATCGAGGACTTGCGGGCCTCGGGAGCCATTCAGTACGCGACCCTGGACGCCGCGATCCGTCCCACGTTCGAGGAAATCAACGCCGCCTCCCGTTCGGAGCGGAATCCCTTTCTTGCAGCCATGGGAGTCGATCAGCTCCACAGGGACGGTTTCCGCGGGCAGGGAGTGGTCGTGGCGCTGTTCGATTCAGGCATCGGCTATCATCCCGACATTCCCGATTCCCGGATTGCGGCGGCGGTGGATTTCACTCAGGGTGAGCCCCGGCTGGTGAGCCGCAACGTCGACGGATACGGACATGGAACCGCCATGGCAGGGCTGATCGGCGGCAGTGGTGCGGCTTCGCGCGGCCGCTGGGTCGGCGCCGCTCCGGACGTCCTCTTTGTCGACCTGAAAGTGGTCGCCGACGACGGTTACGGCACCACGAGCAACCTGATTCGCGCAGTGGAATGGCTCATTGAAAACCGCGACTATCTGGGGGTACGGGTGGCCTCGATGTCCCTTGGACACCCGCCCCTCGAGTCATATCGGGATGATCCCCTAGGGGCCGCAGTGGCCCGTCTGGTGGAAGCCGGGATCGTGACCTTCGTTTCCGCCGGCAACCTGGGAAAGACCACTGCCTACCCCGAGATCTGGGGCGCCATCACCTCGCCGGGCAACCACCCGGCGGCGGTCACGGTTTCCGCCCTGAACACCAAAGGAACAGCCACTCACAGCGATGATGCCGCCACGACCTTCGCATCACGCGGTCCAACGTATCTGGACGGCCTGTTCAAGCCCGACCTGACGGCACCCGGCAATCGCGTGCCGGTGCCTTTGGTAGCAGGAAGCCGCCTCGCCGGGCTGTTAGCCGAGCGGCAGCTCCGCGAGAACCCGGACTACGTGTCCATGAGCGGGTCAAGCGTGGCCACCGCTTACGCCGCCGGCGTGGCCGCGCTGATGATCCAGGCAAATTCTGAGCTTACCGTCAACCTGACCCGTCTGGTGCTGCTGTGGTCAGCGGTGAAGCTGCAGCAACCTCATGTTCTGGAACAGGGAAACGGCCTGGTGAATGCCAGGGCGGCGGTGGAGACAGTCTCCAAGCTGTCGGTGACGAAACGTCGATTTGTGAGTACTCCGAACCTGGGCTGGCAACTGGGCGCGGAGACAGTCTGGCCGGGATTCACCGTGGCCCAGGGGAAACGGGTGGAGTTGGTGTTGCCCGGCAACCGGACATCGCCCCCAGTCCTGTGGGGCTCAGGGACCGCCTGGACGGAGGTCAATGCTGGAGTATACGGTCTCGGCAATCGCGGGACCGGCCGTACTGCCGCAGCGGCGCTGTTGCCTATCCTGGCTGCCGACCCGCTTTTCTGGACTGACCAGGTGATCTGGACTGACCAGGTGATCTGGACCGACCAGGTGATCTGGACCGACCAGGTGATCTGGACCGACCAGGTGATCTGGACCGACCAGGTGATCTGGACCGACC
>CAZGEH010000001.1:88681-854043 GCA_964524795.1 uncultured Acidobacteriota bacterium
CAGGTGATCTGGACCGATCAGGTGATCTGGACCGACCAGGTGATCTGGACCGATCAGGTGATCTGGACCGACTGAAGAATTCGAAGAAAAAACCATGAGATCCACTAAGGAAAACACCATGGCTACCGAAATCAACATTGTGCACTGGATCGACGGCGATCAGGACCTGAACATCGTGCATTGGACCGACGGCGGGTCGGATGTGAACATCGTGCACTGGACTGACTGAACCACCCCAGAGCATCGCCCGCTCCGGCGTGGTCACCGCGCCGGAGCGGCTTCTCCCTCCTTCCTGCCTACCCCTCTCTGAGACGGGCCCGTTCCCCACGAGTGATTTTTCGCTTGAGCGTTCAATCCCCCATACCCTATATTTGTGTATTCGGGAATCCGATGTTGGATTCTCTGACTCGGTGGAACCCAGGCCAGGTATGCGATTCTTCGATCCGGAAATACCTCGCAGGGCGAGATACCTCTTCTCCCTGGTCATCGGGCTTGGAGTTGTGGTCTGGGCCTACTCGCTGTTCAGCGTGCTGGCATGGACGTCCTATACGTGGCTGTTTCTTTCCTGCTTTACGATCGTCTCGGCGCTGTTCCCGGTTCGACTTCCGGTGCTGCGAGGGAACACCAACTCGCTCTCGGTCACGGTCAGCGACATCTTCATTTTCTCCGCGATCCTGCTTTATTCACCGGAAGTTGCAGTGGTACTGTCCGTGCTGGACGGCTGGTTGGCGGCGATGCGCGCCGACCGCACCAAGAAGCCCTATCGGATTCTCTATAACCTGAGCCAGCTGGCGTTGACCACCTGGCTGGTGGGTCACCTTTTCTATCGGCTGCTGGGAGAAACCGCACCCCTGCACGTCGGGATGGCGATCCCGAGCGTCGCCCTGTTTCTGAATATCGGGCTGTGCGCACTGATACACTTCTTCCTCAACTCGGGTTCGGTTGCGCTGGCGGTGGCGCTTTCCACCGGCCAGCGATGGTCCAAGGTATTTACGGAGAACCTGCTTTGGGCGTCGCTCACGACGGTGGCTGGAGCGGCCGGGGCTGCAATCATTTTCCTCAACTTTGAACGCACGCCGTTTTTCGCGTTTGCCGTAACTCTGCCCATCGTGCTGGTGATTTACTCCGCCTACAAGATGAATCTGAAGCGGATCCGGCAGGCCCGCCAGCATCTGGAAGAGCTGGACGATCTTTACCAGGCGACCATCACTTCTTTGGCCATGGCGATCGACGCCAAGGACCACAATAGTTACGGAAACGTCCAGAAGGTCAAGGCCATGACGCTGGCCTTGGCCCAGCGCCTCGGCATCAGCGATGAAAATATTCTCAAGGGCTTGCGGGCGGCTGCGTTGTTGCACGATATCGGCAAGCTGGCGGTTCCGGAGTACATCCTCAACAAGCCCGGAAAGCTGACCGAAGTGGAGGCCGCCAAAGTGCGCAGCCATCCGGGAGTCGGGGCCGACATTCTTGAAACCGTTCCGTTCCCCTATCCCGTGGTGCCGTATGTACGGCATCACCACGAGCGCTGGGACGGGTCGGGGTATCCGGACGGATTGAAGGGCGAGCAGATCCCGCTTGGCGCCAGGATCCTGGCGGTGGTGGACTGCTACTTCGGCCTGCGTTCGGACCGGCCGTTCCGGCCCAAGCTGAGTCGGGATCTGGCCGTCAACTTCATCCGGCAGGAGGAGGGCCGAGCCTTCGATCCCCAGGTCGTGAAGGTCTTTCTGGAGAACCTGCCGGAGCTTGAACAGCTCGCCGAGGCCGTCGACCTAACCCCGGGGGTGGAGCCTTTCGAACGGGTCTTCCGCAGCCACCCGGAGTTCGATCGGCCTTACGAGCGGGAGGTCTTCCGGGATATAGCCTCGACCCACCGGGAGATCCAGGCGGTTTACGAGATTTCGCAGAACATCGGACGGTCCCTCAACCTGGCCGAGACAATGTCGTTCCTTTCCAGCCGCATCAAACGGTTCGTCCCGTACTCGGCCTGCGTCATCTACCTGGTCAACTCGGACGACCGCCTGCTGCCCAATCATGTGGCGGGGATGTACCGCGACATCCTGGAAGGCGTGGAGATCAAGCTGGGCGAAGGCGTCAGCGGCTGGGTGGCCACCAACAACAAGCCGCTGGTCAACGCTTCGCCCGAGCTGGATTTCCCGAATCTGGAGCTGCTGGCCCGTACCTTCCGAAGCAGCCTGTCCGTACCGCTTTCCACCGACACCGGCGTGGTTGGGGTCTTGACGCTGTACTCGGACACCTCCAACAACTACACGGATCAGCATCTGCGGCTGATGGAGGCGGTAGCCGGTCATTCCGCCGCTGCCATCAGCAACGCGATCCTGCATGAGGAGGCCCAGGAAGACGCCTACACCGACGCCCTCACCGGGCTGCCCAACATCCGCTACTTCAATGTGGTGATTGGCAGCGAACTGAAGCGTGCCAGAAACTCTGGAAGCCCCCTCACCTTGCTGATGATGGATCTGGACGGGTTCAAGTCGGTCAACGACTGGTACGGGCACAAGAACGGTGATGCGCTGCTGGTGGAGGTGGGGCGTCTCCTGCGCAGTCAGCTCCGCAAGTCAGATATCTGCCTCCGCTATGGTGGAGACGAGTTTGTCGGGATCCTGCCCGGCGTCGACCGCGCCCTCGGCGAACAGACCGCCCGCCGGATCCAGGCGGCATTTGACGGCCGCGGGTTGATCAATGTGGAGGGCGAGAACGTCAGCGTCGGCATCAGCATTGGGGTGGCGACGTTCCCCACCGACGGCATCGATTCGGATGCTTTGCTGGTGGCGGCGGATCGGGACATGTATTTGAACAAGAGTGTTCGTCCGCGGCCATCGCGAGGGGAGACTTCAGTAGTTCCCTTCGAGAAACGCGAGCGCCGCTGAGCATCCAGGCTTCGCCCGCCATCGTCGTTCCGCGGGTGTACCCGACAGATGCCCGGTCGATTAGGCCAAGGGGCTGCGACGTTCAGCCGGCGGGGGCTCCAAGGAATGAGACAGGCGTTCCGATTCGATTCTCTCCAGCCAGGACTGCTCCCGGCCAGAACGTCTCCAGAAATGAACCCCAGCCGCCAAACCTGCCAGAACCATCACGATGATCGCCAGCGTCGTCGCATCCATCAACCTGAACTCCTTGCACAGGTAGATGCAACCGCAGCCAACTCGGTTCGAGTCGGCGGGAACCGGCGGTAAGGGGCCCCCTGCTGCACGTCTACGCTGTCCTCAAGCGCTCCGGGGAAGGCGGACCGTGAATTCGGCCCAACGGCCGGGTTCAGACCGGCAGGAAATATCCCCCTGGTGCTTCTCCACAATCGACCGGCAAATGTACAGTCCCAGCCCGTTGCCTTTGACGCCCTCGGTTCCCGGCTGCTTCAGACGGACATGTTTCTGAAACAGCCGCTTCTCGATGTCTTCCGCCGCGATCCCCACCCCCTCGTTCCAGACGGACAGAACCGCCATCCGGCTTTCCTCCCCCACCTTCACCCGGATCGTCCCGCCATCCCGTCCATACTTGACTGCATTGCCCAGCAGGTTGGACACGACGATTTTCAGGAGGTTGGGATCCGCTTCGACCTGGGGCTTTCCCTCCAGTTGGAGCTCGATCTTCATGGACCTGAAGTTGTTCTGGTGTTCCGGAGCCTCGACGACTGGACGCACGACTTGCTCGGCCAGATCCACCCGGGACTTGAAGGACTGCAGGCCCCCCAGGTCCACATTTGACAGGTCCAAGTAGGATCGAATGATGTCCTCCAGGTAGACGCAGTTTCGGATGATCGCCTCGAGAGCCTGCCTTTGAGCCGGCGCCAGTTCGCCGAAATAGCCCTTGTAAAGTGTCTCCGCCTGGGTGTGGACAACGGCGATGGGGCTTCGGAGGTCGTGGGAAACGATCGCCATCAGATCCAGCATCGAACGCTCCCCCTTCTCCGCCCGCGCCTGGAGGGCGTTCTTGACCACACTGGACACCTCATCGGGCGTAAAGGGCTTCGGCACGTAGTCGAAGGCTCCCAGCTTCAGCGCTTCCCGCACGCTGTCGACCGTTGCATAGCCGGTGAACACGATGACCGGCAGCTCCGGTCTCTCCCGTACCAGAGTGCGCAGCACCTCCATCCCGCCCATGCCGGGCATCATCAGATCGGTGATCACGATGTCGAATGCGCCGTTTCGGACCTTCTCAAGCCCCTCTTCGCCCGAAAACGCCGATTCGATGCGATAGCCCTCGCGCCGGAAGATCCGGCGGCAGCTCTTGTGGACGATTTCCTCGTCGTCGATGATCAGGATGCTGGCTGGCTGGGCGGTTTCCGTCATGATCAGGTCCTCCCGTCGGGGGGCTCCGGCTGGGGCGTCCCAGGAACCGTTGCCGGGATCTCCTCCGGCAGCCGGACGGTTACTCTGGTCCCCTGTCCCAGCCGACTCTCCACCTCGATACTGCCTCCATGGCGGCGAACGATGCCGTAAGTGACCGCCAGGCCCAGACCGGTCCCCTCACCTGGAGCCTTGGTCGTAAAGAAGGGATCAAAGATCCGTTCCATGTGCTCTTCGGGAATGCCGATCCCCGTGTCCTCGAAGCGCAGAAGTACTTCCGCCCGTTCCGGATCATACCGGGTGGACACGGTCAGCGTCCCGCCCTGCGGCATTGCGTCGGCGGCGTTCATGGCCAAATTGCTGACGACCGACTTCATCAGGTTCACGTCGAGCATTTGCGAGGGTACCGCAGGATCCAGGTCCCGGATCACACTGACATTCTGGAAGTGCACGTGTCGCTCCAGCAGCGACAGGGTATCCTCCAGGATCCGGTTGAGGTTGGCCACCTCCCGTTCCAGCCGCGTCTCCCGGGAGAAGTCCAGAATGCCGCGCACGATCTTCCGGCAACGGAGAGTCTCGTTGATGATGGTCTGGATGTCCTCTTCGAACTCGGTCCCCCTGAAATCCTCCAGCAGCAGGCTGCTATATGTGAGGATCCCGGTCAACGGATTGTTGATCTCGTGGGCGATGCCCGAAGCGAGCCGCCCGATCGACGCCAGCTTCTCGGACTGGCTGAGCTGCTTCTGCGCCTGTTCCCGGATGGCTGCATCACGGTCCCGGATCGCTTCCACCATGGCGTTGAAGGAATCCGCCAGCGCCTGCAGCTCGGTGTCGAACCGCCCTTCAATCTTGCGCTGGTAGTTGCCCCGTGCAATCTGGCGGGTAGCTTCGATCAGCTCCCGGTGGGGAGCCAGGATGCCGCGAATGAAATACAAGGACAACAGGACGCCAATCGAACCTGACAGAACGATGATCAGAAGGGACGAGAGGGCGGCATTCAGCTTGAGCTCGTCGAATTTCTCCTCGAGGACACCCACATAGAGAATGCCGATCACCTGGCCTCCCAGGTTCCGGATCGGCTTGTAGGCGGAGATATACCAGCGGTCCAGCACGAACGCACGGTCGAGCCAGGTCATGCCCCGCTCGACCACTTGCCGGTAAACGTCCCCCGAGACCCGTGTCCCCAGCGCCCGGGTGTGGTCCTCGCGCCGGACATTGGTCGAGATCCGCACGTCGTCGAGAAAGACGGTGGCGTTGCCGACGTCGCGGCCGTGGAATCTTTCGTTCTGAAACACCAGGTTCTGGATCCGGTCCACGAACTCGAAACTGTTGTTCAGAAGTTTGGCCCCATAAATGACCCCGATCAGCCGCCCCTGATGGAAGATGGGCGAAGCCGCTTTCATCACCAGACCGCGGGTTTCCACCGCCTTGGGCGTGTTTCGAGCCAGGGGGGTCTCGCTGATGGCAATTACGGCCCGCTCGGCGAGATCGTTTCCCTCCTTCAACAGATCGGCCTGCTCCATCAGATCCGATCCGGAGACCGTGTGATGCTCCTTCAGCACCTGGCGGACGTAAGGATCGTGGTCCATTGGGTCCCCTCGCAGGGCCGGGTTGCGCGCCCGCACCAGGATCCTGCCCCGCTCGTCGACCAGATTGAGGATGTCCAAAGACAGCTCACTACGGGTTTCCGTCAGCTTGCGGATCAGCAGCTCCTCATTTCCATTACGGATCGCGTCCCGGACGTAGTCGAGACTTGCCAGGTGGTCCATGAACAGCCGGATGACCTGGATCCGTTCATCATAAATGTACTGGGAGGTGTTCATGTAGCCGGTCACCGTGCTGTAGGCCTGACCGATGATGTTGGTAAAGATCAGGTGGTAGCCGAGGAGAATCGACAGGGATGCGGTCAGCAACACGACCAGTACCGCCCCACCTGCAAGTCTGAATCGCAAGCTCAGCTTCATGTCCGCACATCCGGCGCCACCGGACGGGTCCCAGGCGCCACCTCCACCCTGGCCAGAAGCTCGTCAATCCTGAGCGATTTGGTGACGAAGCTCTCGACAGCCCGCAAATAGCTGCCCCTCTCGTTCAGGGAGAGGCGGGAGCCGGTCTCCTGATTGATCGCCGTCGTCAAGGGAATCGGAATATCTCCGAAGGCGGCAAACCGTGAACCGGGTCGGCGGCTGCGCACCTGGTAGACCATCTGGAAGCCGGCGGTGTCGGTTTCCATCATCACGTCCAGGATCAACAGATCCGCCATCTCCTCCAGCTTCCGGCGGCGTCTATCCCGGCCGTTGGAGGCGTCGACCGTCTGGCAGCCATTCTGCTCCAGTGCCCGGGAGGTTCCACCCACCGGCTGAGGGTCATCGCCGACAATCGGAATCGATTTCTCCATCACCTATTCCCTGGAGTCAGGATTCCAGCAACTGGTAGATCATGTTGCGTCCTTCCCGTGCCCGGCCGCATTCGTCAATGTCGATTGGAAACTCAACCTGTTTGAGCCCCACCAGCGCTACCTTCTTGCCCACCAGCCCCATGCCAACGCCGCGCCGAAAATGCTGGCCTCGCGACGCGGGAGACAGCCCGGAATGAATTAGAGCACCGGCTCGACCTGGTGTGCACCACCGGTGGTGTGGTATGCGTAGAACCAGCAGCCACCGGTCGAGCCGACCGCAAAGACCAGCTTGGGCGAGGGGCATCGCCTCATAGGGCCGCCTCACCAGGGGCAGGGTCGGATGCGTCACCGCACCGGGAATCAGCATCGCCTCCGCATGGCGAGGAGAGCCGATCACACGGTTCCCGAACCTCTCGACGTCACAGTACGGCGTCAGCACAACTCTCGATGTCGCAACCGTTGCAGGCTCCGGAGCTGCAGTGACAGGCCCATAGCGAGCGTGCAAAAGCCTTTCTCGCCAGCATGTCATAGTCGTCCTCCGTTGCGTCAGTCGTTCCGCGGGCTCGAAAGCAGCCGGCTGTAGTCCCGGTCTGGGCCCTCAACTCCGGGTCGAGCTGGTCCGAAGTCTTCGGGATCAAGGCCCGTAGTTCCAAATGGTTGTAGCGGTGGCCCCGCAGATGCGGTCTTATCAGCGGACTGGCGACTTCCATATCGAAACATCTGCCGTAACGTCTACAGGTCATCATATAGAGCTCAAGCCGCTCGGTCAGGTCATCCCGACAGTCGGTTAAGGTTTCGTACTCCGCAGAAAGAACGATCGCCCTCTCCGGACACACCTCGGCGCACCGGCCAAAACCTGTACAGCGGGAGGCGTCATAAGCATGACCCGCAGCTCATGGCAGACATCGGGGGCCAGGACGGTGCGGGCGGAACCGACTGTGACACCACGAGTCCCATCGGCGTCTGCGGTTTAACCGGTCGAGACCTGAAGTGCCAGCGAAGACGGCATCCGCGGCGGGGGGGTGGGACCTGGCGGAACATGGCCGGATGATCAGGGGCGGTCAAAGGTCCCGGCGGGAAATTCGGAGCTTCCGCATCATCGCGTTTAACGTTGTGCGCGGGATTCCCAGGCGGGCGGCAGCCCTGCTCACCACCCCGCCGGTCTGCCGAAGCACGCGCATGATATGCTCCCTCTCGACCTGTTCCAGCGTCCCTCCGTCGGGTTCCACAGCGACGGCCCGCAAGTCCTCCAAAGGAGCGCGAAGACTGGAACCTTGGGAGAGAATGACCGCTCTTTCCATGAAGTTTTCCAGCTCCCGCACGTTGCCGGGCCACGAATAAGTCACCAGGGCCCGCATTGTATCCACGGGAATCCTTTCAATCTGCCGGTTCATTTTCCGGGCGGACTTCCGGGTGAAGTGCCGGGCAAGGACTGGGATGTCCTCGGGGCGGTCCCGCAAGGGAGGAAGCGTGATTGGAAACACGTTCAGCCGGTAGTAAAGATCCGCCCGAAAGAGCTTGTCGCCCATCATCTGCGACAAATTGCGGTTAGTGGCGGCGACGAGCCGGACGTCAATCGGAATGGTGCGGGTGCCGCCCAGCCGTTCAAACGACTTCTCCTGCAGTGCCCGGAGCAGCTTGGGTTGCAGGTCCAGCGGGATGTCTCCCACCTCATCCAGGAAAAGAGTCCCGCGGTGCGCCATCTCGAAGCGGCCGAGCTTCTGCCCCAAGGCGCCGGTGAAGGCTCCCTTTTCGTAGCCGAACAACTCGCTTTCCAGGAGTCCGGTCGGGATGGCGGCACAGTTCAGGATTACGAAGGGCTCGTTCCTGCGAGGACTCAGCCGGTGGATCGCACCTGCAATCAATTCCTTCCCGGTGCCCGTTTCACCGAGGATCAGTACATTCGCATCGGTCGGCGCGACTACTTCCACCAGCCGCAGGACTCGTTTCAGAGCGGGGCTCGTGCCCACAATCTCTTCGAAGTTGAGCTTCCGCTCGACAGCCTCATCGCGCCTGCTGCTCAATTGATCGCTCTCACGGAGGTCCTGAACCAAACTGATCCAGCGGAAGGGAGAGAGGTTCAGAACCGCGGTGGTAATCAGAACCGGGATGCGCGAGCCATCTTTGCAGATCAAGTCTTTTTCGTATGGCGTACAGGCTCTGAACCGCAAGCACTCTTCATGCGCCAGATCGTCGAGCACGGAGTACTCTGGAGGCGTGAGGTCGGGCCACCGCAGCCGCCCCGCCCGCAACTCTTCCCGGCTGTAACCCACCAGTCTGAGGAATGCATCATTTGCCTCGGGAACAAGGTCGAACTCGCCGGAAACCACACCGACAACGGATTGCTCCAATGGGACTGGGCGGGTGAGCGCAAGCCGGCGGCGCAGCTTCTGATCCCTGTCGTGACGCTCGCTGAAGTCCCGCACAACCCTCGCAAACCCTTGCAAGCCACCATCTTCATCCTTCAGGGCCATCGTGATGACATTGGCCCAGAAGCGGGACCCGTCCTTTTTCACATGCCAGACCTCGTTCCCGAAATGACCTTCGGCGGCGGATCGGCTCAGTTCCTGCTGCGGGTCCGCGCCGGGCGTCCCCTCGGGGGGGTAAAGAATCGACAGGTGTTTTCCCACGATTTCAGCCTGGGCGTAACCATATATGCGCTCCGCGCCCAAATACCAGGCGACGATATGACCATCCACGTCCATCAGGTATAGTGCGAAGTCCTCAACCCACGACGGGATCCGGTCCTTGCCGGCCTTGGCCGAAACCTCAGTTCGCGCGGAATCCGCCTGCCCGCTCAGGACCAGGAGGTGCCGCACCGGCAACACGTTGCCTTTGGCTGTGTATTCGACGTCCCATAGGGTCCCATCGGGACCGGCCAGACGAAGCATCCCCTTCTGCTGTCCCTGGCCCAGAAAGGTGCTCCAAAGTGGTGCGATCTCGGGCTTGAAGCCGGGAGCGGCAAAATCGTCAATCTTTCGGTCAATGATCTGATCCCGTGAAAGTCCAAGCAGTTTGCCGGCACCAACGCTGGCGTCGCGGTTCTTCCGGTCATTGTCCGCGATCAGAATGGGTACTGAGGAGTGGAAAACGATTGCCCGAAACAGCGATTCAAGTTCCCTTGGACCGCGGTCAAGGAGCCAGCCCACCGTTGGTGGCTGTGAACCCTCGGAAGCCAAATGGGGACCTCCTCTTGCGCCCGAATCGATACACCTGAGGACGTCTCCGCTCTCCGGACCTCCCCATGGGTCGGCCACGCCGACTGGGCTGTTCAATCAATGGTGTAACTATACCATGTGGGCGGCGTTTCCCAGGGCGAACCGGCTGACTCTGTCACCTGACTACAAGCTGTCAGGGCGGTTCTGATTATCACAAGACTCGCCGTCGCGGCGGTCGAGAATCGCCAGGTGGATCGCAAGTGCGACGGTCGAGCAGGACTTTCTGAGCCGGCAACGCGGCGCGTGACTCTCTTTCAGGACGATCGCCCTTGGAACCGTCGGCCCAACCCTTTTTCTGGACAGGCGTTTCGAAGCCAGGCGGGTTCCGACTCCGATTCTGGGCGCTGCATCTGGGGCAGAGGCGGGGTCCCGGGTGCCGCATGCCAATGCCGGCTGCCGACGGCTCGTAGTTGATGCGGACGGGTTTCCTCCTGGATTCGGAGGCCCTCGCGAACGGGCGCCGGCAGTCGGGCCGTTGGCGTCAGCCCTTCAGGGCCTCTCCTCCAATCCCTTCTTGATCGCGGCCAATGTCCGTTCCTGGGAAGAGCGTATCCTGCCAACGATGATCCTTCGCAGAAGCGACCCCTTCCAGCCTGTAAGCCCCTGCTGGGTCGAGCCCCTCAAGCTGATGAGGTAGAAGCCTTTGCCAACCCCGGAAGAGCTGTCGGGGATGCATTCGGTGATGTCCAGTGCGAGCTGAAAATAATGGCTGGCGTACAGTTGCTTCACCGCGACTATGTGCGCCGCTCCCCTTGGACCTGCCGATTGGTAGGCAACCACATGATTCAGGCGGAGTGTGGGCTTCAGGCCGAAGGCGACCTTTTCCCAGTAGAACGAAGACTCAACCTTCGCCAGTGTTGTGTTCGGGTAGTCCAGCAGGTAGCGGTTCAGCTCTGGAAGGTGGACAGGCAGGACCTCCGACCGGCCCAGCAGCGATCGAAGTTCCGCGTCCACATCGAAGGGTCGTCTGTGATCGCGATAGATTCCGAGAGCGCCACTTCCCTCTGCCTGATACCGCCGCAGGACATCGAGCGCTATCCGCTGAATCCGGTCGTTCACCTGCGAAGCGACAACGGGCCTGCTGGACCAGTCCAGTGATCGTTGAAGCTCCTGCATGGCTTCTGCAGGCAACTGGACGGCGCACTTGCCTGGTTTGCAGGTTTTCAGATCTCTCAAATCTTCCGGTTCCAGCGTGAAACCTTCCAGATCCTCGAGCACCGGCGGATCACTGATGCGGCCGGCGCCCAGGTAGCCTGGCAGCTTCCGCAGCCGGTTCAGGTCAAAAGCGGATCTGACGTACTCCTCCGGGGAAGCGTTGACGAACACGGCGCCAAAGACAACTATTTCGGATGGTCTCTGCGAGGGCAGGACTTTCGCGACTGCCTCGCCCCGGGCGATCATGGCGATCTGGGCATCGCTCAAACCGACCTGTTCCCTGAAAAAGACAAGCAGTTCCGGCGGCGTCTGCCCGGCACCAAGCAGAGCGGTGAACATGAGACCCGCTAGACCCAGTGGCGTGATCATGGGCGCTTCGGAACCTGGCTCCTGTACAACAAGATCTGACCGACTCCGTGATATTTTACCGAGGAGAGCAAGGAAGGGCGCCGCCGTGGCGTAAGCCTGCTGCTACATCGCGCCAGAGCAAAGCCCCCAGCAGTCCTACAGGTGCTTTGGGCGCAACCTTCGTCTGTGAAGAGTGGAGGCCGGGACATCAGATTCAGATCCCAAGCGGGGCCTGGCATCAGCAGCGGTTCCCGGACGCCCAAGAGACTCCTTTATCCCGGCTGCCTGGGTCTTACGAGGGTCTTGTGTTCCTGGCGTGCCCCTTTATGAATCCCCCGATTTGCGGTTCGGCTGCGTGGTTCGCCATTTCGTAGAATTCCGGAAGCCGCCCGGCCAGTGGAGCTTTTCGACAATGACGTCGCAGCTCATTCAGGGAGCTTCCATGAACTGCGCCCAGGTGCATGTACGTCGCACAGCGTGAGGCACAGGCTACGATCAGCCCCGATCGGCCCCATTCGGATCACCTTTCGTTGTCGCCGCTGTCTCCAGGAAAACTGGTGTTTGGGCGAGGTTGGCGCGCTTGCGCGCTCCCGCTCCGAGTGCCTGTTGAGAAGAGCGATCAGTTTCGCTGCCGCCTTGGGCGGACGCACGCCGGTGGTCACGATCTGCCGGTTCTCCAGTCTCCTGCCATACAGTGCCCTCTTGTCGTCCAGATCCTCCCGCAAGGTTGCGCCAACGCCGGCATTGGAATGGCACCCCCGCAGCCGCCGCGCCCTCGACCGAATACGGTCACCTGGCCTCTGAAGGTCAAACTCCCTGGAGCGGTTCGGGATCGCACGATCCCTCACAGGCGGCAATCGGCGGTGTTTTGCCTCGGTGTGGCGCGGTTGGTCAGGGAATTGCACTGGCAAGTCTTGAAAGGGGACCAGGAAATGGACCTCGTAAATCTTGCCGTCGTGTTGATCGTCGTAGGCGTGGGGCTATGGCTGGTCAATCGACTGATCCCCATGGCCCCCAGTATCAGACGATTCTGAACGCCGTCGTTGTCGCGGCAGTAGTCGTATGAGTATTGCAGGCAGTCGGACTCTGGGGGAGTCTGACCGGCTACCACACCGGGCAGTAGCAGGTTGAGACTCGCGGAACGGAAACCTGATTTGGAGAGTGACTATGAATGATCGGCCCAACTTTGAAGCTTCGGCAATTGCAAGAGGACGCGCAGCCGCTTTGGCTGCTGCGGTCATCCTGGTGTTATCCGTCCCCAATCAGGCAGCCGCCCAAGGCGGGTTCAATGGCCCGGGGCGGTACGAGATCGTCAATCTGAAATCGGGCAAGGCGCTGGATCTTGACCGGAACAACGAATCGAACGTGATCCAGTTCTCCCCAGGGGCAAGCGACACTCAGGTATGGGAGATCCGGCCAGCGGGATCGGGTTTCTACTACCTGCAAAATGTGGCGAACGGAAAGGCGCTCGAGGCGGTCGGAACCCGTAACAGCACACCCGTACAGGCCCTGCGCTTCAGCGGCGCTGCCAGCCAACAATGGCGCTTTGACGCGGGCAAAAGCGGATCTACCCTCATCGTCTCGCGGCTGGGCAAAACTCTGGACATTCCGGGCCGGACGAGCTCGGCCGCAGCACAAGTCCGAATTCACGACCTCAACGGCAAGCCAAACCAGCTATTCACTCTTCGGCTGGTGTCTGGCAACGACGGCCGCACCGTGCTGAAGCCCGGCTGGAACATGTTCTCGACAGAGCAGGACATAGAAGTGGGGCAGCAGGTTTCCCGGGAGGCCGAGCGGCAGTTGCCGATGCTGAATGACTCCCGCGTGGACAGTTACCTGAACGAGCTGGGCCAGAGGCTCACAGCTCACGCTCCCGGCGCGAAGTTCCCCTATGCCTTTAAGGCGGTGAACGACAAAGCGATCAACGCTTTTGCGCTGCCCGGGGGGCCGATCTACATCCACCGCGGGGTGATTGAAGCCGCCGACAATGAGGCGCAACTGGCTGGCGTCATGGCGCACGAAGCGTCACACGTGGCGCTCCGCCACGGAACCAACCAGGCCAGCAAGGCCTCCGCCGCGCAGATGCCCCTGGCCATCCTGGGCGGAATGCTGGGCAACAATTCGACGGGGGCCATCCTCACACAGCTTGGCGCAGGCTTCGCGGTGAATTCCATCCTGCTGAAGTACTCGCGGACAGCCGAGAGCCAAGCAGACATCCTCGGCGCGCAGATACTGAACGACGCAGGCTACGACCCTCGGGCGATGGCGCAGTTCTTCGAGACGATGCGGGCTCAGGACGAAGGCGGGCAGCCCATCGCGTTCTTCAGCAGCCATCCCAGCCCGGAGCGCCGCACCGATCGTGTGAATGAGGAAATCGCCAACATTGGCGGTTCAGCTCGTGGGTATAGGACCGATTCGCGGGAATTCAACCAGATCAAGCGCTACGTCCAGTCGCTTCCTGCGCCGCGCCCCAACCAACTTCAGGGCCAGCAACAAGGAACCACTCCGGGCCAGCCGGGTCGGCCTTCGGATCGTTTCGTGGGAGTCGAAAACGGGCTGCTGCGCATGTCGCACCCGGACAACTGGAGGGCTTACGGGCAAGGCGACGCCATCACCATCGCACCGAGCGGAGGGTTGGTAAACGACGGCAGCGGCAATCAAGCTCTCGCTTACGGACTCATCGTGAACATCTTCGAGCTGCCGCAGGCGGACCGCTACGGCCGGCAGTTGCAGGGACCCGGCTGGGGACAGGGCACAGTCCCAGAAGACATGGCCCTGCTCCAAGATAACACCGCCCGGTTGATCCAAGAGTTTCGTCTGTCGAACCGGAACATGCGTGTAATTCGTTCCAGCGAAGCCATCAGTGCTGGTGGCTTGCGCGGGCTTTCGACATATCTCTCGAACGATTCACCGCACCCGAACGGGGGACGCGAGACCAACTGGCTCGTCACCCTGCCGCGGTCAGAGGGCCTGTTCTTCTTTGTCTTTACAGCGCCGGAACGCGAGTTTCGGGCTTATGAAGACACATTCCGGCAAATGATGTACTCCGTTCGCTTGAAGGAGTAAAAACGGCGCTGGGCGCAACCCCAGAGCCATACAGACCGGCCATGGCTCTGCCCGCAACCGGCGTTTCGATGACCATGAGGGGGCAGACGAACAAAGAGGAGTAAAGCGAAATGTTGTGGACTATTGTAGTCGTGCTGTTTGTGCTCTGGTTGCTTGGGTTGGTCACTTCTTACACTATGGGTGGCCTGGTGCACGTGCTATTGGTGCTGGCGCTGGTGGTCATCGTCTTCAATTTGATCCGGGGACGAAAGATCACCGGATGAGGTTGATCGTGCACCCCACAGGCGGCAGTGAGCGCTGTCGGGCCCCGGAGGCCGGAGGAATCGATGGCTGGACCGGGGAGAGCTGAGTCCTTCGGCTGCGCCCACGTCACTGGACGGGTTCCGCCGCGAACCGCCAACTGCAGCTCGCTGGCGACGATCGGGTTTTGCTGGCCGACATCGGGATCAACCACCAGCAGCATTTCGGTATCGCGGATCTCCCGAGGCGAGTCCAGCGCCCCCGGGCGATGCCACCGGGCGACGCCGCTGCGATCTGCCCGGATGCGCTCCGGCCCGGATTCGGCGCCCGGCTGAAGACGGTGGAACTGCAACCTCAAGGCAGGCTGCGGGCCGGAGGGACAGCTCCGGGAGGCAGGCCTGTCCCGCTCCGGTTGACTCCAGCAGCACTGAGGCTTAGTCTGCAGCCGCATCCCGCAAACTATGACTGACGAAAAGCACCAAACTCCAGACTGGGGCGCCGAGGACGTCTGGCACTACCGCGGCTACCGTCTCCGACCGGGAGATTTCGTCACGGCGATGGTGCATTTCTACCGGGGCGAAGTGACACGCTCCAACGTCTGGCGTACCCGGCTGGACAACACGATCAACTGGGCGGTCGTGACCACGGCCGCGATCCTGACTTTCGCCTTTGGCTCGCCCTCCCACACCCATGTGGTGATCCTGATGAGCCTGCTGATGGTGCTGATCTTTCTGGTCATCGAATCCCGCCGTTACCGCTACTACGAGCTCTGGGCCCTGCGGGTAAGACTCATGGAAACGGATTTCTTCGCGGCGATGCTGCAACCTCCGTTTCATCCCCACCGGGAGTGGGCGGCACGCCTGGCGGACACCCTGCTGACCCCCGAATTTCCCATCAGCTTTTGGGAGGCGATTGGCCGCCGGCTGCGCCGGAACTACATCTGGGTATTCGGGATTCTGGGAATCGCCTGGATTGCGAAGCTCGCCCTGCACCCGTCCCTGACCGGCCCCGGCTACAACTTGCTGGATCAGGCGCAAGTCGGACCCATCCCCGGACCGACTGTCTTTGTATCGGTTGGGCTTTTCTACGCAACGATCCTTTTGCTGGCGTTCTTCACGGCAGGATTGCGCGCCTCACCCGGTGAGGTCCTCTCGCACCAGGAGGTCTTGGGAGTCCCCACGGGTTTTCTCCAGAACCTCGCCAAGGCAGCCAGTGAACTCCCGCTGATCCATCGACGGGAACACCTGGCGATCGTGGTGACGGAGAAGCCGCGGGAAGTGGGCTCGCAGCTCATGTCCATGCTCAAGCGGGGAGTGACTGCTGTGGAGGGGACCGGGATGTATTCCGGAAGCCCCCGCTCGGTGCTGTTCTGTGCGGTATCGGCCGGCGAAATCGAGCGGGTGAAATCGGCGGTGTACTCAGTGGATGAGAGTGCGTTCCTGGTCGTCAACCCCACCGAAGAGGTGTGGGGGGCGGGATTCCGGGACTTGAAGCCGCGCTGGCTGCGGAGCCGGAGGAAGCCGCAGCCGCCGGGCGGCAAGCAGTCGGCATAGAGCGGCAGGCTTCCCGCGGCTCCCGGATGGACAGCCACCGGCCTTGAACCATACACTCAGCTTCACCGTCTTCCGGCGACACAGCCCATGCCGCTGCTCGAAGCTGTCGATGTCACCAAGTCGTGGGGTTCTCGAAGAGCCGTCCAGGAGCTCAGCTTCAGGGTGGAGTCTGGACAGATCTGCGGCCTCCTGGGGGCCAACGGAGCCGGCAAGACAACGGCCCTGTTGGTGTTGGCCGGGCTGGTTCCACCCGAGCAGGGCAGAGTCCTCCTGGAGGGGTCTTCACTGCACGGTGGTCCCGCCTGCCTCAGGCGCCGGATCGGCTGGCTGCCGGAGACTCCCGCGGTCTATCCCGAACTGTCGATCGAAGGCAACCTCAGGTTTTTCGGCGAGCTTTTCCGTCTGCCGGTAGCCTCGCTCAAGGCAAGGACCGAGGAGCTGCTCTCTGCGTTCCAGTTGCAGGATCGCCGCACCGACCGGGCCGCCGCCCTGTCGGCAGGCCTGAAACGACGCCTGAGCCTGGCCGTGAGCCTGCTCCACGATCCTGAAATCCTGCTGCTCGACGAGCCCACCACCAACCTGGACGTCGGCAGCCGTGAACGTCTCGAGGCGATGTTGCGGGAGCTGGCCCGACGAGGGAAGGCTGTGGTGGTGGCGAGCCACCGAATGGAGGAGATCGAGCGGTTGTGCCATCGGGTCATTGTCTTGCGGGAGGGGCGGATCGTGGGGAGCCTGGCCCGTGAAGCCGGTCTTGGAGGCGGGCCGGCCGGGGCGCTCGACCAGTTCCTGGAGAGGTTGGAGGATGCGGCTCCACCGAGCGTCGAGGGAGGGCTGGAGGCGTTGCACCGGGGGGCGGAATAGTACCCATGCTGGTGATTACCCTCAAGGAGCTCGGGGTTTTGTTGCGGGACCGCCGGGCTCTGACGCTGCTGCTGGCCATGCCGCTGCTGCTCACCGCGGTACTGGGTTTTTCCGCCGGCCGGCTGTTTCTGGGCAAGTCCGAGCTGAAAGTTCGACTGGCGGTGGTCAACCTCGATCAGAGCCCGCTTTCGGAAGTGATCCTGCAGAAGCTGGCGGCTGATCCACGAATCGAGCTCCTGGTGACAGAAAACAGCACCCCCAGGGCGGAGCGGGCGGCGCGGGACGTTGAGGGGAGCGTCATTCTGGAGATCGGCCCTGGTTTCAGCCCGGCAGTGGCCGCCATCGAGCTGGTCGACCTGCTCGATTTTCCCAACGGGCGGCTGGCTCAAGGTCCTGAGGCTCTTGACCTCCATGTCCGCGTCGGACGGGCACTCCCCTGGACTCGCGATGCTATCCGTCAACTCATCTATTACCAGGTCCTCGGAGTAACTGTCCCCCACACGATCAATCGGCTGCCGCTGGTGAAGTCCTACCTGGATGCCTATCGCCGGGCCCGGGGACCGGCGCTTGACCGGCCGCAGGCCGACCCCCTTGCGGGGTTCTCCTATTTTTCCGGCGTCGCTCCCTCGCGCGATGACATCTATCGAACTCTGGTCCCTTCGTACACGGTGATGTTCAGCTTCTTCCTGCTCAACATCATGGCCTTTTCGTTCGTAGGGGAGAGAAACCGGGGGACGCTCCTCCGGATCCACACTGCACCGATCCCAGCCTGGCAGGTGATTGCGGGCAAAACCCTCCCCTTCTTCATCGTCTCGGTGATCCAGGCGGGAGTACTCCTGGGCGGGGGCAGACTCCTGTTCGGGATGCCGCTGGGGGAACAGCCTCTGCTGCTGGCGCCGCTGGTGTGCTGCACTTCACTGGCGGCCACCGGTCTTGGGCTGCTGGTGGCGGTGCTGGTGCGAACCGAGGCGCAAGTCACCAGCTTCGCCAGTCTCCTGGTCATTACGCTGGCGGCCTTGAGCGGATGCCTGATGCCCCGGATGTGGATGCCGCAGGAAGTGCTGACGCTGAGTCTGGTGATCTCCCCCCTGAGCTGGTCGCTGTCGGGCTACAGCGAAGTCCTGGCGCGAGGTGGCCCCAACACCGCCCGGGTGCTGATGGATTGTGCGATGCTGCTGTTGTTCGCGGCAGCCTTCTTCGCCACCGGGCTGTGGAAGTTCTCCTGGAGTGCTCCTCCTGAGGCATGAACGGGCGCGGGGTGGCCCGCACTTTTGTCCTTGCAGAAGCGATGTGCGGGGCCTAGAATTGCAGGCAACCTTGTCGACCCGCACACGCCAGGCGGGTCGCTTCCCCACGTCAGGAGGCCTCCATGCGTCCCAGTGAACGCATCCTTGAAGTCCACCGGTACCCTGCATTCCTGTTGACCCTTCACCTGCTGCTGCTGGTGGTGGGGACAGGTTATGCCCAACAGTCCACCTACCAGGGAACCTGGGTCAATACCACATTCGGCTCCAACGGCGCCGCCCGATTCTCCGGGGGTGTCCAGGGTGACCAACTCTTCTTCACCTTCGATCTCGACGGCAACGTCTTTGGGCAAAGCAACCCGCCCGCTGTCACCCTGCAGGGAGTGTTTGGACCCGGAAGCGTAACCTTCGCCAAACAGAACGACCCTTTTTACGGCAATATCCTCATCGAATTCGGTTTTGACGGCTCGGTCTCCGGCTCCTTTGACAATGTACCGAATCCGGGAATCAATCGCGTGACCTTGAGTGGGCAGCTCAGCAAGGACACGGGCGAGTTCGAAGTCGCCTATACCGTGCTCTTTTCGGGCGGCGGAGGGCAGGCCACCGGTGTAGTTCAGGCCGAACACCAGTCGGGACCCCGGCCGGAGCGGCTGATGTTCGCCCAAGTGGGAGGAGGGGCAGGCTTCACGTCGGACGTGGTGCTGGCGAATCCGTCTGAGGAGACGATCCGGGGGGTGGTGACGTTTGCGGGTGCCGCTGGGCAGTCGCTCAGCGTCACCATCACGGGTTCGGAGGGGGAGCCCGCCTTGGCCGAAGCAGTGCCGGCTCAGGCCGGTCAGGGTGTCAGCTTCACGGTTCCTCCCCTGGGTGCCGTCACCCTGTCGGCCAGTCCGCAGGGAGAACTCAAGGTCGGTTCCGCGGCGGTGATCTCCGACAGCTCGTTGGGAGGAGTGATCCGTTTCAACCTGCCCGGCATCGGGATTGCGGGGGTTCAGGCATCCGGAAGAAGCCTGACAGGATTCGTGGTGCCGGTTCGACGTCTGGCAGGCGGCATCAATACGGGCGTCGCGGTCCGCAACGTCAGCCTTGAAACAGTCACCCTGCAGCTCAGCTTGCGGTCCGGTGCCAGCCAAATGGCGGCCAGCCAGCTCGTGATTCCGGCCAGCGGTCATACCGCCAAGTTCATCGACGAGCTGTTTCAAGGTGCCGACACGTCGAACTTCAACGGCACGCTGGTGGTGCGGGTCCAGGGGGGAAAGGTGGCGGCGACCGCCCTTGAGTTGGGTCCGACTCCCGGCCAGTTCACGACTTTGCCGGTGACCCGCCTGGAGTAGGGAGTCAGGAGACGGAATACAGGAGTCAGGACACAGAAGTTGGAATTTGGGAGCTGCCGCCCTGCCATGCGAGCTCTGCAGCCTTCAACCCCGGAAACCTGCCTTCATTTCGAATCCCAGACCCGGTTCCCGGAACCCGGAGTAATCAGGCGCCCTTGCTCTCCTGTCGGATGAGAGATTCATAGACGACCCAGCGGTCCCGCCCCTCCACCTTGGCTACCCGCAGGGCTTCATCTGCCCGCCGAAACCACTGATCGACGGTATCCCCCGGCTGCAGCGTCGCCGCGCCCACCGAAGCCGTCACCAACACCGGCTCGCCCTCACATTCCTCCTTCAGGCTCCGCACCCAGTCCAACAGCCTTTCCGCCATCATGGCCGCCACCTCGGAACCGCACTCGTCCGCCACGATCACAAATTCGTCTCCGCCGTACCGGGCGATGAAGTCCGATTCCCGCGGGAAGGTCCGGACACAACAGTCCGCGATCTTGCGCAGCACCCGATCTCCCACCTGATGGCCGAACCGGTCGTTGATCTCCTTGAACTGGTCCGCATCGAGGATGAAGAGATACGGTGTCTGACCGGAGAACTGGGCGAGCTGCACCACCCGATCCAGGTGCTCTTCCAGCGCATGACGGTTGTACACCCGAGTCAACGAATCGATTGCCAGACGCTGGCGTACCTCCGCCAGTTCGGCCCGCATCTCCCGCAGACGCATTCCCAACTGCCGGAGCTGCGCCATCTGCCGTTTCTCTCGCTCCTGCAGGGCACAGCCGATGAACTGCGCCGTCTGCAGCACCTCCTGTCGCAATGAGTCAATGTTCTGGATCTCCACCGCCTCCCGCAACCGGCTCAAACGCTGTTGGATCTCGCTGTTGCTGCCGCGCTCGGCGGAAACCGTGGCGCCGATCCGTGCGACGAAGTCCCAGATCAGGTCCCGCAATCCCCCCATCGATCGCGTGACATACAGTTGCTCCTGCTTCCGGTGATCCCGGAAGAATTCGGCGGTGCCCCTCCAGTCCCGGCTGCCGCTGACCACAGGACGTCCACTGGGAGCAGGGTCGCCGTTCAGGAGGTGGGCAATCCAGTCGCCGGTCCCAGCTTTCAGTTCAGCAGCGCGTCTGTGCTCCACATCGAAGGAATACCGGCCAAAACAGTGCAGGATTGCAACCACCAGCGAGAGTGCTGGTTCCGGCGAAAGCTCGGCCAGTTCGTCCCGATCCAGCTCCCGTTTCCAGTCGCGGAACAGCACCCGGTTCTCAAAAACTTCGCTCTGTGCTGGGGTCCGGCGGAAAATTCTCGACAGGCTCTTCATAGACGGACAAGTTGCGGGACAGCGGCAATCCGCGAGTATCTCATCGGCGTCGAACAGGGCAGACATTAGCCCCGGAAGGAGCGCTGCCGCCGGGCACGGATCTCGGCGGCAACCGAAAGGATCAGACCCAGGGCCGCCAATGGAACCACCACCAGGTAGAAGCCCTGGGTGAACAGCTCCAGGGCCCAAGGTTCACCGGAGTGCAGATAGAGGTAGGTGAGATAGAGCCCGTATCCCGCCAGCAGCACCAGTCCCTCCCAACGAGAAATGGCGCCGCCGGTGAAGAAGACCGGCAGGCACAGCAGACTGACCGCAATCATGACCGGGATGTCGAAGTAGATCGCCTGTTCCGTGACACCCACCCCACTGGAGACCGTCGCCGACAGCCCCAACACGGCCAACACGTTGAACAGATTGCTGCCCACCACGTTGCCGACGGCGATGTCCCGCTTGCCGCGGATTGCCGCCACCACGGAGGTCGCCACTTCCGGCAGCGACGTCCCCGCCGCCACCAGGGTCAAACCGATCATCAGCTCACTCACTCCCAAGGCTCTCGCGATAGAGACCGCGCTTTCCAGCAGCAGATTCGAACCTGCGACCAACAAGGCCAGCCCGCCGGCGACCAGGGCTCCCTGGACCAGCAGGTTGCCAGTCCGCGAACCTTTCACCCCGAATTCTTCAGCGTACTCCTGCTGGATTTCCGGCTCTTCGCGCCGGCTCTGCACCACCAGGAAGGCGGTGTACCCCAGGACCCCAAGGAAGAGAAATCCTCCCTCCAGGCGGCCGACCCTCCCATCCAGCGCCATGGTGAACAGCAGGACTGAGGTCAGGATCAGCAAAGGTACCTCCAGGCGCACCAGTTTCTGGTGGACGGCAAGCGGGGTGATCAGGGCGGAGATGCCCAGAATGAAAAGGACGTTGAAAATGTTGGAGCCGACCACGTTGCCCAGGGCGAGATCGGACCGGTTCTCCAGCGCCGCCTGGAGGCTGACCGCCATTTCCGGCGCGCTGGTACCGTAGGCGACTACCGTCAATCCGACTACCAGCGGAGCAACGCCCAACGTCAGCGCCAGCCGGGTTGCCCCTCTGACCAACAGCTCCGCCCCCATAACCAGCAGGAACAACCCACCCACAAACCCGAGCACACCCAAGAAATTCATCTGTCAGCACCTGACCGGAGCTCCTGGACCGACCGGCTCCCCAGCAGCCCGTCCGCAACCCGCCGTGACCCTCCACCCGCAAGACGGCGTGACGCGGTTACTGCTAAGTATCATCCTACAGGATATTCACCGCACAGGATATTCACCGCAGCGAAGTCGTGACTGAGCAACCCGGGTGTTCCGCCCTTGCGACGGCGGCGTCACGGGCTTCAGTGGCGCAGCGCCGGCGGGTTGCCAGTTCTGGACCCCTTCTGTCAATTACTTGCAGTGACTCGCGGCAACTCCGGTATGATTGACGGCCAGTCGTTGGGGAGCCCAGCCCGCTCCAGGAGGATGAAATGCAAAGGTTTCCAAGGCCTGCCAAACTGCGGCTCTGGACCCGGACCCTTGTGCGCGTCGTTTGTGGTTGGGGCTGCTTGGCAAGCGCGGCTCCTGGGCTTGGGGCGGAAATCTCAGGTTACGTGTACGACACATCGGCGCGGGTTGTCGCCGGAGCCCACGTTTCCATTCTTCGTCAGGCCGACGGCTTGACTCGATCCACCACCTCCAATTCCCAAGGATTCTTCTCTTTTCCCAACCTGACCCCCGGTCGGTTTTCCCTTCAGGTGACGGGACCTGACTTTGAACCAGCTTCCATCCAGGACTTGACGCTCTCCGTGGACCAGGCCATTCGTCTGGAGATTTCACTCCGCCCGCTGGGTCCCCAAGAGAGCGTGACAGTCCAGGTTCGATCGTGGGAGCTTGGTGTCGCCCACGGCGGCTTGGGAGGGCTGGTGACAGCACAGGTGATCGAGGAGCTGCCTTTGAATGGCCGTGACGTCGTGCAGTTGGCGGCCTTGACGGCGGTGGTCGTGCCAAGCCGGAGTCGCGCCAGAAACATCAACACGGGCTACGGGGTTCCTTTCAGCATCGCCGGCGCTCGGCCGACACAGAACGCCATCTATCTCGACGGCATCAACATCGCTGACCACACAGGAGCGACGCCGGCCGGCGTGACCGGTATTCTCCAGGGCCTGGACACCTTGCAGGAATTCTCCGTGCTGACCACCGCGCGGGGGGCAAGCGTGGGCCGGGCCGCCGGTGGAGTGATCAACGCGGTCACACGTTCGGGGAGCAACGAGTTGCACGGTTCGGGGTTCTATTCCCTGCGTGACGGTCACCTCGACGCCCGGAACTTCTTTGAACCGTCAAGAGACCCAGACTATTCACGCCACCAGGCTGGCGTCCAGTTCGGCCTCCCCTTGCAGCCGGATGTCCTGTTCGGCTTCTTGGCCATGGAGTGGCTGAGTGAGAGTGACAGTATGGTGGCAATCGACACAACGCTGTCGGATAGGGCGCGGGAAGGAGACCTCCTTTCTGGGCCGGTAACGATTGCTCCGGAAATCGCTGCCGTCCTGGACGCATACCCGCGTCCCAATGGTGCCGTCCTGGGGGACACTGCGTTATTCCAGTTCAGCAACCCGCAACGCACCCGGCAGCTCAGCTTCTCCGGACGCCTGGATTCCCTCTGGATCAAGGACCAGCACTGGAGCCTCCGATACAGCTTCGACGACGCTCACCGCCGCGATCGTTCCACCTTCGATCTGCTGGACCGTCGCAGCCAAAGCCGACATCAGTCGCTGGCCCTCAACGGTCTGCGGGAGCCGGCTCCGCAGGTTGTTCACTTGACACGATTCGGCTTCAATCGCAGTCGGGCTTGGGACGGGAGAACCGACGGCACGGGAGCCATCATCAACCAGCCCGAGCTCGCCTTCCTGCCGGCAGGGTGGGGGCCCGGAATCATCGACGTACCTGGTCTCTCGACCTTCCCGGGTGCTCCGGGAGCACTGGATTCGGATCGGGCGGCCTTCACTTCGGTGCAGCTCTACCAGGATCTCACCTGGATTCGGGGGAGACACTCTCTGGCTCTCGGGGGAAACCTGGAGCGGACCCATTTCAACTTCGATTCAACCAGCTTGCCGCTCGGCGAATTTACTTTTCCGACCCTGAAGGACTTCCTCACCAATCGTCCTAGCCGTTTTCGGGCCCAATTGCCGGGTTCGGACACAATCCGCGGCTTTCGCCAATGGATTGTCGGCATGTACGCTCAGGACCGCTGGAATCTCTTCCCATGGCTGACTCTGGAACTCGGCCTGCGGTTCGAGCGCGCCACCGTTCCGATCGAGGTCCAGGGGAAACTCGCCAACCTCGATGAGCTGACGGACCCTGAAACAAGAGTAGGACGACCTCTCTTCGAGACTCCACGAGGGAGCCACTGGTATCCCCACGTCGGGCTGGCGGTGGCTCTCGATGACCGCCGGAGTACCTTGCTGCGTGCCGGCTACGGCATGTTCCCGGAGCTGATTCTTTCCAACTATCTCCTTCTGCACGGAGTTCGCAATCCTCCGTTCTTCAACAGCGCCCAGCTCAGAAACGTCGCCGCGGGATCGTTCCCATCCGGGGCGTATGTGGATCTTGTAGCCAGGGGCCGCCCCGATCAGCGAGTCGAGCGAATTCCACGGGTATTCGACCAACCCTACGTCCAGCAATGGCATATGAGCCTGGAGCACCGGTTCCGCCGTGGCAGAAAGGTCCGCCTCAGTTACCTCGGCTCCCATGCGCTGCACCTTTCCACGTTGATCGAAGACGCCAACCTGCTGGTTCCCGTCCGGTTACCCGACGGGCGCTGGTATTTTCCGCCGGATGCGCCGCGTCTGAACCCCCATTTCGGCCGTATCCGTGACCGCATCTTTGAAGGCCAC
Organism: uncultured Acidobacteriota bacterium; assembly: GCA_964524795.1. Classification (GTDB taxonomy): domain Bacteria; phylum Acidobacteriota; class UBA6911; order RPQK01; family JAPXNP01; genus CAZGEH01. The sequence goes on from CAZGEH010000001.1 coordinate 113,613, forward strand.
GGTTTTTATCACGGGTTGGAAGCGGAATGGCAACTCACCGAGCCTTGGCATGGCTGGCAAGGGGGCATCGGCTACAGCTTTGGCAAGAGTCTGGACGACTCTTCCACCACGTTCGCCCAGACGGAGGCGGTCAACGCGATCGGTGTTCCGGTCCACGACAGCCGTTTCAATCGCAGCCCTTCGGATCACGACATCCGCCACCGCTGGGCAGGCCATCTGATCGGGGAGCTCCAGGTTGGGGGCTCCGCCTTCTGGCGCCGCCTCTTGAACGGATGGCGTCTGGCTTTCCTGTGGGAGGCAACCTCAGGCCTGCCTTTTTCGGCCACATTGGCTTACGATGCGGCAGGTTCCGGAACCAGCCGTCCCGACTACCGGGGCGGCCAGCGTCCCGACTTGCGGCCCGGTGCCTCCAACAACCCGGTTCTGGGGACACCCGAACGATGGGTCGATGTCAGCGTTTTCGAACGTCCCCAGCCCGGATTCCTGGGGAATCTGGGCCGCAATACCTTGCGCGGGCCATCCTATGCAAATCTGGACCTGAGCCTTGCCCGGCGACTTGGCGCCCGCTTCGGGAAAGAGGGGACAAGCCTGGAGCTCCGGGCGGAAGCCTTCAACCTCCTCAACCATCCAAATCTGGCGCTGCCCGATCCGCGTCGTACGATGGTCTTCACTCAAGACAGCGTGGTCGAAGACTTCGGCCGCATCACGGAAGCGTATCCAGGACGCCGAATCCAACTCGGAATACGCTTGATATTTTAGCCAGGCGAAGGATTCTGCGAGCGGACACTCCTGGAGAAGGCTCGCTCCGGCTCGGACCCCTGCGTGGTCATGGAGGCTTCTCACACGTTCCTGGAATCCCTCCAAGGATGCCGCTGTCCGCCCCCACCTCAGAGATGTCGCTCTTGCTTCGACCTCCGGGAGTCGAGAGTCGGCGGGAGCAAGCCGGGCTTCATGCCCAACCCGCTCCCGCGGTCTGCGCCACACCTGGCTGGGACACGCAGGTTGCAGCGGGCCCCACGACGGTTTGGACGCAAGGCCCGCCCACCCTTCGCTGAACTCCTTGTCTTGCTGGCTCCCTGGAGCCTGAATACAGTCCACCACCCAGCCGCCAGAGATTCGCTAGCGGCCGGCGGACTTGTCATCGGTTCCTCCACCCGCATGGCGTCGCAGAAGAAGAATCGCGACTGCTGCGAGCACAGTAAGGACCAACACCACGATCGTGGCAGCATCGAATTCCATGACCCGTAACGGCGTGCGCACCACACGCCGCCTCCTCGATCAATGTTTCGGTAGAGGTGTGGCCTGCATTTCCTGCAGGCGACACCAGGAAGTGACCGTCAGCAGGACGACAGGACGGCGGGTGGAGCGCGCCAACAGAAGCCCCCTTCGGGCCTCAGCCGGGAGCCTGCGGGATGCTGCCGGCGCACCAGGTTTCCGGGCCGTTCCGGAGGTTGGTCCGGGGCCGCGGCCTGCGGCGGCAATGCCCCGGGGAAGTGAGAAGAGCGTTTGGCGGGACCGGCTTCAGCCGGCACCCCCGCCCCATTCACCACCGCCGACTCCGGCGGCATGCTGCCGTGGCCCTTCCAGACCGGAACCACCGTCACCGACAGCAACGCCACCGCCGCGGTCACCAACCATGGTTCAAATGGGGTCAAGGGGCGTCTCACACGCTTCTCCCGCAGCAATTCCGCTGCATGGAGCCCACGTTATCACAGACCCGGATAACCGGAACCCTCCCCTGTCGCCTGCCGGCGTCTCGAGAACCGGTGAACGACGGCACTCAGATCCGGCCGGAGCGCAGGATCGCCACCACCAGCCAAAGTCCGAGAAGTCCGGCGATGAGGTAACCGACGAGCCCCAGAGCGGAGAAACCGAACACCATGGGTCCGCGCTGCAACTGGATGATCAGCGAAGATCCCACAATCAGGGCGGCCACGATCATGCCGAAGGCAAGCCGGTTCGAAGAACGGTCCATCTCCAGGATGAACCGGTTGAGCCCCTCGTGGTGGAGCGACACCAGCACCTCTCCGCGCTTCAGCTTGGCTGCGAGCTCTTCCAGATCCCTGGGGAGGGCCCGCAGCATGGCCTGGTAGTCCCTCCACGCCCTCACCACCTTGCGCGCCGTCCGTTTCGGGTCAAGGCGGGCCGCCAGGAAAGACCTCACAAAAGGCCTCGCCTCCTCGATAATGTTGAACTCGGGATCGAGCATGCGGCCGACCCCTGATGAGACCGCAAGCATGCGGCCCAGCAGAGCCAAGTTGACGGGCAGGATGATGCGGTGGCGGCGGACCATCCGCAGCAGTTCTTCGATCATCCGCTCCGTGTTGACCTTCTCCAGTGGCAACCCGTGGTACTGGTCGAGAAAGTCTTCGATGTCCACCCGCAGCAAGGTAACATCCACATCCTGGTGCAGCAGCTTCAGGTTCCGGAAGACGCGCAGGATCTCCTCACTGTCCTTCTGCACGACTGCGGTAAACAGCAGCCCGAGTTGTTCAGCGGTCTCGTCATCCAGCCTTCCCACGATGCCGAAGTCCACTGCTGCAATCACGTTGCCTTCGAGGACGAAGAAGTTCCCCGGGTGGGGATCCGCATGGAACAGCCGGTGCTCAAAAACCTCCTTGAGGATTACCCGCGCGCCGTTGCGGGCGATGGCCTTCCGGTCGTAGCCGCGGGCTTCCAACTCCTCCAAATGGGTTACCTTGACCCCGTCCACGTAATCGGTGGTGAGAATCCGGCTGGTAGTGTACTGCCAATGAAGGGCGGGCACGAAACGGGCGGGGTCTCCCTCGAAGTTCCTGCGGAACCGTTCGATTGCCTGCGCTTCAGCCACAAAGTCCAACTCACGCCGGATCGTTCTGGCAAACTGCTCCACCAGATCCACCGGCCGGAACCAGCGCAGCTCGGGAACGTGCTTCTCCGCCAGGGACGCCAGTTCAGCCAGAATCGCCAGATCGGTTTCGATCAGGCTGGGGATCCCGGGACGCTGGAGCTTCACTGCCAGGCGGCGGCCCGACTCCAGCCGCGCCCGGTGGACCTGGGCGATGGAACCCGAGGCAAACGGCGTCTGTTCAAAGACTGCGAACAGCTCCCCTGGGGGTTTTCCCAGGTCCTCCATGAAGATGGTTTCCACCTGCGGATAGGGAAACGGTGGCACTTCGTCCTGGAGCCTTTCCAGCTCGTTGATGTAGTGTTCCGGGAGGATGTCGGGGCGAGTGGAAAGGAGCTGTCCGAACTTGACAAACGTCGGGCCCAACTCGGCAAGCGCCATCCGGAGGCGCTGGGCGGTGGAGATCTCGCGGGGCCGTCGCCGGAGGACCCAGGCGCGGACCGTCCCGCTGCCGAGCCGGTCGACGACGTCGCCGAAACCATACTTGACCAGGACTACCGTCACCTGGCGATAGCGTCGCAGGCGACGGTAGGCCTGGAGAGTCTTAAGCGGACGGATCATTGCCGCCAGGAGTCTGGTGAGAGTGGGCGGCCTGCTCCAGCTTCTCGACGCGGCTCTTCAGCTCCTCCAACTGTTGGCGGCTGGGCAGACCCATCTCAGCGACTACCTTTTGAACAGCCTCCTTGACTGCAGAAGAGAACCGCTTCTGCTCTTCCTTCACCCGCGTGAGCAGGTCCTCCAAAGCGTGAGGACGCTCCTTCTCGGAGATCTCGCCCCGGCGGACCAGCTCGTCCACCAGTTCCTCCGCCTTCTCGCGAGTCAAGCTGGCCAGACCGAGTCCTGCCAGCCACGTCTTCTTGAGGATCTCTCGCATCGCGGCACCTCCTTTCAAGGATGACCCCAGACTAACACACCAGGAGGGGTCACGGCTTCAGCCAACGATCCAGCCAGGCCAGCACCGTTTCGTGCCACTGGATGCTGTTCTGGGGTTTGAGCACCCAGTGATTCTCATCCGGAAAATATAGAAACCGGCTGGGGATCCCCTGGCGCTGGAGAGCGGTAAAGGTCGCGATACCCTGCTCCAGCGGTACCCGGAAGTCCAAAGCGCCATGGATCACCAGCATCGGCGTCTTCCAGCGATCGACATGATGGACCGGGCTGTGCCTTTCGTAGCTTTCCGGATTGGTCCAGTACGGTCCGCCGTTCTCCCATTCGGGAAACCACAATTCTTCTGTGGAGAAGTAGGAGATCCGTTCGTCCAGCGTCCCGTCGTGGTTCACGAGGCAGCGGAACCGGTCCGGCCAGTTGCCGGCGATCCAGTTGATCATGTATCCGCCGTAGGAAGCTCCCAGCGCGGCCACCCGGTCGCCGTCGAGCCAAGGGTATCGGGCAAGAGCCGCTTCCAGCCCTTTCTGGAGATCTTCCAGCGGCTTGCCCCCCCAGTCCCCGCTGATCGAATCGGTGAAGGCCTGGCCGTAACCGGTGGATCCATGAAAGTCCACCATCACTGCGGCATACCCGGCGCCGGCGTAGACCTGCGGGTTCCAACGGTAGTGAAAATGGTTGCCGAAGGATCCTTGCGGCCCCCCGTGGATCAGGAATGCCACCGGGTATTTCCGGCCCGGATCAAAATCCACGGGCTTCCCCACATACGCGTACACCGTCTCGTCGTTCCAACCACTGAAGGAAAACTGCTCGAAGTCCCCCATCCGGACTTTCGAGAGGTGCTCCGTGTTGATCCGGGTCAGAGGTCGCAGGTCAGTGCCGTCGGTGCGAACCGAATACAGCTCGACCGGCGACTTCAGGTGATCCAGCCCGAACACAATGCGGTCTCCTGCCGCTACCGGACCTCCCGCCGTTCCCTGCTTCACCAGGCTGCGGACAGCCCCGGAGGCGAGGTCAACGGCAAACAGTGTCACCTGTCCCAGATCGGCGGCAACCGTGTACAGGGTCTTCCCGTCCGGTGACCAGACCAGCGTCTCCGGTGAACGATCCCATCCGGGTGCCACTTCGTGGGGGATGCCGTCCGGCCAGGCCTTCACCATGATCCGGTAACGATCCGACTCGAAGCCGGGGCGGGACATGGCACGCCAGGCCAGCCACTTGCCATCCCGTGAGAAGACAGGGCCGGTATCCCAGGCAGGGTTGTCGGCAGTCAGGGCTACCGGGCGCTGAGAGCCGTCCATCGGCACCGCAAAGAGGTCGAAGTTGGTCGACCAGGCCTCCTCCCGGCCCGCGTCCCGCGCGGCGAACACCACAGTGGAGCCATCCGGCGAGATCGCAACCTCATCCATGCTCCCGAAAGGCTTGGAAGGGCAGTCAGCATCCATTCCCGCCATCAGGTCCACCGGTGCGCCGCCGGATAGCGGCTGGACGAAGAGATGGTTGCGCCGGCCGTCTTTCCAGGCGTCCCAGTGCCTGATGAACAACCGGTCGTAGAGCCGCCCGGAACCCTTCCGGGACTTCTCTTCCTGTAACCGGTCGGCGGTGCACTTCAGATCCCGGCAGTCCGGGAAGACAGCGGCGGCAAAGAGCAGATGCCGCCCGTCCGGGCTGATCAGAAAGCCCTCCAGATCCAACGGATGGTCGGTCACCTGCACCGCTTCCCCACCGTCGGCCGGGATCTTCCAGATCTGGTTCGAGCCGCTGCGGGCCGACAGGAACCAGATCCACTTTCCCGAGGGGTCCCAGGCGGCATTCTGGTCCGCCGCGGGATGGGTCGTGAGCCGCCGCAATCCGGAACCGTCGGCCCCCACCAGCCAGAGGTCGAAAAGCCCTTTGTTCTGTTCCAGGTCGGTGGTCCTCAGCGTGAAGACCACACGAGTTCCGTCGGGAGAGATCCGGTGGTCGGAGATCCGCTGCACCGCCAGCATGTCGTGGACAGTGAAGGGGTGGCTCTCAGTCTGGGCCAAGGCAGCTCCTTTCAGGCTCAGCAAGGCCAGCGGGGCGAGGCAAAAAGCAAGCCAGACCACGCGGGGCCACAGGCTACGAGATGATCGCATGACGTCGGCTCCATCCAGACCGACCCGGGCTCATTCCAGGCGGCGGAGTTTGATGTTGGTGAACAGCACCACGTCAGACTTGTGATGATTCTGCAGGGCCACCGGCCCGGGGGCGGGAAACTGCTGCCGGTCGTCGGTCCAGTCCAGGGTCTGGCGCCCATTGACCCAGACTTCAATCCGGTTGCCCCGGATTCGCGCCCGCTGGTTGATCCACTTCCCTTCATGCACCTCCAGAAACGCCTCCGGTTTCCACCTGCCCTCCTCCACCAGAAGGTTTCCGGGAGCCATCCCGTAGACTCCGCCGGTAGGATTCCGAATATCGTAGGGATCGACCTGGATCTCGTAACCCTTGGGGTAGGCTTCACCAGTCTTCACGGTACGCAGGAAGACTCCGGAGTTGCCGAACCTCTGTTTGGGGACCGCCACGTCGTAAGCGCACAGATCCCAGGAGATTTCGAAGTCGGCGAATTGCTCCAGCGTGAACAGGTGCGAGGGTCCGTCCGTGCTGATGAGGATTCCGTTCTCCACACGCCAGGCTCCCCTGCCGTCGGACTCCCAGCCGGTGAGGTCGCGTCCGTTGAACAGCAGCACCCAGCCCTCCGCCCGCTCCGTGTCGGTCAGCGTGTTCAGCTCGCCCTCGGGGACGTTGGTGGGGAAGCGTCTCTGGGCCGCGGGAGGAACCGCACAAAAACTGCACAAGAGCAGGACCAGCGCAATGTTTCTGGGTTTCGCCATGGTCACACCTTCAGAAAGATCTTCTTCCGATACAGGATATCCATTAAGCCGAACCAGATCACCACGTAAAGCACTGCAAACGCCAGCGAGGCGTTACGGGGCTCCAGCCAGCCCGCAAACAGACTCTGGTACAGCCATGTCCACAACGGCACGGCGGGAGCGCCCCACTGGATCAGGTGGAGCAGATCCGTGATCAGGCCTGAGGCGACGTAGACGGTGATGGCGTTCATCCCATAGACCACCGCCGGGTAGGCCCAGCGGCGAGAGCCCTCGATATCGATCAGCCAGTAGCAGAAAGCCAGACACTGGAGGGAGGCGCCGGCGGTGAAAAGCACAAATGAGCTGGTCCACAGGTTCTTGTTAATGGGAAACCACAGGCCCCATGCCATGCCGGCCAGCAGGGCCAACCATCCGGCGACAAACATGCGGCCGGCTATCACCTCCCGCGGCCGGCCGGAACGCAACCAGTGACCGGTCAACACGCCGCACAAGGCAGTGGCGATGGAGGGCAGCGTACTCAGGATCCCTTCGGGATCCCACGTCCCTTCCCACATTCTCCCCGGCAACAGCAGTTGGTCCAGCCAGGCAGCCACATTCCCTTCCGGGGTCAGGACGCCGGCTCCATGCCCGGGGACCGGAACCAGGGTGAGGAGACCCCAGTAGACAAGCAGAATGGCTCCCGTGATCCAGGCCTGGGCTCGGATCGAAGTGTGCAGTACCAGTGTCGCCGTGATGCCGTAGACGATGGCGATCCGCTGAAGAACTCCGGCTATCCGGAGCTGGGACAGATCAAAGGAAGGAAACAGGTTCAGGAACAGCCCAAAGAGGAAGATCAGGACGGTCCGCCGGAGAATCTGGAGATGAAGCGCGGTTCGGTCTGCCGCGGCGCTCCGCCTGGACAGCGAAAACACCAGCGACACCCCCACAATGAACAGAAAGGACGGGAAAATCAGATCGGTAGGGGTCCAGCCGTGCCATTCGGCATGCAGCAGCGGCGGATAGACGTTCCCCCAGTCACCGGGGTTGTTGACCAGAATCATGGAAGCGATGGCAAGGCCTCGGAAGGCATCCAGCGAGACCAGGCGTTGAGGAGGGTGAACCGCATTCATGAGGCCGGCTTTCTACCACAGACGGAGACAGGAAAACACCTTCCCCCGGATGGACCATCCCTGCTGGTGGCCTCGGCCACATTTTTTCCGCCGATCCAGTACCTCCGTCCGGCTGGCGCCCCTGACCCCGTCATTCCGCCGCCGGACCCTCGTCCCCGCTGAAGAGCTCAGTGGAGAAGTAACGTTCCATTCGGTCGGGGAACACTGTCACCACCAACGCCTCCGGACCCATCCGGCGGGCCGCCTCCACCGCCGCCGCATAGTTCAGTCCCGAACTGGGACCCACGGGGAAACCCGCGGCGATGAGCCGGCGCGTGGTGGCCATCGCCAGCCGGTCATCGATATCGAGCCGGACCAGGCCAGGAAGGTCCGCATTCTGAAAAATCTCGGACAAACCATCCATCACACCGGGGATACAGGGGCTGAAGCTGCAGCATTCGGCTTCCGCCAGCGAGGAACCCCAGGTGGGGCGGGCATGGAAGGGAATCACCTGGCAGCCATAATCCCTCAGGCCCTCCCACAGTCCCACCAGAGTGCCGCCGGTGCCGACTCCGCTGACGACGGCGTCGACGCGTCCCGCTGGAATCTGGTTGATCACTTCCTGTGCGGTCTGGCGTCGATGGGCCTCGGCATTGTCCGGGTTGCTGAACTGCCGCGGCGCGAAGCCGTGGTTACTTTCCGCCAGCTCCTCGGCTTTTCGGATGGCCCCGCGAATTCCCTCTTCCCGACTGGTGAGCACCACCTCTCCGCCGTAGGCACGGATCATCATCGACCGTTCGGTGGAGACCCCTTCCGGCATGACGGCGGTAAAGCGAAGATTCAACTGGGCGCACGCCAACGCCATGGCGATGCTGGTGGAACCGCTGGAGGCCTCTACCACCATCTGACCTTCCCGCAGCCGGCCCTGACGGAGGGCCTTGCCGAGAATGTAGGCAGCGATGCGGTCCTTCGTGGAACCGCTGGGGTTCATGAACTCCAGCTTGCACCAGACGACAGGGTCGTCGGGGTTGAGGCGGACCGGCACCAGTGGCGTCACCGGCGCTTCATGGATGTAAACGTTCAGGCTGTTCTTCTGCCACACGGGCGGACTGTACCACCCAGACGTCAGAGGCCGCCAGCAGGCGGAGAGTGGGCAGTGGGAGGAGTTCAGTTCCGTGCCAGCAGGAGATCCAGCTTCCGGCTGTAGCGTTCCTGACCGGACGGATCGGGGGCAAACCGCCGGGCCAGCTCCAGTTCCCGGATCACCTTGTCGGTTTGACCCAGCACGTCGTACGCCTTGGCCAGTGCGAAATGGAAGTGGTGCTCCTCGAACTTGCGGTCAAGAGCCCTGCGGAAGTGGGCGACCGCCGCCTCTGCCTGGCCCAGCCGCAAGGCTTCCTCGCCCAGCCGGAAATGGTAGTAGGGGTTCTTGAGCCGGAACTTGAGCGCCCGTTCCTCATACCAGGCGGCCTTGCGGGAGTCTCCCAGCCGCTCATAGAGACGGGCCAGGTTGCTCATCGCCAGCGGGTCATCGGGGGTGAGCTGCAAGGCACGCTTGTATGCCCGTTCGGCCTCTTCGAAACGCCCGATCGTCGTGAGGGCAACGCCGAGGTTCACCCATACAAACTCCACGGTGTCGTCTTCGGCCAGGGCACGCCGGTAATAGTCGACCGCCAGCAGACCGTTGCCGTTCGCCAGCTCCTCCGCCCCCAGATTGCTGTAGAAATGAGCCCGGGCGCGGGCATCGGAGATGACGCGGCCTCCCAGGGTCACCCGGTTCAGCTCCGGGAACAGATCCACCACGTAAGCGCGACCTCCGATCAGCGCCAGCACATTGACATGGCTGCTCATCACCACGATCCGCCCGTGCATGGTCCAGGTGGGCGGCACCTCCACCTCCCGGAACTGGACCTTGAGGCCCAACTCCCGCGCCATCGCTACCAGCATGTTGGTGTACGATAGACAGTTTCCCGACCGCTCCCGGAAGGTTCTCGCCGCACTATAGGTCTTGGGGACGTAGGTAAACCGCAGTGCGGGATCGCGAAAGATCAGGTGGACCAGCAGTTCCAACCGTTCGTACGGACCCAGTGAAGCGGGCACACGTTCTGCGAGGAACTGCTTCATCTCCTCGCTGATTGCCAGCGGGTCTTCGTCCGCCGGCAAAAGATCGCCCGCCTGGAGTGTCAAGGCTCCCTGCAACAGCATGCCCGCCAGCAGTACGCCTGCCTTCATGGCCGACCTCCTGGGAGTAGCGGCAAAGTTGTCGTCCCCTTTTACTTAGACGGCTCAGGCGGCCTTAAAGTTCGGCCCCGCGGGGCCGACAGGGCAGCGGGCAAAGGCCAGCAAGAAGGCGTGAGGGGGAGGATGTTCCGGCGGGTCTGCACCCGGCGAGGGGCTCTCACTATTTCTTCCCCGCTTCCCAGCCTCCGGAACCCAGCTGCCGCACCACCTCGTACACCACCGCCGCCACCGCCGATGAGAGGTTGATGCTGCGGACATGGGGGCTGTGGATAGGCAACCGCCGGAAACGGTGCGGGTAAGCGCTGAACAGCCACTGCGGCAAACCTCGGGTCTCCGAACCGAACACCAGCAGGTCCTGGGGCCGGTAGCTCACCTCGGTGTAAATCACCTCGGCCCGCTTTGAGAACAGGTGCAGCCGGTCCTCACCCACTGCAGCGAAGAACCCGACCACATCGGGGGCCAGGCGGACATCGACGTAATCCCAATAGTCCAGGCCCGCCCTCCGCAAGGAACGGTCGTCGAGCCGGAACCCCAACCGTCCAGCCAGAACCAGGGGGATTTCCAGGGCCGCACAAAGGCGGGCGATGTTACCCGTATTCGGCGGAATCTCCGGCTCCACCAGCACAACCGTGGGCCGTGGCGAACCGCTCGCCTTCACGGCAACCTCCGGCCCGATACCTGCTCCCACCGCACCTCGAGAATCTGCTCCGGACGGAACTCGGGCAACCGCAGCTCCACTTCGGGGGAAGCGGGAACCGCCGCGGCCGGTATGAGGCCCACCAGTTCTCCGGCGCCCACCTCCACCCCGATCCTCTCGGCTTCCTGGCAGGCAGCAGCTACCGCGGCGGCCGGAGAAGTCTGCCGGTAGTCGACCAGATTCAGCGACACCTGGGCCCGGCGGCGTCGGGGCAGAAAGAATCCCAGCGCCTTGACGGCGGGCAATCCTCCACCCAGGGCCCGAATCCGCCGGGCGACTTCCCGGGCCTCATCGAGGCCTGCCGGTGGTTCCAGCAGGAGGTTGAATGCAATCAGGGGTCCACGGGCTCCGACTGACACAGCTCCTGCCGTCTCGTGCACGGCCGCCGGCCCGAAATCCGGCACCCGGTCGGGGTCGTTGCGGATTGCCCGGCGCAGGGATTCCAGACCCCCGCGACGAACCCACGCCAGCTCCGCACGGGCCTGGTCCCTCGCCGCCTCGCCGTACAGAAAGCAGGGGATCTCCAGGTTCTGTCCCACAACCAGTCCAAACCGCTCCACGAGTCTGATGCACAGTTCCATGGAAGTGTGCCCCAGCGGAACGAAGGGGACGACATCGAGGGCACCGATCCGCGGGTGAACTCCGTGGTGGCGGCGGAGGTCAATCCACCGGACCGCCGCCTCGGCCACCCTCAGGGCCGCCTCCAGAACAGCCTCCGCCGCACCCGCCATGGTGAGCACAGACCGATGGTGATCGGGATCGGAATGGACGTCGAGCACATAGCACTCCTCGATCCCTTCGGCGGCAGCGACAATTCGCCGGATCACACCGGGGTCGCGGCCTTCGCTGAAGTTGGGGACGCATTCGACAAGCTGCTCCACCCCGCATAGAATAATGGGGATCCCGCCGTCAGGGCGAGGAAAAGAACCCGGCCGGCGACGCCGCTGGCGCCGGCAGTGAACCCTCGGGGCGCGGGATCCCTCCGTAGGTACTGACAGCGATGTCGAGAGGTCCGCTTCGCGCCTTTCTACTCACTTTCTTCTGTCTCGTCCTGCCTGCAAACTCCCCAGGGGCCGCCCAAACCCCGGAGATCCAGCCGGATGCCGTGGCCCAAGAGGAAGCCGAGGATTACTACGGCAGGTGGCTGAAGCAGGATGTGGCTTACATCATCACCGATGAGGAACGGGCCATTTTTCAGAAGCTCACCACTCCGGAGGAAAAGGAGCAGTTCATCGAGCAGTTCTGGTTTCGGCGCGATCCCGATCCGCGCACGGCGGAGAACGAGTTCAAGGAGGAACACTATCGGCGCATTGCTTACGCCAACGAGCATTTCGCCAGCGGGATCAAGGGCTGGCAAACCGACCGGGGCAAGATCTACATCATTCACGGTCCCCCGGACGAAATCACCTCACGTCCCTCCGGCGGGCCCTACCACCGCCCGATTGTGGAAGGCGGAGGCACCACGGTCACCTTCCCTTTCGAGGTGTGGCGCTACCGCAACATCCCGGGTCTCGGATCCGACATCGTGATCGAGTTCGTAGACCGCACCCAGAGCGGAGAGTATCGGATTGCCTTGACGCCGGAGGAGAAGGATGTCCTGTTGCGGGTTCCGGGATATGGCCTGACGCTTTCCGAGGAGCTGGGCTTCACGCGCAAGGAAGATCGCCTGATCTTCAGTCCCTGGAAGCGGTTCGAATACCGCGGGCCCTTTAATTACTACCAGGATCCCTTCGAACAGTACGAGCGCTACGTCAACATCCGCCAGCCGCAGCCGGTGCGGTACCAGGATCTCCGGGAGCTGGTCCAGGTCAACATCAGCTACGATTCTCTGCCCTTCCGGCTCCGGCAGGATTTCCTGAAGCTGAACGAGGCCCAGGTTCTGGTGCCGATCACCATCGAGATCTCCAACCGCGAGCTGACGTTTAGGGAAGAGTTGGGATCCAGCATCGCGAAGGTGGCGATCTACGGGATTGTGACCAGCATTTCGAACCGGATCGTCCAGGAATTCGATGCCGACCTGGCCGCTTCTTTTGCACCTGATCAACTGGCGGCGGGACTGACGGGAAAGTCGATCTACCAAAAGGTGCTGATGCTGGACCGCCGGGGACGCTACAAGTTCACCCTGGTGGTCAAGGATACCGGCAGCGGCAAGGTGGGCACGACCACCGGGGCGATCATCCCTCCGAATCTGGATTCCGACCGCCTCCGGGCCAGCTCCCTGATTCTCGCGGACAAGCTGCAGCAACTGGAGAAGACACCGGAGCAGGATGAGATGTTCGTGTTGGGCGACTTCTACGTGCGCCCGAGCCTGGATCCCACGTTTCCGTCGGATCGTCCCGTCAACGCCTACTACCAGCTTTACAACGTGGGCCTGGACCAAGCCTCCCATGCTCCGTCGCTGTCGATTCTTTACCGGATCAAGCAGGACGGCGAGACCGTCCTCGAGTTTCCGGATACGGAGGGCCGATCGGTCCAGTATTTCACCACCCAGCGGGTGGTGGTGGCGGCGGGATTCCCGCTGGCCAAGTTGGCACCCGGTCGCTACCAGCTCAGTGTCGAGGTCACCGACAACATCAGCCGCCAGACACTGGAGCTGCACGACCAATTCCAAGTAGTGGGCGGGTCGGGATGAGACTTCACCTCCTGGTATTGGGTGCTTTTGGGATGCTGGAGGTCGGGCCGCTCCTGACGGCTCAGACTCCAACCACCTTCGAATCCGCCGCCGAGGCTGCGCGGCTGGCTCTCAGGGAGGACCGCCCGATTGAGGCGGCGCACTGGCTGGACCGGGCTTTGGAGCTGGATCCCCAGTGGGAAGAGGGCTGGTGGTACCGGGCCGGGATCTGGTACCAGCAGGACCGACTGCCCGAAGCCGCCCGGGCTTACCGCGCGGTGACAGCCCTCAATCCCGCCATGGGACCGGCCTGGCTGATGCTGGGTCTGACCCAGTACCGGCGCGGCGACTACCACCGTGCCCGCGACTCCATCGAACGCGCCGTCTCACTCGGCCTGGGCGGGAATGAAGAGCTGCGGTTCTCGGCCTATTTCCACCTGGGGGCACTCCTCACCCGCTTCGAGGAGTACGAGCGGGCTTTCACCATCCTCTTTCCCCTGGCCAAGAACCACTCCCAGAATCCGTACCTCCGGGAGGCTCTCGGGATCTGCGTGCTGCGGGCTCCCTATGCGCCCCCCGAATTGCCGGCCGAGCGCCGGGAGCTGGTCCGCCGCGTCGGTGAAGCTGTCGCGCACTGGGCAGTGGAGGACACACCAAGAGCAGAGCAGGCTTTTGAGGGGATTCTGCGGGACTTTCCGGCGGAGCGGAACGTCCATTATGTTTTCGGCCAGTTCCTCGGCGTCCGCAACCAGGAGCGGGCCCTCGGACTTTTCCGCCGGGAGCTCGAGATTTCCCCGGAACACGTTCCGGCTCGACTGCAGCTTGCCTGGCAGCACCTGAACCGGGGAGATCCAGAAAGGGCCCTGCAATGGGCCCGGGAAGCCGCCGGCTTCCAGTCGCAGTCCCCGTCAGTCCGTTACGTCATGGGCCGGGTCTTCCTGGACCTCAGGCAGGTTGATGAGGCGATCTCGGAGTTGGAAGCCGCCCTGACACAGATGCCGGCCAGCACCCAGATCCGGGGCGCCTTGGCCCGGGCCTACTTCCAGGCCGGGCGCCTGCAGGATGCACGCCGCCAGCAGGCAGAAATCGATCGGCTGAGGGCCGAGCTTCGGGTGCGGGAAGAGGGCCTGATCCTGGGGGCCGAGCGGCAGGCACCGTAACCCCAGGCCCCTGGAGCCCGGCAGTAGAAGTCGAGAGGCGGCGTTGCAGAGTCCCGCCATCCCACAGCCGCCGGTTGCGAGGTCACCGATCAGGGCAGACCCTTCGGGACGGCGGGACTGGTTCCGGTTTCCTGTAAAGCCTTGAGCCGTTGGAATTCTTCACCCTCCCGCCGGGCGTCCGCCAGGCGGCCGGCTGCACGGTATGCCTGCGCCAGAGCGAATCGGACGTCCGGGCTGTCCGGAGCCAACCGAACCGCGTGCTCAAGTTCCTCCAGGGCAGCATCGGCCTGTCCCAGCGCCAGGCGTACCCGGCCCAGAGACAGCCGCGTCACGAACAGTTCCGGCGCCCGGCGAACAGCTTCCTCCGCCGGCGCCAAGGCTTCCGAAGCCTGGCCCCTGAACAGCAGTTCTGAGACCATCTGGACCAAGGACGGCACGTGTCCGGGTTGCCGCTCCAGCTCCCGCCGGTACTGGGCCAGGGCGGCCTCCGGATCGGACTTGATCAGATAGTTCCCATACACGAAATGAACGTTCGGAAGATCCGGAAAGCGGCGGACCAGCTCCCGCAATAGAGCTGCGGCGTCAGCCGGCTGGTATCCGTAGACGAGAGCCATGGCCTTACCGGCGAGCAAGACCGGTTCTCTCAGCTCGGCGGAGATCTCGCCCGGAAGGCGGGGAATCTGCAGAGCTGCTGCGCCCAGCGCCTCCTGGAGCAGCGGCTGCCCGTGTTTCCCCTCGAGAGCCAAACCGCCCAGGAGAACCAAAGCCCTCTCACATTCACCCCGGCGAGTCAGCAACATGCCATAGCGCAGTCGGGCGGTGTCGCCCACCCCCTGCATCCGGCCAATTCCGCCCGCAAGGGCCCGTCCAAGGTGCCGGTACGAGCGCTCCAGGTCCCCTGTTTCGAACTCGCTGAGTCCCAGCAGGGCAAGCGCTTCCACGCTGTCCGGGCGCCGCTGCAGGACACGGTCGAAAGAGCGGACCGCATCCTCATAACGGTCGAGCTCGAACTGGATGGTTCCCAGGTACCACCAGCCGTCGGTCCAGGCAGGATCCTGTTCGACAGCCTTTCGATAGAGGTCGAGTGCCGCCAGCAGCCGCCCCTGCTGGCGGGCTTCGTCGGCAGCCGCCTTCAACCCGGCCGCTCCGTCACCGGAGCCGGGATCCTGGGCTCCAGCAGAACCCATGCGCAACAGCAACGCCAGACAGGAGGCGGCGATGGCAGCCCAAGTCCTCCATCCAGATACTCGATCGAGCCCATCCATATCGCGGCTCAGTGTGAGGTCCGGAAACGAAGCCCTGCCAACCACTGCAGGCCCGGATGCGGGAAACCCACGAATTCATGATACTTCCGGTTCAACAGGTTCTCCACGTACCCCACCACTTCCCAGCGGGGTGACAACCGCCAACGGGCATGCAAGTCCAGGGTCGTGTACCCTCCCACCACATCCCGTTCCGGCACCGGAACCTGAAAGTCGTGCCTGCGGCCCACGGCGGTCAGATCCAGACGGAGCGTCAGGTCCGGTCGGGAGTGCCAGACCAGGCTTCCGGTACCTCGGAGACGGGGACGGTCGCGCAATACGGCGTCGGATCCCACCACGTCCACATCCTGCCAGGTGGCCGCCCACCGCAACAGGACAACACCGGAGAACTGATGTCGAGCTTCCAGCTCGACTCCCTGGGCCAGCACTTCGTCGCGGTTGACGAGCCGAAAAAGTCGGGGGTCGAAGTCCACCAGGTCGCGGTATCGGACGCGGAACCAGGTCAGGGAAAGCTCACAGCGCCCCCCGCAGCCCTCCGTCTCCCAGCCCGCATCCCAGCTCGTGGTCCGTTCAGGAAGCAGGTCGGGGTTCCCGGCGTTGGGTTCAGCCAGGGCGTGCAAAGACGGCAGCCGGAAGCCCTGTCCCCAGTTCGCCTTGACCCGGTGCCGCAATCCGGGAAGTTCCAGGGTCACACCCATGCGGGGCGAAGCCTCTCCGCCGTGTCCCTCCGGCCGATCCAGCCGTACCCCAGCCACGGCCGTTGCCGGCCCCCGCGCATAAGCCAGTTCCGCACCCGCGGCGGCCGTATTGCGGTCCTTCTGGAAGCGGCTTGGGATGATTTCCGCGATCCGATAGTCTGCCTCCCCCGTCTCTCTTCGCCATTCGACGAGGAGGTTTCCGGTCCAGTGTTCTCCCCACCGTTGGCGGGCGGAGCCGTGGAACCGGAGCCGGGTGAACTCGGCGCTGCCCTCGATGGACGGCTGGGAGCCTTCGCCGGGCGGGTTTCCGTCGAGTATGGGGGGAGTTCGGTCGTCGAGATGACGGGAGAAGCTGTCCACACCGCCTGTCCAGACCATACCCCCAGGGCCCTCGCCGTTGATGTCGGTACCCCAGATGACGTCCCTCGACTCCTGTCGCGCCAGCTCCCGCAGCACCGAAAACTCGGGCCCTCCACCGTTTCCGGGAAACCCGAGTGATATGCCGTCGGCCAGTCTAGCCTGCAGATGGAGGGTCCGGTGCGCTCCCAATGCGACACTGGCCACTGCCTGGGCGGTGGCCAGTTCGGATTCGTCGTCGGCCAACTGCGGTCCGTACCTTCGCTGCGAGGCGGCCAAACTCAACCCGAACGCGTCCCGGGCGAAACGAACCGAGCCTCCCAGCCGGTGAGAAGCGTGACCGCCCAGAGAGGCCTCCGCCCGCACTTCCGGCCGGGCAGGCTGGTTCCCTGCGGAAGGCTCTTCAGTCAGGACGTGGATCACTCCTGCCATCGCCTCGGATCCATAAAGCGATGACACCGGCCCGCGAACGATCTCGATCCGGACCACGTTCTCCAGGCTGAGACGGGACAGGTCCACGGAGCCGCCGGCGGGGTCGATCAGGTCGTTGACCGGGATGCCGTCCACCAGCACCAAGACCGAATTCTCTTCGCTGCCGCGCACGGTGACTGTCGACCGGCTTCCCCGGATGCCCAACTTCGAAATGTGAATTCCGGGGACGCTCCGGAGCAGTTCCGCCACGTCCGCCGCCCCACTGGATTCGATCTCCTCCCGGTCGAGAACTGTGACCGGCGCCGACAAAACCGTTTCCGGCAAGGGAGTAGCAGTGACGGTAACAACCACTGCTTCTGCCGGGGGCGGCTCGTTTTGGGCGCAGGCGAAAACCGTAGTCGCCCAGATGCAGGTGACAACCCTCCAAGGAGCCATGGGGCGGCATCGGGTGCCCGGGAGCCATCGGCACTGATGACTACAGTTCCGGCCCATGGCGGAACATTTTATGCCGGACCGGCTTCTTCGGGTCCGGCTGCGGGCAGGTCTGTCCCGAGTCGATCTTTCAGCCTCTCAGAACATTGAGCCCTCGGAAGTGGGCCGCCAAGGCTTGCCGCTCATTGTCTGTCCAGAATTCCAGCGGCCCCCAGGCCGCTTCCGCCGCCAACCTTTCGGCGGTGGGGACATGGCGGGCGTCAAGCATCCCGGCATTTGCGCCGAATGCATGGTGCTGTCTTCCGACCACCATGCTCCGAATCGGAATCCCTCTGTCTGACCGGCGGGAGATGTCCGTCCGGACCATCCAGGGGCAGCGCTGAATGGTCGGCCACCGGAACCAGGACCCGGTTGATCCCGGAAGGCGAAGCCGCTATCTTGACCTCGGCCGCGTTCTTGAGGAGTGGG
Source organism: uncultured Acidobacteriota bacterium (assembly GCA_964524795.1). Lineage (GTDB taxonomy): Bacteria > Acidobacteriota > UBA6911 > RPQK01 > JAPXNP01 > CAZGEH01. Next base: position 131,683 of record CAZGEH010000001.1, read on the forward strand.
CATGTTCGCACGATCTCGCAACCCCGGGTTCCGCACCCTCCGCGAACGGCAACCTTTGATGCGGCGAAGTCCGCATGCCCTCAGGTTCCGCCTTCGTGTCACCCCGCTGGTTGCCAACATCTGCCTGGTTTCCGTGCTGGGCCCGCTTCTCCCGGCTCTGCACGGCCAGGATGCAGCCACGTTCTTCCGCTCCAACTGCTACACGTGCCACACCATAGGGGGCGGCCGTCTGACCGGTCCCGATCTCAAGGAGGTCACTTCCCGTCGCGACCGATCCTGGCTGCTGACTTTTCTCCTGAACCCCAAGGACGTCATCGACAGTGGAGACGAGTATGCGCGGCAACTTCTGCAGGAGGCCCGCGGGGTCATCATGCCACGCGTGCCGGGAATGGATCGGGCACGTGCCGAATCCCTGCTGGATCTCATAGAAAGCGAAAGCCGGCTGGAGGAATCCCATTTTGGGGGGCTCGAGGTCTCCGACCGCCCGCTGAAGCCGGCGGACATCCAGGCCGGCTCCGATCTGTTCCATGGCCGGCGCTCCCCGGCCGGCGGCGGTCCCCCCTGTCTCACTTGCCATGCCGTGACCGGCGCGGCGGTCTTCGGTGGCGGCATCGGACCGGATCTCACCAAGGCCTTCGAGCGTCTGGGCGGACGGCGGGCGCTCTCAGCCTGGCTGCTGGCACCCCAAAGCCGAACCATGGCGGTGGTCTGGGCAGGGCAACCCCTGACGCCGGAAGAGATCTCCCAACTGGCTGCATTCCTGGAGGAACGCGCCAAGAATGCTCCCCAGCAGGATGCCGGCAGCCGCCAGACTGCGATGCTCCTGGGAGGAACCCTGGGAGCGGTGCTGATGTCGTGGGCGGTGTCGAGGCTGGTCGGCCGGCCGATTTCCTCGCCGTCACCGTCCGGAGACAGACGAATCCGCCCGGCAGACCACCCGCCGTCACATTGGGAGGGGCCTTCGCCCGAGGTTTGACTGCGATGACACGCCGGCGCCCGTGGTACCTGATCGAGACCACATCCTCGGACCGGGATGATCACTACCGCCGCACCCTGCGGGTGGATCGTATCGTCCGCACCACACATGGCGTCGACTGCGGAGGCGGCTGCGAAGTGGAGGTCGGTGTCAGAGAGGGAGCAGTCGTCTGGGAGCGCCCCGCCGAGCCGCTGGCCGGCGACCGCCTGCTTTGCAGCCGCTACTGCGCCCGAGCCCCGGCGGCCGCCGATTATCTGGATCCGTCCCGCAGGGTCCTGGATCCCCTCGTCCGGACCCGGCTGTGGGATCTGTGGCGCCGGGTCCGCAGCTCTTCGCCGCATCCGGCGGCCGCCTGGCACGCGCTGAGGGTTGACGCCGACACCTGGCGGAGCCTGCGTGGTAGGGGCGAGTTCGTCCGGGTGGGTTGGCCCGACGCGCTGGAGCTGGTGGCAGCATCCATCGTGGACACCCTCCAGTGTCATGGACCGGAGGCCGTGACCGGATCCATCACCGGTCCCGGCCGGTCGTTGGTGGCAGCCGCATCGGGCATGCGTTTCCTCAGCCTGCTGGGGGCCTCAGCCCTGGATGGTCTGACCTGGGAGACAGAAGCTCGTGAAACCCTCCGGGGGACACTCGGCGACGACGCCGACTGTCCCGAGGCGGGTGCCTGGCGGCATGCAGCGTTGCTCGCCGTGCTAGGCGAGGATTTCACGGCATCGGCGTCTCCGGACTTCCACCTGCTGCAGGCTGCGCGCGCCTCCGGCACTCCCCTATGGCTGCTCGACGAGGTGCCTTCACCCGCCTGGCGGTACGCCGACCAGGTAGTTCCCCTACGGGCCGAAAATCGTGCCGACTGGTGGCACTGTGTCAGTCGGCGGATGCTCGAAAAGCTGGCGGCTGATCCGGTTCGCACCGAGTACGTCGTCCGTTGCACCGACGCCCCGCTGCTGCTGGAGTTGGTGGAGACACCTTCCGGTTACGGGATCACCGGCTATGCGCGTGGGGATGGGACTCCAGACAGCCCCTACCTGGTCTGGGACTGTCTGCGGGGAGGGCCGACCCCGGCTCCGGGTGGGCCGGGCAGCTCCAGCCTGCGGCTGCTCCATCCCGCGGATGGATCTTTGCTCCAGCCGCTCCTGACCGTCCCACCCGGCGGGGAGAGCGTCCTTCTTGACCGGACTCCGTGGCGGTTGCCGCCGCGCCGGGTTGGCGCCCTTCGCCCTGACGGCCCGCGCGGCCCCGTCTGGATCACCGTCTTTGATTATCTTCAGGCGGTACTCGGCGCCGGCGATCCTGTCGACGACCGCCATACCCCCGGCTGGTTCGAAGCCAGGACCGGTATCTCCTCGGGCCTCTTGAACCGGTTCGCCGATCTGTGGGACGAGCGGTCCCGTAACGCTGAAGGGCGCTGCATGGTGTTGGCGGGACGGCAGTTCGGTCTTGGCGCAGGTGCGGACGAGGCAGTCCGGGCCGTCACCTGGAGCTTGATGCTATCAGGCTGTTTCGGGCGCCCCGGAGGAGGCTTCGGATGGTACTCCAGCCAGCGCAAGGTGCTACCCCGGGACGGCTGGGAACGGATCGCGTCGGCCGCCGACTGGCTTGGCGAAGCAGCGATCAATCCGCTCTCCGACGAGCCCCGGCCAGCCGCGGTCCGAAAGCGGTCAGGCCGAGAGTCACGAACACGAATTCTGCTGCGCTGGCTCGCCGATACAGGATACGAGAGCTGGGCACCGCCCCAACCTCACCCGGCGGTTCGCCGGGAGCCCGGACCGTTCGACCCCCTGGACCCTGATCTGGTGGTGGACCTGACCTACCACCTCGGGCTGCCGGCGCTGTTCGCCGATGTCATCCTCCCCGCGGCAACCTGGTACGAGAAGGACGATCTCAATTCCTCCGGCAGATCGGGAACCCTCGTCGCCCAAACTGTTGTGGTACCTCCGCTGGGGGCTTCCCGGAGCGAATGGGAAATCTTCGCCCTGCTGGCTGACGCCTGCGGCGCGGCTGCACCGGCGAGCTTTTCCCGGACCGCCGCCGGCATCGAGCCGGCCCGGCTGGGTGAGTGCTATCGCGCTCTTGGTCCGCAGGTTCCGAGGGCTGGGCCAGCTCCTCAAGGCTCCTCCGAGATCCAGAAGTCCGGGCTCCCAGAGGCAGACTGCGGTTCTGCCAGGGCTTTCTCCTTGCTCGACCAGCCGGCAGACGTTTGCCGCGCGATTGTGGGTCTGTCGTCGGCCACCTGCGGACCTCTCGCGGCCGAGCGCCTCCGGGTTCTACGTACCGCCGGTGTGGAGCTGGGAGATCTGGCGAAGTCGGTACAGGGGGTTTCCATCTCCTGGGAGGACCTGAAGCAGAGGGGGCGGCGCCCTCTCCCCAGCCCTCTGTGGAGCGGGCTCCACCGGAGTCCCTACACTCCGTTTCTGCTGAATGTGAGCCACGGCCTGCCCTGGCCGACCCTAACCGGACGCATGCAGTTCTGGGTGCCGGGGCAGGTGGCCGGCCCTGTTCCCGGTCCGGACCCTGCTGGTGAACTTCCGCCTCTCACCCTGGATCCCCGTACGCCTACAGCTCAGTCGGCAGTCGGGTTGAGGCTGGTTCCAAGCCACCCACGGCACACCTTCGGCACCGCCTTTGCAGACCTGGCTCTGCTCAGGGCCCTGACGGGGCCTGATCCGACGCTGTGGCTGCATCCGGAGGATGCGCGGCGGGCCGCTCTCGTCGATGGCGGTTGGGCTTCCGTGGAATCGTCCGGACACCGGGTACTGGTCCGCTGCCGGTTCAGTGCCCTCGTCACCGGCGGGACGGCAGTTCTTGACTTTCCGGCGGCGCCGCTGGCGTCGGCTGGCTGTCCCGGGATCCCCTGGGGGCCGGGTGGCTCATCCCCCCTTCCTGCCTTCGTGGCGGGAGGCTGGGTCTGGGTGGGATACGCAGCGGATCGGGCCGCCGGTGACCGCTCCGGACCGGAGGGCGAGCCGTGAACATCAAGGCTCAGGTCGCGGCGGTGATCGACCTGGATCGCTGCCTTGAATGCCGGGCCTGCGATATGGCCTGCAAGTCGGTGTGGACCCACCGCCGGGGCATGGACCATGCATGGTGGAATCATACCGAGACCCGGCCCGGACCCGGCTTCCCGTTCCGCTGGGAAGACCGCCCCGCGGCCGGCTGGAGGCTGGAGGGAGGGCGGCTCCGGCTGGGCGGCAGGGCCAGGGCCGCACACTTCCTGTCCATGCTCCATCAGGCGGACCTGCCCGTCCTGGACGACTACGGGGAACCGTGGGAGTCCTCATCGGTTACCGCCCCCGCCGGGGAGCCGGGCCACGGTCTCTGGTCTTCTTGTTCCACAGTGACCGGTCTTGGCTTCTCCCCGGGGGCGCGACCGGATCTGGGAACCGGTCCCAGCTTTCTGCCGGAGCCGGCGCCAGACTTTTTGGGAGGAATTGAGGCCTCACCCCCGCTGGGATTTCCTTTGCCCCGCCTGTGCAATCACTGTCTCAACCCCGCCTGTGTGGCCGCCTGTCCCTCCGGCGCCGCCTACAAACGGGAGGAAGACGGCCTCGTGCTGATCGACCAGGACCGCTGCCGGGGCTGGCGGGGATGCGTGCCCGCCTGTCCTTACGGCAAGGTAGACATCAACTGGCTCACCGGGAAATCGGAAAAGTGCCACGCCTGCTACCCCCTGCTGGAACAGGGGAAGCCGCCGATCTGCATCTCGTCCTGCCCCGGTCAGGTCCGCTTCCTGGGTGTCCTGCTGTATGACGCAGACCACATCCGCGAGACCGCCGGGTTGCCCGACGAGTCGCTGGTTGATGGGCTGCAGGATTTCTTCCTGGATCCCCACAACCCACTGGTGCAGTCGGAGGCGCGGCGGTGTGGGGTCAGCGACGCGACGCTGGACGCCGCCCGCCGGTCCCCGGCGTACTTGCTGGTTTCGGTGGAGCGGGTGGCGCTTCCCCTTCACCCGGAATACCGGACCCTGCCGGCCGTCTTCTACCTGCCCCCTTTCAGCCGTCCCGCGGCGACGAACCTGCTGGCAGCACTCCTGACCGCCGGCCGAAAAACGCCACTGCTTCGCGCCCTGGAACGGCTGGGCGAGGCTCGGCAACTGCTGCAGTCCGTCCCGGAGGCTCTCTCCGTTCAAGGACCCGCTGGCGGCCACGATCCAGAAGAGTCCGCCCTGGCGCGGCTGCTGTTTGCCTCGTCTCTTCAGGAACGGGTGGTGCTGCCCTCCGCCGCCCTCTTCACCGGGAGGGCACACCGATGACCGCCTGGCTGGAGAGCTTCCTCCTGGTGGGGTTGCCCTATGCAACCATTGCGGTGGTGTTGGTCGGGATCCTGGTTCGCCGGAGCTGGCGGCCCGCCGTGGCTTCCGTGCCTGCCGGCCGGTTTGTGGAGAGCCGGCGACATTTCCAAGCAACCGGCCTCCTCCATTTTGGCCTGGCGGCGGTGCTGGCCGTCCATATCATCGCTGTGGTCCTGCCCTGGCCTCTCCGCTGGTGGAGCGCAGGCCCCTATCGACTCCTCGCCCTGGAGCTGCTGATGTTGAGCGCGGGCTTCGTGACTGTGGCGGCGTCCTGTTCCCTGCTGTGGCGGCGGCTGGCTCTGCCACGGTTGCGCGCCACCGGCGCCGCCGCAGACACTGCGGTGGCGGCCTTGCTGGTGGTCCAGTCCCTGACGGGTGTGGCCGCCGGCGTGATGGCGCCGTGGGGGATTGCCTGGATGACCTGGGCCGCCTCTCCCTACCTGGCGTCTCTTTGCCGGCTGGACCCTGCGGTTGCCTACCTGGCTTCAACGCCCTGGATGCTGAAACTGCACGTTGCCAACGGCATGCTTCTGGTCGCCCTGCTTCCCTTTACCAGCCTGGGGCATGCCGTACTCTTCCCGTTCCGCTGGTTCCGCCGGCCGCCGCTGGTGTTTCGGAGCCGGGGAGGCCCCACCCATGTCTGAACAGCCCGAGCGGAAGAGGCCCCACTCCGTTTACGAGACTCCCTCCTGGCTCACGGCGCTTCTGGCAGCGGCGGCAGCCATCAATCTGAGCGTTCTGGCCGCGCGTTACGCAGACTGGAACTGGCCCGGGACCAACCGGGGTTACGAACCCGCCCAGCCCATCGCCTTTTCCCACCGCCTGCACGGTGCGGAGCTGCAGATTCCCTGTCTTTACTGCCACCCTGCGGCGGCTCGGTCTGCCATGGCGGGTCTGCCCCCCGCCCAGGTTTGCATGAACTGTCACCGTTTCGTCGCTGCCACGTTGGGGGCACGGCGGGAGGAGGAACGGCTGGCCGCCCAGGCGGGACGGCCGGTACAGAAGCTCGTCTCACAAGAGATCATAAAGATTTATGGCGCGCTGGGCCTGGACCAGGACTTGCAGCCGGGGGGGCCCGCGCAGCCCATCCGATGGGTTCGGGTGCACCGCCTGCCCGCCTTTACAGTTTTCCACCACGGGGTTCACGACGCCGCCCGAATCGACTGCGCTTACTGTCACGGGGCGGTGACCACAATGGAGCGTGTGCGCCAGGTGGAAGGTTTCGGCATGGGCTGGTGCGTGGACTGCCACCGGCAGTACGAAGGACGCGATTTGGGGACGGGACCGCTGCACCCCCGCACGGACTGCGGAGCCTGCCACTACTGAATCAGGGAATGAACCCATGAAACGACCACCCCCCAGCATCCCACCATCTCAGACGGGGCTGCCGAGGCGGGACTTCCTGCGTTCGGCAGGATATACACTGGCCGTGGCGGCCTCCTCCTGCGGCCAATTGCCGGTCGAGGAAGCGATCCCCTGCCTGGTTCCACCCGAAACCTATGCTCCCGGCGAACCCTTTCACTACGCCACCGTCTGCAAGGGTTGTCCTGCCGGATGCGGGATTCTCGCGACCTGCCTGGACGGACGGCCGGTCAAACTGGAGGGCAACCCTGACCACCCCATATCGCGAGGGGCGCTGTGCGCTGCCGGGCAGGCCTCGATCCTGGGGCTCTATGATCCCAGACGCGTGCGGGAACCCCGGCTGCAGGGCCGGAGAGTGCCTTGGGACGAGCTGGACGTGCGGGTACGGGCCGGACTGGAGGAAGCTCTCCGACTGGGTCGAAGGGTCGTGGTGCTCAGCTCCACCCGAAACAGCCCGCTGGAAAAAATGGCAATCCGGCACTTTCTGTCCCGCTTCCCCAGAGCGGACTGGTTCGTTTACGATCCACTGCCGGCCTCCGCGGTCCTGGCCGCCCATGAGCTGACGCACGGCATTGCGGCGTTGCCCAGCTACCGGCTCGATCGGGCGGACTGCCTGGTAGGCGTGGGCGCCGACTTCCTCGGAACCTGGATCTCGCCGGTGGAGTTCAGCCAGGCTTACCGCGACGGGCGCACCATCGAGGGCTCCCGCCTGCGTTTTTCGTACCACGTCCAGTTCGAAGCCTACCCCACAGTGACCGGATCCCGTGCGGACCGAAGACACACCGTCGCTCCCGATCTCCAGATCCGCGTCCTGCTGCGGCTGGCCGGCCTCCTGGCCGAGGGAGAGACAACCGGGTCCGAGTTGCCCGATCCCGGCAACCTGGGACCCCTGGAGCACGGACTCAAGGTCCTGGCGGAAAGACTCCAGACCAGCCGGGGTAGAGCCCTCGTGCTGTGTGGCCTGGAATCCCTTCCGGCGCAAATCCTGACCAATTACCTGAACCATCTGGTGGGAGCCTATGACCGGACCGCCGACCTGGCCTATCCGTCTTTCCAGAGGGAAGGCCGAAGTCCAGCCCTGCAGTCGCTGCTGGAGGTGCTGGATCGGGGTGAGGTCGGAGCGATGCTGGTGCTGGGTGCCAATCCGGTTTACGACCTCCCCTTCGGAGAGGAGTTGGGCCGGTTCCTCGCCCAGGTTCCCGTGGGGATCAGTTTTTCAGCTCTGTTCGACGAAACCTCTGAGCTGCTGGCTTACCGTTGCCCCGAGCCCCATTTCCTGGAGGCATGGGGAGACTCGGAACCCAACGCCCGTACCGTCTCCATACAGCAACCCCTGGTTCGGCGGCGGGGTGACTCAAGGACGCTGGCGGAATCGTTGGCCGCATGGAGCGGCCAGAGAGCATCGGACCATGACCTGCTCCGCAGTCTCTGGCGGGAGGCTCTGCATCCCCGGCAGGTGGGAGTCGACGACTTCGAGGCTTTCTGGGCGGGCAGCCTCATGAAAGGTGTCGCCCCCGTCAGGCCCCAACGGCAGAAGCCGGGACGGTTCCGGCACGAGAGCCTGAGGGAGGTCAAGCTGCCCCGTATGCGGGAAGCCCTTCAGGTCATGCTGCGCCCGGATTTGCGGCTGCCCGACGTCTCCCATGCTGCGAACCCCTGGCTGCAGGAATTGCCGGATCCCTTGACCCGGCAGGCTTGGGGCAACTCCTTGGAGCTGTCCCCGCCTTTGGCGGAACGACTCGCTTTGCGGAACGGGGACGTGGTCCGGCTGGCCGTTTCACCCGGCCATGAAATCCAGGGCCCGGTGCTGATCCAGCCGGGGATTGCGGCCGACTGTGTCGTGATCGCCATGGGCCACGGTTCCAAGGCGGCGAGAGAGCTGGGCACTGTGGGCCCCCGACACCGGGGCCTGCCCGCCTCAACTGTGCCCCTCGAAGTCCGGGCTGCAAGGTTGGCGGGATGGAGTGAGGGGTACGTTCAGTTTGTCACCGGTGGGGCGACCCTGACCGCGACCGGCGCCCGGGCGGTCCTGGCCCTTGCGCAGGCCGAGGCTTCCCCCTCCCCTCCCGACCCCTTGACCGCCAGGCCCAGAGACCTGGGACTCGTGCAGGAAATGACCTTGGAGGAGCTGCTGGCCGCCCGGCCGGCTCCCCGGCCGGGCGGGGTTCCCGAATTGTGGGGACAGGTCAGGACGCCTCCGCCCGGCACTCCGCGTTGGGGGCTGGTCATCGATCTGGGGGCGTGTACCGGCTGTGGCGCTTGCGTCATCGCCTGCCAGGCCGAAAACAACGTCCCGGTTACGGGTCCGGATGAGAGCCGACGCCGCCGCTCCATGCACTGGTTGCGCATCGACCGATACGTGACCGGCCCGCAGGACGAGCCCCGGTTTCACTTCCTTCCCCTCCCGTGCCAGCACTGTGCCCACGCCCCCTGCGAGGTGGTGTGTCCGGTGGCCGCCACCGTCAGGTCGGAGGACGGCATCAATGTCCAGATCTACAACCGCTGCATCGGCACCCGTTACTGCGCCAACAACTGCCCGTGGAAAGTCCGTGCCTTCAACTGGTTTGACTATCCAAGGAAGGGGATGGAGACGCTGCAGCTCAACCCCAAGGTCACGGTCCGTTCCCGAGGTGTGATGGAAAAGTGCAGCCTCTGCATCCAGCGAATTCAGTCGGCACGCCTGCGGGCACGGGTGGAGGGCCGTCGCCTGGGGGACGGAGAAATCCAGCCGGCATGCATGCAGACGTGTCCCTCCCGGGCCATCGCTTTCGGCGACCTGAATGACCCGCGAAATTTGGTGTCCCGGCTTGCTTCCAGTCCCCGCGCCTATCGACTGTTGGAGTCTTTGGGGACGGAGCCCTCCGTGTATTACCTGAAGCGTGTTCTCAATCACCGTCAGGAGGGGGAAGCATGAGAACGTCCAGCGCCGGTCTGGCACCCGCTCTGGACCCCATCCGGGTAACGGAAACCCTTTGCAGACCATTGCGGGGGCGACCCGGATGGCGTTGGTGGACCGGCCTGACCGCCGGCCTCCTCCTCTGCGCTGTCGGCTTCGGCGCCGTGGTCTATCAGATGTCGGTGGGCATCGGCACGTGGGGGGTGGACCGTTCCGTGGGCTGGGCGCTGGACATCACCAGCTTCGTCTTCTGGATCGGGATCGGCCATGCCGGGACCTTCATTTCCGCCATTCTGTTCCTGCTCCGGCGACCCTGGCGCAGCCGGGTCAGCCGGACCGCGGAGGCGGCGACGCTGTTGGCGGTTCTGTGCGCGGGCCTCTTCCCTCTCATCCATCTGGGACGTCCCTGGCTGGTGTACTGGATGGTTCCCTACCCGAACAGTCGAGGTCCGCTGTGGGTGAATTTCCTTTCCCCTCTGGTCTGGGACTTCTTCGCCATCGGTACCTATTTCCTCATCTCGTTGGGCTTCTTCTACCTCGGACTGGTCCCGGACCTGGCGGTGATGCGGGCCCGCGGCTTCGGCCGAAGCCTGGTACGGCGGCTGGCCATACCCTGGGACCATTCGGACGAGTCCTGGCGCCGGTACCATACCGCCTATGTGGCTTTGGCGGGGCTGGCGGCGGTCCTGGTCATCTCGGTGCACACCGTGGTCAGCTGGGACTTTGCGGTTTCACTGGTTCCGGGCTGGCATTCCCCCCTGTTCGCACCCTACTTCGTAGTGGGGGCGGTCTACTCGGGGTTGGCGATGGTAGTCCTGCTGGTCCTGGCCCTGCGGCGGGCACTGGCTCTTCGCGATTACATCCGGGGTGACGTCCTGGAACGCCTGTGCCGGCTGATCGCCTGCTGCTCGTGCTTTCTGGCTCTGGTGTACGTCATCGAGCTGCGGGACTGGATCAGTCACGGGAATCCGGCCGAGGCCTATCTGGCCGGGCAACGCCTCGCCGGTTCCTTGCTGCCGCTTTTCGCAGTGGTGGCAGTGTCCAACGGGGTGCTGCCCCAGCTCTTCTGGTTTGCTCGTATTCGCCGCAGGGCAGGGGTGGCGGGCCTCCTTTCAGCCGTCATCCTGGCGGCAATGTGGCTGGAACGCTACCTCATCATCGTAGGCAGTCTGGAGCACGATTACCTTCCCTCTTCGTGGACGTCCTACCTGCCAACGGCTGTGGAGGTGATGACGCTCGCCGGCTCGGCCGGCCTCTTCCTGACGGGCATCCTGCTCTTCAGCCGGCTCGTCCCCATCCTGCCGATGCACGAGGTGAAGGCCGGGCTGTGGCAACGAAAGGAGGAATGGTGACGCGCCGCTGCTGGCAGGTAACCGCAGTGTTCTCCAGTCCGGACAGCCTCGAAAGGGCGCTGGCGCTGTCCCACCGTTACCCCTCGCCGGCGTTTCACGCCTACAGCCCTTTCCCGTTGGACCATGCACCCGACGGCGGAGGCACTGGGGTCAGAACCACGTTGGTGGCGACGCTGGCAGGCATCGCGGGCGCAGCCGGGGCGGTCTGGTTCCAGGCTTGGGTCATGGGAACCAGTTGGCCGATGAACATCGGTGGCCGCCCATCGTTTTCTGGGCCGGCGATGGTGCCGGTGGCGTTCGAAATCGGTGTGCTTGCCGCCGGCCTGGCGGCGTTGCTGCACTTCCTGCTGTCGGCGGTCCGCCGCCGCTGGAGCTCCCCCTGCCCGGATCACTTCCTGCTGGTAGCCGAGTTCCCCGACCCGGAAACAGCCCGACGGCTGGAGCGGGAACTGGGCGAACTCGGGCCCGAGAGCCTGGAGGTACAGGAGCGATGGGCAGGCTGAGACTCACCCCGACTCAGTGGGCCCTGGGAGGGATCTTCCTCGTGCTCAGCGGGTTGCAGCTTGCCATGCAGCCCGCCGCCGACAGGCCTGGCTGGGTATTCATGCCAGAGATGTGGTTCAGTCCGGCCGCCCGCCGGGAAGGCCGTCACCCAGAACTCGCCGCCGGCATGGTGCAACAGGCTGCCCCCCCCGGCACGGTAGCCCGTGAGACCCCGGTGCTGCCGGTCGGTGAACCAGGACAGCCCCCTCCGCCGGAGCTGACCAACCCGCTCGCCGGCAGAGTGGACACCCAAGGCGCGGGCCGGCAGGTCTTCAACACATTCTGTATCCCCTGCCACGGTCCCCGCGGCCAGGGTGACGGCCTCGTCGTCTCCCGCGGATTCCCGGCACCACCTTCGCTCACCGTGGAGACGGCCAAAGGTCTTTCCGATGCTGCCATCTTCCAGCTTCTGACTTTGGGGCGCAACAACATGCCGCCGTACCGGTTCCAGTTGACGCGACTGCAGCGCTGGCAGGTCATCGCCTACGTTCGCGAGCTGCAGCGCGGCACGACTCCGCTCTCCAGCGGCGAACCGGCAGCCTTGGGGGCAGGTCCCGCCACAAGTGGCGCAGCTTTGACGGGAGACCGTCGGTGAGAAGGTCCCCGGAGCCATCACTCCCGGGAGCCCAGAGTCGCGGAGCAGGCGCCGCCTTGGCCGTGGCCGGGCTGGCCGGCACCACTCTGGCGGCCATGCTGGAGGCGGAGCGGACTGTTGTCACCTGGGCGGCCGCCGCCTGGTTCTTACTGCTTTTTCCCCTTTCGGGAGGATTGCTGGCGGCGGTGGCGGGTTTGATGAAGAGTCGTTGGATCCAGGTCCGCCACCCTGGACTTGTCGACCTGATCCGGCTTTGGCCCCGGCCGGCGGCATTCTTTGCTGTGGCGATTCTTCTGGCAGTCGCCGGGCAGGGGAATGGAGCCGACGGACCGGGGAAAGCCGCCGAGCTGTGGCTTTATCCGGCGGTACTGGCGATGCTGGTCGCCCTGTGGTTGCGGCTGGCGACACAGCTCCCCAAGTCCGTCACCTCGCCTGAGCCCAGCCCCTGGCGGCCGGTTGGATACCTCTCGCTGTTTCTGCCCACCTTCTGGTTCGTGACCGACGAGTGGTTTGCGTGGTTCAGTCCTGGTTGCCGGAATCCGCTGGGCGGTTTTTACCAGTGGGCTGGACTGTTGTTGCTGGGAACCGCCCTGCTCGCCTGGCGGGAAACTGCCACCCCCTACGGTGGAGCACCCGAGCGGCACTTCCGAGACCTGGCCCGTTTCCTGCTCTTTACTTCCTGCTTTTGGTTATATGCCTGGTTCTGCCGCTATCTCCCGGTGTGGTACACCGGACTGCCCGCCGAATCGGCATGCCTCGCCCTGCGTGCGGCCGGATCCTGGGCAGTCATCCACTGGGCGGTACCGGTGACCGGCTGGCTGATCCCCTGTGCACTTCTCCTGCCTGGCCGCGCCAAGTCGGACCCCGAGGTGGTCCGACTGGCTGCGGGGCTCATCCTGGCTGGTCGTTGGCTGGATGTCTATTGCTCGATGGTGCCCGATCAGGGCCCGTTGGATCTGTGGAATCTCCTGACCGATCAGGCGCCGCTGGCGGCTCTGGCCGGACTCTGGTGGACAGGAATCCCCGGCAGCCGGGCACGCTGATCAGCCGGATCACCGCCGCTGCCTGAACATCTCCACCAGGAACGGCTCGCTGCCGTCCTGCCGGGGTGTTCCCATCAGGTTGGCAATCATGATGTCCAGGCGCCGGTCGCCATCGAAATCACCCAGATCCATGGTGGGATAGTCGCACCGCAGGTCCTCCAGCACGGTGTGTTTGGTGAAATGACCTCTGGACGTCTGTTCGTACCAGACCAGTCCCACCAGGCCAAGGCGGCGCCGCTCGACATCGGGCAAATCCGGCAGAAAGGAGCATGCCGCCAGGTCCAGGTCGCCGTCGCCGTCCAGGTCGCCTGCCTCTGCCCGGTGGACGCCGTAATAGCGGTCGATCTCGTGGCGGCTGAAGGGAAAGGTCCCCCGGTTCTCCAGCCAGGAGATGCCGTGGTAGTGCCGGATCTTCATGTCGTCCAGCGTATCCCTATTGGTCATGAGGACGTCCAGGTCGCCGTCGCCGTCAAAGTCCAGCGGCTCGATCCCGCTGGAGCCCCAGTGGGGGTGCGGTGCGGCATAGATCTCGCGCGGTTCGAAGTCTCCCTGGCCCAGGTTCAGGTATGCCACCACCGTCTCGAATTCCTGGGAAATCAGGGCGATGAAGTCGGGTCTGCCGTCCCGGTTGAGGTCGGCGATCGGGACATGGATGGTGCCGTGCCTTGGGTCCATGACCCGGATTTCAAACTGCAAGTCGGAGGGCCGGCGGGACACATTCTCCAGGTAGAGGATCGAGCCCAGCTTCCGCCATCCAAACTCGGCCACCACCACATCCAGGTCGCCGTCCCCGTCGAAGTCCGCAGCCCGCGCATCAGCCACCCGGCCGATGTTTGGTGTCAGGCGTCGGACTTCGAACTGTCTGGAGCCCGTGCGACGCAACAGCGCCACCGACCCGAGCTCGGCATCACTGGGCAGGGGATCACCCAGTTCGGCAACCAGCAGATCCTTTTGACCATCCTGGTCCAGGTCCACGATTTCACTGTGGCAGGGGTTCTTGAGCTGGGCGATGGGCTCCAGCTTGCCTTGCGGGTCCCGGGGGCTGGTCCAGCTTACCCAGCCGGAAAGCATGTCGCAAACAATGAGTTCCGGCCCGGGCACATCGTCGAACAGATCGTGCAACTGGACGTTGGCGCCCCCCGGACGCTCCACCAGCATGGATCCTCCGGAAAGACTGCGCCGCTCGAACCGGATCGTGCTGCTCACCGGAGCCGGACCCCACACCGGGGCCTGGAGTTGATCAGGGGCGCGGGCCGCGAAGTAGGCCGCCACCGCCGGCGGATCCAGATCCCAAATGGGACGGCCATACTTGCCGAGCAGTTCCAGGTTCGCGAGATGGAACATTGCGTTGACCTTCTCACGCCATTCCGCCTTGGGCAGAACGTCGGCGGGAGGCAGCCGATGGCACTGGCTGCAAGCCTCCTCGATGCGGGAGTCCGTGGCAGAGGGCGACTGCGCCCCGGTTCCCATCGATCCCATCCAGGCCAGAACGCCGACCAGGGCCACGGGGGCGGACAGGGCCAGGATAGGGCGCAACCACAACACTTCAGGTTCGACTGTAACAGACCTGTCGGCGGTTGGCCAGCCGGCGGCGCTGCGGCAGAAAAGGCAAAGGGCCCGGTCGAAGCCGGGCCCTCCCGGAACGTCTCGGTGGGCGGCTCAGCAACCCGCCGCCCCTTTCACAGCCTCAGAACATGAACTTGACTCCAATCTGCATGATCCGGCGTCCTACTTTCCGGGCATCCGGGTCGTAGCGGCCGAAGCGCTCGTTGGCGAGGATGCCGTTCTGGAAGGTCAGCTCCAGGTTTCGGGCCTCCAGCCGCCGAAGTGGATGGTTGAGGAAGTTGAAAGCGGAGAACCTGACCTGGAGCTTCCTGTCTTCGCTGAAACTGAAATTCTTGAACAAAGACAGGTCATGGTTCCAGTAAGACGGTCCCTTGATGTACGGGAATACGCCGTTGCCGTTGCTGCCCCGCTGAGGGATGGTGAAACAGGCAGGGTTCATGATCTGGTCCCCGGACACTCCTTCCCGCGGGTCACAGATTAATAGCGGATGCAGGGAGACGTCCGGCGTGCCCAGCCAGTTCCGATTGCTCAGGCTGTTCCCCTGCGCATCCGTCCCACCAAAGGCAAAGTTCCCGTTGGAGGTCTGGAGCGGGCCGCCGGCGACGTAGTTGGTGATGCCCGTAAATTGCCAGCCATCCAGCAGACTCCGCAGGAAGACGTTGCCGCCGTCCATGTACTGCGAGGCGAAGTCAGGCATCTGGATGCTGTAGCTGACGTTGAACACGTGGGAACGGTCGAAGGCCAGGACGCCCCGACACTCTTCAGGGCTCCCTAGTCCGCACGATCCCCCGTTGAACCCGCCGCCACGGATCCCCATCGCCTTGGACCAGGTATAGGACGCCATGTAATTGACCCGGCCGGCGCTCCGGCTCAGGAGGAGCTGGAGGCCGTTGTAGTTGGACTCCAGATCATGGCGCTTGACGTTCACTGTTCCATAGAGCTGGAGGTCGCGGTACTGGTTGGCATCACCTTCTTCCGGGTTCGGCAGCGACAGCAGGCGACCCAAAGGAATGATGTTCTGGTTCTCCCAGGCCCCGCCATTGCTGATCAGGTAGTCCTGGACATTGCCGACATAGCCCGCTTCCAGCATGTGTTGCATCGGCAGGCGTTGCTGGACCGTGAAGCTGTAGCTGATGGTTCGAGCCATCTCGCCGTCATTCGGATCCAGGGCTGTGAGGTTGAACCGCACATCCTGGCCCGGCCGCAGGGTGTCCACTTCCGACAACAGGACACCGCCGCCAATGCTCCCACCACGCTCTCCCTGGGGGAGGCTCATGGTGTCGGCGAACGGCTGTTGCGCGTCGTGGAAACGGAACCAGCCGATTCCGCCGCGCAGCACCGTGCTGCCGTCACCGGACAGGTCAAAGGCCGCTCCCACCCTGGGCATCACAAACAGGAAGCGGTCCTTCATTCCTCCCAGCGGAATGCTCGAGTCCTTCTTGTTCCAGAGCACTCCGGTCAGCAGGTTGAAGTTCTCCACCGGTGAGACGGAGGGGTCGTACTGGCTGCGGTCCCAGACCGCCATACCGTTCCCGGTCCGGTCTTCCCAGGGCTGGAGATGGGTGAACCGTACACCCAGGTCCAGGGTGAAACGAGGCGTGGCCTTCCAACTGTCGCTCACGTAGAAGTCGTACGTGTTGTAACCCATGTTATGACGGGCCGCAAAGTTGTTCTGGCCGAACTCGAAGAGTCTGCCCAGCAACAGGTCCGCATAGGAGTTACCGGTATGGAGGCCGTGCCAGGGCGCGTACACCATCTGCCCGTGAGAGTTGCCGGTGGCGAACTGGTCATTGCTGACCCATTCATAGAAGAAGCCGGTCTTCAAGGTGTGGGTACCCCAGACCTTCACGAAATTGTCGGACGCCGAAATCATCCACTTGTCGGCGAAATGAACTCCATCCTCACCCGGGAAATACGGCTGGACCATGGTGGCGGCTCCGCCGCCCCAGGAGGTCACGCTGGGGATCTGGTCGACGTTGTTATGGAAGAACCCCTGGTAGGGGTAGCCCAGCGCACTCTTCGACACCTTCGAGGGATCCTCGAAAGAGTTGGGGAAGCCCACAAAGGTCAGCGTGAAGACCGTTTCATTGGTGACCGTGGGGCTGAACACGTGGGTCAACGTGGTGCTGACCGCGTCGGAACGGTTGTCACCAATGATGCGGCTGGGGTAGGGAACATCATTGTCGTTGAACCACCACAGGGTGGTGACAAACGGCTGGGTTTCCCGCTGGCGGTTGTAGCGGGCAAACAGCTTGGTATTGTCGCTGATCGAATAATCGATCCGCACCAGTTGCTGGGTGTTGGGCTGGGAGATCTCCAGCGCCTCGATGAAGTTGTATCCGCCTGCCTGGGATGGGGTCACGTTGGGCAGGGGAAACAGGTTCATCATCACCTTGCCGCCTGGATCGTGCTGATCGGCAGGAATGATCCCTCCTTCAAAACCGGTTGGAACCACGTCCAGGCCGCGGCTATTGCCGGCGTCCAGACCGGCGACCTCGCTGGCGCTGAAATTCCCGGTCCGCATGCCCTGGGTGGGGACGACGGCCCTCAGGATGCCGCTGTCCAACGTCTGGCGCATCCACTCCATGCCGACGAAGAAGAACAGCTTATCCCTGCCGGGAGTAAGCGGACCGCCCAAGTTGAAGCCGGGGAAATAGAACTGGTTCTCCACCCGGTCACGTCCCAGCTTGTTGAACTCCCACTCGTTGGCGTTCAGCTTGAAATGCCGGAAATGGAAGTAGCCGGATCCGTGGAATTCGCTGGAGCCTGCCTTGGATACGGCGTCGATGACCACCGGTCCCTTGGCGTGTTCGGCGCCGTAGTTGGATGTCAGCACCTTGAACTCCGAGATCATGTCCGGGTTCGGGTTGACCGGCGTGGCGCAGTTGCATCCCGGGTCGTTGACGTTGCCGCCGTCAAACACGATGTTCATCTGCTCGGCCCGGGTGCCGTTGGCGGAATAGTTGCCCAGCGGGCTCTGCTTTCCGCCGGCGCCGTTGCCGTTGATACCGATGACCTCACCGCTGAATCCAGGGGTATTGGTGAGGACGTCCCCACCGGCCGGCGTCATGCCTGGCAGGACCCGCAGCAGCTCAGCCGCATTGCGGCCCACAATCGGAATGTTGGAAATCTGCTCGGCCGTCAGGGTGGCGCTCTTCTCCCCGGAGTCGACCGGCACAATGCTTTCGCTGGCTGACGATACGGTGACTTCCTCGGCGACTCCCGCCACTTTGAGCACAATGTTGGGAATATTGAGCCGCTGGTTGGACTCCAGTTGGATGTCCGTCAGCCGCCACACGGCGAAACCCGCCAACTCGACCTCCACGGTATACTTCGCTGCGGGCAGGGCCACCACCGAAAAGAAGCCCTGCTCCGAGGAGATCGTGCGCCGGACGTCACCCGTCGCCTGGTTGATCACCGACACATCCGCGCCGGGCAACACCCCGCCGGACTCATCTGTCACGATTCCTGTGATTGTTCCCCGCGCCTGACCCCAGGCAGCCGGCGTTAGGCCGAATACCAGCAGGGCCATAAGCAACAGGAACAATCCTGTTCTTGGTTTCATTCGTCCCTCCTACTGTTGCTGATCTGGATGTGAAAAGCCCGCAAACACCCGAGAACAAACCGGAAATCCCTAATCGCTCCCCGAACGGGAACACACCCCAAGCATCCGTTCCACCCCTTCGCTCGTTATCTACACCACGACTTTGAGAAAATCAACGGATTTCTGGAGGCCGTCCAACAGGTTGGCTGTTATTTTTCCCGGATACAGCGATCGCTTATTCGGAGGGGCATCCAAGGATCCACCGTGTGAAGGCGGTGAGAAACGGACACGATCCCGAAGCGGCATCGCCGGGGCTGCGGCCATCTGCCGCCGCTCATGAGGACGTGGCACAGAGTTCGCTTGGCGCCAAGTTCCCCTACCTCTCCGTCACCGTGAAGTACGCCACGGACTCGTCGCTGGTGTTCCCCTGCACCACGACCGCCCGCACGCGGTGCTCGCCCGGTGGAAACAGCTTCATCGGAAAAGTGATGAAAAACGGGATCCGCCCTTTCGCATCCCGGTCCGGAAGCTGCGGCTGCGTTGCTCCCAGCACCTTTCCCTGATGGCTGAACTCGATCCCCAGCCTCGGCTCATACGGTAATGACGGGTCCGGGTAAATGGTCATGAACAACACCAGCTTGTTGTCCTCGGTTTTGACCACCGGCTCGCCCAGACTCGGCACGATCTTTGTGTTCTGGAAGTACAGGGGATCATCGGCCGCAACTTGATCCTCCGCCACCTCTTCGGCCCGCTTCACCACCACCACGCTGCTGAGGCGTACCCCGACAGCCGGCGCCGGAACCTCGAACTCACTGCGCCGCGCGGCAAACCGGGAGGCTCCCTGGTCGTGCGCCACCGACTCCAGGGTATACCGGCCCGGCGGCAGCTCCAGACGGCGCAGGAACACCACATCCCCCCGCCGTACCGCCTCCAGGTTCTTCAGGGGTCCCCGCACGGGGTAGCTCTGGCTGAGCTTCTCCACCACCTTGCCCTGCTCGTCCTTGACCAGCGCCAACAGGGCGAAATCAGCCTCATACTGCTTCTGCTTCTTGTCTTCGCGAAAGGCGAGATCAGCCAGCGGCATCTCCACAATCAGGGTGTGGGCGACCCGGGAACCCGAGGAGTCGAAGCGCAGAATCCCGTCGCGCAGGCGGAGATCCGCCGGCAGTCGCGGAGCCGCCAGCACGGACAGCATGTTGCGCTCGAAGGGCAGCAACGCCGGACTCCCCGTCACCGGCAACGCTATGTACCCGTTGCGGGTCTGAACCGTCACCCCCGGACGCTTGACCCGCACCTGGATGGGCCGGAAGCTGCCGTCGTACACCAGATTGCGCGGACTGTAGGCCAGCTCGTAATGAGCGTAGATGTCCTCCGCCACCTTGGACATGCCGGGGGCGAAGTCATTGGTGTTGGCGATCAGCATGCCGCCCGTGGAGACCGCCAGATCGTTCAGGCCTGCCTGCGGGTTCAGGCGCCCAATCTCGTCCTGCCGGTCGGCGAGCATGGCCTGCTCCCGCGTCACCGGCCGGGATCCGGCCTGCTGCTGCTGGCGGCTGGCGTCCACGGCGCCTTCCAGCATCTCCCGCGCCTTGTCCATCTGTCCCGTAGAGATCAGTCCCCGGGCATCGACAGCATAGATGCTGACATTCTTCCGGTTGGCCTCCCCAATGACCGTGTTGAAGATCGCCTCAACCGCCGGCATCACCCGCAAGCCTTCCGAGAAATAGATCAGGGTCTTGCGTCCCTCCAGGGCCCCCTGGCCCTGTACGAGAGACAGCAGGCCATACAGGGAGCTTCGCCCCTGCGATTCCTCGTCCAGGGTCCGGGTCAACTGCAGCATGTTGACGATGAGCTCGGCGAACTTGGCCTGGGCCAGCAACGGACCTGACGCCGCGGCTCCCGGACCACCCGACGCCGCGGCAGCCGCCGCCTGCTCGGTCAGCCGGCTGGCTTCCTGCATTCTGGCGTAGATCTCATCCGACTTCTGGTAATACTGGACGGGAGACTGCGACGTCGCCTCCACCAGCGCCGCCTTGAGCTGTGCGGTGTCCCGGGTGAACTCCTGCAGGACGATCAGCCGCCGGGCCACGTTGAAAACCGCCATCCAGGTGTTCGGGCCGGCGTATCGATCGATGAACGATTCCGCCGCTCTCCGCGCCAAATTGGCCGACTCCACGCCCAGATTGTCGAAGACGAAAGTCACCAGATTGGCCATCCGCAGGCTGGAGTCCGGAGTCAAAGTGCTCTCCAGGCGAACCGGACCTCCCGCCGAACGGCCCTCGGCCACCGGCACTACCTCGATCCCCGATTCGCCGTGGAATTCGAAACTGATGATGGTCTGGGGTTCCTGGTTGTCGAGGACCTCGATTTCCTCAGGACGCAGATCGCGGACCGGACGGCCGTCCTTGTCGCGGACCACCAGGTCCAGCAGGACCGCTTCGGCCCGGGCCCGGACCACCGGCTCCTCCCCACCCTGTTGCGCCGGCCGGTCAGCCGGCTGGCTGTTTGCCGCACCGACCCAAAGGCCGGCGCCGAGCACGAGAATCCCCGCTCTGCTCTTCATGTGGCGTGCCCTCCTGCAGATGTCTGCGGGCTCCAGCTTGCCTCCAATCCGCCGGCCGATCAAGACCCGCCTAGCCGGCGCTACAACGTCCGCTCACCCGATTCCTCGTCCCGGCCTTCCCTGCCCTTCCGGTCCCTCAGTCGCTCTCCAGGGGGATTCCAGGAGGTTCGAGCTCCGAGAACTCCAGGTGCGTAATCTGGTGCTGGCGCATCGCCGTCACCCGCACGCGGAAGCGGCCGCCGACCGTGACCTCATCGCCTACCCGGGCTGTTCGCCCCAGGATCATCATGACGTGCCCGGCGATCGTGTCGTTTTCCTCGTCGTCCAGCCGGATGCCAAACTCATCTTCGAGCTCTTCCAGTAGCGTCCGCCCGTTGACCAGCCAGACCTTTTCGCCTTTCGGCTGGATCATGGGCGGAGGCGCTTCGCCGTCGAATTCATCCTGGATCTCACCCACCAGCTCCTCCAGGATATCCTCCAGCGTGACCACTCCCACCGTCGACCCAAACTCATCCACCACAACCGCCAGGTGGGTCCTCGCCCGGCGCAGCTCAGTCAACAGGGACTTGAGCAGCTTGCTCTCCGGTACGAACTGGACCGGACGCGCGATCGACTTCAGATCGAAGTCAGGGGCCAGCTCGCGATGACGCCAGAACAGGTCCTTGACGTGGATGATGCCGATCACATGGTCGAGCCCGCCGTCACAAAGCGGGTACCGGGTGTGGCCATGGCTGAGCGCGGCACGCAGGTTCTCCTCCAGCGGATCCCTGACGTCGAGATAGTTGACCTCCCCCGCCGGAACCATCACCTGCCGGACCGAGCGGTCTCCGAAATCGAAGACCCGTTCCAGCATCCGTCTTTCCTCTTCCTCCAGCACGCCCTTCTGCGACGAGTGGGCGAGGATCAGCCTGAGCTCCTCCTCGGAATGGGCGCTCTCCCGTTCGGAAACGGGGCGAATGCCGATCAGGCGGAGGAAGACGTTGGCAGTGCCGTTGAGGGCCCAGATAAAAGGGTATGAAATCCGGTAGAAGAAGATCAGCGGCGAAGCCACCGCCATCACTGTCGGCTCCGGCAACTGGATGGCAAGCGATTTCGGCGCCAGCTCCCCCAGCACGATGTGCAGGAACGTAATCAGCAGGAACGCAACGGCAAAGGCCAAGGTGTGGGCAAAGATGGGCTCCAAAAGCCCGGTGGAGACGAAGAGCGGGGCAAACAGCTTGGCAAACGCGGGCTCGCCGATCCAGCCCAGGGCGAGGCTGGCCAGAGTGATCCCAAGCTGGGTCGCGGACAGGTACTCGTCGAGACTTGAAACCAGCCGCTGGGCGGCCCGGGCGCGACGGCGTCCCTGCCGGATCAGCTCCTCGATCCGGGTGGCCCGGACTTTGACGATGGCGAACTCCGCCGCCACAAAAAAGGAGTTCAGCAACACGAAGGCGAAGGCCGCCAGAATCAGCAGCGCCTGAATTCGGCCGTCCTCCATATGGCGGCACTATATAGCACACGCCCCAAACTCCTCCGAACTTCCGGTCTGCCGACCCCGGCGACTTCCCCGCGTCGTCACAGTTCCGGTAAAATTGCCGCATATGCCCATTTACGAGTACCGTTGCGGCCGTTGCGGCTCCCGCTTCGAGCGGATTGTCTTCCGGGCTTCCGACGAGCAGGAATGTCCCCAATGCCGCAGCCGGGAGCTCGAGCAGCAGATTTCCAGTTTCGCGGTTCAGGCGGCAGCCAGAGCGCCGGAACCGGGGCCCTGCCCCTGCGGGGCGCCGGAACGCGGGATGTGCAGGCAGGCGGAGAAGTTCGCCTGATCCGCCGGTTCAGAGATGGCCGTCCAGCCGTGCCAGCAGGTCGGCGGCGGTGATGGAACGATCCTGCTGGGCGAGAATCCGGGTGACAGGCTCCCGCAAAGCCGGGGGAAGTTTCCTCTGGCGGGAGGGAGGGTAGAATCCGCTGGACAACATCAGGGCCTGGTTGCGCCGGCTGAACTCCAGACCCCGGGCTTCCAGGTAATCTCCGATCAGATAATCCCGGTTGTAGAGACAGTCGATCATCAGTGCAATCCCCTGCATCTCGTCCGCCGGTGAGGGGACCCGGTTCAGGCACTGAGCCAAAGACAGGAACAGGGGCGTGGTGTAGATGTCCCGCCCCTCGAGGTCGGTAAGGTAGCGGGCCTCCTCCAACACCGATCGGATGCGGTCCGGATCGACCGGACGGATCCCTCCCCGGGTAATGACGAAGTTCCGCCAGCTCAGATCGTTGAGCAGCCAGCCTCGACGATGCAAAGCCGCGGCGGTCTGCAGCAGCGCCCGCAGCGCCAGCTCCCGGACCCGGCGGTGCGGCCTCTTGTGGCGGTAACGGATGAGTCCGTCGAAAACCGGCCGTCCACGGACCCACTCCATGATGTAGTACTCGTGCTCAAAGCTGATGCTGTAGATAGCCGGATAGCCGAGCGACTCCAGTATCGGACCCTTCTCCGCCAGGCTGGTCAATGTATCCCGATGATGGATCCCAGATAAGGTCTTGAGAGCGTAAGTACGTCCCCGGATCTCGAACCGGTAGAGGTTGGTGAACTTCCCGCGGGCCACCATCTGCAGCCGCCGCAGCCGCCCCCGGACAAACGGATCTTCCGACAGACCCGGAACCTCCACCTCGTCCGCCGTGAAGACATTCTTCATAGCATCGAGGATGCCCATGGTCCGCCCTACCAGCATTGTCCCACTGCAGCCTCCGGAACGGCAACGGGCCGCGCTCCCAGACGGCAGACCCCGGTCAGCGCTTCCGCTTCTCCAGCAGCCAGGTCACCAGCGCGGGCTCGGAGTACGCCCGGTCCCAGGAATTGTGGCCGACACCGGGGTACTCTGTGTATCTCACGGAAACTCCAGCCTCCTGCAATGCCTTGTACATCTTCCGGGACTCGGAGACCGGGACCGTGCGGTCCTGGTCACCGTGGAACATCCAGACCGGAATTCCGCGGATCCGTCCTGCCAGCTCGCGGTAGGGGTCTTCTCCCGGCGCCGGACTACCTTGCCGCAACCGTTGGGGAGGAACGGCACCTCCGCACACCGGTGCCAGAGCGGCGAAGCGTTGCGGATAGCGGGCAGCGAAATGGAATGTTCCATAACCGCCCATGGAAAGGCCGGTCAGGTAAACCCGGTCCGGATCCCCCCTGTACTCGCGCAGGGTCCGATCGAGAGTCTCCATCACCAACGTCTCCATGGCCGGCTCGTTCCACCAGACTCCGCGCCGGCACTGGGGCATCACCACCAGCGCGGGAAAAGCGCCCGGATTGCGGCGGATCGCCGGACCCAGACCGACTTCGGTCTGCCGGACACCATCGGTACCCCGCTCACCGGCGCCGTGCAGAAACACGATCACCGGCCACTCCTGTAACGGCGACCAGCTTTCCGGGACAAACACCTGGTAGCGGTAGGTGACACCATCCAGCTCCACTTCCTTGGCGACAAAACCTCGTTCCACCTGAGCCTGGACGCCGGCAGCCGCCACCAGCGCCGGCAGCACGGCTGCTCTTACTCCACCCTTGCACATGGGGCATATCTTACGCTGTGCCGGAGCTCCAGGCCTGCTCCCCCCATGTTCCGTCCGCCGCCTCCGGGGACTTGTTCCCCCACTTTCGGGCTAGAATTCCCAATGCATGCGGTACCTCAGGCCAACTCTTCGATTGACCGCCGTGCTCTGGTTCGGACTCACTGCTGCCTGCACCACGTCTCCCAGCCCTGAGAGCGGCGCGGCCCCGCCGCCGCTCCGCCACGACATTCTCCTGATCACAATCGACACCCTGAGAGCCGACTACCTTGGCTGTTACGGGCGCAAGCCGGTCCACACCCCCGAACTCGATGCCCTGGCTGCCCGGGGGGTGCGCTTTGAACACGCCATCGTCCAGATACCCCTCACCACTCCTTCCCACGCCTGCATCCTGACGGGCACCTATCCGCAGATCCACGGCCTGCGGGACATGGGCGCCTTCATCCTGGACCCCAAGGCGCCGGCTCTGGCTGAACAGCTTCGTGCCGCCGGCCTCAGAACCGCAGCCTTTGTCGGTGCGGCCGTACTCAACCGGCGCTACGGCTTGAACCGGGGGTTCGAGGTCTACAACGACGATATGGCCGGTCAGAGCGAGGAGGAGAAGCTGCCGGGAGTCGTGGCTGAAGTCAGGGCGGAGGTGGTGGTGGAGCGGGCCCTGGCCTGGCTTCAGACCCTGCAGCCCCAGGAGCGGATGTTTCTGTGGGTCCACGTCTACGATCCTCACTTCCCGTACGATCCCCCTGAGCCTTTTCGCGGCGACGACCTCTATGGCGGAGAGGTGGAGTACGCCGACACCCAGATCGGACGTCTCCTGGCTGGGCTGAAGGCGGCCGCACGGGATCGTGACAGCCTGGTGGTCGTCATGTCGGACCACGGCGAGAGCCTGGGTGAACACGGCGAAATGACCCACGGCGTGTTCCTCTACGACAGCACCATGCGGGTCCCGTTGATTATGGCCGGGCCGGGTCTGGGGGAGGGCCAGGTGATCCGGCAGCAGGTGCGCTCGATTGACGTGACGCCCACCATCCTGGACTTCCTCGGCCTGGAGTCGCCGCCAGAACTCAATGGGATCAGCCTGCTCCCCCTCGCCCGGGAGGGACAACCGGTCCGAACCCACTATGCCTACATGGAGACCCTGTACCCGAAGACCCAGATGCGCTGGTCGGAGTTGCGGGGGATGAGAACCGACCGCTGGAAGCTGATCGTCGCCCCCAAGCCCGAGTTCTACGACCTGGAAAACGATCCGTCCGAAAGTGAAAACGTCCTCTCCCGCCATCCCGCCGAAGCGGACAGGCTCCAGAAGCAGGTGTGGGTGGTGGACGGACCGCCTCACGCGCACCGGCCCATCGGGTATCGGCCGGTGGACGAGCAGACACTCCAGGAGCTCCAGTCGCTCGGATACGCCAGTGCCGGCGCCTCCCGCGAGATCCTTGCCGACCTCTCCGGACCGGACCCCAAAGACCGGGTGATGGTTCTGCAGGGGCTGGACCAGGCGACCGACCTGATGAACGCCGGGGGTTATCGGCGGGCGATCCCGGTGCTTCGCAGACTGATCGGCCAGGATCCGGGCAACCCCTTGATCTATCAGCATCTCGGCTTATGCCTCCAGGAGATCCGGGATTTCCGCGGCGCGCTCTCCGTGTATGAATCGGCCATTCATGCCCAAGCTGATTCCGACCGGACCTGGGCCGAACTCGGGGAAGTAGCCGTGCGGCTGGGGGCTCTGGAGCGCGGAATCGAGGCCATGCGCCGTTCCAGCGAGATCAATCCGCGCAACCTGGACAACCTGGCCAACCTCGCCAATGCCTATCTCCAGTCGGGGAGGGCCGATGATGCCGGAGCCGCCATCCAGGCAATCCTGGCGCAGAACCCCCGCCACGGCCAGGCCCACAACCTCCAGGGAGTGCTGTACGTCCAGGCAGGGCGGCCGGATCTTGCCCGGCTGGAGTTCGAGAAAGCCCTGGAGGGAGACCCCAGTCTCGTCGAACCCCACATGAATCTTGGCCTGCTGGCGCACATGGCCGGAGCCAGGGAGGACGCAATCCGGCACTTCCGGAGCTTTCTCGAGAAGGCGGATCCAACCCACTATCGTGACGTGATCCCCCGGGTCCGGCAGGCCCTGAGTGATCTCGAGGCCGGCCGCTGAACGGCAGGTCAGACTCCCCCCCTAAACTTTACGCCATGAAGGTGGCGATCGCGGGTTCCACTCAAGAGATGGAAGCCGTCAGGGAAGCTTGGCCCAAGTTCTCCCGTTTTCTGCCGGGGCCCCCAGGGGCCGCCGATCAGCCCCAGCTTCTCCAGTACGACGTCCGGGGGGGAACGCCCGGCTTGGCGCTGTCTCTGGAAGACCTGATGCGAGGTGCCCGGGAACGGGCTGAGAGTCTGATCCTGCAGTTCCGGCGGGAGCGCGCGGAGGCGGACTACTTTGTGGGATTCCAGAGCGGCTTCCACACCACGACTTCCCAAGGACCCCGCCGCCTGGTCTTTCTCGAGATCTGGGCCTATGTGACGGACGGGCACCGCAGTGGCTTCGGCCACAGCGGGGGAATCCAGATCCCGCCCAAGATCGCCGATCCGGTCATCGATCGGGGAACCGACCTGGGTATCGTCGTGGACCGTGTCGCCGAGGAAACGGGACTCCCCCCCAAAGCAGGGCTGTGGGGTCTGTTGGGCCGCGAGGTGCTGGCGGACCGGGGTGCCTGCGTGACCGCCGTTCTGGCGGCATTTGCCCCGTTCTTCAACCTCCCGGTCTACAAATGACTCTGAGGCCCGCAGGCTCACGGACCGGTTCCGGGAGCCCCGGAATCAGCGGCTCAGGCGCCCCGGCCGAACAGTGCATCGACCGTCTTCACCGCCTCGTTGGCGTCGGCGCCGTAGCCATGGGCACCGATCTGTTCGGCGTAGTCGCGGGTGACCGGTGCACCGCCGACAATGACTGAGATGTCGGGACGATCGCGGAAGTGCTCGACGACGCGTTTCATGTAAGGCATCGTGGTGGTCAGCAGGGCACTGCACAGAACCGCCCGAGCTCCGGCTCCAACTCCCTGCTCGAACCGGGCCAGATCGCAGTCGACTCCCAGGTCGATCACCTCGTAGCCCGCCCCCTTCAACATCATCGCCACCAGGTTCTTCCCGATGTCGTGCAAATCCCCTTTCACCGTACCGATGCAGACCTGGCCGGCGGCCCGATGCCCGGAACCGGCCAGGTGGGGCGCCAGCAGATCCAGGCCCGCCTGCATCGCACGGGCGGCGATCAGCATATCCGGAACGTAGGCCTCCCCGCAGGAAAAACGCCGTCCCATCTCACGCATTGCCGGGACCATGGTCCCGTTCAACAGAAGCTCCAGGTCACTGCCCTCCGCCAGGCAGTTTCCCACCAATACCGTCACCGCATTCCGGTCGCCCCGGAGAATCGCCTCGTACAGCTCCTGCTTCATTTTTCTTCCACTCTCCACCTCCCATTATTCCCAGCCGCCACTCGGGCGCAAGCCGAGGACAAGGAATTTTCCGGAGGTTGCAAGGAACTTCCGTACGGCCCCGGCGTGTCACAGAGTGATGCACCTGCAACGCCGGGACGGGTCAAGCAGTTCTTCGCCAGCTTTCCCTGTGGCAGCTTTCGGAGGGATCTGGGGCCCCCTGGTTTTCCTTTGCACAGGACTTTCCCTGGCCATGCCGCCCGATGAGCCACCGGCCGCCCCTTCCCTGTCCCTGAGAAACCCGTGGAAGGACGTCCACGGCCTCCCACTCCCCTTTCTCGAAGATGAAGATGTGCTGCAGTTCCTGCGCGAGGCGGAGGTGGTGGGGGACGAACCGGTGAAAGAGGGGATCAACCGGACACGTAAATTGACGCTGGAGCTGGACGGACGGAAGATGCATGCGGCGTTTCGCACCGTCCGGCTGGACCAGTATCTTCCGGACCCTCTCGACCCCAGCTTCTCCCAGAATCACCGCGACGACTACCGCTTCGAGGTGGCGGCCTATCGGTTGAGCCGAGTGCTGGGGTTGCGCCTGGTTCCCCCGACCGTCATACGGCGGATCCGAGGCAAGGAGGGCTCTCTGCAGGCCTGGGTTGAGGACGCCGCGATGGAGAAGACCCGCCGGCGCGAGGGCCGTCAACCACCGGACGAGTGGTACTGGATGAGCCAGATGCTCGCCATGCATGTCTTCGACAACCTGCTGGGCAACGTAGACCGCCATCAGGGGAACGTTCTGATCGACGATGCCTGGGAGGTATGGCTCATCGATCACACCCAGGCGTTCCGCCGCTGGCCGCGCCTGCACAACCCCGGGCTGCTCCAGTACTGCCGGCAGGACCTCTGGGTCAACCTCCAGGCCCTGGACAGCCAGAGCCTGGAGCGCTGCTGCGGTGAACAGCTTCGGGAGCCGGAACGCAAATCCCTGTTGCGCCGCAGGGATCTGCTCATCGACCATTTCCGGAAGCTGATCGCCGAGCGGGGGGCCGACCAGGTCCTCTATTGACCTCCCCTGCCAGGGAGAAAGACCGGAGGCAATCCTCTACTCGATCTCAGCCGCCAGTT
The DNA here is from genome assembly GCA_964524795.1 of uncultured Acidobacteriota bacterium. Lineage (GTDB taxonomy): Bacteria > Acidobacteriota > UBA6911 > RPQK01 > JAPXNP01 > CAZGEH01. The sequence continues at coordinate 160,498 of CAZGEH010000001.1, forward strand.
CACTGCGCCGAACTTCACCCTGGTCTTCCCAGAAAGCCAACCCGCGGGTCGCAGCCACCCGATCGATAAAGCTCAGACCGAGCGGACCCACATAGGTCTCCGGCTCGGAGTAGGCGGGATCCGCCAGGGCCTCGTCCACTGAAACGAAGCGGTACCCCCGCTGCTTCAGGCGCTCCAGAGCAGGCGTGAGGAAGTGGGCGGTGGACAGACACAGGTGCAAACGCAGAATCTGGGGAATCTGGCGGCCGAAAACCGCCTCCGACTGCTGTTCGGCATAATCCAGACTCCTTTCCAGCACTTTCAGAAAGGCCTGGAGCAGCCGTTCCGTTCTCTCGGGGTCATCCGCCACCCGGACATAGACGTGGTTGAACTCGTAATCCGCGATCAGCACGGTGGCCGGAACCACGACGAAGTCATTGCGACGCAAGCGCTTGGCAACCTCCGTCTTCTTGGAGAGGGTGTTTCCCTCATGGAGCATGGGGAAGCGGAAATAGAGAGGCAGTTTCGCCAATCGTGTGGCCTGGCGGATATGCTTCTGACCGTCGGCGATCTGCTCGATGAAGTCCCTCCATTCCACCTCGTTGAGATCGAGGTAGCTGAAAGTGTTGTTGCCGAGTCCGTGGCCCTTCGCCAGCCAGTCCTGGAGGATGACGTAAGTCTCCGGCCGGGACTCCACCTTGTCTTCCACCACAAAGCCCACGGCACGGATGTCTTCCAGCTCGAAGGCCCGGAGCATCAGGTTGCTCACCTCCCGGGGGGTCCAGTAGCCCAGCGGTTCCATGAACGGTAGCTTGTCGACGGTGACGGCGATGCGGCGGCCGGCGGGAGCAGTAACTTCCTGGATTCCCCCGGCGGGCGCCTGTGGGAACAGCAGCCAGCCGGCAACCAGCGTCCCAAGGCTTCTGAAAGTCATGGCAGCAGCAGCACCTTCCCTACAGTCTGCCGGCCTTCCAGCTTTCGATGGGCCAGTGCCGCCTCAGTCAAAGGCAGCCGGTCTCCGACGGTGACGTGCAGCGAGCCTTCACGGATCATCTCCAGCACCGCGCCGGCCCGCCAGGAAAACTCGACCTGGTCCCGGACGTAGTGTCCCAGGCTGGGCCGCGTCAGAAACAGGGAGCCCTTTTGATTGAGGAGTTGTGGGTCCAGCGGGGGAACCGGACCGCTGGCCTGCCCGAACAGAACCAGGGTGCCGCGAACGCGCAGACAGTCCAGACTCCCCTGGAATGTGTCGCGGCCGACCGACTCGTAGACCACGTCCACCCCTTTGCCACCGGTAACCTCCCTGACGCGGGCGACGAAGTCCTCGTCGGTATGGCGGACCACCACATCTGCCCCGGCTCGACGCGCCAGCTCCGCTTTGGCCTCGGTCGAAACCGTTCCGATGACATGCGCGCCCAGACGGCGGCAGACCTGCACCAGCAGCAGTCCCACACCGCCTGCAGCCGCGTGAACCAGCGCCCATTGGCCCGCACGCAGCGGGAAAGCGTCAGTGGTCAGGTAGTGGGCGGTGAGGCCCTGACACATTGCTGTGACCCCCGCTTCGTCATCCACACCTTCCGGCAGGGGCACCACTTTCCAGGCGGGAACCGCCGCGTATTCCGCATATCCGCCCATGCCGAGGCAGAAGACGACCCGCTCTCCGGTGTGGAAGCGGTTCACCCCTTCCCCCAGCGCGACGACCTCGCCAGCTCCCTCGATGCCCGGGGTAAACGGTAACGGCAGCGGGTAGAGTCCCCGCCGGTGGTAGGTATCGATATAGTTGACGCCGGCGACCCGGATTCGGATCAGCACTTCTCCGGCCGCCGGCTCCGGCACCGGCCGTTCGCCGACCTGCAGCACCTCGGGCCCACCTGTTCGTTCGACGATGATGGCTCGCATGGGCCTAACATACACGACTTCGCGTTCCACGACCCATACCCGCGGACTCCGCGTGATCCGTGCGACCCGTGTGATCCGAGTGGATCCGCGCGATCCGAGTGATCCTCCCGCCTTCCCACTGCGGTCATGCGCCTTCCTCCAGCAGCGCTGCCAGGCCGGACAGGTACTTCCAGACCGTCAAGGCCGCCAGCCGAGCGGTCTGTCCGTCCCGGTCCAGGCGCGGATTGAGCTCGACCACGTCGATGGAACGGGTCCCCGGCCAACGCCCTGCCCACCAGGCCGCCGCCAGCCATTCAGCAACAGTAAGCCCACCAGGACTGGGAGCGCTGACACCAGGCGCCCAAGCCTGGTCCACGGCGTCCAGATCGAAACTCACCAGCAAGGGCGGATCGAGCAGCCGGTAAATGGGCTCGATCCCGGGAAGGGACAGACCGGACCGGCGGAAGACACCGCCTCGCTCCGCCACCCACCGGACATGCTCCGCGGCGTTACAGTGGTCCAGCAAACCAGCCGCGTGGTAATGGACTCTCCCTCCCCAAGGATGTTGGAGCATCTGGCGGAAGGGGGAACCGGAATGCCCTCGGCCCTGAATCGTCGGCCGGACATCGGCGTGGGCGTCCCAGTTCAGCACCGACAGTCTGAAATCCTCCCGCGCCGGGCCTGACCCCACCCAGCCAAGGAAATGACCGTAGGTGGTCTCGTGGCCGCCACCGAGAACGACCACCCGGACACCGGCCCCCAGCAGCGGCGCGATCACCATTCCCAGCCGCTCCTGGGCCTCTTCGAGATCGAGCCCTTCCAATACCAGATCGCCCAGGTCGACGGTCCGCCGGAGGAGCGACACCGAGGCTTCACCCCTGTTGCAGTCCGGCGTCAGGCGGTAGAGGGAACGGCGGATTTCGGCTGGTGCCTCTGCCGCCCCGCGCCGGCCTCCGTTTCGGCCGACCCCGATGTCGCAGGGGAAGCCCACGATTGCCACCAAGGGCGGTTCATCACCGGATGGTCGCCCCAACAGACGACCGACCCGAGGGTCGTCCGACGCTGTCTTTGGCACCTCCACGGGGCAAGGCCGCAGGAATTCAGTCCTGATGATGTCCATTTCAGGATCGCCCTGCCACCTGACGTCCACCAATCCACACGGCGGTGGGGGCGGGTCCCCCGAAATGGGAGATCCACTGGGCCGGCCCCTCCGCGTCCAACAGAACGAAATCCGCTCGTTTGCCCGGCTCGATAGTTCCCAGATTTTCCTCTTCTCCCACCGCACGGGCTGCGGCGCGAGTGGCGCCCACCAACGCTTCTGCCGGTGTGAGGCGTCCCAGAGTACAGGCCAGCAACAACGCTAGAGTCAGACTGTAGGTCGGGGCGGTCCCGGGATTGAAGTCGGTGGCCACCGCAACGGTCAGACCCCGCTCCACCAACCGGCGGGCGGACGCCGGAGCCTCGCCCAGATAGAGCTCAGCCACCGGCAGGAGAACCGCCACCACCCCCGCCTTCGCCAGACGTTGCAGCCCCTCCTCACTGGCGTGCTCCAGATGGTCGGCCGAGACTGCACCCACTTCCGCCGCCAGCTCCGCCCCCCCGCCGGCCGAAAGCTGATCCGCATGCAGCTTCGGCCTCAGGCCGTAGCGCCAGCCGCAGGCGAGGATCTCCCGGGCATCCTCCGCGGTGAAGGCTCCGGCCTCCAGAAAGACATCGCAGAACCGGGCCAGGCCACGGCCCGCCACCTCCGGGATGAGTTCGCTGCAGATCATCCGTACATAGTCGGCCCTCCGGTTCTCGAATTCGGGAGGAACCACGTGCGCGGCCAACAGCGTCGGGATGATCCTCACCGGCTGGCGCCGGTTCAGTTCCCTGTATACCTCCAGCAGTTTCAGCTCGCTCTCTATGTCCAGGCCGTAGCCGCTCTTGGCCTCCACTGCCACCACACCCGACTCGGCCATACGTCGCAGGTGAACCAGACATCGCTCCACCAGTTCGTCGCGCGAAGCCCGCCGGGTGGCCTCGACTGTCCGCAGGATGCCGCCGCCGGACTTTGCAATCTCGAGATAGGAACTTCCCCGGATCCGCGCTTCGAACTCGTCCGCCCTCCAGCCGGCGAAGGCCAGATGTGTATGGCAATCGATGAGGCCCGGAATGACCATTCCTCCCTGGGCGTCGAGGGTAGCTTCCCCGGGCGGAAGCTCCGGCAGACCGCCCTCGGTTCCCACCCACCGGAACCGGTCGCCCTTCCAGAAGAGAGCGGCATGCGTCAGGATCTCCAGCCGCTCGTCGCCAGCCGGTCGTCCCGTTACCAGACAGCCGATGTTTCTGAGGATCGGCATCAGCGCAACGCCCCCCGGACCTCCTCCGCTGCCTCCACGAGGCCCGGCTCGCGAACCAGCCGCCAAGCCTCTCGGAGATCCTCCTGGAAGCAGGCGTCGTGCTCGCGGTGGGGAATCGCCGCACGGGTAAACTCGTGCGCCCGTTCGACTCCCTGTCCCGGCCGCAGCGGCCGCCGGAAATCCAGCGCCTGGGCAGCGGTCAACAGTTCGATCGCCAAAACCTGCTCGACATTCTGGTACACCTGATACAGCTTCAGTGCGGCGATGGAGCCCATGCTCTGGTGGTCTTCCTGCCCGAGGCTGGTGGGGATCGAGTCCACCGACGCCGGATGGCAAAGAATCTTGTTCTCGGACACCAGTGCCGCCGCAGTGTACTGGGGAATCATGAAACCCGAGTTGACACCCGTTTCCTTCATCAGCAGCGACGGCAGACCGTCGTGTCCGCCCAGCAGCAGGTAGGTCCGGCGTTCGGAGATTCCGGCCAGTTCGGCCAGGGCGATCGCCGCCAGGTCGTAGGCGATCGCCAGCGGCTGGCCGTGGAAGTTTCCCCCGCTGAGGATGTCGCCCTCAGGGAACACCAGTGGATTGTCAGTGGCGGAGTTGATCTCGGTCTCCACCACCTGAGCGGCATAGGCCAGTGCGTCGCGACTCGCTCCGTGAACTTGGGGAACGCATCGCAGACAGTAAGGGTCCTGGATCTTCCCGCAGTCCCGGTGGGACTCCAGGATCTCGCTGTTCCGCAGGAGCAGGCGAACGTTCTCGGCGGTTTCCGCCTGGCCACGATGCCGTCTGACCGCCTGCACGCGGGGATCGAAGGGTTTGACTGATCCCTGAAGCGCTTCCAGGCTCATGGCTGCCACGATGTCCGCAATGCGCACCAGACGGCGTGACTTCTCCAATACCCAGGCCCCGTAGGCGGACATGAACTGCGTGCCGTTGATCAGGGACAGGCCGTCCTTGGGCTGAAGCTCGATCGGAGTCAAAGCCGCTCGCCGCAATCCCTCGGCCGCCGGCAGCTGGGGGCGGCCGTGCTCGTCCCAGAACATACCCAGACCCAACAGCGGCAGGGACAGGTGCGCCAGCGGAGCCAGGTCGCCCGAAGCTCCAACACTGCCCCGGCTGGGTACGACCGGTACCAGGTCACGCTCGGCGAGATCCAGCAGGCGCTGGAACGTAGTCAGGGAAATCCCGGAGTAGCCCAAACCCAGGGAATGGATTTTCAGTTGAAGGATCAGACGGGAGATTTCCAGAGGAACCGGATCACCCACACCCACCGCGTGGCTGAGGATGAGGTTTCGTTGCAGGCGCAACAGTTCGGAGTCCGCGATCCGGGTCCGGGCCAATGCTCCGAAACCCGTGTTGATCCCGTAGTAGACGCCACCATCGCGCAAGGCTTCCTCAACCCGCTGGCGCGACTTCACCACCAGAATTGGATCGCGGCGCAGGGCTGCAAGGCTGTGTCGAAGGTCGTCGTACAGGCTGGCCAGCCTGACCCTCATGGCTGGAAGTGTAGGACAGGGCCCCGGACCTGTCACCCCCGGCGCCGCGTTCAACGTCCGGCGTCGGGCGGGACGTCAGCGTGGCGGCGCAGGGCTTCCACATCCAGCAGCACAACATGTCTACCACGACGGGAAAGCCAGCCCAGGCGCTGAAGCCGGGTGAAGGTCCTCGAGACCACTTCCCGGACGCTGCCGATAAGATCCGCGATCTCCTGGTTGGAATGGTGGAGTTGCAGATTCACCGCCTCCCGCGGGCGGACTCCGCCGCCCTGAACCGGCTCGGGCGCGGGAACCGCCGTGGTGGGAAGGCCGGCTTCCCGCAACAGGTATTCGCACAGGCGCTGGCTGACGTCCCGCAGACCCAGCCCCTCCACCATGCCGGCCGCCCTGCGCAGCCGCCGGGAAAGCAGGTGCAAAGCAGCCAGGGCTACCTCCGGGCGACGCCGACAGAATTCGATCACTTCCTCGCGGGGGATGGCCAGCAGGAAAGAATCCTCCACCGCCACCACAGTCGACGGGTAAGGTCCTCCGTCAAAGACCGCAACCTCGGGAAAGGTCGAACCTGGGCCGTCCTCGTGGATGATCTGCTCCCTCCCCGCCGGGCTCTGCCGGACGGCCCGGGTCCGGCCGGAGACCACGACGTAGAGCGCCGATGGGGGGTCTCCCGCAAGGAACAGAGTCGTACCGGCGGGGGCGGCAATTTCGCGGCAGCGCTGCGCCAGGCGGACCAGTTCAGAGACCGGAACCGCCTCGAAAAGCGCCGTCCGGCGAAGAGCTTCGGTTCGTCGTTCGACATGCTGTGCCATCGTCGCCGGGAGCCAGGTAGATGAATGAGGGCGTGCCGTCCGGCGTCGCCCTTTCCCGGCAAGGCTAGCGCGAGTCTCCGGGTTTTTCCATCAGTCATTGACGGCAACCCGACAGCGCCCGCAACGGAGCCCGGCGGGCCAGCTTCCCCAGCCGAAAACAGAGCCTTCCGGCAGGCCGGACTTCGCGGCCCTCAGGGCAGTCCTCCCTGGCTGCGGTAGGAAACCCGCGCCAGTTCACGGGTCAGCGCCCAGCAGAACTCGGCCTCGGAAGTCAGCAGGTCCACCATGTCGTCCAGCGAGACGCTCAGCAGACGGCATCGATCGGCCGTGCGGGCTGTGTAGCGGTGCGGGTTCTGGGAAAAGAAGGACCAGTAGTCCAAGGCCTCCCGCCTCTGCACAGGCGCCTGGATGCTTCCGTCCTCCAGCACGACTGTACCCTCCAGCAGGAGGAGCAGGTTACGGGCGGTTTCGCCTTGACGAAAAAGGATGGAGTCGATCTCGACGTCGATCACCTTGGCCACAGCCGCCAGTTGCGCAAGGTGCTCCGAGCTGGCCTGGCGAAAGAGTTCGAAGTCCTGCAACAGCAGGACCTTTTCGATCACCGTCATCATGGGTGGGATGTCCCTACTGTGCCGTCGCCTTCCCGTGATCCCATCGTTCCAGCGCCCAGCGGGCAGTCTCACGGACCATGGGATGAATGTCCTCGCAAGCCTGAACCACCCTGGGTTTCAGAACTTCCAGCTTCTCTTCGAGGACAGCGCCGATGGTACAGCACTTGAGCCATGGGTCGCCATGGAAGAACAGTTCGGAAAGCGCGGAATGGCGGTCGCCGGGGAGCTTGAAGATCTCCCGCCCTTTGCGGACCACATCGAAGGGGTGGAATTCGGCGAAAATGGGCAGCAGGGTCTGTCGCAGCTCACCCCGGATCCGCGAGTCGATCAGCTCGACGGCATTGTCACGAAGATCCTGCCGGGAGCTGGTAAAACCGAGATAGGAAAAGTAGGCGTCGCCGAGGGGCAGGAACAGATCCAGGCCGCGAAAAATCTTTTCGATGCTCCAGTCCAGGCGCTCCTTGACCACCTTCTGCAGCAGCCGTGACGCCGAACCCTGCTGGCTCTGCAGGAGAAGATCGAGGTTGAGCAGGCCGTAGTACTCACGTGCCCAGATCTGCAGCAAAGGCATGAACGACTCCTGGTTGTAGGACAGATCGTCCTGGCTGCGGATCCGGTTGAGGGCACGGAGAGCCCGGTAGGCCACGCCGGCATCGTGGGTGTAAAGTGCCGCCACCAGCACGCCGCGGGCCGAACTTGTGTCGATCTGGGCGAGAATCGCCGGGATCTCCCTTTTCAGCGAAATGTCGGCTCGAGGGTCGCGCAGGACGGCCATCAAACGGGTCACCACCGCCTCGCCGTAATGGGCCAACGCGCGGCGCGCCGAAGCCCGGCTCCAGTTCGAGCCCAGAAATCCGAGCAGAAGGGGCAAGTCTTCCGACTGTGCATAGTCTCCCAGGGCCTGGATGGCGGCCCGGCGGACCTCCACCTCAGGATGACCTGTCCAGGCGCGGAGGATGGGTAGGAATACCGGATGCTTCCACACCCCCAGGAGCCGAGCCAGCAGAACCGCCTCCTGAGGATCGGACCTGCTGCACCAATGCTGGACGATCGCCGGATTCAACAGGCTGCCCGGGTCTTCGGCGTAGTCGGCCAAGTAAAAAAGGTCCCGGCGTTCGGGCAGTTCTTCCCGTCGCAGATCCTGCCGCAACCGGCGCAAGTAGCCCGGAAGTCCCTGGCCGATCACCACGTCCAGAGCAGTCGCGGCAATCTCGGGGTCGGGGTGGGTCGTCAGGCTTTCGACCACCCGGAGCCAGCGGGGAGCGGTCCTGCGGGTCCGATAGAAGCTGGAGGCGTCCATCGACAGCACCTCGCCCGCCAAGTCGGTGGACGTAATGTCGCCCAGATCCAACTCTCCCTCCTGCCGCCGCAAGTGATGAAGCGCGAACTGGACCTTCCGGGTATTGGGGCTGGCCAGTGCTGCCAGCAGGGTGTCCTCCGCAACAGCCTCGTCCAGGGCGAGCGCTCGCCGCACCGCGTTGGATCCATACTCGAGGCTGCGCCGCAGCATCTGCACATACTCTTCGGAGATGCCGCGCGTCAACCACAGCCAGACGGCGCACACCGCCAGCAGCGCGCCGCCCACCGCCCGCGGAGGATCCGGGGTGAAAGCCACGACCAGCAGAAACAGGGCAGCTCCTACGCCGTCACCCAGGCGCAGGACCACCAGCTCCATGAAGCTCTTGAGCGGGATGCTCTGCCGGTCAGACAGCGGCACGTACAGCAGTTCAACCGACGTCTGTTCCACCGAGGATCGCAGCGAACCATCGAGAGCCTTGGCCAGCACCACCGCCCAGAAAGCGGCTGTGGCCAGGATACCGAGCGAGCCGCAGACCAGCCCCAGCGGCAGGATAACCAGTCCCACGCCCAGACCGAACCGCCGCAAAATGAGGCCGGTCGCCGCCACCTGAACAACCGCCGAAAGGAGGTAAGTGGTCCCCAGCAGGCCCCCGAAGAACTGGGTGATCTCCGCCTCCGAGCCGGGGAAACGGCGGCTCAGGGACCACTTGTACAGGAGATCAACCATCGTACTGGCGAGGCCGGTGACCAGGATCAACCCGGCAAGGTACTTCAGATGCCGGGTGCGCAGCACCGCCTTGACCGTCTGTACACCTTCACCGGCGGGGGCGGATCCGGCCTCTCTGCGGGCGGGCGCAGCGGCACCCCGGTTAATCCAGAACACGGCGCACAAAATGACCTGCAGCAACCCGAGCAACCCGACGATGTGCAGGAAGAGCAACTCGGAACCGAACCTCTCGGCGGTCAAAGCTGTGTAGTAGCCGCCGACCACCCCACCCAGAACGCCACCAGCCCCCAACACCACGAAGACCCGTTTGGCAAGCCGCGCGCTGAACAGGTGATACGCAAAGATCCATCCCTGCGTGGGCAGGAGGACGCTGAAGATCGCTCCCCAGATGTAAAAACCCTGATAGGCCCAGCTTCCGGCAGAGTCTAAGGCGACCCAGAACACGCCCAGACCGGCTGCCAGAAACAGAATTGTCAAACTGGTAATCAGCAGGTGAGAGAGGACTCCGGCCAGCCACCGGTACATCAGCACCAGCGGTCCCGAGAGCAGCGCGATCCCCAGGTACAGCGTCGGCAGGCGCCAATCGAAGCCCACCTGCCCCAGATAGATGGCGTTCTGTAACGACTTGACCATGCTGACGGACATCATGGACAGGACGAAGTACCCACCCAGGAGAAAGACCACCGTCAACTGGTCGCGGCGCAGCCGCCTCAGATCGGCGATGGGCAGCAGGGCTTGCAAAAGTTCCATCACGACCTCAGCCTGCCGATGTTAGCACCGAACCGACCGCCGCCACCCGTTGAGCCCGATGTTAGAATGGCCCCAGTTGCATACCATGGGTTTCTCACCCCCTGGAGGATCGTCATGCGGCTGACCGACGGAATTGCGATGGAACTGGAGCACGAGGCCAAGTCACTGCGTAAGAGCCTGTCCCGAATACCGGAGGAGAAGTTTGCCTGGAAGCCGCATGAGCGGTCGATGTCCATGGGTATGCTGGCTTCCCACCTCGCCGAGATTCCGGGCTGGGTGGTACCCACCCTCCAGCAGAACGAACTGGAGATCCCAACCGATTACAAACCCTGGATCGCGGCTTCTGCCGCCGAGCTGCTGGATCGACTGGAATCCAACCTGAAGAGAGCCGTGGAGGCGTTGCGGGGTTATCCCGAAGAGAAGCTGATGGAGACGTGGACGTTGCGCGGCGGCGGGGCAACTATCCTGGCCCTGCCCCGGGCCGTCGTGCTGCGGGCGATGGTCGTGAGCCATCTGGTGCACCACCGGGGCCAGTTGACGGTCTACCTGCGGCTCAACAACATTCCTGTCCCCGCCATCTACGGCCCGTCTGCCGACGAGCGGTAGCAGACGCGGGGGTCTTCCTGGAGGGGCTACCCGCAACTCGGGTATCTCACCCCAGTTGAACGGCTCTCGCCCTGCGCGAAACGGCATGGCCGAGACGGGCCGAGGCGGCCGCGCCAAAGGTACCAGAATCCCGCCGGCATCCCCTTCTCCCGACTCCCCCATCCCGCCCCCACCCACCCTTAAACCTTTAAACCTTTGAACCCTTGAACCTTTGAACCTCCGAACCCTTCTCCCCCCCTCCTACGAGCCCGTACTCCTTCAGCCGGTACTGAAGCGTCCGCCGGCTGATGCCCAAAGCTTCGGCCGTCCGCCGGCGGTCGCCCCCGCAGCGTTCCAGCGCCTGCAGGATCGCCTGTTTCTCGATCTCCGCCAGCGAGCGTCCTGACGGCTGCGGTGCAGCCCCTCCGGTCCCTGCCGCCAGCGGCAGGTCCTCGGGCCGGATGCTGTCGCCCGTAGCCACAATGAGAGCCCGTTCCATCGCGTTCTGGAGTTCCCGCACGTTGCCCGGCCAATCGTAGGAGAGGAGCAGGGCCTTCGCCCCGTCGGAAAGGGGGCGGGGCGGCGGGCCCATCCGGAATGCCAGCCGGCGCAGGAAATGCTCCGCCAGCGGCAAGATGTCCTCCCGGCGCTCTCTCAACGGCGGCAGATGGATCGGGAACACGTTCAGCCGGTAGAACAGATCCTCCCGAAACGTCCGTTCGGCGATCGCCTGCCGCAGGTCACGGTTGGTAGCTGCCACCACCCGGACGTCCACCGCCAGGGTGCGGGTACCGCCCACCCGCTCGAACTGCCGCTCCTGCAGGACCCGTAACAGTTTGGTCTGCAGTGGGAGGCTAGTCTCCCCCACCTCATCCAGGAACAAAGTGCCGCCGTGCGCCAGCTCGAACCGCCCGGGACGACTCTGCACAGCCCCGGTAAAGGCGCCGCGTTCGTGACCGAAGAGTTCCGACTCCAGCAGACTCTCCGTCAGCGCCGCACAGTTGACGGCCACAAAGGGGGCTTCGGCTCGCGGACTGCAGCGGTGGATGTGTCGCGCCACCACCTCCTTGCCGGTTCCCGACTCGCCGGTGAGCAGCACGGTGGTGGGTTGTCCGGCCACCTGCTCGGCAAGAGTCAGGACCCGACGCATCGCCGCGCTTTCGGCCACCACTCCGGGAGGAAATTCGGCTTCCTTTTCGACCCGGTTGAGAGTCTTCTGCGCCTTCAGCCCTTTTCTTTCCAGGCACCTCGCCACCACCAGGCGCAACTGTTCCGGGCTTTCCACAGGCTTGGTCAAATAGTCCTCGGCGCCCAATTTCATCGCCTCCACCGCCGAGTCGATGGAGCCAAACGCTGTCAGAAGCACTACCGGAACTTCAGGCTGGTTCTCCCGAATCCAGCCCAACAATTCCAGGCCGGACATCCCGGGCATCCGCTGGTCAGTGATCACCAGGTCGAAACCACGGTTCTGCATCAACTGGCGAGCTTCTTCGCCGTTGGCCGCCGACCAGACCTGATAATCCCGCTCCAGTACCGCCCGCATGAACTGGCGTTGGGCCGGTTCATCGTCCACCACGAGAATCAAATGGCGTATCGTGCTCACCGCAGGCGTCCCCCTCTGGAGTCATTTCAGCCCAGCTCCACCCGGAACACGGCTCCCCCGCCCGGCCGTTCGGCGAGCGTCACCTGCCCACCCAGAGCGTCCATGATCCGGCGACACACCGCCAGACCCAAGCCCGTCCCGTCCCGGAGTTTGGAGGTATGAAACGGCCGGAACAGTTCCTCCGGCTGAATCCCCTCGAGCCCCTTGCCCCGGTCACGCACCTCGATCCATGCGGCACCTTGGCGGGAGCCAAGACCAAACGCCAACTCCACCTTCCCTCCCGGTTGACTGGCCTCGAAAGCGTTACGCAGGCCATTGAACAGCACCTGCCGCAAACCATTCGGATCGGTCACGATCCGCACCGGCTGAGGCGGCAGGTTCAAGTCCAGCGTCAGACCCTGTCCCTCGGCCTCCCGGGTCGCCAGTTCCGCAACCTGTCCGGCCAATTCCGCCAGGTCAACTTCCTCCAAGACCGGCTTGCGCGGACGGGCAAACGAGAGCAGGTCGTTCACGAGCTTTTCCAGCCGCTCCGCTTCGGTCACCATCGTCTCGAGCAGCGCCTGGGCCGAGTGATCCGCCGGCAACCCTTCACGAATCACCTGGCTGAGTCCCTTCATCGCACCCAGAGGATTGCGGATCTCGTGCGCCAAAGTGGCCGACATCCGGCCCAAGTCCGCCAGATGCCGTTCCGATTCCTCCCTGAGCTTCGCTTCCACCAGCCGCCCCTGAGCCCGGCGCAGATGGAAAGCCAGGGTCCACAGCACTCCCACGGCCACCAGGGTGACAACGACATGAACCAGCGCCTGGCGTTGGATGAATGCGGAGGAAGACTCGTCGATCCCGACTACGAGGACCGCGGCGGATGGCCCCCCGCTGTCCGCCCAGCGCGGTCCGCCCCGCCCGGCCGCCAAGTCCATGCGATGAAACCAGATCCCATCGACAGCCAGTTCCTCCACCGTCACCGCGGCCACCGGCAAACAGCCGGCCTTGACCAGCAGTCTGCCGGCCGTATCGGCCAGAGCCGCGAAACGAAGGCTTGTCTGTTCCCCTTCCAGAGCGTCCTCGAACACCGACCGCCAGTGCGAGAGGTTTGAGAACCTGCCGGGGCCCCTCACCGCCCGGCCCAGTGATTGCGCCGCCTCCACGGCCTGGTTTTCCAGGAACTGTCGGCGCAGCTCGCTCAAGGTGAGGACGGTGTGAAGGGCGACCGCGCCCAAAGCCAGTGTCATCAAACCCGTAACACCCAACAGGAGCCGGCTGCCGGGGAGCTGCGGTGGTGCGGTCTGGGTCTTCATGGCTCTGCGCCACAACACAAAGAGGGCAGAGCAGGTCATCCCGCCGCCCACAGGGGCGCAGAACCCGCTCCGCCTCGCCTACTGGCTGAGCCGGTGAGTGCGGACACCGAGTCAGCCAGCGGTAGCCCACTTGGGCAGGCCGCCCGGATTATGGCCTGCCTGAGCCCATCGGACAACTGCCGGAACGCCAGCCGGTCCCTCGCACCGGAATCCCGGTGTCGTCACGCAGGATGAGTTCTTCGCCGGTTGCCGGCTTGGCGATGCTCATGACGACCCACTTGCCCTCTTCCACCGAGCAGGGGAACGCAAGGATGGACACCGTGTCTCCGGCCGCCAGGGAAAACCCACTCTCGAGCCAGACCCGGTAGGGACCGACAGCGAAGACGGTTCCGTCCCCCAGAGTGATCTCGGGATGGCGCCGGCCGGCCCCGGCCGATATCTCGGCCACGGTCCCGTTGAACTCCCGGGCGGCAGCCACATTCGGCACACCGCCGCACGGGCCCCGGCCGTCGGCCGATGCATGCCGGTCCCCGCGCCCGCCGTAGCCCGCCGTCCACAAGGGGCGACCATATTCGTCCCGGAGCTGGATCGAGGTTCCGCCAGTCAGATTCTCCACGCTGACGGCCACCAGCAGATTGTCATAGAGGAGAGAGGCGAATGCGTCCGCCACCACCTGATCGCCCACCTCGACGGCAAACCCCAGAGCGTCCAGATAGGCGTAGGGACCCAACACGATCCGGCTCCCATTGACCACGATGGAAGGACTGCCTTGAGCAATGCCGAGGCTGACCGCCTCCACTTGGCCCTTCACCGTCACGAGGGTCCTGGCGGCAGGCGAATCCTGACTCGATCCACCAATACCTTGCGAACCCTTTTGGTTCTGCGCAAAGAGGAGGAATCCAGCGCACAGCAACGAAACTGCGAATAACGCCGCGAATCTGGTCTTCATCTTGTATCTCCATCAATTTTGAGTTGTTGTCGGCACACGGCCGGGACAGGGTGCACTGTCTTGGCCGAACCCCAAGTCTAGGAACGGCCGCCGCGGCGGCGTGCACCCTCACCCGTACCTGTTCCCGGCCGCTGGCCGGCGTTCATGCCGCTCCGGTTCTCTTTCCGGAGTTTCTGACCTGTCCCCGCCTGGGCACCAGGCTGGGTGCAGGTCCCGTCGGCGGTTCGCATCCGGTCCCGCTGCTGAGCCGTCTGCCGGTCCGGCTTGGCCGGTACGGGCTGTGGGTTGGTCTGCGCCAGCGCCAAACCCAGACATCCACTGAACACCAACAAGCCGATCAGGCTCTTCAGTCTCAACATGTTTTGCTCCTTTCTGTTGAGGCACGCCGTAGCTGTCGCAGTTCCCGGACCACAACGCCGCACCCCCAGTGTGATCCCCAGAAGCATTTGAAAATCCAACACTTACTCTTTTCGGCCGCTCGAGGCGGGACCGTTTCCGGTGCAAGATCTGCACCTCGCGCCGGCGAAAGCGCTGCAAATCCTGCACCGGACCAACGCCGACCGGGGAGGGTCGGACGCGAGCGGACTCGAGGGAAGAGGCATTTGGAGAAAAGCCGGTAACCATGGCGTGCCTCCGGGGCGGGGACAACCCCCGCGGGCGGCGGGGGGACTGTCCCTATTGTTGTGATGGCTTGTGTCGACCGCAGGCAGGGCGGACGGAGTCCCTGGAAGGTGGGAGAAAGCGGCTTCGCTGGAACCGGGCACAGCGGTTCCCGTCAAGCTGGAGTCAGGGGACACGTTTTGCGGGATTCTTCCAAGAGCTGATTGTTCAGGCTGTGGTGATCGACATCGGGACGGGTTCCCCTTCCCTGCGACGTGCCCCAGGCAGGGGAGATCAGGCGCTCCGACTTCCGGCGACCCGTGATCGTGGGTGGACACCGCCGGCGGTCGGTCTTACGAGATCTCCACCACCGCCAACGGACTGATCCTAGGAGCGGTAGTGCAGGATTCGGCTGTGCAGCAGGCGCCACCCTGGATGCACGGGACTGCTCCCGGGCACTGCTGTACGAGGCCCGGCAGCAAGGCTCCCGACCTTGAACGGGACTCAGTGAACCAGGCCTGCAGCTCCGGCAACAGGATGATCCGGATTCCGGGGGTGCTCCGCCACCTCGTCCGCCGACATCGCCGCCGCTTCGGAATCATCGACAGCCGGAAGCTCGGAGGTAACCCGTCCCTGTCCGGCCGCCGCCTGCAATTGAGCCTGTCTGCGCCTGGCAAAAGCCACCAGTCGCAAGGCCACAGAGCGGGCCTCCTCGAAGGCTCCGCGGTATAGGCCGCCCCGAGTCAGGGGAATCATCCTTGCCACCATGCCTCGAAGCTCACCATCCTCCGGAATAGCACCCAGATCCTCCAACTGCAGTTCGAGATACCTGGCGGCCACCTGCTGGAGAACCTTTGCCGCGTTGCGCTCCCGGAGGCTCTGCACCCGGTTGACCAGAACCAGGGGACGGATCTGCGACATTTCGTAGCGGATGGGGTCCGCCAGTTCGGGGCCGCCGAAGTCCTCCAGCGCCTGGTACAACTCACCCAAGGTCCGCAGACCCTGGCGGCCATAGCCCTCCATGGCCGCCGCCACGATTTCCTGGAGCGACGGCTGGTTCCGGGTCAACTGCGCCAGGCGGCGGAAGGCGGCGTTACGCAGGCATGCGTACGCGTTGCAGATGGAGGTGGGCTCCGCCGTGGTCAGCAAAATCTGCAGGTCCGCCAGGAGGAAGAAATCGAGAACGTTAAACGAGGTTCCCGCCCCGAGGTCGAGGACCACAAAGTCGGTATCGAGCGCAAACAGTCCCCGCATCAGCTTCAGTTTGCGGGCAAACACCGGGTTGGCCGTGGACAGGATTTCGCTGGCCCCGCAGATGACCCTGAAACCGGGAGGATCCAGAGCGACCGCGATCTCCTCCAGCGTGGCCACCCGGCGGCTCATCACATCGTGAATCGTCGCCGGCGCCTCCGTAATGCCTAACAGCGTATGGAGGTTGGCTCCACTGAAGTCCAGGTCGACCACCGTCGTCCGGTGCCCCAGCCGGACCAACCACTGTCCCAGCAGCAAACTGACGACACTCTTGCCGATGCCTCCCTTTCCCCCACCCACGGCGATCAGGGTCGGCGGCTGGGCCCTCTCACTGTTCATGTTGCACCTCCTCAGCCACCAGAACCTGCCAAAGGTTCATCATGCGCGCCTGTTCGCCGTCGTCTTCGCGGCACCGCTGCTCCAGAATCCGCCGATCCTGTTCCGGGATCTCGGTGAACTCGATCCCCAGCGCAGTGACCCCGTGCTGTTCGCTGCACCAGACCACCCGTCCCAGCACGTTCAGGGCCTTCTCTTCCCCCGTGATCTGCAATTTCACCTTGGCATCGCGGCCGACCAGTTTCCGGAACGGAAAGGGTTCCACCCCGGAATCGATGACGACCCCTGCCCCCCGGCGTGACAGATCTCGGGTAAACCCGCTGCGACGAACCCTCACGAGGTGACCGGCGGCGGCCATCCCTTCCGCCACCGGCAGGAAGACTGTCAGTTCCACGCGCGCCGTGACTTCATACCGCGGGTCCCGGCGGCGGTCGGAGTAAGGCTCGGAAACTGCCAGTTCGGGCCTGCCTTCGAGCGGCACCCGGTCAATACGTTCCTGCTGGCGCTCCGCATCGGTGCGGACATAGTCGATCATGGCTGGTGTCTCCCGTGATCGCCGGAGGGCCGAGTGGCAGTCCCGGCAACCAACTTTTCGCAGCACCGCTGCCGGGCTTCACTGAGCTGCAGCAGATGCGACAGGACGTCAATCTCCTGATCCAGACGGAGAACGAGACGCGCCAGCCGTCCGACATCTTCTTCCAGTACGGCGAGACGGTGAACGAGCTCCTCCGGGCCTTTTCCCCCACTGTGCAACTGGCGGATCAGCCCCTCGAGGTCTCCTTTCTCGGCCTCGGACAGCCCCGGAAAGGGAACGGCGACATGGTCAACGTCCGGGTAAGCCTTCATTTCTCCCTCAATTCCTGGAGCCGGCGGAGTTCCTGCGCCATGCGTCGCTGCAGCTCTTCCAGCTCCGGAGGTGGGACAATCGGGTGGGCTGCCACCCCGCAACGGCGCCGCAGGGCCAGAACCGCCAGCGTGCTGGCCAAAGCGGACTGCAGCAGCAGCATCACCGCCAGGACGCCCGGAACTCCGGTGGCGGGCCACCATGACTCCGCACTCCAGCCCGCGGTCAGGCGGGGCGATGAATTGACCTCAGCCCCCGGCGAGGCTCCGCCCGGACCTCCCCCAGACTGCCGCCGAACAGAGGCGGCCGTTCCAGTCCAGTCGGCTGCGGCATCACCTCCGCCCGCCAGCCGCAGCACGAGCCGCCGCGACACTGGATCCCGCTCCAGGTGGAGACCGCTTGGGGTGCGGTCCAAGTCCAGTCTGAAAGTCAGCCCGTCCCCTTCCTTACGGAACTGGAAGCGGCCGACTGCCGCTCCCGCGAGTTCGAGAAAGCAGCCTGCGGCGGCGGGACTCACGCCCGGCAGATAGCCTTCGACCACCCGCTCCCCGCGCATCAGCACCGGCTCCGGAGGCAAACCAGAGGTTTCGAGGGTCAGGACCAGACCCTGGCTGTCCGGCGCGACACGCACCTCGACCAGTTCATTGGCCGCGCTCGCCCGAGGCACTCCTGCACCAAGGCATGCACCCAGCAGCAGAACGGCCCCCGGCCCGCCCCGCCGGACACCGCGCTTGAGATTTTCGGTTCGCGCGACAGCCATAGGACTCGCTACATCCCTTATCGGCTGTCGAAAAGCATAGGTTAGGGATCGAAAGGCCGAGGTGATCTCACTCACCGGGGTCCTCGCGGGGCGGGAAAGGACAGCCGGCCGGCCCGAGAACAGGTCAAAATGCTATCCGCAGCCTTCGATCCGGCGCATGTACTGGGCGTGGAGCCGAGGGTTCAGGCGCTTCATCTCAAGCCGCACCCGCAGCAGCAGGCCATCGCTGCCATGAGACCGGTTCTGGCTCACGACCAGGCGGATCCCGAACTGCCGTGGGGGTTCCTCTCGAAAATCTGAGTCTGCGGGCAGGAAAGCCTCCACAAAGATCTCGAACTCGGACCGCGACCCAAAGCCGGGAGTGCGCAGTTCCTCTCCGACCATCGCCTCGGGAAACGCCCACTCCGGGTCGATTTTTCGAGGCCAGCCGTACTTGAAGATCCCGGTCGTTGATCCGCGCCTGCGCCGAAGCGGGCATACCCAGCAAGAACGCCCACACGTAGTGGATCTCCGCCGCCGGCGGTGAAGTGGGGATGAGGCAGTTTCCGAGTTGCAGGCGAAGCTCCCAGCCATCTCGTCCCGCCTTGATCTCACGTTCGAACCAGCGCCGGGCCGACCTGAGCTCACCGGCCCGCAGGTAAAGCCCGCCCCAGTTGATCTCACGGCCGATCTCCTGTCCTTCGGGCAGTCCTCGGCCTGCAGGGACGAGCTGCGAGAAAAAAGCCTTTTCCAGGTCCGCCGCATCAGAAGGAGGGATTCTCGCGAACAGGGGGCTGGCGGTGAAGGTCTTCCAGCAATCCAGACCTGCGGCCGGATCTCCCAGCCCCCAGCGGATCCGGCCACTGCTTTTCGGTCGTAAGCAGGTCCAGCTCCCAGTCCAATGGCTCGGCGTCCTGCAGTTTTCGGTAGGACTCCACCAGTTGCTCCGCGCGGCTGATATCCATCCGCACCAGCGCCCCCCGGATTTCCTCGCGGAGCATCTTGTCGCCGCCAAACAGCTCGAGCTGCATTCCTGCCGTTGAAGTTTGGCTCGGGGACAGGGCAGCCTGTCAAGTGGGGACACTCATCACGCTGGGCCGGGGTCCTGGTTCATCCGCCCACCCTGCTTCGCAGCCATCTCTGGATCCAGCCGCAATGTGCAGCCTCAGGCCACGACACAGCGCCTGCCGACAATCGTGAAGCGGCCCTCGCACACGATTCGCAGGGCCTCGGGGTACGCCTGGTGTTCCTGTTCCAGGATTCGATCGGCCAGGGTTTCGGGGGTGTCCGATTCCGCCACCGTCACTGCCCGCTGGACAATGATGGGGCCGTGATCCAGTTCTTCATCCACGAAGTGCACCGTACATCCGCTTACCTTGACTCCCCAGTCCCACGCCTGCCGCTGCGCCTCCAAACCCGGGAAGGCAGGCAGCAGCGACGGGTGGACGTTCAGGATCCGATGCCGGTACTGCTGAATGAACCAGGGGCTCAGCAAGCGCATAAAGCCGGCCAGACAGACTATCTCCACTCCCGCCCCTCTCAGCTCCGCCACCACCTCCCGGTCAAAGGCTTCCCGCTCCTTTCCCCGGGAAGGAATGCAGACAGCCCGGTACCCCCGTTCCCGGGCCTTCGCCAGTCCGGGGGCGTCCTCCCGGTTCGACACCACCAGGGCCACCTCCGCCGGGATCTCCCCCCGCTCCATGGCGTCGGCCAGCGCCAGAAAGTTGGAACCACGCCCGCTCAGCAGAATCCCCACCTTGCGTTTCATGCGTAGACCACCCTCCCTTCCCCGGCACGCACCTCTCCCAGCACGGAGTACGCTTCTCCCTGGCGGCGCAGATGGGCTTCCACGGTTCCCAGTTCGTCGCGGCCGACCACCAGAATCATGCCGATCCCCATGTTGAAGGTCCGCAGCATCTCTGCCGTCTCCACCCGTCCCCGCTCCTGGATGAAGCGGAAAATCGCCGGGACCTCCCAGGATCCCCGCCTGACCACCGCATCCAGGTACGGCGGCAGAGCACGGTCGAGGTTTTCGGTAATCCCGCCGCCGGTGACATGCGCCATCGCATGAAGCAGATCGTCGCGCATCAACGGCTCGACGAGATCCAGGTAGTTGCGATGCGGTTCCAGCAACTCTTCGGCGACTGTCCGGCCCAGTTCGGGGACGTGATCCCCCACGGAGAGTCGTTCGCGCTCGAAGAACAGCTTTCGCACCAGCGAGTAGCCGTTGGTGTGGAGCCCCGAGGAGGCCAACCCCACCAGTACATCCCCGGCCTGGACTCGGCTCCGGTCGTAGATGCGGCTCTCGTCGGCGATTCCCACAATGAAACCGGCCAGGTCGTACTCGCCCGGCCGATAGAAGTCAGGCATCTCCGCCGTCTCACCGCCCAGCAACACGCAGCGCGCCTGCCGGCAGCCGGCCGCCAGCCCTTCCACCACCCGCTCGATCACACCCGGATCGAGTTGGCCGCAGGCGAGGTAATCCAGGAAAAACAGGGGGGTGGCGCCGCAAACCAGGATGTCATTGGTGCAATGGGAGACCAGGTCGATTCCCACCGTGTGGTGAATCCCGGCGAGAAAAGCGACCTTCAGTTTCGTGCCGACGCCGTCGGCGCTGGCCAGCAGGACGGGCTTCGCAAAGCGGGTGAAATCCGGCCGGAAGATGCCGGCGAAGCTCCCGATGTCGGTGACCACACCCTGATTGAATGTGGACCGCGCCAGTTCACGAATCCGTCTTTTCGCCAGATTGGCCCGGTCAATGTTGACTCCGGACTCGCGGTAGGTGAGGGCTTTCTGCTCGGTTGGCGGAGGCTGGTCGCTCAAGCTGGTTCCCTCGGGCTGATGAGGGCCGCATCTTAGTACGCACCCTGGAGCCGGTCAAACCCGGGCCGGGAGAGAGCCGGCGGCATGGTACTCCTGCAGGCTCCTGACTGTGAGCTTCTCCCGTTGCAGTGCCGCTATGGCGGCGGCCGCCGCCCGTGCCGCGCTGAGAGTGGTGATACACGGCGTCCCGTACTGGGTGGCTGCACGGCGGATCGCCCGTTCGTCGAAAAAGCTCTCCCTCCCCAGGGGTGTGTTGATCACCAGGTGGACCCGCCGACTCTTGATCAGATCCACGACGTTGGGCCGGCCCTCGTTCACCTTGTAGACCGTGTCCACCGCCAGGCCCGCCGCGCGCAGGGCCTCCGCGGTTCCCCGCGTCGCCACCAGGCGGAACCCCAGCTCGTCATACTGGCGGGCTATCGGGATCATGTTGGTCTTGTCGCGTTCGTTGACGCTGATGAACACGTTCCCTCGCCGGGGCAGATGGACGCCGGCCGAAATCGCCGCCTTGGCGTAGGCGTAACCGAAGTCCTCGGCGGCGCCCATCACCTCACCGGTTGACTTCATTTCGGGTCCCGTGATGGTGTCCACACCCGGAAACTTCGCAAAGGGGAACACCGGGCTCTTCACGAAACAGGAATGTACCTCCAGATCCCGGGTCAGACCCAGCTCCCGGAGCCTTCGTCCCACCATCAACCGGGCGGCCACCTTGGCCAGGGGCACTCCGGTCGCCTTGCTGACGAAGGGTACGGTCCGGCTTGCCCGCGGGTTGACTTCCAGCACATAGACAACCCCGGCCAGCTTGGCAAACTGGACGTTCATGAGGCCCACGACATTGAGTTCCCGCGCCAGACGGCGGGTGTACTCCACCATGGTGGCCAGGGATTCCGGATCGGAAGCCATCGGCGGAAGCACCGAGGTACTGTCGCCCGAATGGATTCCAGCCTCCTCCACATGATGCATGATGCCGCCGATGACCACATCCTCTCCGTCCGAGAGGGCGTCCACGTCGTATTCGAAAGCGTCTTCCAGAAACTTGTCGATCAGCATCGGCCGGTCCGGCGTCACTTCCACCGCCGTGGATACATACCGCTGCAGGGCGTGGTCGTCGTAGATGATGGCCATGGCCCGCCCTCCCAGCACGTAGGACGGCCGCACCAGCACCGGGTACCCGATGCGATGTGCCACCTCCAGCGCCTCCTCGTACGACAGAGCGGTACCATGTTCCGGCTGGCGAATCCCGAGCTGGTCCAGGAGCGCTCCAAAACGCTTCCGGTCCTCGGCCAGGTCAATGGACTCAGGAGATGTCCCGATGATGGGGACTCCTGCCCGGTGCAGGCTCTGAGCGAGCTTCAGCGGAGTCTGTCCCCCAAATTGGACGATGACCCCATACGGCCGCTCCCGCTCCACAATCGCCATCACATCCTCGAAGGTCAGCGGCTCGAAGTAGAGGCGGTCGGGGGTATCGTAATCCGTGGAGACGGTCTCAGGGTTGCAGTTGACCATGATGGTCTCGAAACCCTCCTCCTGCAGCGCAAAGGAGGCATGGCAACAGCAATAGTCGAACTCGATTCCCTGGCCGATCCGGTTGGGGCCGCTGCCCAGGATGATCACTTTCCGCCGGTCCGACGGCGGGACCTCATCCTCCTCGTCATAGCTGGAATACAGGTACGGGGTATACGACTCGAACTCGGCGGCACAGGTGTCCACGCACTTGTAGACCGGAAGGATGCCCCGCCGCTTGCGTTCCTCCCACACCTCGGTTTCCCCGGAGCGGCCGAGCCCGGTGAGTTCCGCCAGCCGCAGATCGGAGATCCCCGTGCGTTTGAGCAGGCGCAGCTCTTCGTCGCTCAGGGAGGCCAGCTCACGGCCTCGCACGCGCTCCTCCATCTCCACCAGTTGCCGGAACTGATCGAGAAACCATGGATCGATATGCGTCAACCGGCTAATCTCGTCGATGCTGTACCCCTGCTGCAGGGCCTTGTGGAGGTAGGAAAGCCGCTGCGGTCCCGGCTGGATCAGGTTCTCCCGGATACGGGATTCGTCGATCCTCTCGAAGGCCAGCGTCTTTCCGGTCTCCAGCGAACGGATCCCTTTGCCGAGAGCTTCCCGGAAGGTACGGCCGATGGCCATCACTTCACCCACCGACTTCATCTGCGTTCCCAGCACCGGCTGGGCTTCGGGGAACTTCTCGAACGCCCACTTGGGAATCTTCACCACCACGTAATCCAGAGTCGGTTCAAAGCAGGCGGGTGTCTTGAGGGTGATGTCGTTGGGCAGTTCGTCCAGCGTATAGCCCACGGCAAGTTTGGCGGCAATCTTGGCTATGGGGAAACCGGTGGCCTTCGAAGCAAGGGCGGAACTGCGGCTGACTCTCGGATTCATCTCGATGACCACCATCCGGCCGGTCTCCGGGTGCGTCGCAAACTGGATGTTGGACCCTCCGGTTTCCACCCCCACACGGCGGATGACCTTGATGGCGGCGTCCCGCAGAAGCTGGTATTCGCGATCGGTCAGGGTCTGCGCCGGCGCCACGGTAATCGAGTCGCCGGTGTGGATCCCCATGGGATCGAAGTTCTCGATGGAACAGATGATCACCACGTTGTCGTTGAGGTCGCGCATCACCTCCAGCTCGAATTCCTTCCAGCCGAGGATCGATTCTTCCACCATCACTTCGTGGATGGGGGAAAGATGGAGTCCACGCGCGGCGATTTCCAGGAACTCTTCCGTATTGAAGGCGATACCACCACCGGTCCCGCCCAGAGTGAACGACGGGCGGATCACCGCGGGCAGCCCGACCTGGTCCAAAAGCGCCTCTGCCTCCTTCACGCTATTGGCGAAGCCGGAACGGGGGACATCGAGGCCGATTTCTTCCATTGCCGCCCGGAACAGCCGCCGGTCCTCCGCTACCCGGATGGCCTGGAGCTTGGCGCCGATCAGCTCCACCCCCAGCTCGTCCAACACCCCCGACTCGCACAGTTCCACCGCCACATTGAGGCCGGTCTGGCCTCCCACCGTCGGCAGCAGGGCATCCGGACGCTCCTTGCGGATGATCTCGGCGACAAACTCCGCGGTCAACGGCTCCACGTAGGTGGCGGTTGCAAACTCCGGGTCGGTCATGATGGTCGCCGGATTCGAGTTGACCAGCACGACTTCATATCCGTCGTTCATCAGCGCCTTGCATGCCTGCGTCCCCGAGTAGTCGAATTCGCAGGCCTGGCCGATGACGATCGGACCGGAGCCGATGATGAGGATCTTCTTGAGATCGGTTCGTTTTGGCATGGCTGTCCTAAAGACACCCGGAACCCCGTCCGTCAGGCAAGACCTCGGCTCAGAACCGCCTTCTCTCCTCCATCAGCCGGATGAACTCATCAAACAGGTAGAGCGAATCATGGGGGCCGGGTGAAGCCTCCGGATGGTACTGCACGGAGAAGGCGGGCTCCGTGCGATGACGAAGCCCTTCCAGGGTCTGGTCGTTCAGGTTGACGTGGGTCAGTTCCACGTCGGCAGGCGGCAGGGATTCGGGATCCACGGCAAACCCGTGGTTTTGGCTGGTAATCTCAACCCGGCCGTTAAGCAGATTCTTGACCGGCTGGTTGGCGCCACGATGGCCGAACTTCAGCTTGAACGTCCGGCCGCCCAGAGCCAGGCCCAGCAACTGGTGTCCGAGACAGATGCCGAACAGGGGTATCCGCCCCAGCAGGTGCCGGACGTTGGCTACCACATAGTCCAGAGGTTCCGGATCGCCCGGGCCATTGGACAGAAAGACTCCATCCGGCTTCAGTGCAAGCACGTCCTCGGCGGACGTGCCGGCGGGCACGACGGTCAACTGGCAACCCCGGGCAGCCAGAGAGCGGAGAATGTTTTTCTTGATGCCGAAGTCATAGGCGACAATGCGGAAGCGCGGTTCCGGGCAATCCCACGCGTAAGGGCTGCCGGTGGTCACGGTACGCACATAGTCGCTGCCGGCCATGGGAGGGTGCTGGAGCACTTTGGCAGCCAGCGAGCGGGGATCGAAGTCAACGGTAGAGATGATTCCCCGCATTGCACCCACTTCGCGGATTTCCCGGACCAGGCGCCGGGTATCCACTTCCGCAATACCGCAGATTCCCCATGACTCGAGGTAAGCAGACAGGGACTCCTGGGCCCGCCAGTTGCTGTAGACGCGGCTGCACTCACGCACCACAAAACCCCGGACCTGGGGCTGTTCGGATTCAGGATCTTCCTGGTTGGTCCCGTAGTTCCCAATCTCCGGCTGGGTCATGGTCACGATCTGGCCGGCATAGGACGGGTCAGTGAGAACCTCCTGGTAGCCGGTCATGGAGGTGTTGAAAACCACTTCCCCCACGGACTCCCCTTCGGCACCGAAGGAACGCCCCTCGAACAGGGATCCACTTTCCAGATACAGCACTGCAGGCTCGGCGGTCATGGGAAACGCTATCCTACTCGATGAGTCCGAATCGGGAAATGGGCCAGTAGCGGAACACGGCTTTGCCGAAGATGTTTTCCTCTGGAACCAGTCCCCAGTTCCGGCTGTCGTTGCTGGAATTCCGATGGTCTCCCAGAACGAAGTAGCTGTGAGGTTCCACGACCACGGGCCCGAATGAGGATCCGTCAAAGTATTCGGTGGGCACGTATGGTTCTTCGATGGGCACGCCGTCGACGTAAACGATGCCGCCACGGATCATGACCTCCTCGCCGGGAAGCCCGATCACGCGTTTGATGAACGACTTACCGGGATCGCGCGGATACCAGAACACCACGATGTCGCCGCGCTGGATCTCGGAAACATGGTAGACAAGTTTGTTGACGAAGATCCGTTCCTGGTCGGAGAGGTGCGGCAGCATGCTGGTGCCTTCCACCTTGACCGGCTGCACCAGGAAAACGACAATCAGCACCGCTGTCAGGGCGGCGAACACGACGTCACGAAGCCATCCCCGCAACTCGCGGACCCAAGGGGAAGAAACTGCCGGAGTCACAGAACGCTCATCCGGTGCCAATGTTCTGTCCTCGGGCATCAATCCGGAGCACCCCTTCAACGTCAATCGGACAGCGTATCACAAGTCGCCGGGACTGGCCCGTCGCTGGGGCTGCTGCGGCCGCCGTATTCCTGTCCCCGCCATCGCCGCGCTTACCCTTTGAGGATTTCCTCTTCTTTGGTCCTGGCCAATGCATCCACCTGGTCGATGAAGCTGTCGGTAAGCTTCTGCACTTCCTCGACGCCGCGAAACTGCTCGTCCTCGGAGATGAGCTTGTCTTTTTCCAGCTTCTTGAGACGCTCATTGGCATCCCGCCGGATCTGACGGATGGCTGTCCGGTGTTCCTCCGCCACCTTGCCCACCTGCCGGGCGAGGCTTCGCCGCCGCTCCTCCGTCAACGGCGGGATGGGGATCCGGATGACCTTGCCGTCGTTGTTGGGGTTCAGGCCGAGCCCCGAGCCCAGAATCGCCTTCTCGATCTTGCCGAGTTGGGAGACATCCCACGGCTGCACCGTGATCAGGTTGGGCTCGGGAGCATGCAGCGTGGCCACCTGGTTCACTGGAGTCGGGACACCGTAATAGTCCACCGTGACCGTGTCCAGCAGATGCACGGATGCCCGTCCCGTGCGGATGGACGCCAGTTCTCGGCTGAGATCTTCCAGAGTCTTCTGCATGCGCCGTCGGGTTTCACCAATGACCTCTTTGCTGCTCGTGGCTTGCATAACTCGTCCGGCTTCAGTTGTGGATGATCGAGCCGACCCGCTCGCCCAGGACGGCTCGACGGATGTTTCCGCTGGTAAACAGGTTGAGCACGATGATGGGAAGGTTGTTGTCCATGCACAGGGAGATGGCAGTGGCGTCCATCACCTTCAGACCCTTCTCCAGCACTTCCAGATAGGTCAGCTCCTCGAAAAACCGGGCCTGATGGTTCTTGACGGGGTCGGAGTCGAAAACCCCGTCCACCTTGGTGGCTTTGACGATCACCTGGGCCCGGATTTCCATGGCCCGCAGCGCCGCCGCGGTATCGGTGGTGAAGTAGGGATTGCCGGTGCCGGCGGCGAAGATGACCACCCGTTTTTTCTCCAGGTGCCGGACTGCCCGGCGACGGATGAACGGTTCGGCCACTTCGGCCATGTGGATGGCGCTGAGAACTCGGGTAAAAATCCCGAACCGTTCGAGGGTGTTCTGCAGGGCCAGCGCGTTGATGGCGGTGGCCAGCATACCCATGTAGTCGCCGGTGGCGCGATCCAGGCCAGCCTCCACCGCCTTGACGCCGCGGATCATGTTGCCGCCACCCACCACGATGGCCACCTCGACCCCTAGTTCGTGGACCTCCCTGATCTGATGGGCGATGTTCTCGACCGCCTGGGGGTCGATGCCGAAATTCTGTCGGCCCATGAGGGCCTCGCCGCTGATCTTGATCAGGACCCGCTCGTAGACGGGATGGCGCAGCGGAGTGGGGTCGATCACCGCGATCTCCCCTTTCTCGCTCTCATCCTCTGCCATTGGCACCTCCCTCGCCGCTGGGCGGCGGACGGCGGGACATGGCTCCGTTGAGAACCGGGCAAACCGCTGACCGACGCTCAGTCTCTACTCCTGGCCGACCTGGAAGCGGGCGAAGCGACGGATCGAGATATTCTCCTTGATCGTCGCAATCTTCGACTTCACCAGCTCTTCAATGGTCATGTTACCGTCTTTGATGTACGGCTGCTCGTACAGGCACACGTCAGAATAGAATTTCTTCAGGCGCCCTTCAACGATTTTTTCCACCACCTGAGGCGGCTTACCCTCTGCCAGTGCCTGCTTGCGGTAGATTTCCCGTTCGTTCTCGAGCACCGATTCCGGGACTTCCTCGCGGCGCACGAATAGCGGGTTGGCCGCTGCGATCTGCATGGCGACGTCGCGGACGAATTCCTGGAACTCCGGTGTCCGCGCGACGAAGTCG
The DNA here is from genome assembly GCA_964524795.1 of uncultured Acidobacteriota bacterium. Taxonomy (GTDB): domain Bacteria; phylum Acidobacteriota; class UBA6911; order RPQK01; family JAPXNP01; genus CAZGEH01. The sequence continues at coordinate 188,338 of CAZGEH010000001.1, forward strand.
GTCTCGCAGTTCACCTCCACCAGAACACCCAGTTTCCCGCCGGCGTGGATGTAATATCCCACGACCCCCTCACGGGTCGCCCTTCCCGCCTTCTTGGCAGCCGCCGCCAGCCCGCGCTCGCGCAACAGCTTGACCGCCTTTTCCAGGTCGCCATCCGCGTCAGCGAGGGCCTTCTTGCACTCCATCATTCCTGCCCCGGTCTTCTCCCGGAGCTCCTTGACCAGTTGGGCTGGGATTTCCATAGTAGCTTCTCCCTGGCTGGATTTTCGGCGGAACACGGCGGACATGCCTGTTCCCTGCCGTCCAACCCACGGGGTTCTGAGGTCCCCGTACAACTCTGGAAAATGATGCTGGGCGTCCTTCTCAGGACTCCGCCGGAGCCCTCTCAGGAGGAACCGTGTCACTCGGCTCCGGAGCCTTCGCGGCTGGCGCGGGGGCAGGCTCGGTTTCCGCAGCCTCTGCCCTGCGAGGGGTTCCCTTGCGGGGAACTCCCTTGCGCGGTCCGGCTGGCTTCGCCTCCGGGGACTTGGGAGGAACGGGTCCCGTGGCCGGTTCAGCCGCTGGTTCGGCAGCTTCGGCTGACGGGGCCAGGGATTCGGCGGGCTGGGAAGCGGCCGGTTCCGCCGCGGCCGAGGGCGGAACTGCCGGTTCGGGTGCCGGAGCTGCCTGTCCGACCTCCTTGCGGGCTGCCTCGGCAGCCGCTTCGGCAATTTTCCGCTCCCGCTCGATGCGTTCCCGCTCCGCCCGTCGGGCTTCGGCTGCGGCGCGGGCGGCAGCCGCCCGGGCGGCCTCTTCCTTCTCGGCCAGTTCCCGAGCCTTGCGTTCCTCGGCTTGCTTAGCCTCCCACAACGCCCGGCCAGCAGCGATCGCATCGGCCACCGTCGAGGTGAACAGTTTCACGGACCGTAAGGCATCATCGTTTCCCGGGATCACGTAATCCACACGGTCGGGGTCGCAGTTGGTGTCCACGACCGCAACCACAGGAATGCCCAGGCGATTGGCCTCCTGGACCGCAATCGCCTCCTTGTCGGAGTCGATGACAAAGATGGCGTCCGGCAGGCGCTCCATGTTTCGGATCCCGCGCAGGTTCTTCTCCAGCTTCTTGCGTTCCCGTTCGAGCTGGGCGATTTCCTTCTTGGACGAGAATTTGGAGTAGTAGCCGTCCTCTTTCAGCGCTTCCAGTTCCTTGAACCGCTTGATGCTGTTGCGGACGGTCTCGAAATTCGTCAGCAGCCCTCCCAGCCAGCGATTGGTGACAAAGTGCATGCCGCAACGGACAGCATCTTCCTCCACCGCCTCCTGGGCCTGCCGCTTGGTGCCGACAAACAGGACTTCCTTGCCCTGGGCGCCCAGCTCGGTCATGAACTCGACTGCTTCCCGGAAGAGGCGGAGGGTCTTCTGCAGATCGATGATATGGATACCGTTCCGCTCGCCGAAGATGTATTCCTTCATCTTCGGGTTCCAGCGGCTGGTCTGGTGCCCGAAGTGAACACCTGCTTCCAGAAGTTGTTTGATCGAAATCGCGCTCAAAGAGCCCTCCTACTAGCGCTTGGAGAATTGGTAACGCTTCCTTGCCCCGGGCTGGCCGTACTTTTTGCGCTCCTTGATCCGCGGATCCCGGGTCAGGAGGCCGGCGCGCTTCAAGGGCTGACGCAACTCCGGATCAAACTCCAGCAGGGCCCGGGCAATTCCGAGACGAACGGCCCCTGCCTGTCCGGCGAAACCCCCGCCAGACACATTGACGTAAACGTCGAACTTGTCCAAGTTCTCGGTAAGCTGTAACGGCTGTACCACCACCGACTGTTCCGAACGGTTCTTGAAGTAATCGTGATAGTCAAGCTGGTTGACGACGACCTGGCCGGTGCCCGGCATCAGGAACACGCGGGCGGTGGAGGTCTTCCGCTTCCCGGTACCGTAGTATTGAATCTTGTCCACTGCCGACTCCTCAGAAAGTCAGAGGTTGAGGCTGCTGGGCCTGATGCGGATGCTGATCTCCCGCATACACTTTCAGCCGCTTCAACATCCGGCGTCCCAGCTTGGTTTTGGGGAGCATCCCCCGCACGGCGGACTCCACCAGCCGTTCCGGGTGTCTTGCCTGCAGCCGCCGGGCCGTAACCGCCGCCAATCCCCCCGGATGGCCGCTGTGGGAGTAGTAGATCTTGTCGTCCAGCTTCTTGCCTGTCAGTCGCACCTTGTCGGCGTTCAGCACGACGACGAAGTCACCGCTATCGAGAAAGTCCGAATACGTGGGCTTCGTCTTGCCCATCAGCACGGCCGCCACACGGGAAGCCAGCCGCCCCAGAACCTGGGCTTCGGCGTCGACGACGTACCACTTGCGTTCCCGCTCGTCTACTTTTGGCAGAAAAGTCTTCATCGCTCTCCCCTTCGAGAGATGCACCTGTCCCGAAAAGCGGCAAATTTACAGAATCCGGGGCTCCCTGTCAAGCGAACCCACCGCCGGCCGGCAGCCGGCGGGCGGGGTAGCGGGGTAGCGGGGTTGCGGGGAAACGGGGTAACGGGGTCGGGTGGTGCGGTCGGACCACGACAAGCGATTGAAGAAAAAAGAGTTACACCTCACAAAAGGAGCCGGGAATGGCTTTGGATTGGGAGCCGTTTTTGCCCCCGAGAATGGCTTCTCAAGGGTTCCGCCGGACCATGCCGTCACGGCGACAGACAGACTCGCTCGCTGGCGTTTGGTTTCCGGGGGAGCCGGGAGAAGGGGGCGGGCAATCGACGCCAACCGTCCAACCCGGGCGGGACGCCCGAGCTGTGGCGGGCCCCCGGACGCGTCTCGCCTGGATCGTCTGGCACCCCTTCAGGGTGCCGCCATTGTTGGCCCGTCCGTTCCGGAGGTCTCCGCTCGGGCTCCGGCCTCCGGCTATTCTCTGGCAGCCCTCCAGTATGCCCCGTACAGATGATTTCCGCGGGCGGGTTGTGGGCCACGCCGACGGTTCCCTCCGCACTGACGATGACATTGGCCCGGCATCCCACAAACAGCCACCGCTGGCCCAAGCGCATGGCAGGTGACGATACGTCTTCGCGATGGCCGCGCCAGCGGCCTGAGCCCTGGGGTGCAGAGGCTTGCTTCCGCCTTCCCTGCGGCAATTTCGTCAGGGTCATGCGTTTATATATTCGGAAAGCGGATCTCGAAAGGTGACGAATGTGATCGGGATTACCCCCTTTCCGGTGAAAACGAATAGAATTCCGCATGTTTACGGAGTCCGGTGCAAGGGGAGGAATCGATGTTCTTGACAAACTGGTTTCGTCCGAAACCCCGGGGACTCGTGGGAGTCGACATTGGGTCCTCGTCGGTCAAGATTGCGGAGTTGAAAAAGACCGGGACCTCCTATCGCGTGGAAGCGCTGGGCAAGGCCGACCTGCCTCCGGACACCATCGTGGACGGGGCCATCATTGCCAAGCTTCCGGTGGCGGAGGCGGTCGAGAGCCTCTTCCAGCGCAAACGGATCCGTAATTCCCGAGTCGCCACCTCCATCTCGGGTCACTCGGTGATCGTCAAGAAGGTTGCCTTGCCGGCCCTCACCGAACAGGAACTGGCCCAGTCCATCCAGTGGGAAGCGGAACAATACATCCCCTTCGATCTGGCTGAGGTTAACGTGGATTACCAGGTGGTCGAGCAGACTCCCGGCGAGCAGAAGCTCAAGGTGATCCTGGTGGCGGCCAAGAAGGAAAAGATTGCGGATTACACGGGCGTCCTCTCCATGGCTGGAAAGACAGTGGCGGTGGTGGACATCGACGCTTTCGCCCTGCAGAACGTCTACGAGGTCAACTACCAGCCGGAGTCGACCAGCGTGGCCGCCCTGCTGGACGTGGGCGCCAGCTCCACCAACATCAACATCGTCCGGGGCACCGAATTCCTGTTCACCCGCGACATCGCCATTGGCGGCAACCAGTACACCGAGTTCATCCAGGAAGAGCTGGGGGTTTCGCGGGAGGAAGCTGAAGCCTGCAAGACCGGTACAGCGGACCTCACACCGGAACAGGCGGAAGCGGTCGACCGGATCCTGCGCTCGGTTTCCGAGAATCTGGTCCTCGAAATCGAGAAGACCCTCGACTATTTCAAGACGACGACTTACGCGGAAGACATCCAGCAGATGCTGCTCAGCGGAGGCGCCGGCAAGACCCGGGGCCTGCGTGACTTTCTCCGGGAGAGTTTCCAGTTTCCGGTGGAGTACCTGGACCCGTTCCGGAGGATCCAGGGAGCAGACCGGTCGGCCCTGGGAGAGGACCCTGAATCCGCCGGCACCGACTTCGCCATTGCAGTCGGGTTGGCGCTGAGAACGGCCTGAAGCGATGATACAGATCAACTTACTCAGAGAACCGTCCCGCCAAAAGCGCGCGTGGGCACCTGTCGGGTGGAAAGCGGACTACTACCTGGGTGCCCTGATGGTGGTTGCGGTCCTGGGAATGCTGGCGTGGCACTGGCATCTCTCGGGTGAACGGGAGCGGACCCTGCAGGTCCGGGCCGAACTCCAGCAGCAAAGCCTCCAGTTGGCGGCGGTGCGGGCGGAATTGTCCCGCTACGAAGCCCAGAGAAACCGGCTGGAGGAACGAGCCAGGATCATCGAGCAGCTCCGTGCCGGACAAAAGGGCCCTGTCCAGTTGCTGAACGCCATCATCGCCAGCCTGCCCACCGAGCCGCGCCTGTGGCTCACCAGCCTGGAACAGAGCGGCAACGCGCTGACCATCCAGGGGCGCGCCTTCGATGTGCCGGCCATCGCCGAGTTTATCGCCGAACTCGGGAAACACCCGCCCTTCGAGCGGGTGGAACTGAACTTCTGGCGAGACGAACAGGACAGCCTCGCCTTCGGTCTCAACTGTCTGTTGAAGGTGGAGTGATCGATGTCAGCCCTGAACCGTCTCTCGCAAAGAAATCAGTTGGTGGTTCTGGCCGTCCTGATCCTTGGATTGTGCGCCGTCTGGTACGTCTACATGGTGCGCCCCCTGCAGGAAGAGGTGCAGAAATACCGCCGGGAGGTGCAGCAGTTGCAGGCCGAGATCCAGGCCGGAGAGGCAGTCCGGGACAAGCTGGCCGAGCTGAAACGGGCTGTCCAGGAGCAGGAGGCCCGGTTGGCCCACCTCCGGGAAGTGCTGCCCGAGAAGAAGGAAACCGCCGACATCATCCTGGAGGTCCAGGAGACCGCGGTCAAGTCCGGACTGAAGATCACGAGCTTCGCTCCCAAGGCCACGGTCAATAACCAGTTCTACGAGGACTGGCCCATCGAACTCACGATGGAAGGCAGCTACAACAGCCTGGGCTCGTTCTTCGAGCGGATCAGCGGCTTCACCCGGATCATCAACGTGGGTGAACTGCACGTCAAGGCCATCGAGAAGGAGCCGAACCGGAACCGCACCCTCACCGCTGCCTGTACGGCCACCACGTTCGTCTATGCAGAGCCCGCTGCAGTGGAAGCGGAGGCCAGACAATGAAGCTCCGATCGTTCCCCATTCCGGTTCTGTTCGCGTCGCTGATGCTGGCGGCTGCGGCGGCCGTGGCCCAGACGCCCGTCCCTTACAACTCCCACGGCAAGCGGGATCCGTTCCTCGACTTACGGGCAACGTCGACCCGGCCCCAGCCGCCCCGGGTCCTGGCTCCACCGCCGCTGGAAAAGCGGCCACCCGGACTTGCCGGCCTGCTGGTCGCCGAAGTGACGGTCACCGGGACCGCCAGCGGTCCGGCTGCCCAGATCGTGATTCTCAAAGGCATCGACGACGTCAGCTACTTCGCCCGTCAGGGAACCAAGCTGTTTGACGGTTATGTCGAGAAGATCACCGGCGACGAGGTGGTCTTCGTCCAGATCCAGACCGACACCCGTGGCGAGCAAAAGATCTCGCGGGTGACCAAGCGGACCCAAACCGAAGAACGGTAGGTCAGACCATGAACAGCAGTATCCAGTCCAACCGATTTCTTCCGAGCCTGCTTCTCTGCCTCGTGCTGGGAATCGTGCCCGGCCAGGCGGCAGCGCCCCATTCAGGCGCGGAAACCACCCTGGCCCAAGCCGGCACCTGGGGAGGGGAGCCTGTTTCCCTGAAGCTGGTCAACGTCTCGCTGGTCGACTTCTTCCGGGCAATCTCGGAGCTGAGCGGCCTGAATATCCTCATCGATCCCGAGGTCAAGGGAAGCATCACGATCAACGTGGAACAGGTTCCCTGGGACCAGCTCTTCGAGGCCGTGCTCCGCAGCCACGGTCTGACCCGGACCATCGACGGCAACCTGGTGCGAATCTCCACCAAGAAGAAGCTCAAGGACGAAGAGGAATCTGAACAGGCCCTGAAGCGCGCCGCCTTCCTGGCCCGGGATCTGGTCACCGTGACCCGTACCCTCAACTATGCCAGCGGCGAAGAGCTGCTGCCTTCTTTCGAGAAACAGTTGTCGGAACGTGGTCAGATCAACGTCGACAAGCGCACCAACACCCTGATCATCACGGATGTCCCCGAGGGCGTCGAGAAAATCGGCGGGCTCATCGGTACCCTTGACAAGCCGGAACGCCAGGTCGAGATCGAAGCCCGCATCATCGAGGCAACCACCCGCTTCGCCAGGGAACTGGGGGCCGAATTCGGCCTGCTCATCGGCCGTGACTCCGACCGGAATCAGGGCGGCCTGGTTGTCGCCTCGCCGGCCGAGGAGCCAGTCGGAGGGTTTGCCTTCCGCACCGGCAAGTTCCTCGATACCTTCAAGCTGGACGCCTTCATCACCGCCGGCGAACAGTCCGGTCAGGCCAGAATCCTTTCCAAACCCCGGGTCAGCGCCCAGAACAACGCCGAAGCGAAGATCACCCAGGGGGCCAAGATCCCGATCCCCGTCCAGATCAACTTCACCACTACCGTGCGCTACGAGGTCGCCGCCCTTCAGCTCACCGTCACCCCGCAGATCACCCAGGAAAACACCGTCGCCCTGAACATCAAGGTGGAGAACAACGTCCCGGACTTCTCCCAGACCGTTCTGGGCATCCCCACCATCCTCACCAGCGAATCCCAGACCCGGGTCCTGGTGGAAGACGGCGGGACAACCGTGATCGGCGGCATCTTCGTGGAAATTGACCGCGAAAGTGAAGACAAGGTTCCGGGCCTGGGAGACATCCCGGTCCTGGGACACCTCTTCAAGCGCACCGGCAAGGACCGGGAGACCCGCGAAATCCTGTTCTTCATCACGCCGAGGATTCGTAACTGAACCCGATCCTGCGGGAACAGCGGCGACAACGCCTGGCACACGATCTCCGGCGGATGGGGCTGGACCGGTTTCTGGTCACCAACCCCGTCCACCTGCACTACCTCTTCGGCTTCACCGGGTCCGCCGGCGTCGCCGTGGTGGGAGATCAGGAGTCTGTCCTGCTGGTCGACTCGCGCTATGCCGAACAGGCGTCGGCTGAGACTTCCGGCTGCCAGGTCCAGGCCGTTCGAGGCCAGCTCCTGGGGGACGAGCTGCGGATCCTGCTTCAGTCCGCCAGCCGCCTAGGTTTCGAAGCTGAGCACCTCAGCTTCCACCAGGCCCGGACCCTGCGGGACATGCTGGGAACGACCGTCCGGCTGAAGCCCCTTCGCGGCCTGGTGGAAAATCAGCGGCTGGTCAAACACCCTTTGGAGATCGCCGCTCTCCGTGACGCCTTGGCCGCCGCACGACGTGCATGGGACGCCCTGCTCTCGGAGTTCCCCTGGGGAGAGGCTGAAAACCGTGTCGCAGCCCGCCTGGATTACCTCTGCCGCCTCCAGGGCGCTTCCGGCCCGGCCTTCGAGACCATCGTCCTGTCCGGCAGTCGGAGCTCCCTCCCCCACGGCCGGCCCAGCTCCCAACCGGCGACCCCCGGTCATGTCCTGCTGATCGATTTCGGGCTGCGCCTGAATGGCTACTGCAGCGACACCACCCGCACCCTGACCCCGCCAGGCAGCGAGGCGGAGCGGGTCGCCGAAGTGGTCTCGGCCGCGCAAAACGCGGCCATCCAGGCTGTCCGCCCCGGCGTGGACGTTCGCCAGGTGGATGCCGCCGCCCGCCAGCTCATCACCCGCGCCGGCTACGGGGACCATTTCGGCCACGGGACGGGGCACGGGATCGGTCTGGAGATCCACGAAGGTCCCAGAATCTCTCCTGCCGGCTCGGGTCACTTGGCCGCCGGTATGGTCTTCACCATCGAGCCCGGGATCTATCTTCCGGGACGGTTCGGGGTGCGCATCGAGGACATCGTGGTCGTGACCGAGACCGGCTGTGAACTGCTTGCCGCAGGGTAGCACGCTGCGCGGGAAATCCCGCCCTCCTCAGCCTGACTCGAACCGTGGAACAGGCAGGAGCAGGCGCCGCAGGTGGCTCAAGTTGACGCGAACCCACCTGCCAAACGAGAATGACTGTTCACCCGGGTCAATCCAAGGAGAGCCCATGGATAACCAGGAAATCAAGGAACTTCTCGAACTGATTCGGAATTCCGGCATCGAGGAGTTTGAAATGGAGAAGGCCGGAGTCCGGCTGCGGATCCGCAATGCCGTGACGGCTCCAGCCCCGGTCGATGTGCGACCGATCGCCGCGGCGCCGATTGCTCCCGCCGTGGCGGCCGCTCCCTTGCCGACGGTTCCGGTCGAGGAGGACCTGTTCATTTTCCGGGCCCCCATCGTGGGTACTTTCTACCTGACCCCCAAGCCCGACGCTGAACCTTTTGTTCAGGTCGGCGACCGGATCACCAAGAACTCGGTCATCTGCATCATCGAGGCGATGAAGATTTTCAACCAGATCGAAAGCGACGTAACCGGGACGATCGTGGAGATCCTGGTGGAAAACGGACGACCGGTGGAGTTCGGCGAACCCCTGTTCAAGATCCGTCTCGAGTAGCGCCCGATGTTCAGGAAAATCCTCATCGCCAATCGAGGCGAGATCGCCCTGCGTATCATCTGCGCCTGCAAGGAACTGGGGATTCCCACGGTGGCCGTTTTCTCGGAAGCCGACCGGAATTCCCTGCACGTCCGCTTCGCCGACGAGGCGGTGTGCATTGGCCCCCCACGCAGCTACGAGAGCTACCTCAACGTTCCCAGCATCATCAGCGCCGCCGAGATCACCAACGTCGACGCCATCCACCCTGGCTACGGCTATCTTGCGGAAAGCGCCTACTTCGCAGAGGTATGCCAGACCTGCGGCATCAAGTTCATCGGACCCAGTCCCCAAGCCATCGAACTCATGGGAGACAAGGCCCGCGCCCGGGAGGCAGTCAGGCAGGCCGGCCTTCCCATCATCCCCGGTTCCGGCCTGATCCACTCCGACGAAGGCGGGCGGGTCCACCGGATCGCCGAGCAGATCGGCTACCCGGTGATCATCAAGGCCGCAGCCGGGGGAGGCGGACGCGGCATGCGCATTGTCAGGAAGCGCGACGACCTGGAGGATTCGCTGGCCACCGCCCAGTCGGAAGCCTTGGGAGCTTTCGGCAATGCCGATTTCTACGTCGAGAAGTACCTGGTGAACCCCCGGCACATCGAGTTCCAGATTCTGGGAGACGAACACGGGAACATCGTCCACCTCGGCGAGCGCGAATGTTCGGTGCAGCGACGCCATCAGAAGCTGATCGAAGAGACACCCAGCCCGGTCATGACGCCCACCCTCCGGCAGGAACTTGGTGAACGGATCGTCAAGGCGATGAAGGAGATCGGCTACCAGAGCGCCGGTACCGTCGAGTTCCTTTTCGATCAGGATGGCGGCTACTACTTCATCGAGATGAACACACGGGTGCAGGTGGAGCATCCCATCACGGAGATGGTCACCGGTATCGACATCCTGAAAGAACAGATCCGGATCGCAGCCGGCCACACCCTGAGCTTCCGCCAGTCCGAGATCCAGTGGCGCGGACACGCCATAGAGTGCCGTATCAATGCGGAACACCCAGGCAATTTCCGGCCCTCCCCAGGACGGATCACCGCCTACAATCCGCCGGGAGGGCCGGGTATTCGTGTGGACTCCACCGCCTACCAGGACTGGGTGGTCTCCAGTTATTACGACTCTCTCATTGCCAAGCTGATTGCTTTCGGTGCGGACCGTGACGAGGCCCGGGCCCGCATGAGCCGTGCCCTTGACATGTATGTGGTCGAAGGGATTGACACCACCATCCCCCTGCATCGGAGAATCATCAATCATCCTGATTTCGCCCGGGGCGAATACGGCACGTCGTTCCTTGAAAATGCCGGAGTAGTCTAGTGTCACCGGACAACAACCAGCGCGGCAGTTGGAGTTCAAAGCTTGGATTTGTGCTGGCGGCCGCCGGCTCCGCCATCGGCCTGGGCAACATTTGGGGTTTCCCCACCCAGACCGGCCTGAACGGGGGAGCCATCTTCGTTTTCGTTTATCTGGTCTGCGTGTTGGCTGTGGGCATCCCGGTCATGGTGGCGGAGTTCACCATTGGCCGGGCGGCGCGGAACGATCCGGTCGGCTGCTTCAAGGCGCTCGTACCCGGCAGCGCCTGGAAATACGTGGGCGTCCTCGGAGTCGTCACCGGTCTGGTGATTCTCAGCTACTACAGCGTCGTCGCAGGCTGGACGCTCAAGTACCTGTGGCTGACCGTCAGCGGCGGTATGGCCAGCGGGACGACCGCACAGATCGCTGAGCAGTTTACAAGTTTCACCGCCAGCGGCATCGGCCCCCTGTTCTTCCACCTGGTCTTCATGGCGCTCACCATCTGGGTGGTGACCGGCGGGATCGAAGGCGGAATCGAAAAGGCCACGACGGTGCTGATGCCGGTCCTGTTGGTCCTGCTGTTGCTTCTGGTTCTCCGTTCCGTGACCCTCCCTGGTGCTGGCGAAGGCATCGCGTTCTACCTCAAGCCCGATCTCAGCAAGATTTCAGCAGAGGTCGTACTGGCGGCCATGGGCCAGGCTTTCTTCTCGCTCAGCCTGGGGATGGGCACCATGATCACCTATGGGAGTTACCTCCCCCAGAAGGAGGACTTGTTCTCCAGCGCCGTCTACGTCAGCCTGTCTGATCTGCTGATCGCCTTCCTCGCCGGTTTCGCCATTTTCCCCGCGCTTTTTACGGTGCCCGGCCTGCGACCCGACCAGGGTCCCAGCCTGATTTTCCTGGTACTGCCGAACATCTTCAGCCAGATCCCGCTGGGGCAGATCTTCGGAGCGGCTTTCTACCTTCTGCTGGCGATCGCTGCCCTGACCTCCTCCATCTCTCTGCTGGAAGTGGTGGTGGCCTACTTCATCGACCAGAAAGGCTGGCCGCGGCGCCGCGCGGCGTTGCTGGTGGGATCCGCCGCCTTCGTGCTCGGAATCCCCAGCGCCTTCAGCCAAGGCTACGTCGCTCTGTTCTCCGGTTTCCTGGAGCAGGCGGACTTCCTCTTCGGCAAAGTGGCGCTCATGGTGGGCGGACTGCTGATTTGCCTGTTTGTCGGATATCGGTGGGGGATCAAAGTGGCATCAGAGGAGATCCGCCGCAGCAACGCGAGGTTCCGCCTCCAGTTTGTCTGGGCGCTGTTGGTGAGGTTTGTGTGCCCGCTGGCGATCTCGGTGCTGTTGGCGGACCGAATCTTCAGCCTCTTCAGAAACTGATGCGGGAGCTCCGCCTCGGCCCAGTCTACCCCATCACTTCGGTCCCCAACCGTCACCGACTCGACCATGCCGGACTGGCCAGGCTCTTTGTGGACGCTGGAGTGACTCTCTTTCAGGTCAGGGAAAAGCACGCGGGCGCCGCTGAGTACTTCCGGCAAGCACAGGCCGCCGTGGCCGTGGCGGCGGCCGCCGGTTGCCAGGTCATCGTCAATGACCGGCTGGACATCGCCCTGGCGGCAGGCGCCTCCGGACTTCACCTCGGCTGGGAGGACCTGCCGGTAGAGGCAGCCCGCAGGATCGCCGGTGATCGCCTGCTCTTGGGTCTGTCCACCCACACACCGGAACAGTTCCGTCTGGCCCAGGACATGGATGTCGATTACGTGGCGATCGGACCCGTCCGTCCCTCGCTTTCCAAGACGGGACATTACCCGCCTCTTGGAGTCGAAAGCGTGATTCGCCTGGTGCCGTTGAAGAGGCATCCTATGGTGGCCATCGGCGGGATCGATCTGGGAACCGCTCAGGTTCTCTGGCGACAGGGTGTCGATACCGTTGCTGTCATCAGCGACTTTATGACCGCCGAGGATCCGGTTGCCAGGATCAGGGCCTATCAGGAGGCGGCAGGAAAACGATGACCGCATCCGAACGCTTCTCATCCCGCTGGGGACTGATCGTCTCGGTTGTGGGCATCGCTGTGGGCACCGGCAACATCTGGCGTTTTCCGCGGGTCGCAGCCGCCAACGGCGGCGGCTCTTTCCTCATTCCCTGGGTGGTGTTCCTGTTCATTTGGAGCATCCCGTTGATCATCGCCGAGTTCGCCCTGGGGAAGGGGACGCGTTTCGGACCTTTGGGAGCGTTCGCCCACGTGGCTGGACCCCGGTGGGCCTGGATGGGTGGCTTCGTGGCCCTTGTGGCGACGGCCATCATGTTCTACTACGCCGTCGTTACGGGCTGGTGCCTCCGCTACTTGCTGCTGGCCGTCAGCGGACAGCTTCTCGCGATTCCGGATCACCACCAGGACTGGATGGAGTTCCTGGATTCCGGCTGGCAACCCATCCTGTTCCACCTGACCGCACTTACCCTCGCGGCGGGTATCATCCGCCGGGGGGTAGTCCATGGGATCGAGGCGGCCAACCGTTTTCTGATTCCCTCCCTGCTCATCCTCATCATCGCCTCGGCGGCGCGGGCCGTGACCCTGCCGGGTGCTACCCGCGGCCTCGCCTACCTCTTCACACCCGACCTGGAGGCCCTGTTGGACTACCGGGTCTGGCTGCAAGCGCTGACCCAGAACGCCTGGGACACCGGTGCGGGTTGGGGGCTGATCCTGGCCTACGCGGTCTACATGCGGGAGCGGGAGGACTCCACCCTGAACGCGGCGCTCATCGGTCTCGGCAACAACTCCATCTCGTTGCTGGCGGGCATAACGATCTTCAGCACGGTCTTCGCCCTTGTGCCCGAGCAGGCCGACGAACTGATCCGCATGCCCGGCCCCGCCAATACCGGCCTCACCTTCATCTGGATCCCCAAACTGTTCGGTTTGATGCCGGGGGGCGGCTTCTTTGCCGCTCTCTTCTTCTGTGCCCTCAGCTTCGCTGCCCTCACTTCACTCATCTCCATGCTGGAACTGGCCACCCGTTTCCTGGTGGACCTGGGACTGCCCCGCCATCGGGCCCTGCCCTGGGTCTTTCTGGCCGCCGCCCTGATGGGCCTGCCCTCCGCTCTGAGCACCGACTTTTTCCTGAACCAGGACTGGGTCTGGGGAATCGGACTGATGGTCAGCGGCGCTCTCATCGCACTGGCCGTCCGCAGCTACGGGATCGCCCGGTTCCGGCAGGAAATGGTCAACGGAGAGGGTTCCGATGTCCGGGTAGGCCGCTGGTACGATGTCCTGATCGGCTGGGCCGTGCCCGCCCAGGTGGCGATTCTGGTAGTCTGGTGGTTCACCTTGGCGCTCGGCTGGTCCGAGAGCTGGTGGGACCCGCTGGCGACGGACTCCGTAGGGACCTGCCTGTTCCAATGGCTCACCGGGGCCGCCGTCCTGATCCTGTTCAACGGCGTTATGGTCCGCAGGCTGAGGCAATCATGACCTGGCCGGCAGTGATCACCATGATTCTGGTAATGACCGTGATCTGGGGAGGCTTTCTGGCGGCCCTGATCTGGGCGCTGCGACGCGAACAGAGCAAGAAGCGAACCGGACCTGACGCCTGACGGCCGCGGCCGCCGATCATGAGCAAGCTTCATCCCGTCACGGTATTGCTCCTCCACAACCTCCGTGGAGAGCCCGTCTTCTTGGCCAGTGGCAGACCCCCTGCCGCCGCGCCGGCGGCGCCGGAACCTTCCGGCCGTCTGGCCCGCCTGCGGGAAGCCGTTTACGACGCCTACAATTCACTAAGTCACCGGTTCGACCACCACGAGAATTTCTGTGCCCAGCTCCGCCACGCCTCGGAGATCCACCTGTTGCACCCCGACACCCTTGGCTGGCAGCAGGCTCAGCAGGAGTTCCAGGATTTTCTCGACCGCCGACTTGCCAAACACCGTCGATGGCGTCTCCTCAACGCCCTGACGGCGGCCGCCGGCGCACTGCTGACGCCGATTCCTGGACCCAACGTGTTCTTCTTCTACCCCGCCGCCCGCATGCTCGGCCACCACTTCGCCCGCTCCGGTGTGCTGAGGGCCAAAACACTGGGAATCGCTTCAATCCGCGCCGAACCGCTACTGACCCGGCTGGAGCAACATCAACAAACTCTTGACGAGGTTGACGCGGAAGTTAAAGAATTGGAGGAACACTACCGCATTCACCAACTGCGACGTGTCCTGGAGACGCTATGCTCTCTGAAGTAGGGCAGTTCCTGAAAAGGATCCCGATGTTCGCGGAACTCCCCGATGAGGATCTGGAGTATGTCGCGGGACTGTTTCGGGAAAAGCGCTACCGCAAGGGTGACATCATCTTCATGGAGGAAGACACCGGCCAGTACATGTACCTGGTCAAAGACGGCCGGGTGAAGGTCACACGTCTGCTGCCCAACGGCAAGGAGATGATTCTTGCCTTCCACGAGCCGGGCGAGTACTTCGGTGAGATGGCCCTCATCGACGGTGGAACCACTCCGGCAACGGTGACCGCCGTCCTGCCGACCACCATTTACGTGATGGGAGCCCGCGAGTTCAACTTCCTGCTTGAACACCCCAAGACCAACCGGGTGATTCTGCGAACCCTGTGCCGGAGATGCCGCGAGGCATGGGCCCAGATCGAGGTTCTCACCTTCCACAACGCCGACGCCCGCATCCGGATGGCCTTCTACCAGTTGGTCCGCTCGAAGGGAGTCGCGGCCGATGGCGGCTACATGATCCCCATGAAGCTGACCCACAAAGAACTTTCCGACATCGTCGGAATCTCGAGAGAAACCGCGACGCGGGTCCTCAGTCACCTCCAGGAAGAAGACCTGATCCGGGTCGAAACCCGGCGTTTCATTGTCCAGGACCCGGAGCGCCTGATCGAAGACCTTCTCTTCGAGTAGACCTCCCGAATCTGCCCCTTCGACGCCCACCTCAGTCTTGCCCGGTTTGTGCGCCCGACCCGGGGGCGTCGGGAAACGGTGCCAGCGGTTCCTTCCGCTCGGGAGGGTGGACCTCCCCTTCACCGTACCGCAACTCGAGCACCCGGGCCTCTCCCTCTCCCAGCATCGTGACAACGTAGAGGCGGTTGTATTCGTCTTCCCCGATAGGCTCGATCTCCACCCCCGCCAGCTCCCGCAGCAGGACCGGGATGCGGTCCGAGTGGGAAGCGATTACCGTGCTGTGGCCCCGGTTGCCGCGGACGGCCACCGCCAGAGCCTCCAGCGGCTGGTCGGTGGGCACGATGCGGATGGGAAGGCCCAGGGCTTCCGCCAACGGGCGCAGGGTCTGCCGGGTGCGCTGGAACTCGCTCGCCAGCAGTCCCCGAACGTCGGCGTGCATCAGCATCCGTGCCAGCAGGGCGGCGCGCTCCTGTCCGGCCGGGCTCAGTTCGGGATCTCGGCTGTCGTCCGCCTTCTCCGCATGCCGTACCAGAATCACTGTGGTACCCTCGATCCTCGGGCCGGCCGGCGCACCTCCCCCTCCACAGCCCCCCGACACGACCAGCACCAGGACTGCCGCCAGACTCCTCCAAACGGTCATCTGAATCCTCCGTCTTGTCATGGAATCCCGCTTTCCGGAGAGCATTCCATACTCCCTGCCGTTTGGAAACCATCGCCCGTCAGGTACCTGCCTCTGCCCCGGACTTCCCGGGCAAGGCCATGGACCGGTCCGCGGCCGGAAAGGTTAAACTGGAGCCTCTTGGGTCGGTCCGGCCGGACCTGTCCGATCGGTGCGGACGAGATCCGGCCGCCCCCGAAACCGGACCCCGAGACAAGATGGGCTTCCAACTGGCAGCGCTCGCCTCCCTCTCGTTTGTCCTGCTGGACATCCTCCGCAAGATCTTGGGCCGTCGCCTGCCTCCGGTCCAGGTGGTGGTCGGCCTGAACTGCGGAGCGGCGGTGGTCTTTGCGACCGTCCTGGCTGCCGACGGCGTGCCCCCGATGGACATGGTTTTCGTCGCCGTCGCCCTGGTGGAGGTGGTCACTTTCGCCCTGTCCTCGGTGCTTTATGTGCAGGCGGTTGCCTTGTCCCCCCTCACTCTGACCATACCTTACCTGGCCCTGACCCCGGTGGTCTCCGGGCTGGTGGCGGCGGGCGTGCTGGGTGAAGTGCCGGGCTGGCAGGGCTGGGCGGGGATCACGCTGACCGTCTTCGGTGCGCTGCTCCTTCACCTGGATCCTGGGATCACGCTGGGACGGCTGCTGCGTGCGCCTTTCCGCGAACCGGGCAGCCGGCGGATGATGGCGGTGGCACTGATCTGGGGAATGACCACCTCCCTGGACAAGATCGCTATCCAACACGGCTCTGAGGCGCTGTTGGGGCTGTGGTTGAGCCTCGGTGGAGCTCTGCTGTTGGCGGTCCTCCGGCAACTCGACCGGACCCTGGGAGATCTGCCGCACGCCGCACCCCAGGTCCAGCGTCCGGCTTTCCGCGAGCCCCTGCTCTACCTGGCTTCTCTGATCTCGGCAGTGGCAGTCCTCTGCCAATACTTCGCCTACCAGGAACTCATGGTGGCGTATGTGGAAACCGTCAAGCGGGCGGGCGGGCTGTTGTCCGCATTCGCTGGGCTGACCCTTTTCGGTGAGCGGGGTTCCGCCTTCCGCCTGCCGGCGGCGGCGTTGATGATTCTGGGGCTTCTTCTGCTGGTTTTCTGAAGCGGATTGGTAACACTGCAACCCACAACCCACCTTGACCCCTCATTGTTCTGGCACTACTCTGTCCAACAGAGTGGACGGCTCTGCATCCCGGAAGGCCGGCATCCGGGGACAGTGAAGCCACCCGGATCATCGGAGGCTGAAGTTGAAGCAGGTACCGGTTCCCTCACTGGAACGGGGGCTGACTGCACTGGAGCTGCTGGCCGAATCCCAGGAGGGTCTTTCCATTTCGGAAATGGGCCGCCGTATGGGTTGTCCCAGGAGTTCCATGCACCTGATCCTGCAGACCCTGGTACGCCGTGGTTACGTGCAGCGCAGCCCTGAAAACGGGCGTTTTCGTCTGGGGCTCAAGTTGTCCAGCCTCAGTCAGTTGGTACCCCAAAGCCAGGATCTGCGCCGCCGTGCCAGGCCGTTCTTGCTCTGGCTGGTCCAAAGGACCGGCCTGAACGCGCACCTGGCGGTGCTCGAACGGGAGGAAGCCGTCATCGCGGACAAGGTGGAAGCACCAGGAGCAGCACCCCTGGCGAGCTGGGTGGGCCGCCGAATCGAACCCCACTGCACCGGCGTGGGGAAGGCCCTCCTGGCATTCCAGCCGGCCGAGGTCGTCGACCGTTTGCTCAGGCCCGGGCGGCTGACTCGTCACAACCCGAGGACCATCATCTCTCTTCGCGAGCTTCACCAGCAGTTGGCCGAAATCAGAGTCCGGGGATACGCCGTGGATGACCAGGAGGACGAGTTCGGCACGCGCTGCATCGGAGCCCCCATTTTCGATGCCGACGGTCTGGTGGTGGCCGCCTTGGGCACCGCCGGGACTGTGGCGGAGATCCCGGATCACCGCGTGCCGGCGGTGGCCGCTCTGGTTCGGGAGGCCGCCGGAAAAGTGTCTGCCGAACTGCGGGGGGCCTCGGCCGGTCCGTGTCGGGGCCATTCCCCAGAGAAGCTGAGGCCGGTCCCAAGGACTTGAGACCCACGTGATCCGTGAGATCTGAGAGATCCCGAGAGATCCGTGAGATCCCGAGGTTCCTTCAACTGGGAAAGGAACTCGTGTATACTGCGCTTTTTCTGATGCGCGACTGGACTGTCAAGGAGATCGGACAATGGCTTTTCGATGCCGTTTGACCGGGAAGGGGCCCCTGACCGGCAATAACGTGTCTCACTCCAACCGCCGTACCAAGCGGCGCCAATACCCGAATCTGCAGAACAAGCGGATCTATATCTCGGAGCAGAACCGCTGGGTACGGGTTCGGCTCTCCACCCGGGCCCTGCGTACGGTCACCAGGAAGGGGCTGCTGACTTTTCTGCGAGAGGAGGGGCTCACCCTGGAACAGGTGCTCGGATGATGAGGCGGCTGCGCCGGCCGGCTTCCCTGTGACGGCCGCTCCAAAGCCCCGGGAGGAAATCCACCATGCGCGAGAAGATCAAACTGGTTTCGTCAGCCAAGACCGGTCACTTCTACACGACCACCAAGAACAAGCGGAATACCACCAAGAAACTGGAACTGAAGAAGTACGATCCTGTGGTGCGCAAGCACGTCGTTTACAAGGAAGGCAAGATCTAGCTTCGGTCCGAATTCGACTCACCCGAGCTGTTTCAGGTCGATCCTTCCTTCGTCCAGCAGCCTGCGGAACTGAGCGAGAGTCCCACGGACAGCTTCCCGAAGGGGTGTTGTTCGCACCGGCCCCAGCAGGCTCTCCAGTCGTGACTGGTCCAGATTCCATGGAAAGGGCAGAGGCTTGTCCGACTCGTGGCTCACGCCCCCAAAGCCGCTCAAGTCCCTCAACGTCTGGACGAATTCCTCGACCGTCGTGGCTTCTCCCGCGATGTTGCACACAGCATTGCCGGAGGCGGAGCATCGGGCAGCGCGGATGAAGAGGTCCGCTATGTCGGGGGCGTAATGGACCGCCACCGGGCCTGAGAACTTGATTTTGAACTCCTGCCGGGCGGCCGCTGCCAGCGTCGCCTTGGTGAGGTCGGAGGTCAGACCCTGATCCCGGCCCGGGCCATACACAATGTAGGGTCTCAGCCCCACGCTGCCGAGCCCGTAATCATGGAAGTACACCCTGGCCGCCAGTTCGTCGGCGACCTTGTAGACACCGTAAAGAGTCTCCGGCAAACAGGGGGCATCATCGCCCACCGGCCCGGGTCCGTAGCACTCCGGCCTACCCAACACCGCGATCGAACTGGCGTAGCTGAGTCCCCGAACCCGCTCCCCACTCTGTCTGACGGCTTCCAACAACTGGATGGTTCCCACCACGTTGACCTGGGCGCCGAGAGCAGGATTGCTTCGACAAGCCGGAACCTGCAGCCCTGCCAGATGAATCACATGGGTCACTGCATGCTGGGAGATGAGGGCCCGGATTTGAATCGGGTCGAGGACGTCAAGGGATTCAATCTGCACTCGGGCCATCTCGTCCTCCGTCAGCAACAGCCTGAGTCTTGAAGTATCCCGATGGACATCGGTCGCCACCAGATCCACCTGTTCATCGACCAGCCGGCGCACGAGCCAGGCACCGATGCAGCCCATCGCCCCGGTGATCAGAAAGCACTCCCGGTCCGCCATGGGAGCAGGTTAGCCGGGAATGCCCATCCCGGTAAAGCGCACCCGCCTCCTTGCGAGCACCTGTCCCCTCAACCGGCCGTCAATGTTCGCCAGTCGCCGGCTTCGAGCCACCCTCTGTCTGCCTGGCTTTCAGATGGGGGAGCCGACACAGACCCCGGGGTGTCCGCCTGGATATACCAACGGGGCGGATCGGTGCGCACGGGAGTGATCACCAGGTGGTGTTCCCACCAGCTCCCCCTCGTTTCTTGCAGCCTCCCACATCGGTTGAGGATCTCGGAGTAGGATGCGCAAGTGGTTTATCTCAAGCTGGTATTGACCGCTCTGTTCTGGGGAGGCACCTTCATCGCCGGCCGAAGTCTCGCCGGCACTGTAGAGCCGTTCTCCGCGGCGTTCCTGCGATTCCTCGCGGCCTCGCTGATCCTGACTCTGTGGGTCCTCCGCACGGAACGGGTTACGCCCAGGCTCAGCATCAAGGACTGGGGCGAAGTGGCGATTCTCGGCCTGACGGGGGTGTTCGCGTACAACTTCCTCTTTTTCAAAGGATTGGCATTGATACCCGCAAGCCGTGCTTCGTTGATTGTCGCGAACAACCCCGCGGCCATCGCGGTTGTCTCTGCGCTGGTGTATCGCGAACCGTTGGGCGGGCGAAAGGTCGCCGGAGTTCTCCTTTCCCTGACGGGCGCCCTGGTGGTCATTTCCCGCGGCGATCTCGGCTTGGTATTGCGGGAAGGAGTGGGGACGGGCGAGCTGCTGATCCTGGGTTGTGTCGCGTCGTGGACCACCTACTCTGTCCTGGGCAAGCTCGTCCTGCGACGCCTCACCCCGGCTGTTTCGGTGTGCGGTTCCGCCCTGCTCGGCACGGCCGCCCTGCTACCTGCGGCGCTGTGGGAAGGACTTCCGTACAGGCTTGGCACCTACCCGGCCTCCGCCTGGCTTGCCTTGGGCTATCTCGGTCTTTTCGGAACAGTCTTTGGTTTTGTCTGGTTCTACCAGGGTGTGCGCGACCTGGGTCCGACTCGGGCCGGTCTGTTCATCAATTTCGTGCCGGTGTTTGCGATCCTGTTGGCATGGCTGTTCCTCTCCGAGCCCATCACCGCCTCTCTGGCCGTGGGTGCGGCTTTCGTCTGCGCTGGCGTGTACCTGACCAACCGGTGAGATTCGGCATGATGGGGTCGGACCAGAGCAAGCGACTGACACGACGCCAGGTAGGGAGGCGTCGCAGAAGGGCTTCCAAAAGGGGCTTTCACTGGGCATGCTAGATCCGGGCCTGATACGTGTACAGCTCGAAATAGCGGCCGCCCAATTTCATCAGCTCATCGTGGCGCCCGCGTTCCGCAATCCGCCCCGCTTCGATCACCAGAATCTGGTCAGCCTGCCGGATCGTGCTCAGCCGGTGGGCGATGACCAGCGTGGTGCGGCCCCTCATCAGGATCCTCAGGCTCGCCTGGATCAGCCTCTCGCTCTCCGCATCCAGATTCGACGTCGCTTCATCCAGGATCAGGATCCGGGGGTCGGCCAGCAAAGCTCGGGCGATCGCCACCCGCTGGCGCTGCCCTCCTGACAAGCGGACGCCCCGTTCGCCGATCACCGTATCCAGCCCCTTTTCCATGCGCCCGGCAAACTCCATCACATGGGCCGCTTCCGCCGCCGCCAGGATCTCTGCTTCGCTTGCCGTCCGACGACCCAAGAGCAGGTTTTCCTGGATCGTGCCGTCAAACAGAAACTCCTCCTGCAGAACGACCCCCAGCCGCCGCCGGTAGCTGTCCAACGTGACCGTGGAGAGATCACAGCCGTCGATCCGAACGACCCCTTGACGCGGGCTTACAAACGACGCCGCCAACGAAGCGATCGTAGTCTTGCCCGACCCCGAGGAACCCACCAGGGCAGTTACCGAACCCGCCGGCGCCTTGAAACTGATGCCGTGGAGGACGTCTTCGCCGTCGCCATACCCAAAGCGGACATCCTCAAACTCCAGATCCCCCTTGATCTCCGCCAGCGAAACCACCCGGCGAGGATCCGCGTGCTCGGGGGGAACCGCCAGCAGTTCGCGGGTTCGATCCAGACCGGCGAAGGCTTCGGTCATCTGACTGCCGATGCTGCTGATCTCCAGTACCGGTGAAATCAGGAAGCCAAGGTAAATGAAGAAAGCGAAAAAATCGCCGAGGGTCATCTCACCCTGGATGATCTGATAACCACCCAGGCCGGTGATTCCCACCGCCGCCAGTCCAAGCAGGAGGGTCGCCCCACTGGTCAACAGGCTGGTTGAGGTCAGCGACTTCCTGACGTTCTGGAACAGGCGATCCACACCCTCCAAGAAGACATCCACTTCGTGCTGTTCGGCATTGAAACCCTTGATGACACGGATCCCACCCAACGTCTCCGTGAGCCTCCCGGTCACTTCGGCGTTGATCCGCGAGCGTTCGCGAAACAGCGGGCGGATATAGCTGAAGGCTTTCAGCGAGACCAATCCGAACACCACCAGGGGGAGCAGGACGATCAGCGTCAAGCGGGCGTTGATCAGAAACAGCAGGACCAGGGCCGCCACCGCCGTGAGCGACCCGCCGAAAAACTGCACCAGCCCGGTTCCCACCAGGTTCCTCACGCCCTCGACGTCAGTCATGATGCGTGAGACCAGTTCGCCCGTCCGTGTGTTGTCGAAGAATCGGACCGGCAGATAAAGGACATGCTGCTGGACTTTGACCCTCAATCTCGAGATCAGGTATTGAGCCTCGACGCTCAGCAGACGCGTCAGGAAAAAGGAAGTCGTCGCCTGGACCAGGATCGCCCCTGAAACCGCCAGCAGCAACAGCCGCAGGACCCCGAGATCCCCCTGGACAATGGCCCGGTCGATGACGTACTTGCTCGACCCCGGCAGAACCAGCCCGGCGGCCCGATTGACGAGAATGAGAGCCAACCCCAGAAGCACCAGCCGCCTGCGGGGCCAGATGAAATTCCAGAAGGCGTACCGCAGGGTCTCGAGCCTGATCTCCGGACGGGGCTTCTCCTGGGCGCGCGGTTGTAATCGCGCAGCGGCCGCCCCAGGGGCGGCCGCCTCCACAACCGGTTTGTTATCCTTGAGTTTTGGCTGTCTGGCTACGGACATTCCTCAGATCCGGGAGGGTTCATGTTCTCATTACCGGCTACACTGCAGAAGATCATATCCGAGAACCGGGGGGCGGACTGGCTGGCGTTCCTGGTGACCCTTGCCAGCATTCTGCTGGTCCTCTACTTCGCCCGCAGAATCCTGGTCAAACGTTTGGCCAAACTGGCGGAACGGACTGCCAACCGGGTGGATGACGTCCTCGCGGAGACATTCAGCCGTACCCGGCTGATCTTCCTGATCGGCATCGCGGTCTGGGCCGGTGCCAAGATGTTGACCCTCCCTTCCGCCGCCGATGCCGGACTCAACAAGCTGGTCATCGTTCTTCTGCTGATCCAGGCCGGAATCTGGTTGAACTCGGTCCTGGGCTTCGCGGTTCGACATTTCGTCAAGCTGGAGATCGAAGATGCCGCTTCCCAGGTCGCAACCAGCATGGCGCTGACGTTCATCGGCCGGCTGGTCCTGTGGTCGGTCCTGCTCCTCGTGGCGCTGGACAACGTGGGGGTGGACATCAACGCGCTGATCACCGGACTCGGCATTGGTGGTATCGCCGTGGCGCTGGCGGCCCAGAACATCCTGGGAGATCTCTTCGCCTCACTCTCCATCATGTTTGACAAGCCTTTTGTGCTTGGTGACTTCATCGTGGTGGGTGACCTGATGGGGACGGTGGAGAAAATCGGCATGAAGACCACCCGGGTTCGGGCCCTGTCCGGCGAGCAGCTCATCTTCTCCAACAACGACCTCCTGTCGAGCCGGATCCGCAATCTCAAGCGCATGCAGGAGCGGCGGGTCGTGTTTACGGTGGGTGTGACCTACCAGACGCCGGCGGACAAGCTGGAACGCATTCCAGCGATGATCCGGGAGATCATCCAGGCACAGCAGGGAGCCCGGTTCGACCGCAGCCACTTCCTGAACTGGGGGGACTCGGCGCTGCTCATCGAGACCGTCTACTGGGTCCAGAGCCCCGAGTTCCAGGTCTACGCGGATATCCACCAGCAAGTGAACCTGGCAATTTACCGCAAGTTCGAGAACGAAGGCATCGATTTCGCCTATCCCACACGGACCGTCCATCTGGTCCGGTAAACGTCGCCTGGGGGCGGACGCAGGAAAGCGACAGGCTGCCATCGGACCGGCGCCTCCCCCGAGAGGCTCCTCCGCCCCTAAGCCTAATGTCCGCACGACCTTCCGCCGATAGAACGGCAGCCCGCACAGGTGGATTCAGCGGGCGGGAGAATCTGTATGTCCAACGCCGACCCGACCCGACACAAGACCCTCTTCCGGCGCATCCTGATCCCGTCTCTGCTGGTGTTGTCGCTGGGGATGGCCCTGCTAGCCCTGTTCCAGTGGCTGCATACGCGGGCCCTCATCAAGGACACCCTGACCTCCGAGTCGGAGCAGGTCATGGCGGCCACCGACTCTGCACTCCATTACCTCATGCTCCAGGCCGACGAAGAGGGTCTGCAGAAGACTCTGGATCGGCTTGCAGCCAGTCAAGATATCCGCCGTGGCTATATTTTGGGGGTGTCGGGGGGTGTCTATCGTTCCTCGGGCAAAGCTGCCAGCGACCCCGTTCCCTCGAATGTGCTCGAGGAAGCCCGGCACGCCGCTCTCCATGTAAGCG
This sequence comes from uncultured Acidobacteriota bacterium, assembly GCA_964524795.1. GTDB lineage: Bacteria > Acidobacteriota > UBA6911 > RPQK01 > JAPXNP01 > CAZGEH01. The sequence goes on from CAZGEH010000001.1 coordinate 212,421, forward strand.
AGGAAGCGGACGGCGATCGGGAGTACCTGCGGAGCCTGAAGCCGATTGTGGCGGAGCAGTCGTGCCTGAGCTGCCATCCCGGTGTCAGGAACGGTGATCTCATCGGCTACATCGGAATCGAACGCTGGATGGATGCCTCCACCGCGCAAGCTCGATCGATGCAGGTATGGGCCGCAGCCATCGACGTGCTGATCCTTGTGGCCATGGGACTGGTACTGGCGTTCTTGATCCGGAGGGTGACCGGACCTATCCAGAAAATGACAGCGACCGCCCGGCTCCTGGCGGCGGGAGATCTCGACTCCGACCTGACCTACACGGCCGAGGACGAGATTGGCGATCTGGCAGAAGCAATGCGTTCGCTCACAGGTTACCTCCGTGAGCTCTGCCGGTTGGCGGAGGCTTTGAGCAGAGGCGATCTGACGGTCGAACTGACCGCGCGCTCCGCTGACGATATGCTGACTGAAAAATTGAACCAGGCCCGGAGCTCATTGGGGGGTGTCATCCAGGAGATCGAAGAAGTGGCCCGGGCTGCGGCACAAGGTGACCTGAGCCGGCGCGGAAACCATCAGGCATTCCAGGGTGCCTTCCGCCAGATGATCCAAAGCGTGAACACGACGCTGGACGCGGTTCTCGACCCCATCCACGAGGCGACCCGTGTCCTGGAGCGGGTGGCCGGGCGGGATCTCACTGCGCGGGTTCGCGGTGACTACCACGGCGATCATGCCCGCGTCAAACAGGCTGTCAACCAGGCGGTCGAGAATCTGGAAGCCAGCCTGCACCAGGTAGCCGCAAGTGCTTCCCAGGTGGCGGCAGCCTCGGGGCAGATCAGCTCCGGCAGTCAGAGCCTCGCCCAAGGTTCCTCCCAGCAGGCCAGCACCCTACAGGAGGTAGCCAGTTCCCTGCAGGAAGTGGCCTCGATGGCGGCTTCAAATGCCTCCTTCGCCCAGGAGGCACAGACTCTGGCGGTACAGGCCCGGGAGAGCTCGACCAGCGGGATGAAAAACATGGAAAAGCTCTCCGAGGCCATCCGCAAGATCAAGACCTCGGCGGATGAGACCGCCAAGATCGTCCGCACCATCGACGAGATCGCCTTCCAGACCAACCTCCTGGCCCTGAACGCGGCGGTGGAGGCGGCGCGGGCCGGCGAAGCCGGAAAAGGGTTTGCCGTGGTGGCGGGAGAGGTTCGCAACCTGGCGATCCGTTGTGCCGAAGCGGCCAAGAACACCGCCCTTCTCATCGAGGGCTCGGTGAGAAACTCGGAAGAGGGTGTCAAAATCAACTCTCAGGTGCTGCAGGACCTGGAAGAAATCACCCAACAGGTCGAACGGGTCAGCCAGGGAATGCAGGAGATCGCGACTGCCTCGGAACAGCAGCGTTTGGGCATCGACCAGGTGGCCAACGCCGTGTCGCAGATGGGTCAGTTGACTCAGACCAATGCCGCCAACGCTGAAGAGTCCGCCAGCGCCGCGGAGGAGCTCAGCGGACAGGCGGAGGAACTCACCGAGCTGGTCGGCGGGTTCCAGCTCACCGCCCAGGAGGGGAGTACCAAGGCGGCCGCGAAGGCCCAGGCGGCTCCCTCAGCGCCGGAGGCAACCCGGGTCAAACCTAACGGAAAAGACAGGACATCGCGGCGACCGGCGCGAAACCTCATCCTCGACGATTCCGAAGGCCGCCTGTCCCAGTTCTGAGTCCGGGGGGCGTCCTGGACGGATCGGCAGTCTGGGATGAGCCCTTGGCATCAGGGGATGAACCCACGCTCCCACCGGTCTGGGGAGCAATCCGCCAGCCGTTCATCCGCTGCATCCGATGCCATCTTCGCAGGTTTCCAATATGATTGGGGGATGCTGTTATCCACCGAACCTGTCGGCGCGACCTGCGTTCGCTCCCGATCCCGGGCTCCCCTGTTTCTGCTCCTGCTTCTGGCCTGGTTTCCCAACGGTCTGGACCTCGCCCAGGGGGGCCCCTGGCGGAGCTACCAGGGGGGTGCAGGGCCGGGTCAGGGCAAACATGTGGTCCTCGTGTCGGGGGACGAAGAGTACCGCTCTGAGGAGGCGCTCCCCTTGCTGGCAAAGATCCTTGCTGATCAGCATGGTTTTCGCTGCAGCGTCCTCTTCGCCGTAGACCCGGAAACCGGGATCGTCCAGCCCAACATCCGTACCAACATCCCGGGACTGGAGCTCCTGGACTCCGCCGATCTGTTAATCCTGTTCACGCGCTTCCGGGCTCTCCCGGACCCTCAGATGGAAGCCATCGACGGCTATCTCAAGTCGGGACGTCCGGTGCTGGGCATTCGGACCGCCACCCATGCCTTTCAGTTCGAGCCGTCCAGCCGCTGGGCCCATTATGGAAACGGCTACACCGGACCTGAGACCGACTGGGAAGGCGGGTTCGGCCGGCTGGTACTGGGCGAACGCTGGGTGAATCACCATGGCGAGCACCGTCACGAGAGCACCCGGGGGGTGGTGTCCCCGGAGGCAGCAGGCCATCCTGTCGTGCGGGGACTGGCGCCCGGCTCAGTCTGGGGTCCCACCGACGTCTATGGAGTCCGACTGCCCCTGCCTGGTGACAGCTTTCCGGTGGTGTTGGGCGAGCTTGTCCGCCGGCGGGGAGAATTCCAGGAGGACGATCGCTTCTTTGGGATGCGGCCCGACGATGGACCGCCGGTGATCGAGAAGAACCAGCCGATGATGCCCATCGCCTGGACCCGAACCTACCGGCTGCCGGGAGGACGGCGGGGACGGGCCTTCACGTCGACCATCGGGGCTGCCGTGGATCTGGAGTCGGAGGGGACCCGGAGACTGCTGGTCAACGCGGTCTACTGGTGTTTGGGGATGGAGGACCAGATCCCCCAGGCTGGGACCCGGGTCGATCTGCCCGGCGTCTACCAGGCCACCGCCTACGGGTTTCACGACGACAACTGGTGGCGGATCCGGCGCCTCATGCCCTGGTAGGGGGTTCGGGATCGCGCAGAGCGGTGATCCGCGGGATCCCTCAGACCCGCGTGATCCCGTGATCCGCGGAATCCGAGTGAAAGCAATTCTCCCCGGGCCGGCAGGCTCTCAGCGGATTGCCGCCAGTAAAGCCGTCAGGAACCGCCAGAACCGGCCAACCGACTCGATATGGACCCGTTCGTCCGGCGAATGCGGGAACTCGATCCGGGGCCCAATGGAGATCACATCCAGTTGCGGGTATTTCTCCTTGATGATGCCGCATTCGAGTCCGGCGTGGATCGCCTTGACCTCCGGATCGGTGCCGAGCACTTCCCGATGCACCTTCCGCGCGAGGGCCAGCAGCGGAGAATCGAGGTTCGGCTGCCAGCCCGGGTAACCTTCCAGCGTGACCGCCGACGCCCCCACCAGGCGAGCGACGCTCTCCACCTTCATCTGAATCGCCGTCAGGGCAGACGCGGATGAACTGCGGCTGCTGACATGCACGTCCAGCTGGCTGTCGGCTGTCCGGGCCGTCGCCAGGTTGCAGCTCGTCTCCACGAGCCCCGCAATGTCGTTGCTCATGGCGGCCACCCCGTGGGGAAGCGCATAGATCAGCCGCAGCGCAGATTCCGTGGAGGCGGCGTCCAGGACGTCACCGGGGGAGCCGGCTTCCACCTCCAGCCGCATCTCGGGGTCCGGTTTGGCATATTCCTGGCGCACTTCTGCGAAGGCCCGCTCGATCGCTCCACGCAGGGACTGCTCGCTGGAAGGGTCGATGGCGACCAGCGCCTGGGCCTCTCTCGGGATGGCGTTGCGCATGTTCCCCCCCGACAGAGTAGCCAGCCGGAAGGGAACCGACCGGGCGGAAAGCAGCAGCCGGGCCAACAACTGGATGGCGTTTCCCCGCTGCAGGTGGATATCGACCCCGGAATGCCCGCCCTTCAAGCCCAGCAACCGGATTGCCAGAAACCTCGCCCCGTCTGCCTTCTCCCGCCGGATCGGCAGGCTGATGTCCTGTCCTCGCCCGCCGGCGCAGCCGACGTAGATCGCATTCTCCTCTTCGGTGTCAAGATTGAGCATGAGCCGCCCCGTGAGGAAATGGGGACTGAGTGCCGCCGCGCCGGTCAGCCCGGTCTCCTCGTCGACCGTGAACAGCAGCTCCAGGGGGCCATGCTCCAGATCCCCCGACGCCGCCACCGCTAGGGCAGCCGCCACTCCGATTCCGTTGTCAGCCCCCAGTGTCGTTCCCTGGGCGCCCAGAAACTCCCCCCGCCGGACCGGCCGGATGGGATCCTTCTGGAAATCGTGCTCGACTCCGGTGTTCTTTTCGTTGACCATATCCAGGTGGCTCTGCAGCACCGTCACCGGCACCTGCTCGCGTCCCGCGGTTCCGGGCTTGCGGATCAGCACGTTGCCGGCGTGGTCGGTCTCCGCTGGAAGCCCCAGTTCCTCGGCCGTTTTCAGGACCCATAGGCGGATGGCCTCCTCGTTCCGGGAGCCCCGGGGGATCTGGAGGATCTGGTCGAAGCGGCGCCAGACAGTTTGCGGTTGCAGGTCGGAGACAAAGGTCATCCGGTGATTATATTCTCTGGTCGGGACCATCAACAGCGTTTCCGATGCCGTAAGCATCGTCGGCGGACCCGGTGGGGGGGTTCTCCATGGAGCGAGCTTACCTTCTGACCATTGGTCTCAGTCATCTCGGCTTCGCTCTACTCTTCCTCCTGCTGTATCACCGCGGACGTTCCCGCTTCACGCTGGCTTTTGCGGCGGCCTGGATCATTGAGACAGTTAGGGTGGGAATCCTCTTCCTGGAGCAGTCGGGCGTCCCCCTCGAGGGATGGGCCTACCTGGTGCTGAACCTGCTCTATATCCCGGTAACTGTGTCCCTGCTCTTTTGTGCTTGCGAGCTTATGGACGGCCGGCTCAGCCCGTGGTGGGGCTGGGGTTACGTGATCGCCAGTGCGGTCCTGGCCTGGCTGTCCAACGGCCCGCTGATCTCCTTCCTCCAGGAGTCCTATGGGATGACGGCGGAGTCCGCGGATCACGTGTCGCTGGTCAGCTCGATGGTGATCCTCTTCGTGCCGGGCGGCCTCGTGCGCCTGCTCCTGGCGTGGGCATTGTTCCGCTACTGGCGGGACCAGCGCCTGGTGGGGGCGCTCATCGGCGGGATCTTCGCCTTGCCCCACGCGGCCGGCTCCCTGGCCGTTCCCCTGGAGATGTACTGCGAAACGGTTCCCGAGGTCTCTTATTTCCTGTGGTTCATCCAGATTCTCGGCGTCTCCATCGGATTATTGCTGCTGGTCGTCGATCTGCAGGGGAAGGACCTGTATGAAACTCGCCGGCACGCCGCCCAGCTCGAGCGGTTGCTGCCGCTGTGCTCTTCCTGCAAGAGCGTGCGCACCGAGGCTGGGGACTGGCTGCCGCTGGAGGCCTACTTCCAGAGTCAATCCGGCGAAGTGGTGACCCATGGCCTGTGCCCGTGCTGTGCGGCCCGGCTTTATCCCGAGCTCAGCTCGAGTGAAAGCAGCCAGGCCGGCTGACGCGGCACGGGATCCGTCCCGTCCGCGGAGTCCGCGAGATCCGAGTGATCCACGTGATCCGCGAGATCCGCGTCATCCGTACACCCGCCCCTCGAGCCGGTAATGCCTCTTACCAGGCCTCCCAGTCCTTGACCACCTCCCGGGACAGGCTGATCACTCTGACCCGCGGTGGATAGCCGGGCACAGTCCCCTCTCCCACCACCAGTTCCTGCGTCCCGTCCCCCTCCAGGTCGGTCACCGCGAGAGTGAGTCCCGCCGCAGGTTCCGGTCCGGGGACGACGAAGTCTTCCAGCATCTCCCATTGGTCCAGCCGCTTCCCGAAAATCCGAACCCAGCGCGGATACCCCCGCAGTGGACCAGGCGAAACTGCTACCGCCACCTCCTTCCCTTCCAGCGGAACCAGGTTGAGTCCGTAGGTGGCGGGAAAAGCTGGGACCGCAACCGTCTCCCGATCGCTGACCACCACAAACTCCGCAGGGTTGACGGAAACTTCGGAACCTGTGACCACCAGCCCTTCCGGCGGACATTTCCCCGGAAGCGCCCAGACCTTGATGCCGTTCACGAATCCGACACGGCCGCCCAGATCCCATCTTCTGAGGACGTTACCCTCCCCATCGGTCCACACCGCCACCGGGGGGGCACCCGGAGCCGGCCCCGTTCCCAGGAGGACGCCGCCACAGGCGACCGAGATCCACGCGCCGTATCCGGACGTCAGCCCCTCTACCTGGAACTGGGCCAGGCGCCGGCCGTCGAAGTTGAAAATCCGCACGAGCGCCGGGTTTCCGGACCCAGGTCCGGGAACCACCGCCACCTCGTCTCCAGGACCGAATCCCAACTCGCCGACCGCCACTCGGCCGGAATAGCCGAACTCGGGGAAAGCCGTCCAGACCGCCCGGATTCGACCATCCGGCGAGAATACCCGGACCAGGGAGGGAACGTCCCGATCCGGGCCGGGCAGAGTGACAATCACCGGCTCGCGCTGCGGGCCGTATCCGGCCGCGACCTGAACCCCGTCACCGTACCCCTCATAACGGAAGCCGGCCTTTCCGATCCAGAATGACGTCAACCACTGGCCCTGGCCGGCGATCAGCAGCGTCCCGGCCAGTACCACATGGGAAAGGGTTGCCGCCGCCAGGCTGGGAGACCTGACGAATGCCAGGCACCAGACGAAGCCAGCGACCATCGTCAGCGGCGCCAGCAGGGGATGCGGCAAATGGAAGGCGCCGAACAGACACGCAGCCAGCAGCGCGCCTCCGATGGGCATTCGGGGTCCTGCAGGCTCACGCCCGTTCAGTATCACCTCGGACAGGAAACGCAGGAAATGATGCAGCAGGAACTGCTGAAGTGCCGCCCACACCAGGTATGGCGGCAGCTCACCCAGCGCTTCCGAAACCATTCCGGAGAGCCCCTCCCGCGGCCGGGCGATCACCAGAATGAGGATGACACCGGCCAGGGTGGGCAATCCGAAAGCCGTTCCGACTCCCGGGGGGAACACTGGGGACAGTCCCCACGTCCCGGATCGTCGTGGGAACACCCTGAGCGAGACCAGGACCGCCGCCGTCGCCAGCGCGTACGTCCCGGCGATCCACCAGCGATGATAGTAGTGGAACCGGCCATACCACAGGTAAACGAGGATGCTGCCGGTGAACAGGGTGAGCAGGATGGCCGCCTGGAGTCGTTTCATGCGGATTCGGCCGGAGCTACCTTACCACGTCCCGCACTCGTCGGCCGAGACCGCTGGAAACCATTCGTTGTAAGATCCCGAACCATGGAAAATCCCGGTTTGACCATCCGTAGCGCGACACCGGAGGATGTACCGCTCATCCTCACGTTCATCCGTGAGCTTGCCGAGTACGAGCGGTTGTTGCCGGAAGTCTCCGCCGACGAGGAAGGCTTGCGGGAGGCTTTGTTCGGTGCGGATTCCGGCGTCGGCGTCCTTTTGGCGGAGTGGGACGGCGAGCCGGCGGGTTTCGCGGTCTTTTTCCACAATTTCTCAACGTTTCTGGGGCGCCGCGGGCTGTATGTCGAGGATGTCTTTGTCCGCCCCCGTTTCCGCGGGCGCGGAATCGGCCGCTGTCTGTTCATAGCCCTTGCCGGAATTGCCGAACAGCGGGGCTGCGGCCGGATGGAATGGGCGGTCCTGGACTGGAATGAAGGGGCCATCGCCTTTTACCGCAAACTCGGAGCCCGTCCCCTGGACGACTGGACGGTGTTCCGGCTGGATGCCGAGGGCATCCGGGCGGTGGCCCGGATGCAATAATGTTGCGACCCATGGGTTCAGTTCGCGGGCGGTGGTGGCGTCCAGTGACGGTGGGACTCCCCACCTTGCGGGGAGGAATGGCCTTGCTGGCGGCAGGGCTGCTCTTCCTCGGCTTCGCCTTTGCCAGCCGTTCTGCATGGCTTCCCCTGATTGCCGGCCAGTTGGTCTACGAGGGACCGATCGCGCCGGCCGATGCGCTGGTGGTCGAGAATTATGGCCACGATTACCTGGCCTTTGAGCGGGCCGCCGAGCTGATGCATGGAGGGTATGCGAAGCGCGTCTTCGCACCGGTCTTCATCTTTCGGAACCCGGATCGTCCAGGATTGGTGTCCGGCGGGTTTGCGGAAGTCATGATCCGGGTAGCCGGTCTTGAGAGTGTCCAACTGGTCCCGGTTCAGGAGCGGGAGCCCATCACCCTCAGCGTCGCCCGCCAGGTGGCTGAAACCCTGGTACGGGAAAGGGTGCGGTCTGTGATCGTGGTGTCGCCCTGCTTGCGCAGCGCGCGTTCCTGCCGGGTCTACAGGCAGGTTCTGGAGCCGAAGGGGATCAAGGTCTACTGTCAGGCGTCCAGCGGGAATCGTTCGGCTTCAAACTGGTGGCACAGCCTCCACGGGATCCAGGAAGTCGGTCTGGAGCTGGTCAAGTACTGGTACTACCGGCTGTGGGTGCTGAGATAGCCGCGGGACCCGTTGTCTGCTAGGCTTGGGCTATGAAGCGCCATTTCTGGATTGTTTTCGGGGGCTGTCTTGCGGTGGGCTGCAGCGGCGGCCAGCACCGTCAGGAATCCGGGTTTGTAGCCTCACCCCAGCACTTCACTGGAAAGGTCCAGACCCTTGCGATCGGGGACCCCGCTCCCGATTTCCGACTGCCGGGAGTCGACGGACGCTGGTACACCCTGGCTGATTTCTCGGAAACAAAGGTCCTGGCGGTGGTTTTCACCTGCAATCATTGCCCCACTGCCCAAGCTTACGAAGATCGCATCCAGTCGGTGGCGCGGGATTACCGCGACCGTGGAGTGGCGCTGGTGGCCATCTCGCCCAACTCGCCCCTCGCGCTGCTGGATGAGGAGTGCGGATACACCGATCTTGGGGACACCTATGAGGAGATGAAAATCCGGGCGGAAACCCGGCGCTTCGAGTTCCCCTATCTCTACGACGGGGACACCCAGATGGTCGCGGCGGCTTATGGACCGACGGCCACACCGCACGGGTTTGTTTTCGACGGGGAACGCCGGCTTCGTTATCAGGGGCGGGTGGACGGCTCGGAGCGTCCGGGATCGGCCTCGGCAGAGGACTTCCGCGGAGCCCTGGACGCTGTTCTGGCCGGCAATCCGGTGGCTTCCCCGATCACCAAAGCGTTTGGGTGCTCGGTGAAGTGGGCGGATGAGAAAACGCTGGCGTGGAAAGAGAGGGTGGATCGGCAGTGGCGCGAGTTGCCGGTCGAGCTGGCGGAAGTGGACGCAGCCGGCGTTCGGGAGCTGCTGGCGAATCCCGGAAACAAGCTGCGGCTGGTCAATATCTGGGCCACGTGGTGTGGACCATGCGTCATCGAATACCCCGAATTCATCCGGATCCACCGGATGTTCAAGGACCGTGATTTTGAGTTCGTCTCCTTGAGCGCGGACGATCCGGAGTCGCGGGATGCGGTTCTGAAGTTTCTGCGGGAAAAGCACTCGGCCGTCCGCAATCTGGTTTTTAGAGGGGGAGATCAGTATGCCCTCATCGAGGCGGTGGATTCGGGATGGAACGGGGCGTTGCCCTTTACGATCCTGGTCGAACCGGGCGGCAAAGTCGTTTATCAGGTGGAAGGCACGATTGAGCCCCTGGCACTCAGGCGCGCCATTGTGGACCATCCCCTGATCGGGCGTTATTACCGCTAGGCTTGTCCGGCAGTGCAGTCAAATAATCCCAGGATCCCGATCAGAAGGAGGGTTTTCCGGAGGAGGCGCGCCATAAGGGGCTGAGGGGTGCGATCGGTGGTGCAAGAACGGGAATCCAAAGCTCAGGCCGCTGCCGCGCCCCTCGCAGAAAACCCCGCTACCCCGTTACCCCGCCCCGCGGTGGTCGGGAAGGCGGAAGCAAGCTTCCGCACTCCAAGGCTCAGGCCGCTGCCGCGGCCTTCGCAAGAAACCCCGCCACCCCGTTACCTCGTTACCCCGCTACCCGTCCCCCGGCGACGGCCGCCGGTGGGCGGCGGCGCCATTCGGCTTCCGTCTTGCCTTTCTGCTCCGCCTGGGCTAGGATATGCGGAAACTTTGCCCGCCATCCTGCTGTTATAGACTGCGGGTTGATGCCAGCGTGAACCAATCTGATAAGGGCTCCCGGACCATCCCCCATAGAGTGGGCCGGTTGCCGGGGAGTCGAGACTTGACACCGCGGGAAAGGAGACATCCTTGAGTACCCTGCAGCAAAACCCGGTCAATCGTCACGAAGAGATCCTGTATCGGCTCGATGAGGAGCTGCACCAGCAATTGATGAGCGGCCCGGGACGGCGGCCGCTCCGACCCAGCGGGGAGCCCCAAGTGCTGCCGGAGCCGGTCTTTCCCCGCAGGGCTGAAGCCAAACTTCACCAGATGACCGAATCGGAATACCGCAAGGTCAACGGCTGGCGGGCGTGGAAAGCGTGGGGGATTCCCTACTTCAAGTCCCGGTGGTATGCGGGACAGCTTCGCCCGATTGTGGCGTACCTGTTCACCGACTACAAGTGCAACCTCGACTGCCATTACTGTTGGGCATACAACAACTCGGTCAAGGGCATGACCGATGACACGGCCAAGCGCTCCATCGACTGGCTGGAACAGATTGGATGTCGGGTTCTGGCCTTGATGGGGGGCGAACCGCTGCTGCGGTGGCCTTTCGTACACAAGGTGACCGACTACGCCGCTCGCAAGGGATTCTTCGTCTACTTGGCCACCAACGGCCGCCTGCTCCGACCCAAAGTGGTCGACCGCCTGGGAGATGCGGGAATCGCCGTGATCAATCTGGCGGTGGACTCGGTGGAGGAGCGTCCGGAGCTACCCAAAGCCATCCGGCCCATCTGGGAGAACTTCGAGTACCTGGTGGAGATGCAGCGCTACTACGGCTACACGATGTTCCTGAACATCAACATCACCCGCATCAATGTGGACGACGTGATGGAGCTTACCGAGATCGGGCGCAAATACAACGTGGCGACCGACTATCACATCAACGAGTCCCCGATGATGGAGCACGAGCATTTCAAGCACGCGGAGCGCAACAGCACCTTCATCACGGAGGAGGACTATCCCCGTATCGACGCCCTGATCGACTGGCTGGTGGAGAAACACAAGTCAGGCTACAAGATCGCCAACCCGATCCCCCAGTTGCTCAACATGAAGAACATGATGCGGGGAAGCGTCGAGCCTTGGCCCTGTCGGGCAGGCCAGAACACCCTGATCATCCGGGAGGACGGAACGCTGGCTCCGTGCTTCCCCACCTACGGAGCGACCTACGACTGGGGCACCGTGGAAGATCCCCGCTTCGATTTGGTCCAGCTCGATGAGATGAAAAAGGAGTGCAACACCACCTGCTTCTCGACCCTGAACTCCATCGTCGGACACTGTTACGACGACATGCGGGTCATCAAGTGGCTGGCCCGGCAGGCCAAGAACCGCTTCCGCGGCGTGACTGGAAGCTTCTGACGGAGGCAGACTCCAAGGCTTTCTGAAGCACCGCTCCCCTGCCCTGGGAACTGTCAGGCTGGGGCTTTACGCTGCGGCTCCCGGAAATTATGCTGAGCCATCGCCGTGTAGGCCGCTGGGTGTTCGGCGCCTTCACTCACAGGGGGAGCGGATGAGAAAGGCACTCCATCTGGTACCGCTGGCGTTTCTTTGCGCTGCGGCATTTCAGTTCCAGCCCAACTATGACGAGGCCAGGGTTCCGGTTTACGAACTGCCCGATCCCCTCCGTTTCCCCGACGGGACACCGGTCAAGGACGCGGTGGGCTGGTGGGCGAGGCGACGATCTCAGATCCTGGGCCTGTTCGAGAGCGAGGTTTACGGCAAGGCTCCCGGACGTCCGCTGCGCCAGTGGCACCAGCTCCGGTCGAGGGAGAATTCAGCCCTCGGAGGCAAGGCGGTGCGCAAAGAAGTCAGGATCAGCCTGACGGGGCACCCATCGGGACCTTTTCTGGACCTGCTGGTTTACCAGCCCCGGAATAAAGGTCCGCACCCCACCTTCCTGGGACTCAATTTCTACGGTAACCAGACCATCCATCCGGACCCCGGCGTCACCATCACCACCCAGTGGGTCAGAAACGATGAGGAGCTTGCCATCACCGAGAATCGGGCGACCGAGAAGAGCCGCGGCGCCAGGGCAAGCCGGTGGCCGGTGGAGATGATCCTGAATCGGGGCTACGCTCTGGCCACTGCCTACTACGGTGACATCGACCCCGATTTTGACGATGGTTTCCAGAACGGGATCCACAAGGTCTATCTTCCGTCTTTCCAGCGCGTCCCTGCACCGGACCAGTGGGGCTCCATCGCCGCCTGGGCGTGGGGTCTCAGCCGGATCATGGACTACATCGAGAAAGACGCTGAGCTTGATGCCCGGCGGGTGGCAGTGATGGGACACTCGCGTCTCGGCAAAACTGCACTTTGGGCGGGAGCCACCGATCACCGCTTCGCCATGGTAGTCTCGAACAACTCGGGCTGTGGCGGTGCCGCACTTTCCCGCCGTCGCTTCGGCGAGACGGTGGCCCAGATCAACACGGCCTTTCCCCATTGGTTTTGCGGCAACTTCAAGCGGTACAACGACCGGGAGAACGATTTGCCGGTGGACCAGCACATGCTGCTGGCGCTGATCGCACCCCGTCCGCTGTACGTCGCCAGTGCTGCCGAAGATCTCTGGGCGGACCCCCGCGGGGAGTTTCTTTCGGCGCTGGCGGCGGATCCGGTGTACCGCCTGTTGGGTGCCGGCGGCCTGGGGGTCCAGGAAATTCCGGCATTAAACCAGCCCGTGGGGGACGTCCTGCGCTATCACATCCGGGCGGGAGGCCATGACGTCACCCAGTTCGATTGGGCCCAGTTCCTGGACCTTGCCGATCGGCACATGGTGCGCCGCGGCCGCTGAACGGCTCCGCCCGAATCGGGTGGACCGAGCCCCCGGCCGGCACCACAGCTCAATCTTCAGATCGGATGATCGTCACTTTCTCCAGGGTGACCAGATAGTGGCAGCCACGGGCCAGTTCACGCAGGACGGGGAGAAAGCGCTCGATTTTCTCCAGAGAGTCCACAATCTCCACGATCACCGGCAAGTCTTCCGAAAGGCGCAGGACTTTCGCCGTGTGCAACACGCTGCCCCGGCCGTACCCCATCAGGCCCCGCAGCACCGTCGCCCCCGCCAGACCCTCCGAGCGAGCGCGCTTGACCAGCGCCTCGTAAAGCGGCAGATGGCCACTGTGGTCGGACTCACCCAGGAAGACCCGCAACAGATACCCCTGTACGGCCTCATCCCCCATGTTCATACCGCCAGCCACCGGGACAGCGAGTACCCGGCCCAAACCAGCAGGAAACCCGCAAGATTGGAAATGCCGGCATAGACAGCGGCATACAGGAACTCGCCGTCCCTCAGCAACGCAAAAACCTGAATCCCATACGAGGAAAAAGTGGTAAAAGCACCCAGAAAACCCAGCAGCAAGGCCGTCCGCAGGACAGGATCCGAAAGGAAACGCTCCTCCAGGAGGTAGTAAAGGGCACCGACCAGAAGGCAGCCCATCAGGTTGACTGCCAGCGTCCCCGCAGGAAAGGACTCTCCATAGCGCCGGGCCACCCAACCCGAAACCCAATAACGCGCTAACGTCCCCGCCGCCCCCGCGACCCCCAATGCGATCAGCTTCGTCATCTCGGCCCCGCGTCTCCCCTCCCGGCGACCATCTGGCAAACCGGGACCATCGGAAACCGGTCGCCATCCCCCAGGAGCAGGTCCTGTTTCCCCATCAACCGTTTGGCAATGCAGGACTGGAAGGCCTGCTCCTCACTTTTCGCAAACACGCTGGTCAACCTGATCCCGATCCCGTCGAGGCCCTCCAAGGCGATTCCCGCCGTCCCAGGCACCGAGGCTCCAGACCATTCCGTCCGGTACAGCCGCATCCTCGTTTCAACTCAATCACTTGCCAAGCGACACCCAGGCAGGGACAGGAGCAGAAGACGCCCTCAGCCCCGGAACTTCGGACGCGAGCCTTTCGCCGCCTTTGCGACCGAATGCTGATATAGTAAGACCACTGTGTGGTTTCTGTCGATGGTCCCGCTGCTGGCGGTTTCCGTCCTTGAGCCGGCAACCAACCCAGCCGTCGAAATCACCGCGGAATCGGTGATGCGGCGCGATCTGCCCCACGACTTCCCGTTCCAGGTGTTTGATGTGGGATTTGCGGTTCTCAGAATCCGCCTCAAGAACGTGTCCAACCAGCAGGCAGCCCTCGATCCGGAGACGTTCCAGGCCAAGGATCCCAAAGGAAAACGTCTGAAGAGGGTGGAGCCCGCCGAAGTCACCCCCAAATTGATGAAGTTCTACCGCTCCGGCGGCCCGCCGTCAATCCACGGCGAGGTGGGGTACGGGTACCCCCCTTATCCGGGAGCTTATCCTCCCCACCGCGACCGGAGGCCCACTGTCGGCGTCGGTGTACCCGCCGGGAAGGTGGACGTCAGTACAGCCGGTGTCCTGCTCGAACTGCTGGAGCGTTACCAGCTTTCCCTGGTGGTGCTCGAACCCGGCCAGGAGGTCCAGGGTTTCATTTACCTGGAGAGCAAGAAGAGTGGCCGGGCGCTTTCCGGGGGTCGCGTGATCCTGGCGGATCTGGCAACGGAAATCCAGTGAGTTTCCCGGCCCCGGGCCGCTCTTCCGGTCGCAATCACCTCACCGGCGGTCTCCCCCGGAACACGCCGGTCCTGACGGATCGCAGCGACCAGCCTCGGACGGATCAGCGTGCTCAGCCAGGCGCGCACCACCTGAGAGACGAGGTACACCGGGGGCGCTCTTGACTCCCCCAGCCGTGTTGCCGGTACAGCCGCCAGCAAACATGGAGGCCGGGAGCACGACTGGGCAACCGGGGCCACTGGTCAAAATTCGTGGAAGAAAATCCCGTGGCAGTCATCCCCGAGACCACCTGGAACGCTGCAAAGCGCAGCGTTCCCATGGTCCGGCCACATGATCGAGGCGCAGCGGGAGCGCCAGGACCCCGTCGCTGCAGCCAACCGCACAAGGTACGTGCGGATTTCGGGGTCGCCGAAGAATGACCCCGGTTGCTGCCGCGCGGTTGTGATCCGACAGACACGGGTCTAAGATGATCTCAATGCGCAAGCCCCTGCTTCTGTCGCTGCTGGCGGGAATGCTCTGTGCGGCGTTGAACGGCGCAATCCTCAGGGTGGAGATCGAGGGGGTGATCGATCCGATTACGTCGGAGTTCATTACTTCCTCGGTGTCAGAAGCGGAGGCTGCCGGGGCCGAGTTCCTCCTGATTCGGCTGTCCACTCCGGGAGGGCTGGGGATCTCCATGCAGGAGATCGTCCAGTCCATCCTGAACTCCAAGGTCCCCGTCGTCTGCTATGTCGCTCCCCAAGGCGCCCACGCTGCCTCGGCAGGCTTCTTTATCCTGTTGGCGGCGGATCTCGCGGCCATGGCGCCGGGGACCAACACCGGCGCCGCACACCCGGTCTTTCCGTTCGGGATGGAGAACCAGGTGATGCTGGAAAAGGTCCGCAACGACGCCCTGGCCAGCCTCCGCGCCATCGTCCAGCAACGCAACCGCAACTACGAACTCGCCGAGAAAGGGGTTCTGGAAAGCAAGAGCTACACAGCCGCGGAAGCTCTGGAGGGGCGGCTGATCGATCTGATCGCCGAGTCGGAAGCCGAGCTTCTGCGTCAACTGGATCGCCGGGAAATTACGCGTTTCTCGGGAGAGAAGCAGACCCTGCAAACCGAGGGGGTGGAGGTCCGACAGCTCGAAATGACTCCCCGCCAGCGGCTGTTGTCCACCATCGCCGACCCGAACTTCGCGCTCATCCTGGGCGTCGTCGGCCTGCTGGGGCTCTACTTCGAGTTCACGCATCCGGGCCTGATCCTGCCCGGCGTCATTGGAGGCATCTGCCTGCTCCTGGCAGCCCTGGGATTCTCTTTGCTGCCTGTCAACCTGATTGGAGTCCTGCTGATCCTGCTGGCGATCGGCCTGCTGATCGCCGAAGTTAAGGTCCAGGGCTTTGGAGTCCTGGGCTTTGGAGGAATTGTGGCGCTGATTCTGGGTATCGTTTTCCTCATCGACAGTCCTTATCCTGAACTCCGGATCGACCTGGGGTTGGCCGTCGCGGTGGCCATTCCCTTTGCCCTGATTTTCCTGTTTCTGCTTCGCCTGGTCATCCGTTCGCACCGCAGTCGCGTGACGACGGGTCAAGAGGGGCTGATCGGCGAAATCGGAATCGCGCGAACCGACATCGGTCCTGATCCCGGATGGGTGCTGGTGGCAGGAGAACGTTGGCGGGCCACTTCCGCCGTCCCCATCCGCGCGGGCAGCCGGGTCCGGGTCGTCGGGGCCAGTAAGCTGGAACTGGCGGTCGAGGAGGTTACGGCGCCGGTTCGGTCATCACAGCCCCCGCTCTAGGAAGGGGCACAGGAGGAGCAACATGCTGTTTACACCGACATTTATCATCATTGGGATCATCGTCCTCTACATCTTCTCGGTGGTCAATATCCTGAGGGAGTATGAAAGGGGGGTGGTTTTCAGGTTGGGACGCCTGCTGCCGGAGGCGAAGGGGCCCGGACTGATCCTGGTCTTCTGGCCCATCGACCGGCTCGAACGCGTCAGCCTTCGTACCGTCACCATGGACGTCCCCGCCCAGGATGTCATCACCCGGGACAACGTCACCGTCAAGGTGAATGCCATCGTGTATTTCCGCGTGCTCGACGCCAACAAGGCGATCGTCAGCGTCGAGAACTACCTCTACGCAACTTCGCAGTTGGCGCAGACCACGCTCCGTTCGGTGCTGGGCGAGGTGGAGCTGGACGATTTGCTGAGCCAGCGGGAGACCTTGAACAGCAAACTTCAAAGTATCCTTGACGAGCACACCGACGTATGGGGGATCAAGGTCTCGATGGTGGAAATCAAGACGGTGGACTTGCCTGCGGAGATGCAACGGGCGATGGCCCGCCAGGCGGAGGCCGAACGGGAGCGGCGGGCCAAGGTCATCCATGCCGAGGGTGAGTACCAGGCTGCCGAGAGGCTCAAGGACGCAGCGGCTGTCCTGGCTGAGCAGCCGATCGCCTTCCAGCTCCGCTATCTGTCCACGCTGACCGAGATCGGCATCGAGCAGAATTCGACCATCGTGTTCCCGGTCCCGGTGGACCTGCTGACTCCGCTGATCAAGAAATAGTCGGGCAGTTGAAGCGGAGGGGATGACTGATGAGGTTTCGCTTCTCGTTCGGCCAGGCGGCAGCCATGTATCTGACCGTCCTGGGGTTTCTGCTGGTGGTGTTTATCGCCGCACTGATTTCCGGAACCACCTTCCTGCAAGATCAGGCGGAGGGGGAGCCGGGCCGTCAAACCGAGCCGGAGAAGACCCCTCCGGTCATTTCCACTTTTCCACCGGAAACGGAGCAGCCGGCCGCGCCTGTGCCACGGGCTGCCGCCGACCTTGACCAGGCCCGGGAAGAACCCCCACCGAGCTCGGGACCAGAGCGGGGACCGGCCAGTCCACACGGTGACACTGGCCCGGCGGAGACCGGGGCAATGCCGCAGCCGGCTTCGGGCGAGGAGAGCCAGGAGGGCCTGCTTCCGCCGGCACTGGCGCAGGAGGAGGAGCCGGTTAACCAGGCAGCCCCGCCACCTGCGGGTTCCTTCACGATCCAGGTGGCAGCCCACTCCACCCAGGAAGAGGCATCGCAGACACTCAGCCGTTTGCAGATCAGCGGTTTTCAGGGAAGCATCCGCCACCCCAAGCCTGGGGATCCGGACCGCCTGATCCGTGTCTGGGTGGGGAGCTTCCCCAACATTGAGGCGGCACGCCCCCTGGAGAGGGAGCTCAAGGATGCCGGCTTTCAGACCTACATCCGGCGGGTGAACTAGGCATGACTTCGGCGGTCCTCCTGCCGCTGCTGTCAGCGGTTGCGCTGGTGCTGGCGTTTCCCTACCCAGCCGTCTTCCCCCTGGCCTGGCTGGGGTTGGTGCCGTACCTGTACTGGTTGACTACGCTGCCTTCCTGGTGTCGTTTGCTGGCAGGCCACCTGATCTTCGGTCTGGGGTTCTATGGCGGGGTCCTTTACTGGATCCCGCGAGTCTTGGTCGTTTATGGAAACTTGCCCTGGATATTGGCCGGAGCGGCGCTGCTGCTGTTGGCCGGAATCCTGACCCTGTTTCTGCTGCCGTTCTCGCTGTTGTCCGCGCTGGCCGCACGCCGGGGTGCGGCGGCGATCGCCCTGACAGCTCCCGGACTCTGGACGCTGACCGAACTCGCACGGAACAGTTTCCCCTTCGGCGGCTTCCCCTGGGCGGCCCTGGGATATACCCAGACCGATTACCCCTGGGTCCTGCAGATCGCCGACCTGGGCAGTGTCTATCTGATCAGTTTGCTGATCGTCCTGATGAACGGTGCCGTTCTCCTGCTGCTGAAACGCCAGGCCATGGGCATATGCCTGGCAATCCTGGCGGTCTTTCTTCTGGCCAACGCATATGGCTTCTGGCGGGTCGAGGTCTGGTCCCCAACACCCGGCACGCGGGTCCGGGTGGGAATCGCCCAGGCCAACATCGACCTCAAGAGCGACACCGAGCATTACGCCGACCGTTACTTCAAGGCCCTGCCTCGGCTGTTCGACCGGGCCGTAGCGCAGGGCGCCCAGTGGGTCCTGTTTCCCGAAGCGCAGAACCCGTATCGGCTGGACCGCGATTTCTATTTCCGGCAGTTCTGGCAGTCCCGCCTCCAGTCGTCCGGCGTCTACCTGCTCCTCAACAGCGCCGCTACCGCAGATGACGGCTACTACAACAGCGCCTACCTGCTGGATTCAGGCGGGCGGATCGTTCACCGCTACGATAAGGTTCACCTGGTGCCTTTCGGCGAGTATCTGCCGCTCAAAGACTGGTGGGGAGCAGGACGGGCCCTGGTGGCGGAAGTCAGTGCTTTCCTGCCGGGCTCGGGGGTAGGGATCGCCCGGGCTGCCAATGTTCCGTTCACGACCCTGATCTGCTACGAGGCCATCTTCCCGGAACTGTCCCGAGAAGGGGTCGAGAAGGGTGCCCAGGTTTTGGTCAACCTCACCAATGACGGCTGGTTCGGAACCACCTCTGCTCCTTACCAGCACCTTCAGATGGCCCGCCTGCGCGCTGTTGAGACGCGGAGACCTCTGTTGCGGGCCGCCAACAGCGGATTCTCTGCGGTGATCAGCCCCAAGGGGGCGATCGTCCGGGAGACCAGCCTGTACACAGAAGACCTGATCGTCAGCGAGGTCGCAGGCGGTGTGGACCGGACCCTGTTCCTGGCCTTCGGTTGGCTGCCTGTGCTGGCGGTTATAATTCTCAGCATGGCCTGGGGGGTTATGGCGTCCCCCGCCGGAGCCAAAGGAGCAAGACGTGGCCGAAGACATTGAGCTGAGATACGAGAACCTCAAGGAGCGGGTCGAACATCTGTGGAGGTATCTTTGACGTCGACGCCAAGCGCGATGAGCTGGCGCGGATCGAGGAACAGATCTCGGCACCGGGCTTCTGGGATAACCCCGAGCAGTCCCACGACGTCCTCCGCCGAAGGCGGCGTCTCGAGGAAGTGATCAGACTGGCTGAGACCTGCCGAGGGGGACTGGCGGACGTGGGCGCACTGATTGAGTTGATGCAGGAAGGGGAGGACGTCGCTGGTGAAGTGACGTCCGAGCTGGCCCGCCTGGAAGGCGAGATCGACAGAACTGAGGTCCAGACACTGCTCTCCGGCGAACACGACGCGGCCAATGCCATCGTTACCATCCATCCTGGAGCCGGCGGGACTGAAAGCCAGGACTGGGCGGAAATGTTGCTGCGGATGTATCTGCGTTGGGCGGAGGACCACGGCTATCGGACTGAGATCACCGACTACCAGGAGGGTGAGGAGGCGGGGGTCAAGTCCGTGACCTTCCTGGTGGAGGGTGAGTACGCTTACGGTTACCTGTCCGCGGAGATCGGGGTCCACCGGCTGGTGAGGATCTCGCCTTTCGATGCCGGCGCCCGCCGGCACACCTCTTTTGCTTCAGTCTTCGTGACTCCCGAGATCGAGGACGACGTCGAGGTGGAGATCGAGGAGAAGGATCTGCGCATCGACACCTACCGTTCGTCCGGTGCCGGCGG
This sequence comes from uncultured Acidobacteriota bacterium, assembly GCA_964524795.1. GTDB lineage: Bacteria > Acidobacteriota > UBA6911 > RPQK01 > JAPXNP01 > CAZGEH01. The sequence goes on from CAZGEH010000001.1 coordinate 232,460, forward strand.
ACAACACGTCAATGTCACCGATTCCGCGGTACGGATCACCCATCTACCCACGGGCATTGTGGTGCAGTGCCAGAATGAGCGGTCCCAGCACCGCAACCGCGAAACTGCAATGAAGATTCTCCGCTCCAAGCTGTACGAGCTGGAACTGCAGAAACGCCGGGAGGAATTGCAGGAGATCGAGAACCAGAAGGCGGACATCGCATGGGGCAGCCAAATCCGTTCCTACGTGCTGCAGCCTTACCGTCTGGTCAAGGACCACCGCACCAAGGTCGAACGGGGCGATGTGGACGCTGTCCTGGACGGGGATCTCGACGAGTTCATCACCGCCTGGCTGAAGGAACGCAGCCGCCGCAAGCAGGTTGCCGAGGCCAGCCGGAGCTGAGTGCAGAATGGCCGAACTGACGGACCGGCAACAACCGGAAAATCCGGCGACCGACCTGGTGGAGCAGGCCCGGTCCCTGAGGGCAGAGTTGCGCAATCGAGGCCTGGTCTCAAGACAGGAGTATTCCTGGTTCGCCAAGGCCTTGATCCTGTTGCTCACCCTGGCGCTTCTGACTGGGGCGGTGGGTCTCCTGCTCTTTCCGCAAGAGCGCCGAGGGCTGGTGACGGCGCTGTTCGGCGAAAGGCTGAAACCCGCGTCCGGTGATCAAGTGGTGTACGCACTGCCACCACCGCCACCCCGGACTCCGCCCTCCCGCCCCACCTTGGCCGTGGCAGCGGGTCAAGCGGGGGCTTCAGCCAGCGATGAAGTAGGCGGTGTCCTCTATACTCCCTCCGGCCCTCCGGTCCCCGGTTCCGGAGGGACGCCGGCCGCAGCCCCGGCCCCACCGGGTTTTCAGCCGCCGCCCCGGACCCCTGAAGCGGAACAGGCTCTGGGGAAGCTGCGCGAACAGGTGCAGCTCATCGCCCAGCTCCTCGACGGAGGGCTGGACGACCTGCAGCCGGTCGGCTGGAATCCGGTGAAGTCCACTCCTCCGGTCTTTTGGCTCGACGTCGTGGCCAGACGGGGAGAGCAGGAAGTGCACCTGGTCTGGGAGGTCGACATGGAGAAAGATCGGGTCCGCCCCCTCAGCCAGGCCGCCCGGGATCTCGTCCCCCGGTAGGCCGGCCCAATCCGGAAACTCGTCCGGCAGGTCATCACGCGGCAGCCCGAAAGCCGCCTGGCTTCGTCCGCCGACACCACCTCAGTACTGCCGCCGGTAGTGATCCGCGCCGAGGGGATGCCGGTCCAGCCAACCCCCAACCTCCGGCTGCCGGCTCGCCAGACGGCGCACGAGACCCGTCGGCCACAAGATCACGAAAAACGACAAGGTCATCAGCAGCCCGCTGTTGAACCGCCCGATCAGTTGACCCAGGCGCTTCAGGAGCCGGAACGGAAGCCCGAAAAGGCGGCGTGCCTGTCCCCCTGCCGGTCTCGGGGCGCCCTCAGGGACGAAGGGGCTGCTTTCCCGGACTGCCGCCAGACCGTCCGGCTGGTCCCGCTTCTCGATGATGAAATCGCCCATCACCAGCAGATCCATGTCCGTCCGCATGAAGCATCGCCAGGCGTCGGCGGGAGATTCGACTATGGGCTCACCGCGGACGTTGAAACTGGTGTTGAGGACCACCGGACAACCGGTCCTGTCCCCGAACTCGATCAGGAGCTGATACAGCAGCGGGTGATCGGAACGTTCCACGGTCTGGACTCGGGCTGATCCGTCCACATGGGTCACCGCCGGGATCTCGCCGCGCCGGTGCTCCAGCACGGGCGCCACCAGCAACATGTAGGGACTGGGACACTGCAGATCGAAATACTGTCCCGCCCGCTCCAGTGGCACGATGGGGGCAAACGGGCGAAACGATTCCCGGTACTTGATCCGCCGATTGACCTCATCCAGCGTTTCCGGGCGGCGGGGATCCGCCAGGATGCTTCGGCTGCCCAACGCCCGTGGCCCAAACTCCATCCGCCCCTGGAACCAGCCGACCACCGCCCCTTCTGCCAGGCGCGAGGCTGTATAGACCGGCACCTCCTCCCGGGACAGGCGGCGGAACACCGCCCCCTGACTTTCCAGGAACAGCTCCATCTCCTTTTCGCCGTAAACGGTACCCAACAGCGACGCCTGCTGTCCGTCCCGCTCCGTGGCGGAGCGCGGCTGTCCGAGATGCCGATACCAGACGGCCAGGGCGGCTCCCACCGAGCCGCCGGCGTCACCCGCAGCCGGTTGCACCCAGAGTCTCTGAAAGGGGGTTTCCCTGAGGATCCGCCCATTGGCGACGCAGTTCAGGGCAACTCCGCCGGCCATGCAGAGAGCCGGCTCCCCGGACAACTCCTGCAGGTGGCGTGCCGCCCTCAGCAATGCCTCTTCCGTCGCCTTCTGGATGGAGGCGGCCAGATCCTTGTGAAACTGTTCCAGCGGCTCGCCAGGCCGGCGGGGGGGACGGCCGAAATACTCGCAGAAGCGCCGCGAAGCCATCCTCAGGCCGGTTTCGTACTCGAAGTACTCAGGGTTGAGGCGGAAGGAGCCGTCCTCCTCCAGCACCATGAGCTCACCCAGAATGCGGTCGAGGTAGCGGGGCTGGCCGTAGGGTGCAAGCCCCATCACCTTGTACTCGCCGTCGTTGATCTTGAAACCCAGATAGTAGGTGAAGGTGGAGTAGAGCAGGCCGAGCGAGTGGGGAAAGCGAATCTCCTTGATCAGGGTCAGGTCGCTGCCGTTGCCGAAGCCCAGGGCGGTGGTTGTCCATTCGCCCACTCCGTCGACGGTGAGAATCGCCGCCCGGGAAAACGGTGACAGGTAGAAGGCTGACGCCGCGTGAGATTCGTGGTGGTCGGCAAAGAGGATTTCGCCGTCGAATTTCAGCTCACGGGCGATCCGGTCCTTTATCCATATGCGGTCCTTGACCCACAGCGGCATGGCTTTCAGATAGGACCGCAACCCCCGCGGTGCGTGGGACAGATAGGTTTCGAGAAGTCTTTCGAACTTGGCGAACGGTTTCTCGTAAAAGACCACGAAGTCTATGTCCGCCAACCTGGTGCGCCCCAGCCGGAGGCAAGCCTGAACCGCCTGCGCCGGGAATGAATTGTCGTGCTTGCGACGGGTGAGGCGTTCCTCCTGGATGGCAGCCACCACACACCCGTCTCGAATCAATGCGGCGGCGCTGTCATGGTAGAAGGCCGAGATCCCGAGAATCTGAGTCACACCCGCTCCCGTCTGATGGGGCCCATCCTCCAAATCGGCCGCTTGGGCCCGGATCGGCTTGTCAACGTCCTTCCCTGCCACCGGACCGCGTCAGCGCCGCATCATATCAGGAAGAAAACCAAGTCGGGGGCAGGCGTCCAGGGATCGAAGGGCTCGAAGCCGCTTCGACGCGCAGGACCTCCCCCTTGCACCACCCTCGCAGCCCCGAAGGTCGGAAAGGTCGGGCCCGATCCTTCGCCGGCCGGTACTTGAAACCGGGGGCGGTTTGTGGAATTGTGAGGCCATGGATTTGGACGCCGCGCGCCTTTTGCCGGCGGGAGCAAGGGAGTGACCCCTCCCCATTCCTGTCAGCGCGAGCCATTCCGGTGTCAATCTTCCGAGTCCAGTTGCCATTCATAATCAGTCTGCAATGAGGAGGCTTGGATGCGCCGACCACTGCGGCTTTGTTTATTCCTGGCATTAATTGTGAGCCTGACGCAACCGCTGACCGTTTCGGTGGAGGCAGCGGTTACCCTGATTTTCCCGCGCCTCGGTTTCGAAGTGGGTTCTTTCACCGGAATCGCATTCGTCAACCCTTCGGACGTTGACGCCACCATCACCCTGACAGCACTGGGACCCGACGGTGTCCCGCTGTCGGGTGGCCCGGAATTCCGCAACCCCGCAGTCATGAATGTGCCGAAGTTCCAGCAGAATGCTCAGGTGCTGGCGGAGCTGTTTGGTGAGCTCCTGCCGGCTGATCGTTTTGGATGGATCAAGGCCGACAGCACGGTGGATACTGTGACCGGCTTTTTCCTTTACCTGAATCTGGTCCAGACCACCATCACCGCCTGGGATGGAGCCGATCTGCCGGTGGCGGCACGGAAGCTGATTTTTCCCCGTGTCCGATGGGGCGGCGGCTACACAACTGAACTGAATCTGATCAACCCAGGTTCTTCCGAGGTGGAGGTCACCCCGCGGCTGTTTCTCGGCGACACCGGCCAGTTCAAGGATCCGGTGCGCTCCATCAAGGTCCCTGCCCAGGGAATGGTCAGACTCTCGCCGGTGACCGACTTCGGCGTCAACCAGGCGGCGGATGGGAGCTTTCTCCACCTCACCGCTTCCGCTCCGGTGGCCGGCTTTGAAATCGTCCGGCTGCAGGCGAAAGACATCATCGGGTTGAACGCCCGTCCGGCGACCGAGGCGTTCCAGATCCTTTACTTCCCGCAACTGGCGGTGCTGGGACCCTGGACCACCCGCCTCGGCCTCATCAACCTGAGCGAAGAAGCCGTGGTGGCCGATGTCTATGTCCATCGCGCCGACGGCACCCTTTACGTCGGCGAGGCGCTCCAGGGGTCCAATCCCGCACCGGTGCAAATCCCTCCCGGGGGGGCCATTTACCGCGACCTGGTGGATATTTTCCGTTTTACCGGGACGCAGACCATTGACGGCTGGCTGAAGGTGGAGACCACCCGGCCGGTCCTCAACGGATTCGTAAGCTACGGCGTCACCACCGCCGGATCCGAAGCGGCAGTGACTCTTCAGCCTGCCGCCATGACCCGTGCCATCTTCGGCCACATCGCCACCAGCCCCGCCCTGAATCCGTTCACCGGCGTCGCCCTCCTGAATCCGGGAAGGATCTCCAACCCAATCCGGATCATGGCGTTCAATCGCGACACCGGCCAGGCTTACGGAATCTTCGACGGAGTCCTGCGTCCAGGAGAGAGGATCTCCAAGCTCATCTCCGAGCTGATTCCATCACTTAAGGACCAAACCATCGGGGGCGGTTTCATCTGGGTCAAGAGCGATCATCCGGTCTACATGACCTCCCTGTTCGGTACCCCCCAGGTGCTGGCCAACATCCCGCCGCAGCCGGCGCCTCCAGCCTTTGAGCCCGGCGACTCGGCTCCCAAGATGTCCGTTACCCCTCCCATCGCCATCGTGCAGCCCGGCAAGACCCAACAGTTTGCGGTCACGGGACCCGCCGGCAATCCCACCTGGCAGGTGAACGGACAGACAGGCGGCAGTGACGCCACCGGCAGGATTACGGCTGCCGGTGTCTATACGGCGCCCGGCGATCCGCCCACGGTCCTGCCGGTGACGATTTCCGCGAGACTGAGTGCCCAGAACATCAGTTTGGAGGGTGGGGCCACGGTGGATGTTCTCAAGAAAGAGGTCCTCTTTCAGGGAACCGGCGTCGTCCAGTCGGTGGCCTATCTGAGGGGGCTCCAGCAGTTGTTCAGTGCCGAGCTGGAAGGGACGGCGACCGGGTCGGAGGCCCAGCCAGCAGCCGGGAATACCGGCATTTTCAAGGCGGCACCGGGTCCCCGGGTTCGCGTCTCCACCCTGGATGGTGAAGAGATCGTCAAGATGATCGAGTACCGCGCCGGTGACGGAAAGGACTATCTCCTGTTGCTGTCCCGCACAGGCGGCCGCGTGCTGAGGCTGGATCCATCGAAACAGCCTGCCCTTCCAGTGCCGGTAGCGTTCGGCTTCGACCAGCCGAATTCCATGGCGATAGACGGGGTGACCGGCAATCTTCTGGTGGCTGACCGGACCCAAGTCTGGAGTGTCCCCCGCAATCAGCTCGAGTCTGGTCTCACCTCAGCCCAGCGCTCCCGGACGACAGATGGCCCTGTCGAACCTTCTCTTCTTGTCCCCAATGTGCAGAACGCCCGCGGTGTCTCCGCGGATGCCTGCACGGGGCGCATTTACGTCACCGAAGGGACAGGGAGGCTTTTTGCCGTCGACCGGGTGACGGGAGAACGCACCGAGATCCCCGCCGGCACCAACTCCCCCGGGCAGATCCTGGGCCTCTACCGGAAGGAGATCCCGTGCCCGGACGCTTTCCAGCTGCTTCTGGCCGACGAAACCACCGGGACCGTGAATCTGGTGGGACCGTCGCTGGGCGTGGCAACCCAATGGGTCAATGCTGAGCAGTCGAGAACCCGGGATATCGCCTATCTGCCGACAGGAAGCGGCATCGGGACCGGCGAGACCGGAAAGTCCGGCATCCTGCTCAGTGAGAGCGCCGGCATCTATGCCACCAGCCAGGTTGCTTTGGTCAGGGTGCCCGATCTCTATGTGGACCAGCAAACCAATGTTGGCCCCTCCCAGTTCGGATCGGATTTCCTGGATCCTCACGGCGATACTTTCGGCGGCGGCCCGAATCCGCCCGATCTCTGGTTCCTGGTCTCCTATTTCGACCTGGAGTCGAATCAGGTCTATTTCCTGCTTTTCTTCGCTGATCCCATCCGGCCCGCCGATCTTTCCGGTGCGATCGAGATCGACGCGGACCGGAACCGGGGAACCGGAGCTACCGCGTATATCGACCTTTTCAGTCCCTTTGCCTCTGACCTGGGCGTCGATTTGCGGGTCGATCTGGGTTCCTTCGTTCGTGATCCCGAATCGGAGTTCTTTGGAGAGGTTGAGGTGAAGGAAGCGGTGACAGGCGAAACGGTGGGAGTGGGCTTTGCCTTTGGTGAACCGGAGGGAGGTTTCCTGATTGTCGGGGTGGATGCCGAACTCCTGGCCGGGAACCCGTATGTTCACTATGGCGTGATTGTCGGGCCGAAAAGCGGAGGTTATTCCGACGTCGCTCCCAACGGGGGTCACCTCACAACACAGTTGCTGCCCGAGTGAGGCGCTACCCCTCAGGCTGGTGGTCGTCCTGGGTTACGACCGCCTGCTTCCGGAGCATCTGGTACGCCTCGGTCAAATCGGCGGCGATCCCGTCGGGCTGGGGACACCCCCGGAATGCTTCGATATCCGCCGGAGACTGGTGGATCAGGATGGTCACGGCGAGTCCGGCAGCTCGGGCCCCCTGGAAATCGGTTTCATAGCGGTTGCCGATGTAGGCCGATTCCTCGGGACGGGAGTCGACGGCCGCCAGGGCGATGTGAAACAACCGCGGATCGGGCTTGCGGAAGCCGTAGTCGGAAGATATCACCAGCGTATCGAAGAACCCTTCGATGTGCAGCGAACGGAGCTCGGGACGGCAGAAGACGCGCTGGGCGTCCGATACCACCGCCAGACGGTAGCGCTTCCGAAACTCCGTCAGGGTCCAGAAAGTGTCCCTGAACAGTCCCAGGCGCTGGCGGGAGAGGCAGCGATAGAGCTGGGTCGTGATCAAAGCCAGGTAGCGGTCGCTGCTGCCTCCGCTCCTGCGGAGCACCCGCTCGAAGGCGGCGACGATGTCGATTTCCGGAAACTTCTGGCGGCTGGCGGCAAACTGCCGGTTGATTTCACTGAAATAGAGCTCCTTGAGCTCGTGCGGCGACACGAACACCCGCCGATATTCCAGAAAACGGCTCAGTGTTTCGAAAATGTCGTCGCGGTGCTCGTCGGTATGGATGTCGATCAGCGTGCCGTAAACGTCGAAGAGTACGGTCTTGATCTCGTTCATGTGGTCTCCTGGCTCAAACAGCGCCGGGCCTCCTCCACCAACCAGCGGCGGTGTCCCATCGGCAGCCACTCGTTGCGCGCGATCCTCAGTTCGCCCAACGCCATGAAGAACCGGCTGCGGAAGCTCAGATCGGCAAAGTAATCAGCCCCCTCTCCCAATGCCCGGACATAGCAGCGCAGAAATTCTCCGATGAAGCTTTCGGCCCCGTCGGCGTTCAGGATCCGGAGTGCGAAGTGGTGCCGCAACTCCGCCATGAACATGCCCACATCGTAAGCCGGATCGGCCATCTGCATCCGCTCCAGATCGATGGCCGTCAACTGGTCACCTTCCACGATGAAGTTGGTGGGAGTCACATCTCCGTGCACGCGGCAACTCCCTGCCGGCCACATCCGGCGCTGGGCTTCCCATCGGTAGGAAAGCTCGTTGAGACTGCCGGCCACGCCGGATTCAGCCACCCCTGCGCCCTCAAGCACCCGCAGAATGGACCGGAAACCTTCCGCGATACGGGAAAAGTTGCGCTGGACCCTGGACCAGGTCGCCGTGTGCAGGCGCGCCAGGAACCCGGCCAGTAAAGCCAGCTTGTGGTGCAGACGCTCCGCCTGTCCCTCGTGACAGGCTTTCGCAATGTAGTGGTCCAGACTGCGACCGGGAACGTACTCCTCGGTCAACAGGCAGGACAACTCTTCCGCCGCATCCAGTGGCTGGACCACCCTGTAGGGCGCGTTTTCGAAGCCGAGCGGCCGGAGGCTCCGCAGACACCGGTATTCGTGGCGCAACAGATCCCTGCATTCCTGGATGGCAAGGTCCGGTCTTGCTCCAAAGAATTTGCAGACCAGTCGGGCACCCGACGGCCAGTCCCGGCAGAGATAGATCGGGCGCGTGGGATCCAGGGACCTCATCTCCAGAAGGAGGGGTCTGCCATGGTCCAACCAGGTCTCGAACAGTTCTGCCAGATGTGTGTAAAGGGGGCTCCCTGGCGTCAACTCTCCCTGAGGGATCCCATAGGAATGCACCGAAAACCTCCCGGGCAAGGGGGGTCGGGGACCCGGACGGAACACCTGCGGAGGTTTTACAGGAGGAGGGCGAACGGGAGCGGCCGCCAAGCTCCGACCCTTCGAGTACGCCCAGGAGGCATCTTACGCGACCAGCCCGGCTCGTGTAAACGGGGCATCGACCGGATGGGAGCTGGCGGTGACACACCCGAACGACACTCGCCGGTAACCGTAAGGAAGGCCCTCAGGTTCGAGGCTGAGACCCGTTCGCCGGGGATCCTCCGCCGGTCCGGGAGTCTGGCCGGATCGTACGGCTGGAGGCAAATCAGCAAGGACCTGAGTTCGCCGACAAAGCACGGCTCAAACCCGGGGCAAGGGGAACAGCGCAGGGCTCGCTTTACAGGCTCTGATCTTCAAAGCCTGGGAGCGCCACGGGTGCGCGTGGCACCACCGCCGGGCGGTGGAGGGTTTGCATCCCGTATAATTGCCGCTGTCCGGATGCTTATGGCGTCTCAGGGAGACTTTCATGTCGGGAGTGCGTGGTGTTGTCTGGGAGTGGGCACGTCGGTTCCGGTGGCTGATGATCCTCGGATTTCTCGCCGGGTCCTCGCTCCACGCCGCGGACCAGCCTGACCTCGATACCCTCGCCGAGGAGGGTCTTCGGATCCTCGCCGACTATCTACGGATCGACACCACCAACCCCCCCGGCAACGAAGAGGCTGCAGCCCGTTTCCTCGCCCGGATCCTGCGGAAGGAGGAGATCCCCTTCCGCATTCTGGAATCCGCTCCCGGCCGGGCCAACCTCTATGCGCGCCTGCGGGGGACAGGCGGAGCACCGCCCCTCCTGCTGCTCCAACACATGGACGTCGTGCCCTCCAACCAGGAACAGTGGGAGATCGGACCCTTCTCGGGAGAACTTTCCCAAGAAGCGGTCTGGGGACGGGGTGCGCTGGACATGAAAGGTCTTGGAGTCGTCCACCTGATGACCTTCCTGGCAATTCAACGCTCAAGACTGCCACTGAACCGCGATGTGATCCTGCTGGCCACAGCCGACGAAGAGGCGGGAGGAGACCTGGGGGTGGCATGGCTGATGGACAACCACTTCGAGCTGCTGCGGGGAGTTGGCCTCGTGTTGGCCGAGGGGGGTTCCAATGTCGTGGTCGACGGACGTCCCGTGTATATCGGGATCGAGGTTACCCAGAAGGTCCCCCTCTGGCTGCGGCTGAGCGTCAAGGGACAGTCTGGGCACGCATCCATCCTCCATCCGGGCTCGGCACCGTGGCGCCTGGTCCGGGCACTGCAGCGAATCTCCGGCTATCAGAGTCCGATTCGCGTGGAACCGTCGGTTGCACGCTATTTCCGGCGCATCGCCCGTTTCCAGCCGCTCTCGCAACAGCAGTTGTTCTCAGGAATCCGTCGGGTCCTAGAGGATCGCCATCTAGTGGCTGAGCTGGGGCCGTACTACGGATCGCTCCTGCAGAATACGATCAACCTGACGGTTTTCAGGGCCGGTGAGGCCACCAACGCGGTGCCGGCCGAGGCGGTCGCCGAGCTGGATTGCCGCCTGCTTCCCAGCCAGGATATCGACCAGTTCGTTTCCGACCTGACCCGGCTGATTGATGACCCTGCGGTCCAGATCCAAAGGCTGCTGGAGTTTGGACCGGGCTACTCACCCGAGGATTCCGAGCTGTTTGCGGCTGTCGAGGAGGTGCTGGCGGCCATTGGTTGGCCGGCTGAAGTGGGACCGTCCGTGCTCGCAGGCTTCACTGACAGCTACCACTTCCGCACCGCCGGGATCCCGGCCTACGGCTTCACCCCGTTTCTGGCGGCGTCCGGTGAGGGCCGCGGCGTACACGGAGAGAACGAGCGAATCCCGGTGACCGATTTCCGTCAGGGGCTGTCCCTGTTCTACCGGGTCGTCGAGCGCTTGGTCCGTGTCCCGGTGGCCGGGGATGCCGCCCCGTCACCGTCACCCGAATGAAACCTCCCGCTCGATGCAACGTCTAATGGAGGTAGCCATTGGCGGCACGATCCTGTTCCGGACCTGTCGTCCGGATTCACATAGATGGGGTGATCTCCACACGGAGATCACCCCCGTTTCCCGTTTTCCGAGTCTTTCCGGGTGAATCGGCCGGAGCTTTCGCGTTCCCCCAGCCGCCGGCTCCAGCGCTGTCAATCGCCGAAGCGGATGCCCTGGGCCAAGGGAAGCTCGTCCGACCAGTTGATGGTGTTGGTCTGCCTCCGCATGTAAGCCTTCCAGGAATCGGACCCTGACTCCCGGCCCCCGCCCGTGTCCTTCTCACCCCCAAACGCCCCGCCGATCTCGGCGCCACTGGTTCCCAGGTTCACGTTGGCGATGCCGCAGTCGGAACCGACGGCTGACAGGAAACGCTCCGCTTCCTGGAGATGAGTGGTGAAAATCGCGCTGGACAGCCCCTGGGGGACACCGTTGTGCAGAGCGATCGCCTCCTCGAGGGAGTCGTACTCCAAGAGGTACAGGATGGGTGCGAAGGTTTCCTCACACACAATCGGAAGCTGGCGGGGAACTCTGACCAAAGTGGGCTCGACAAAACACGGGCCCAGCTCAGGCAGCCGTTTGCCGCCGTACAGCACCTCGCCACCCTCCCGCCGCACCGCGTCCAGCGCCGCCATCATGTCGGCAGCCGCCTGCTCGTTCACGAGCGGACCCATCAGCACACCCTCTTCGATGGGGTCCCCGATGGCAACCTGCCGGTAAGCCGAGATCAGGCGGCTGACAAGCTCTGCGCAAACGCTGCGGTGAACGATCACCCTGCGGGTCGATGTGCACCTCTGGCCGGAAGTCCCGACCGCCCCGAAGAGGATCGCCCTGACGGCGAGATCCAGGCGGGCATGAGGCGTCACAATCACCCCGTTGTTGCCTCCCAGCTCCAGGATCGTGCGCCCGAGGCGCTGGGCCACCGTCGACGCCACATGTCGGCCGACGCGCACCGAACCCGTGAAACTGATCAGGGGAATTCGGGGATCGCCCAGCATCCGGTCCCCCACCTCGTGACGATTCCCCACCACCAGGTTGAACACACCGCTCACTCCGTGATCACGGCTGACACGGTTGGCAACATTCTGGACGGCGATCGCCACCAGCGGGGTGGAGTGAGACGGCTTCCAGACCATGGTATCTCCACAAACGGCAGCGATGGCGGCGTTCCAGGACCAGACCGCAGCCGGGAAATTGAAAGCGGTGATGATCCCCACCACCCCCAGAGGATGCCATTGCTCGAACATCCGGTGTGACGGCCGTTCCGACTGCATGGTCAGACCGTAAAGCTGGCGCGAAAGGCCACAGGCGAAATCGCAGATGTCGATCATCTCCTGGACCTCGCCCATTCCCTCCGCCCGGATCTTGCCCATCTCCACCGAGATCAGTTCGCCAAGCGGTTCCTTCACCTCCCTCAGCGCCACTCCCAGGTCACGCACCAGCAGGCCGCGCTTGGGCGCCGGCACCATGCGCCAGGTGGCGAAACACTCCACAGCCCTGGCCACTACTGTTTCGTAGTCGCTTTGCGCCGCCTGGGTGACCGACGCCAGCCTGGCTCCGGTGGTGGGATCCCACGAAACCAGCTCCCCGCCCGTGGTGGGAAGCCACTGACCCTCGCCAGTGCACGCTCCGGAGTTCACAGCACGGATCCCCAGACGGTCCAGCAGCATCCTGACTCTGTCCTCTCTACCCGCCCTTACCTGCATCCATCCGCTCCTTCTGAGTGACGCCGTCCCTGGCGGCGCCGGATTCGAGATACCATCATCAAGCGTGCCGGGCCTTCGGGCGCGGTTCAGCGACGGGCCAGCGCCACGATCCTCCGGAACTGATCGGCGGTCACCGGCTGAACCGAGAGGCGGCTGCGTTTCACCAGGATCATGTCAGCCAGCTCGGGATCCTGGCGGATTTCGTCCAAGGTCACCAGTCGGGGTAACTTTTCCACAAAGGCCACATCCACCATCACCCAGCGGGGGTCCTTGGGACTGGACTTCTCGTCGAAGTACGGGCTTCGCGGATTCCAGGCTGCGGGGTCTGGGTAGGCCTCCCGGACCACCCGCGCCAGCCCCGCCACGCCCGGAGGGTCAGCGTTGCTGTGGTAGAAGAGAACCTCGTCCCCCACCCTCATCTGGTCCCGCATGAAGTTGCGGGCCTGGAAGTTTCGGACCCCTTCCCAGTGGGTGCGGCCGTCGCGCGCCAGATCATCAATGGAGTAGACGTCGGGCTCGCTCTTCATCAGCCAGTACGCCATGCCGGGCATGATAACAAAGCCTCCCCCAGCAGGGCAGCGGCCCGCATCCCGGCTCGGCGGGACGGGTCGGGACCGTGGAGCGGTTCACCGCCGGCCCCAAAGGTTGGACTCACCGCCCGATGATGGCAACTTCGCTCTGGAGTGATCGCAGGCGGTGCGGCCGCGCCGGAGCCTGCGAAATTCCTGTCTGGTCGACCCGGCGGCCCGGCTTCTCTAAGGGAAAGGAGACCAGCGGAGATGGAAGGACTTCAGCCCCGCATCAATTGCCCGGCACACCGAGACAACGTAGCGCATCTGCACTGAACGGCCCCGGCGCCAGCGGGCCGACAGGGGTTCCAGTCATTGTTCCGGCCGGCCGGAAAGAAGGGGATCCGCGTGACCGGCGGCTTTCCTTTCATCGCGGCGGCCCGGGGCAGGGATCATGGGATGGGCAGAGACAGACCCGGGGACGACTGAAAAGGAGTTCTTCGGCGTCTCAAGGACGGTCAGTCGGACCAGTTTCAGCTCAGGGGGAAAATGGTCTTGAAGGCGCTGCATGAACTCGACACACAGAGCTTCTCCGGTGGTGCAGCGGAAGTGACGGCTCAGATTCCTGCCCCTGAACGGCTCGATCAGGACCGCCTCCACCGTCCGGTCCATCAGGTCCCGATTCACGATCCAGCCGGTGTCCGGATCGATGGATCCTCCCACGGTGACCTCGATCCGATAGTCATGCCCATGGAGCCGGCTGCAACCGCCGAACACTTTCCGGTTCTCATCTTCAGAAAAGCCCCTGGCCGACAAAGTGTGCAGGGCGGGCAACCAGTAGCGGCGTGTCACGGTCAGCTTCAAGGACACTGTGACTCCTCCTCACAGTCGACCCACAGGTCGAAGCCTTCGAAGAGCCGGACTCGGCGCAATCTGATTCGCCCCTCTCCCAGCGCCTCCCTGATCCGCTCAAAGCAATACACGGCAATGCGCTCCGCGGTGGGAACCACACCGCGAAACTCGGCAACGTCGGTATTCAGGAAGTGGTGGTCCAAAGGATCGGTCACCCGTTTGAGCAGCAGGTCGATTTCCTTCAGATTGACCACCATGCCGGTGACGGGGTCGATAGGCCCCTCGAAATACGCCTCCAACATGAAGTTGTGCCCCCGCCCATCTTCGGAGTAATGGGTGCCGAAGGCGCGGCGATTCTCTTCCTCCGTCCAGGCAGGATTGAAGCAGCGGTGGCCGCTGCTGAAAGAGATTCGGCGGCAGACCGTGACCGCAGGCGGAGTGTTGGACATCAACCGGAATTATATAGGGTCCCCGGGGGACCGGGCTGGACGGCCGTTTCGCCACGGAGTCCCGAGCGCACGAGCGCGGGCTTTCGGGTGTGGCTCTCTCCGCGCGGTTCCAGTCCTTGGCGCCTGGAGACACTCGGCTCCGACTTCGGTTGCGGGCAGCCGGTCGTGCTCGGTCGATCGGCAGAGGGCTTGCGTCCTCCCCGGCGATGTCAGACAATCGTCGCTTCAACCGGTGTGTGAGCCCAGTTGGGAGGTGGTAACTGATGGGAAAGATCTCACGACGTCATTTCATTGATCAGTCAACCCGGGTGTCCGCGGTGGCAGTCGCGGCCGGAGTGACCACGGCCGGCAGTGCCTCCGGCGCGGCAGGCCAAGTCAGCCCCAACGACAGGATTTCCGTCGCCCTCATTGGCTGCGGCGGGATGGGCAGAACGGATCTGCGGGCGTTCCTGCGCCTGCCAGAAGTGGATTGCCTGGCTGTTGCGGATGTCGACACCCGACAGTTTGCCGATACCGTGGCGATGGTTCAGGAGGCCCGCGGCAAGCAGCCGGATACCTACCAGGACTTCCGCAGAATCATCGACCGGAAGGACATCGACGCGGTGATCGTGGGCACGCCCGATCATTGGCATGCCCTGCCGACGGTCCTGGCGTGCGAATCGGGCAAGGATGTGTATGTCGAGAAACCCTTGGCCACTTCCATCGCGGAAGGGCGGGCGATGGTCAATGCAGCCCGAAAGTACAACCGGGTGGTTCAGGTGGGAACCCAGCAGCGCAGCTCGTCCCATTTTGCCGATGCGGTTGCCTACGTCCAGTCAGGGAAGCTGGGGCCGATCCGGCAGGTCCGCGCCTGGGCTTTTATCGATTGGAAGGGCGGTCTTGGGAATCCGCCCGACACAACGCCTCCGCCCGAAGTCGACTACGACTTCTGGCTGGGACCCGCCCCCAAGCGGCCGTTCAACCCGGCCCGTTTCCACTTCACGTTCCGCTGGTTCTGGGATTACTCGGGCGGCCTGATGACGGACTGGGGAGCCCACATGGTGGACGTTGCGATGTGGGCCATGGGTGAAGACCCGGTAGGCGCCATGGCGATGGGAGGAAAGTACGCCTATCCCACCGACCTCATGGAGACCCCGGACACCCAGCAGTCGATCATCGAGTTCCCCAGCTTCTCGGTAACCTGGGAGCACATGATCGGTTGCGGCGTCGGCCCATGGCAGCGGGAGCACGGCTGCGAATTCCACGGCCAGAACGGGATTCTCGTGGTCGACCGGGGCGGCTGGCAGGTCTTCCCGGAAACCGATGCCGATGGCAAGCCGCGCAGTTACCGGATGATGGGGCAACCCCATCGCGGAGGTTCGGGAGATTTCCATTTCGCCCATGTCCGGAATTTCGTGGAGTGCATGAAGACGCGGCAAAGGCCGACCGCTGACGTCGAAATCGGGCACAAGTCGGTAATTGCCTGCCATCTGGGCAACATCGCCGCCCGCCTGCGGACCCAGGTACGCTGGGATCCGGCCACGGAAACGATCAGCGGGCATCCGGATGCCCCGTCCTATGTTGGGCGGGAATACCGGGCCCCGTGGAAGCTGCCGAAAGTGTAGAGTCTTCCCCAAGAGGTCCCGGCCGCGGGCGATCCCAGCCGGGACCCGGGCTGGTGGCACGATGCGGGAGATTCCAATCTGGCTGCTGACTTTGGGGCTGTTGTTTCCGGCCTGCCGGCAGGAGGCAGGTGAGCAGTCACCGGCCTCAGCCTTACGGCCGGCATACCCCGCCCTGGGTCAGATCGAACGCTTCGACCCGCGCCTCGATACCCTCATTCCGGCCAGTGCGGCGATGGAGAAGCTCGCCGAGGGCTTCGACTGGGCGGAAGGTCCGGTCTGGCTGCCGGCTGAGGGCCGCCTCCTGTTCTCAGATGTGCCCCGAAACGTGGTCTACAGCTGGTCGGAACAGGAGGGGATCCTTGAGTTCCTCAGCCCGTCAGGGTATACCGGAACCGGCGACTGGGAGCGTGAGCCGGGTTCCAACGGATTGGCACTGGACCCTTCCGGCAGGCTGGTTCTGTGCCAGCACGGCGACCGCCGCATCTCGCGCTGGACACCCGACGGCGGTTTCCAGGAACTGGTTTCCAGTTACCAGGGCCGCCGATTCAACAGTCCCAATGATCTGGTTTTCGATCGGCTGGGAACCCTGTATTTTACGGACCCTCCGTACGGGCTGGCCGGCCTCAACGAAAGCCCCCTCAAGGAACTGGACTTCAACGGGGTCTACCGCCTCTCGGTGGACGGTGAACTCCGCCTGCTTACCCAGGAGCTGACCTTCCCCAATGGCATTGCCCTGTCCCCCGACGAACGGACCCTATATGTGGCGGTCTCCGATCCCGAGCGTCCCGTGGTGATGGCCTATTCACTGGGTCCTGATGGAACTCTGGTCGGCGGCCGGGTTTTCTTTGACTTCGCCACCGAGGTTGGTTCCCTCCCGGGTCTTCCGGACGGCCTCAAGGTGGATCGGGCTGGCAATGTGTACACGACGGGACCCGGCGGGGTCAGCATTCTGGCCCCTGATGGGACGAGGCTGGGCAGGCTCAACACGGGCGTGGCCACCGCCAACTGCGGTTGGGGCGAGGACGGCTCGACTCTCTTCATTACGGCGGATTCGTACCTGCTGAGAGTCCGCACCAGTGCCCGGGGGTGGTAGAGAGTTCTGCCGGCGGCGGCATCCTGCTGGCCGACTGAAGTCCGGGCCGGAAGCCTGTACCAGCCCGACCCTGTCCGGGTGATTCCGGCCGTCCGAGTTGCCCGCGGGATCCGGAAGATCCGCGGGCAACATTCAAATCGGGGGGCGGGCGGCTCTGGGCACCGCCCAGCCTGCTCAGTCCTCGGTCACTACCGGCAGAATCGACTGCGGCAGTCCGCCGGAGGTCCGAATGATCGTGGCAACCAGTCGTCCCCCATCACCCACGATTTGCAGCGTTCCTCCCGGAAACTCCTGCGGAACCGTGGCTGCCGAATGCTGGGTGCCGTCCAGAATCTCACCCAGGAACTTAGCCATATGCTCGCCCGGAGCCAGCTCCATCTGGAAGCTCTCCATGGGCGTCCCCGTGTGAGGAGTCACCACGATCCGGAATCGGACGGTCTCTTCTGTCGGGTTGACGAGCGCCAGGGCCAGATCCAGGTTCCTTCCCGGATCCAGGGCGGTACGGAAGCTGCGGCCGGCAACCGGAAGAATGGGCACTTCCCGTTCGACCCGTCCCGTCCTGGTGTCCACCACCCGGTAGAACAGGTATCCGGCCAGCTTCACGTTGGCGCTCACCATCATCCAGCCGAAGCCCACCTGCGAGTCGCTGATCAGGAATTTGCGCGCACCCCCGGCAGGAATTTCGAAGAACAGTTCGCTTCTCAGCTCACCGTCGATCTTGGCCCTCCAGTTCGGACCCGACTGGTTGTTGGCCAAAACCGCCCGAACAGTCGCAGTACGGTCGGAGCCGTTGACCAGCACGACACTGGTTTCAAACTGGAGGGTGGTGCCTTGAATCAGACCGACGCCGAGCTGGGAGAAGTACAGGCGCGGCCCCACGACCGGCATCTCAACCGACGCCCATTCCGAGGCGGCGTCCCCCTGGCGGACACGGAATTCCAGCCGCAACAGCGAACCGTCGGCATCCATATCGGGAACCACCAGTCGCGCCCGGGTTCCACGGGAGAGAACCTCGATCGGCTCTCCGGATCCGTCGAACGCCCGCCATTCGTAGACGGCCAACAAGGGATCGAGGTCACCTTCCACCGCACCCTCCACCAGCAACTCCTGGCCCACCTCAACCTCACCGGGCGGCGCCAGGATCTGGGCTGAAAGCCTGAGACCACTGGAGGCGGAGAAGACCAGGTTGAGGGTCGCGCTGCTGGACTTGCCCATGCCGTCGGTGACCGTCAACACAACGGTCGCGGTTCCTTGGGAACCTGCAGGGACAGTCAGTTGGGTTTCCCGGCTGGACGGAGCGCTCAGTTGAGCTCCCTCCACGCCGGAGACCGACCATGAGAAGGTCAGTTCCTCCGCCGGTCCGTCGTCGGTAGACGGCTCGCCGCTGAGGGCGACGGTTCGGGACGCCGCCTGGGTGACATGACCGCTGTCGAACGGCCCGTTGTACAGACCATCTCCATCATCGTCGAACTTGATGGCCGCAACCGGGGCAGCCGCCCCTGCCACGAATTTGAAGTTCACCCAGACAATGCCGGCGGCTCCCCCCGCATCACGCACCGACAGTGTCACCTTGATGGTGGAGGTGAAACCATCGGGGACGGTCAGCTTTACCTCGGCGCCCTTGGTGGCGCTGAGATAGCCGGCATAAAGGCCGGCGGACCAGGTGTAAGTCAGATTCTCGGACCCGGAGTCGTCGGTGCTGGCGCTGGCATCCAGGCGGATGACTCCGGCTCCAACTTCCACCGTTGTTTCGGGAGCGACGGGTCCCTTCATTTCCCCGCCTTCGCCTTCCGCATAGCGGATGGCCGCCACCGGCGGGCGATTCGGATCTACATACTTGAACGTGGCGGCGACACTGTGCTTGGCTCCCTTGGCATCTTGGGCAGTGAGGGTCACCTTGACACTGCCGGAGGACGGTACGTTCAGCGTAACCCGGGCACCCTTGGTCGCACTGAGATAGCTGCTGACGGTGGCCGACCAGGCGAATGTAAGCTGTTCCAATCCGCCGTCATCGGTGCTTTCGCCGGCGTCAAGGAGCACGGTGCGGGTCTGTACCTCCACGGTGCTGCCGGGTGCGGCGGGCTTCCAGCTCTCTTCGTTTTCGGCGTAGCGAAGGGCGGCAACCGGCGGGTCATTGGGCACCTGGAAGTTGAAGGTCACCGAGGCTGAAGAGGTCAGGCCTTCCCGATCCCGGACCGTCAGCGTCACCTGGACGGAGCCTTCGAACCCTTCGGGGACCTCGAGAACCGTCTCGGGACCACTGGAGAACTTGAGTTGCACCGCCTCGGCCCCCGAGATCGACCAGTTGAAGGTAAGCTGGCTGGTGCCACCGTCATCGGTACTGCTATGAGCGTGTAGCGCCACACTGCGGCGCAGTGTCGTTATGGCAGCGGTTCCGGCAGCGTCAAAGACCCCGTCACCATTGTGGTCATGCCGGATACGGGCGGTGGGAGGCTGGTTGGCCCCCTGTTCCCTCACTGAAAGCAGTCCGGTCAAGGTGTCCGAAAAGATCCGTGAGCCGGATAGGTCCTTGTAAGCCCGCACCCCTACTCGATAATCTTTGGCGGGGTACTGGGCGGTGGCAATCGAAAGGGTACTCTCCCACTCGGTATCGCTTTTGCGAACGGGTGCGCCAACCTCCACCGTGCTTCCTTCAAAGGTCCAGATGAAGCTCATGGACTGGACGTCGGCGCTGGAGGCAAGCGCTTTGAAAACAGCCGTCGTTCCCCGCTGGACGGTCTGCTCGGTCGGCTGGAGTGTGATGGGAATACCGCTCGCGGGTGAATCGGGCACACCCTCAAGATAGGCGACCGCCTCTGTGGTCACCTCGTGCAATCCTTCCTGGACATGCAGGACAACGGTTTGGTTAATCCAACCGGAGATCGGCGGGATGGTGAAACTGGCAACAAACCCGTGGCTCCCGATCAGCACCACAGGAGCCCGATAGCTCCCACCCGTCTTCTTGCCGAGGCTCCACGACGGGGTCACAGGGTCCCGGTCCGGATCCGTCGTATCGTCGATCAGGTTGACCGCCTGGCCGCTCTTGAGTCGCGCCTCGGGGGAACCCAGATTCCCGGTGATCCGGGGAACCGGCGGCCGATTCAGTCCGGTAAGCTGGAGCTCAGCCTCACGAACTGCTGGAGTATCGTTTTCGGTCGCGTCTGTGAAAGAGACTTCGACTCTTACCCTTACCGTATCCCCCACCCCAACGGAAGACCCGGCCGACGCCCACCAGATCTGCAGTGTCGTACGGCTCTGTTCCGGGTTGACCAAAATCTCCTTCCCGGTGGCGTACTTTGTGATCGACCACTGATAACGCAACGGCCGGGGGTCCCCTTCGCCGCTGGCATCAACGTACAGCGAAACCGGATCCATGATCCTGGCTCCGGCCGGAACCGCGAAGGATCGGATGGTTGGCGTCGCCGCCGTCAGCAGCGGCGTGACACAGAGCAGGGTCAAAATATAGGGAAAACCGCGATACTTCATGGCTCACTCCCGCCGGGAAAACCGTCTTGATTTGTTCGCACGTAGTCTCCTTCTGAAGCGCCGTTCTCAAGCGTGACGGTCGTCACCTAACTAAACCAGGCATCAGCAAAGGGGGAGCAAATTTGGGACCAGCGAGGCCGGTCCTGGGGAATCAGGAGTGGTGCCGGCAGAGCGTGCAGGAAAACCCTTTCCTTGGGGAAACTCTGGTCAGGGCGATGTCACCGACCGAAGCCGGGCGTCAATTCGCTGACGGAGCCTCAGCTTGGGGACGATCCTTGAAGCCGGCCAGGTAGTCCAAAAACAGCGCGGAGAGCTTCTCCTGGCTCAAGGCCACCAGTTCGGCAGGGGAGTAGCTCTCACACAACTGCCGGGCGAACGCGACTCCCACTGTAACCAAGGCTTCTCGCGGGAGCCGGCTGGCCAGCATTGGGTCCCTCAACGACCGGCGAACTTGGAGTGCCAGTTCTCCCAGGGGTTGGTCCACCTTCTCAGCGGCCCAGGTGGCAAAAGTCTCCTCGGGACCGGATGCAAAGCCGTTGGCCACCGCCAGATGCACGGCCAAGCCGGACCGGACGGCTGTAGCGACGATCAGCTTGAGTTGAGGTGGGTACTGCTGGTAGAACGGCAACTCCAGCAACATCCGGGCAACGATCCCGCGATGACGGGAATCCGGCAAGTCCGGGCTGATCCTGACCAGCAGCCCATCATCCAGAACGAGGGGCGCAGGACCCTCCGAACCCACCAGCGGGCAGATGACAACAACATTCTTGCGGCTCAGCGCCTTGGCTTTCTCTTCCAGCTCCAGACCGACTTCCTTGAAGACTTCCCCCAGCTTTCGAGCGCGCTCGAAGTACTCCGGATTGAGGCGTTCCCGGAGTCTGCGGAGCTTCTCCATCCGGGACTCCCGGCCCAGGTGCGGTGCATAGACCACGTCCTGGACCAGCGGATAGTACCTGGCCTCGACCTCTTCATCCCAGAAGCGCTCGAACCCGCTCTGGGAGTCCAGAGGAGCCTTGCTCAGCACGTCGAACAGATTCAAGAGGGGCCCGCTCTCACGAGGTTTGGCCAGTTCTGCAGCATTCCAGTGATTCACGCCGTTGATCCTCACTCCCTTCATGGGGATCTCCGTCCGGAACTGGGGGTGCACGAGCTTCCAGACCCCCGAGGCCATCCCGGGGGAGGAAGTCTTCAGCTCCACCACAAACGGCTTGCTTGTCCCCCGGGCTTCGGCGTAAAGGCTGTCTCCCCGGATCACTAGACGGTCAAAATCGTAACGGCGCTCGAAAGCCTGGCTGTAATGGCTGGCCTGGTAGACCCCCTCCCGCCGGGAGACAACCACATGCAGGGCGGCGGTGTGCTCCAGGCCGGAATTGAGCCGCCAAAGACCGATCCAGGGGTCATCGGCGATGTCATCTGAGGCAAAGGCGCTCACCGAGGTTAATCCTGCCAGGGCGACCAGGAGGATCGACGCCAGCCGACGAGGTTGGCAGCGTTGACTGGGTATCTTCATTGCGCTACCACCGGCAGAATCGACAACGGCAAGCCTCCGACTGTCCGGATGATGGTTGCCGCCACGCGGCCACCCTCTTCACCCTGGAGGGCTCGGAGGGACAGGGTTCCTCCGCCAAAAGCCTGGAGAATCTGGGACTTGAAAATCTCCGCCAAAAACCTCGGACGATGTTCACCCGGTGCCAGCGTCCAGCCGGGCGAAGTGAATTCCGTACCGTCGGCGTCTCTGAGGACGATCTTGACGTCGACCGGCTGGTCGCCGAGATTGACCAAGGCGAGGGCGATCTGCGGGCACGCGGCACCTGAACAGTTCCCCAGCGCCGCCAGGGACGTCCGGAACTCCGAACCCAGAACGGGGAGGATCGGCACCTCCCAGCGGATCTCCTCCCCTTCGCCCGACTGCTCCACCACGCGATAGAAAACATGCCCCGTCAACTTGGCGGAGGCGCCGACTTCGAGCCAGCCAAGCCGGATCTGGTCGCCCACCACAGTGAACTCCTTGGCACCTCCGGCCGGGACCTCGAAGAGGGTCTCCCCGCCACTGAGATTGCCCTGTTCGTCGCGAACGGTCACGTCCGGCGGTTCCGGGTTGAAAGTTCCAGTCCCGTGGAACTGTAGCGTCCCGGCCACCGGCTGATCCAGACTGTTGACCAGCACGATGGAAGTCTCGAACCGCTGGTCGGGAGAACGCTCGTCAGTCTTGGGGATCGGCCCCACCGCCCATTGCGAAAAGTACAGCCGCGGGAGCTGGATGGGGATCTCCTTGACCACCGGGGCGGAAAGGACCCCGTCCTCTTCCACTCTCAGGGAGAGCTTCAGTGTCTCCTCCTCGTCCGCCGTGACGGAGTCCGGCAAAACCAGCCGCGCGAGCCTTCCGCCTCCGGTCTCGGAGAGCCCGTCACAACACTCCATTTTCCAGAAGTATTGGAACTGACCGGATCCGCCGCCGGAGATTCCGGAACCCTGGACCTCGAACGGCTCACCCTTGGTGATCACCTGGGGAGCCTTTACGATCCGGGCGGTGGGCAACGCAAAATCCACCGCAAGCTTCAGTTCCACCGACCGGGTAAGCTGCTGCTGGTTGGTAGCCGTCAGGGTAACAGTGACGATCCCCGGCTGGCCTACCGGCAGCGCAAGCTGAACCGTCTTGCCCGTAAGCGAACTCAACACGGCTCCCGGCAGGCCGCCCGTTGCCCAAGTGTAAAGGGGCGCGTTCTCCTCCTCCGCCGGCCCTGCCCGCAACACCACGTTCCGCTGGTTGACGGTCATCTGCTGGCCGTTGGTCACAGGGCCGGTAAAGGTTTCGCCTTCATCGGTGGAGTAGAAGAGCTGTGCCTGGGGGAAAGCTGCCGCGTCCTCACTGAAATCGAAGGAAACCTCGATGGCATCCTTGGTCTGGACGTTCCGGTCGGTCACGACCAGCAACACTCTGGCCAGACCCGCTTTTCCAGGTGGCACGGTCAGATTGACCTCGGCGGCTGTCTCCGAGTCGAGGGCGGCGCCGGAGAAACCGAACACCACCCACTGGAAATCCAGATTGGCCTGACTTCCGCTGCTGTCCGTGCTTTGCCGCCCGTCGAGGTGGATCTTGCGGCTTTGGGGTGACGAGTCGCGGTAGTTGCTGGAGTGGGGGCCACTGGTACCGGAGCCGCCTTCGATGTAGGAATAGACGACCTTCGCCGTGGGCACACCCGCCACCGTGCCGCCGCCATAGTTGACCAGCAGCCGGCTGATTCCCTGTTGTTGCTGGGCGTCCCGGGCGGTCAGGGTCACCGTCCAGGTCCCGTCCACACCTGCGGGCAGGGTCAAGGTCGACTGCAGGCCCGTTGCCGGACTGACGCTGGCTCCACTGGGTCCGCTCACCTGCCAGGTGAAGCTAAGGTTCGCCAGTCCGCCGTCATCCTGGCTCTGACTGGCATCCAAGGGCACTGTCCGGGACGCTGGTCCCGCGATGACCTGGTTGTCGACTGCGGTCTGGAAACCGCTTCCCGTGTCGTAACGGATCACTGCAACCGGCAAGGTGCCTGAGCTGGACTGCTGGAAGACAATCCCAAACTCGACGGCCGTCCCACATCCGAACACGTCACGCGCGGTCACCGACACCCGGGACTCGCCGGTCTGGCCGCCGGGGGCAGTAAAACTGAGGACAGCTTTCGCCTGCTGTGGCACGCTCCCGGCATCCAGGGAAGTCGCCGGCACCACTCCTCGCCCCGTCAACTGGGCATAATCCCAAGTCACACTGTCGATTCCGGTCAGGGGTACCAACGGGTTGATGGGGTTGGACTTGCTGCTGCTGTCCGAAAACAGCAGCTCCACCCTTACCTGTTGGCCGGCGATATAGCGCAGTTCGGACACCCGCGGATCCGGCGTGATGGAGACCAGTTGGGGGCTGGAATTGCCGGTCTCGCAGACACCCGGCGTCAAGTTGAAGTAGCCCTGCTGGGAGCCTCCCTCCGGGGTGACATAAAGGCTGATGGTTCCCAGGGACGACTCAAGGGGCGGGGACGTGGTGGTTTCCCGGGCGCGGACAGTGAAGGTGTAAGGTCCCCCCACCGTCAGGCTGGAGGTGGGGTACGTCAAAGTGCTCCGCCAGGTGGTGGAGTTGAGCTGCTCAACCACAGCCGGCTGTTGGACCGTCCCGGAGTTGAAAAACCAGTTGAAAGTCAGCGGATTACCGTCCAGGTCGCTGGCTGTGGCCACCAACTGGGCGTTCTGGCCCCGGGTCACCGTCACGCTGGACTGGGTGATGCTGAGGGTGGGGGCGCGATTTGTTCCTCCCGGGGGCGGCTGGGAGGAAGTGGGAGCCAGATAAGTGGTCACAGTGGTTTCCACCTGCCAGAGCCCGTCCATCACGATCAGTCTTACATCCTGGTCGATGGGGCCTGTCATGGAAGGGACGGTGAAGCTGGGAAGGAAACTGTGACTTCCGATCATGACGAGGGAACCGATGTAGGTGCCCACGTTCCGTTTCTGCCCGAAACTGAAGTTCGGCGTGAAGGGATCCCGGTCCGGGTCTGTCGTATTGTCTAACAGACTGATGGCTGATCCCGAGGGGATTCGAGACGTGGGAGTCCCGAAGGCCCCGGAAAACGGTTCCGCAATCGCCGGGACCGGAGGCCGGTTCCTGGAAGCAATCGGGATGGTGACCAGGAACGCATCACTGGGTTCGTCCTCCGGGGTCGGATCCTGGAAGGTCGCTATTACAGAAACGATCACCGAGGAGCCCACGCCCAGGTTTGGGTTGGACTGGTTTTCCCAAATCTCCAGGAAAGTCTCCTGCCGGGTGGGTGCCGTCAGCGTTTCGTTCTGGGTAGCCCGCTGGACAAAGCTCCACTGGTACTGAAGAGGGCGCAAGTCGCCGCCTCCGTCACCGACCGCCACCAGGCGGATCCGATCACCCATGATCCGGGCGCCGGGCGCCGTACAGCTTCCAGGCTGACACGTATTCGGGGGGACGGGGTCGACCCGCACAATCACCGGCTTGGCCGCCCCAAGCCACAGCGTGAAGGCGCTCGCCGTCACCAAGCCACACAACACTCTACGCTTCATCACCCTCAACCTCCGGGTCCGGATTCCACAGATTCCGCCGCTTCCAGCTCCGCCAGAATCAGCATTGCATTGTCCAGGCTGGCTCCGCGCATGAAGCCAACCGGTCGATGCCGGCGGAACCCGGCAACAAATCTCCCCCCGAAAGCCCCCTGGCTGACGCCCAGCCCATCATAATAGACACCCCTGCCATCCAGATCAATCCAGCGCGGTTCCCCGAGCCCTCCGTCCACCAGCATCAGGCGCAGCGGCTCGTCCAGGCTCTGCACCAATCCCACCACGGTGACTGCCTCCGGGTGCCTCGCCAGCGCCAGCTCCCGGATCGCCCCTTCGAGCTCCAGAGCGATCTCATTGGAGGGCGTCTTCGAACTCTCCAGCGCCCATGTCCTGATCCTGCTCAGGGGACTCAGCAGCGGCCCTTCCACCCCCCACTCCAGCAAGGAAAACCGTCCCCCATGGAAAAAGAGATCGAAATCTCCCCGCTCGGCATCCAGCTCCCACACACGGTCCTGCCCCCAGCTTCGGCCGCCGTTCGGAGAGTGATCCGCGGCAATCTGCCGCCGGTTCAGCCGGCGGATCTCCCATGCCACCGCCACGGCATTTCCATGTGCGGCTACCCTGGGCGAAAGAACCACACCACCGCCGCCATCGCTCACGACTTGCTCCGGGGTCCAGCCGGAGGGGGAAGCCCAGAGCCGGGCCACCACCTGCTCCCCGGTCTCGGTTCGCCGGGACCAAACCGCCAGCCAGCCCTCCGACTCCGTTACATGCAGTGTCCGGATCCGGCGGTCACCACAACTCAGCCCACAGAACAACTCTTCCTCGAGCGCCCAGTGATGGCCCCGATCGACGCTCTTCATGGCGGCAAACTTCCACGGCTTTCCCGTCTCGCCCACGGCGAACAGACACCACAAACTCGAGCCCCCCCCTGCAATCTCCAGCCGCGGGTTGGGCTTGGCCGAACCCACATCGAAGCTGTGCACCATTTCAACCGCCAGTTCAGACCCGAGCAGGCGGGCATAGCGGACAAGGTTGCGGTCCTCCCGTGGTGAGACTTCAAGCCACGTCACATGCACCCGCCCGGCGTCATCCAGCCGCAACCCTGGAGCCACGTTGACATCGCTGGAGGACGGCAGGGGAAAGGCGGGCCCAAGAATACCCGTGGAACGGTCCAGCCGGCGATAGAAAATCTCAGAACTCTTCTGACCCGGAACTGCCGCTGTGTAGACAAAATGCAGGTTGCCGTTCGGATCGTAGGCCATCTGGTCGGCGAGACCTTCCGGCTCCGGGAGGTAGGCCCCTTCCCTGTGGCTGGTCGCCAAGGGCTGCAAACGCCCGTCACGGCCGACACCAGCCAGGCTCCCCCAAGCCCAGATAGCGATGAGCGCACCTGCCCATATCCCACGCGCTCTGATCGTCATGCCTTCTCCCGAATCCCGCCCCGTTTGCGATCCAGCTTCCATGGCCGCCGGATTTCCCGGCATCCCCACGCCAATACCCGGCAGACTTTGAAACCCAGCCTCTCAAAAAAAGAAAGGGGGAGCCTCAGCTCCCCCTTTTCCAGAACTGTGAAAACCAGCCCACCTGCATGTGCCGGGACTCGGAAAATCCCGACACACGCAGGATGGGTGAACTGGTGGGGCGATTAGTGCCCCCGCGCCCGATCGAAGTTCGGATCGCCCAGCTCGGAGACCAGCGCACTGGCTGGCACCGCGTAGTTCCACCACAGAGCACCGAAGCCGCCCTGGGTCGTGAACGCATTGGAAATCGTCACGAAAGACGCTCCAGCGTAGTGATCCCGGAAGCCCGGTGCGTTAATGGTAGCCGTACCGGTTCCGGAGAACAGGTACCGGCCAAGATCCACACCCGCAGCCAAACCGTCGCCGTTGGCGCCGGTGGCCGTGATGTCGATCTGGACAGTGTTGTCCCGCACGAAGCGGATCCAGCCACCGGAGATGTCCGAACCCTTCGCCTTGAACAGGCCATCGAACTTCGCGCCGTCACCGGCCAGAATCTCAGGCACACCGGCGTTGGCGATCTCGGCCACCGTGAAGTCGTCCAGGTTGGTACCCGGAGCGATCGTGGTGGTGAAGAAGGTGCGCAGGCAGATGCAGGTGATCTTCAGCTCGACCACCTCACCCACCACCGGCGGCGAAACATTGAGCGGCGGAGCTACCTGCAGGATCAGCGGATCTTCGTCGTTGTCGTAGATCTGCATCACGTAGACAGTCGCAGCCGGCTCGATGTTTGCGGCTTTGTCCGGATACTGGGAACCGGCACCGACGTTGGTGCTCCCGTTGTAGTCATCGGCCACCGACAGGAAATGCATCACCATATCGGTCGCCTGGCTTGCCGCGGTGAAGAACGGCGCAGTGCCCTGGGCACCGTAATTCGACCAGGAATCACCCAAGCCATTCCACTGCACATCCCCGCCATGAACTTCATTGCGGAGATAGTAGCTGTTATTGATCTGCCAGACAGCGCCACCGGGATAGTTGGTGAGTCCCTCGGTGCCCAGAACCAGCTTGCCGGTGGGGGCGAAGTCAGCATCGCCATCCGGCCAGCCGCTGATGCCGCGATTCTCATCCAATCCGCGATAGATCGCGGGACGCGCCCAGGCATTGGCGCCGCCGGCTTGGAAGTCAGGCTGGCCGCCAATCACCACCGACTTGGCGTAGGTCTGCATCCCGATCAGGAAGTTGAAGGAAATCTGGGAGGCATTGAAAACATGCAAGTTGCTCGCCACCAGACCCGCGGCAATACCCACATTGCCCACCGAACCGGCAAGCGTGGCATCCAACGGGCCAGGGCCTACGGAAGTCCCTTTGTTGACGTTGCAGAAATCCTTGTTGGCCTCGCCCAGCTCGTACGGGAACAGGATCTCCACATCGTCGTCCTGGTCGATGTTCGCGCCTGAAGCGGCTGCCGTCAGAACGAACCGGCCGGACCCCCACTGCAGGGTCGAAATCGGCGTCAACACCTGGTTCGCCGAAGCCTTGAAGAACCGGTTGGCGGTATTCAGGTTACCCGTCGCGGGAATCACATAGTTGAACGGGTCGAACAACAGCGTGTCGTTGCAGGTCAACAGCACCAGGAAGTCCAGCACGTCCTCGCAGTTGTCGTTGTAGTAACGGAAGTGGATCGTCACCGCCATCGTCGGATGGGTATTGGTGATGGCGACGAAATTCTGGATGATCGCACCGGGATCCAGGTTGCCGTCCCCGTCCGTGTCCAGTTTGGAAGCCATGTCCACCAGCACGGAGCTGGTCTTGGTCCTGAGCGCCGTGCCGAATTCCTTCCGCGCATTGACGCCGGTGTCCAAAATGTAGGTCAGGTGCGATCCCGGGTCATTCACCGAC
Source organism: uncultured Acidobacteriota bacterium (assembly GCA_964524795.1). Classification (GTDB taxonomy): domain Bacteria; phylum Acidobacteriota; class UBA6911; order RPQK01; family JAPXNP01; genus CAZGEH01. The sequence continues at coordinate 261,142 of CAZGEH010000001.1, forward strand.
CCCGCCGGAATGTTGCGCGACTGAGCCTCCGTCACCCACTCCGCGTAGCCAGCCTTCGGATCGGACTGGGCGAAGAGGCCCGGCGTCATGGCCAACACCACGGCCACCACGCCAAGAACCAATAGAAGCTTGTGTTTGCTCATGAAATTGACTCCTCCTTACACTGTTTACCTTGGATCAGTAACTCCTACCCTCTTTCAGACCTGCTTGCGGGCAAATCCCCAACTGCTCGGAACTCTCCGACCGGCACATCTTACAGGAGAATCCAGCAGGCCGCAACAACTTAATCGCCTGAACCTGGATCTCCTGGCCTTCAGCCCGGCCGTCATTTACGGGGAGAGAAGATGCCCGGCTTCCGGAAAAGTCGCAACAAAACCGTGGCGGCCAGCCGCCGGTGCGCCGCCTTCCTCCAGGACGGCTGGAAATTCCGTGCTGGAGTCGCCTCAGCCGCCGCCGGCGTTTACAATACCTCCCTGTGCCTCCCGACCTGCTCCCGTCCCGTATCCGCGCCCTTGACCGGGTCTGGAAACCGCTTCCCGGCAGTTCCGCAGCGGCCTACAACCACGGCTACTTCCATGGCATCACCAGCGGTTATCCCCCGGAAGGCTATGCCTCGGCTCACCCTGACTGGGCCGCCTGGATGGACGTGATCGGCCGCCTGCTGCCCCACGGCACGCTAGTGGACCTCGGGTGCGCCTACGGCTACCTGTTGCACGAGGCCGGACGCCGCGGCTATCGGGCCTTCGGGGTGGACACCAGCGCCTGGGCCCTTGCCCAGGAACCCAGTCTGTCCCACCGCCTGGCTCGGGCCGACATCCACCGCTTGCCCCTGCGCAGCGCCACCGCCGACGTCGTCACCCTCTTCGACGTCCTCGAACATCTGGAGCGTCCCTGGATGTGCCTTTCGGAGGCGGCCCGCATCCTGGCACCCCACGGTCTGCTGCTAGGGGCGACCCCCGATCCGCTGTTTTTCCGACGTCCGGAGCCCACCCACTGCTTCGAACGGCCGCCCGCTTTCTGGCTCAAGCTCCTGGAGGAGCTCGGTTTCAAGGTCCAGTTCCGCTTTTCGGGCCCTGCCTACAACTTCCAGTTCCTGGCCTGCCGGGAAGGCTCTCCCCTCGCCCCCCGCCTGGCCCTCTTCCAGCACGACTACATCGCCGAAGTGCCGGATTTCATCCAGAGCGCCCCGCTGTCAGCCGTACCGCGCACGGGCTGGGGTCCATTGCAGGAAGGGTTCCGGGCGGTGAACCCGGAAGGCGCCTCCCTGTACCTTTACAACCCAGGGCCCTCCCTCTCGCTGTCCTTCAGCGCCGAAGCCTTGACCACCGGCCGGCTGGGATCCCTGGAGATCCGCCTCGACGACCTCCCGCTGGCCCGTATCCACTGCACCACCGAGGCCCGACAATACTCCGTGTCGATTGACGGCCTCCCCCTGCCGGAAGGCGGCCACCATCTCCACTTTCGGGTGCAGCCTCCCCAGACCCCCCTCCAGCTGGGACGACTGCGCCTGCAGGCCCATGTCCTGCAACCCACGGCACTGACTTCCGGACTGCCCTTCGATCTCTATCAGCGATACCGCCTGGGAGCGGAGCTGGCGGCATTCGTTGCACCCCACTCCATGCTCGACGTGGGGGGGCTTCTGGGCGACCAACAGGGCCACATGGCCGTCTCCCGCGATTTCCTGGATCCCGGCAGGCCCAACACCCAGGTCGTTTCCTGTGACCTGCGCCAGGCGGACCACTGGGATCACGTTCCCGCCGATGCCCTCGACCTCCCCTTCCAGGATGCATCCTTCGACCTGGTGCTGTCCCTGGACGTGCTGGAACATGTCCAGCCCGAGCAGCGCCATCGCTTCCTGGCGGAACTGGCCCGGATCGCCGCCCGAGCCCTCGTCATCGGGTGCCCGGAGGGGACACCGGCGGTCTGCGCCGCCGAGGCCCGGCTGAGCGAAGGACTGATGCAGGGACATACATTCCTGGAAGAACATGCGGCCCTCGGCCTGCCCGAACCCGGCATGGTCCGGCGATTTTTCGAGGCGCAGGGCTTCAGGGTTTTCCGCTTTCCCAGCGGCCATCTGCCGGCCTGGCTGGCGGCCCAGGCTCTGACGCAGCTTTTCTTCCGGGTGCCGGACTGGCGGCTGTTCCGTTCCTGGAACGAGGCATACAACCGCAGCTTCTTCCAGGCCGACCTGAAAGACCCGGCCTACCGTTCCATCTACCTGGTCCTCGCGCCCGGTTTCCCCGAAGCGGAATCCCCGCCTGCGACTATCGCTGGAGTGGCAGGTGAAGAAACGGTCGTCACTGACTCCGCAGCAGCGGCGGCAAGCCAGCCGGAGCTCATACCCGCTGCGGTGGTGGCAAGGTTCCACCAGTGGGTGACCGGGTACGAACAGGCGCTGCTGGATGCCCAGTTCCTGGCCAACGCGCGCATCGAGCTGGCGGAGCTGCAGTCCCGCCAACTGGACGCCCTCATGGCCGAGATCCGGAGCCTCGAAACCCAGCGGGAACGGGTGGCCACGGAGCTGCAGCAGCTTCGGGGAACCCCTCTGTGGCGGCTGGCGTGGCAGCGTTTGCGGCGCCGCCTCGGAAGGAGCACTTGAGTCCCGTGTCCGGTCAAACCGAACCCCAAGCGATCCAGGTCAGTCTGGCCATCATCAACTATAACGGCGCGGATCACCTCCCCGCCCTCCTGCGGAGCCTCCAGCGGCAGACTCATCCGCCGGCGGAGACGGTGCTGGTGGACAACGCCTCCGCAGACAACAGTCTCAAACTGGTGGCCGCCGACTTTCCCTGGGTCCAGGCCTTGCCCCAAACCAGCAACCTCGGTTTTGCCCGGGCCGCCAATCTGGCGGCAGCCCGCTGCCGGGCTGCCTTCATCGTCTTCCTGAACACGGATCTCGAGGCCGAGGAGCGATGGCTGGAGGAACTGGTGGATCGCGCCAGGGCGGATGATCAGATTGCCGCCGTGGCGCCCAAGATGCGCCTCGCCGGCCGCCCGCAGCTCCTCAACGGGGTCGGAGGAGGGATGAACATGCTGGGCTATACCTGGGACCGGGGAATGCTGGAAGAGGACCGGGGCCAGTACGATGAGTCTTCACCGGTCCTGTTTGCACCGGCGGCGGCTTCCCTGTTCCGGCGCGACGTCTTTCTGGAGCTTGGCGGTTTCGATGAACGCTTCTTCATGTACCATGAGGACGTGGATTTCGGCTGGCGTTGCTGGCTGGCCGGGTACTGCATCGTGACCGAACCGAAGGCTGTCGTTTATCACCATTTCGGCGGCTCCACCCGGGTTCACCGGACTCTGCTGTGGCGGGAGGTGCTGGGTGAGCGCAACAACATCCGTTCGCTGTTGAAGAACTACGAGGTCCGGAACGCGGTCCGGATGGTGATACGGCTGATGGCGTTGCGACAGCGTTGGCCTCGAAAACTGGCCCAGATCCGCAACCTTCTGTGGAACCTGGTTTTTCTGCCCGAGACTTTGCGCCTGCGCCGGGCCGTCCAGCGGCGCCGAAAAAGGCGGGACCGCGAGCTCGAGGCATTGATTCTCCAGTCGCCCCATGTCCCTGTCCGCTTCTGACGTCTCCGTCATCACGCCCAACTGGAACGGCCGCCGGCACCTGGAAGTCCTCCTGCCGAGCCTGCTGCCGCTGGGACCCGGAGAAGTCATTGTGGTGGACAACGCCAGCAGCGACGACTCGGTCGAGTTCCTCGGCCGCCAGTTCCCCGAGGTCAGAGTCCTGCGCAACGAAACCAACCTTGGCTTCGCCTCGCCCTGCAACCGGGCGGCCCGCGCGGCACAGGGAAGGGTGCTGGCCTTCATCAATAACGACATGCGGTGTCACCCCGCCTGGATCGCCGCCGCTTTGCCGAAACTTGAAGAGGCCCCCTGCGTCGCCTCCAGAATCCTGGACTGGGATGGACAGCGGATCGACTATAACGGGTCCTCCCTGCAGTATCTCGGCTACGCCGCCCAGCGGGACCTGGGGGAACTGGCGGCGGCGGTTTCCACTCCCCACCATGTCCTCTTCCCCTGCGGCGGCGCGATGTTCATCCACCGGGATGTGTTCCTGCAGGTGGGCGCCTTCGACGAGGACTACTTTGCCATCTTCGAGGACGTGGACCTGGGCTGGCGGCTGTGGATCAGCGGCCATGAAGTGCGCCTGGCCCCCGAATCGCAGGTCTACCACCGCGGACACGGAACCTTCCAGGTGAACAGCCTCCCCAAGATGCGGTACCTGATGCACCGCAATGCCCTGCTGACCATCATCAAAAACTATGACGCCGACCACTTCCGCAAGATCGTTCCGCTGGCGGTTCTGCTGGCTCTCAAACGGGCGGTCCGCTGCTCAGGAGTCAACCGCGAGGCCTTCTATCTTTGGCGTGAGACGGCCAACCGGGCGTTTGAGGCGGAGAACCCTCAGGCCCTCGAAGACCTGCTGGACGCCTTCAATCATCTGGTGGCGGTGGACGACGTGATCGATTCCCTGCCCCGGATCCTCGAGAAACGGAGGCTGGTCCAGGCAGGTCGGCGGCGCACCGACACGGAGCTGTTTGCCCTGTTCTCCGACCCCCTGCGACCGATCGTCCTGGATGCCGAATACATGGCCGCCGAGCTGGATCTGATCCGGAGCCTTCGGCTGGATGAGGTCTTCTGTACTGAGGACTTCATGAGGGCGCTGGAAACGGCGCCGAGCCGTACAGTCGAACGCTTGAGGGCCGCCCGGCAGGAACTGGCGCGGATCCAGCAGCAGGGGCTGGCAGCCCTTCTGCATCCGTTGTCGGCGGCACCGCGGCCGCGTTCCCGATGGCGCCGCTTCCTGGATATCTGGTTGGAGGAGGGTCCGGTGACTGCCATCCGCCGGGCCTGGAGGGCGTGGTTTGCAGCTTAGCGTCGTGATCCCCACCTGGAACCGGTACCGGGTTCTGGCCCGGACCCTCGAGGCCCTTCTGCACCAGGAAGAGGCTCCGGCCTTCGAGGTGCTGGTGGTCGACGACGGATCCACCGACGCCACGGCGGACGTGGTGACTCAGATCCAGCTACAGTCCCCCGTCCCGGTCCATTACCTGTACCAGCCCAACCGGAAGCAGGGAGCAGCCCGCAATCTCGGGGCGCGGCGAGCCTGCGGCCATTGGCTGGTCTTCCTGGGTGATGACATCATTCCTTCGCCCCGCTTTCTGGCCGAACACCTGGCCGCCCATTTGAGTCTGGACCCGGACCCGGCGGCCAGCCGGACCTCGGTGATCGGCTACACCACATGGCCGCCTGAATTCCGCCGCACCCGCTTTCTGGATTACATCGGGGAGTACGGCTGGCAGTTTGGTTTCGCGCTGATTCAGGATCCGCTGGACGTTCCCTTCAACTTCTTCTACACCAGCAACCTTTCGCTCCCCCGCCGGCGTTTCCTGGAGTCCGGCGGCTTTGACGAGAGCTTTCAGGAATACGGGTGGGAGGACATCGAGCTGAGTCTGCGGCTGCAGAAGGCCGGGATGCGGCTCACCTACGCTGAAAAGGCGTCGGCCTGTCATAACCATCCTCTCGATCTGCGTCGTTTCGCGGCCCGGCAGCGCCAGGTGGGAAGGTCCGCCTGGAGCTTTTATCGCCGGCACCCCGACGCCGCGGGGTTTCTGGGGCTCGATCGCCTGGCCTCGTACAGCCCCCTGGCCCATCTCAAGATGCGGGTGGTGGGCGCCCTCTGCCGGCTCACCGAATACCGCCAGTGGCCGGACCTCTCCCGCTTCTATCCCGACTTGATGACTTACTACTATATGTTAGGCGTGCTGGAGGGAAAGGACGCTGGGCCCCGGCCTTGAAACACGAAGCCTCTGAGCTGACCGTCATTGTGCCCACCTGGAACCGGCGGGACTTGCTGCGGGGCTGCCTGGAGGCTCTGAAGCGGCAAGCCGCGCCTGTACAGATCCTGGTCGTGGACGACGGTTCGACCGACGACACCGCTTCACTGGTGCGTGAGGCGTATCCCCAGGTCACACTGCTCTCTCTGGAAAGGAATCTGGGTTTCGCCGCCGCGGCCAACCGCGGGCTGTTGCGGGTTACCACCCCTTTCGCGGCGCTGTTGAACAACGACGCCGAACCGGAAGCCCAGTGGGCCGAAGCGGGTCTGCGGGCCTTGCGGGAGGCGCCCCCGAATTTCGGCTTCTTTGCCAGCCGGATTCTCCAGGCGGAGGATCCCGATCTGCTGGATGCCGCCGGAGACCTCTACAGCCGTACCGGGCTGCCCACCAAACGGGGCTGGGGGGAAGCAGCGGGTCGATACCCCGCCGCCGAGGAGGTCATGGGTGCGAGCGCCGGAGCCGCCTTCTACCGGATGGAAATGCTGAGACACATCGGGTTCTTTGACGAGGATTTCGTCATGTACCTGGAAGATGTCGAACTGAGCCTGCGGGCACGGCTTTACGGCTATCGCTGCGGTTACCTTCCGGATGCGGTTGTCCTCCACCGTGAGGCCGCGTCCGACCCCCAGCGTACGGGCTCCGGCGCCGGGGGAAAACCGCGGGCCTTCTATTCGGACCGAAGGGTCTACTGGATCACCCGAAACCGATGGCTGCTGATGGTAATGTATCAGCCTTGGCGCCATCTGCCATGGCTGTTTCTCGGCTGGACCAGGAGCCTGCTCTTTCACTCCGTCAAGGCCGGACACACCGGCGCGTTTCTGCGGGGTATCGCGGCGGGTTGGGCGGCCACACCGGTGGCCGTCCGCAAGCGGAGGCGGTTCATACGGGACTTCCCGGAGGCCTTCAGGGAGTTATGGCAGGTCATGACACCGTACTGGCCGTCTGCGTGAACTGGAACGGCGGCGACCAGGTGATCGAAACGGTCCGCAGCCTGACCTGCAGCGACTATCCGCGACTGCAGATCGTGGTCATCGACAATGGGTCGACCGATGGTTCGGACCTTCGACTGGAGACGGAGTTCCCGGGACTCCACGTCTGGAGGCTTGAACAGAACGTTGGTTACGGCGCGGCGGTCAACGCGGCGGTGGCTCGGGTAGCCGACCACCCCGGCTTGCCCGAACCCGACTGTTTTCTGGTGTTGAACAACGATGTCCGGGTCAGCCGCGGGATGGTCTCGGCGCTGATGGACGCCGTTCGCCGCCACGGCTGTGGTGTCTTCGGACCGAAGGTGGTACAGGCGGAATGTCCTGACCGTCTCGAGGCGGCCTGGGGCAAGTTCACATGGGATCACGTGGCCGCGACCCTGGTGGGAAAGGATGCTCCGGCCCGGCACCCGGGCTGGAACCGTGAGTCTCACGTGGAGGTTCTGTTGGGGGCGGTGCTGCTGATCCACCGTGACGTTTTCCGGCGGGCGGGTGGATTCGACCCCCAGTTCTTCATGTATCAGGAGGAGGTGGACTTCCTTTACAGGGTCCGGCGCGCGGGATTTCCTGTGGTTTACTGCCCGGCCGCCGTCGCCGAACATCTGGGAGGACACTCCACCCGGAATCAGCCTGATTTCAAGACGTACTGGACCCGGCGCAATGCGGTGCTCTTCCTTCGCAAGCATGGCGCGGGACGGGCGCTGTGGTTCAGGTATGCCCTGACGTTCGCCGCCAGTCTGGGCTGGAACCTGCTTACCTTGCGGACGCGCCGGCTCGCCGCTCTCTGGACGGGCGCACGGGACGGGTTCAGGGTTCCTGTGAAGCCAGCCGCCGGGGGGCCGGCAAGCTGATGGGGGGCGCGGACATGGCAGTACCGGAGGTGAGCATCATCATCCCCTCCTTTCACAGCCTGCGTACCCTGGGCTTCACTCTCCGTTCAGTGTTCGCGCAACAGTCCTGCCCTTCCTATGAGGTGGTGGTGGTGGATTCGTCCGGAGTGGATCTGACGGGCTGGGTGCGGGCACGTTACCCCCAGACCCGTCTCATCCAGCCGCGAGGGCGTCATTTGCCAGGAGCAGCGCGCAACCTGGGTGCCTCCCTGGCCCGGGGCCGGGTCTTGGCCTTCCTGGATGCCGACGTGATCGCCGAACCGACCTGGCTGTCGATCCTGTATGACTGTCTCGAGACCCGGCCCCAGCCTGCTGCGGCCGGAGGTTACGTGGGTAACGCCAATCCCGCGGGGGTGGCGTGCGCGGTCCAGCATTGGCTCGAGTTCTCCGAGTTTGTTCCGGGTACGGCTTCAGGACCGAGGCGTTTTCTGCCAACCTGCAACCTGCTGATCCGCAGAGACGAATTCCTGGACGCCGGGGGGTTCGATCCCGCATGGGCCATGGCGGAGGATCTCCTGTTTTTCCAGGGCTTGAACCGGCCGGCCTGGTTCGAGGGTTCCACCGGTGTCCAACACCACCACCGCTCCCGCTGGGGAGAGATGCTCGGCCATCTCCTCCGGCTGGGATATTGGAGTGGGCGCCTGCGGCGGAACCGTCCCCTGTCCGGATCGTTTTTGGCGAAGTGCCCGGAAGCCGCCTATCTGTTGCCGGCGGTCAGGGTCGCACGGGTCCTGCGGCGGCTGGCCCGTGCAGCTCCAAAGGAGGCTGCAAGGGCGGCTCTCTGCCTCCCGGCCCTGTTGCTGGGTTCGCTGGCCTGGGCGGAAGGCTTCCGCCGGGGGCTCAGGGCGAAGGACGGTCCCGAGTCCGGTCTGGGGGGGCAGGAGCCCCATACAGAAGCCGGTTGACCTCGCCGGCGGTCCCTTCGGCCACTTCCAGCCACCAGTCGGACCCGTGGAGATTCCACCGTTGAGTCACCCGCGTGGGGAACCGGCCCAGATCATGGCGGAGGACGCAGTCGATCACCACCAGAGCGGACCTTCCGGACGGCGCCGTTTCGAGTCGGACCAGACGCCAGGAGTGGATCGGCAACAGAGCCATGGACTGGAAACGGGACCGGCCCTCGGCACCCACCATGGCTGCCGCTGCCTGCCGGTCCTGTGAGAGCACCGCCTGCCAAAAGGCTTCCACTCTGGGGCGAAGCGATTCCGCTGGCAGCGCCGACGATGAAACCTGCAGGAGCGCCGCCGGGTACATCAGCAGAAGCAACAATCCGCGCTCCGTCACCAGCCGGAACCCATGATTTCGGCATAGGGACTTCGTCGTCTTCAGCATCGGTCCGAGACAGCCCGGATCAGGGAGTGGGAACCTGCACGCCTCCGAAGAAGCCGCCCTGCCCCATGGCCGGCGACATCTCGTAGGCCTGGCTGAATCCCAGCCCGAAGATGGTGTTGGTGTAAGTCCCTGCGAGGCAGTCGAATTCCGACAGAATCCAGGCATAGCCGCGGAAATCGGTGACTTGCTGCTCCGGCACGCCCCGGGCCGCAGCCAGCACCTCCGCCAGCCGGACGGTCCAGGTCTGCCCCGGGCCGAGCTCCCCGGCCGAATCCAGGCCGGCACCGGGCGAGTTGGGCCCGGTAACGTATGCAACATGGGTCCCGTCCAGATGGTAGAGATGGAGAATGACCCGGCCTTTGGGAGAGTCATCTCCAATGAACAGGCCGACCTCGGGAGGCGCTGCGCAGACGTTGCTCACCGAGATGGCACCGTCGACAGCCCGCCCAGGATTGGAGGGATCGGGAACGTAGGCCAGGAAGTGGGCGAAAACCGCCCGCTTTGCGGTCGTGACATCTGCCTGCAGAAAAGCGACCGCCGGCACTCCCGGTCCTGCGGCTCGGACTCCCGAGCCCGCCTGCGTGGCGAACCAGGTAGAGAAAAGGGGGAGCAGCGCTGCGTACCGCACCCATCGATCCATGAGTAACCTCGTCTTCCCCTCCCCCGCTCTTGATGCCACGAGTCAGTCTTCCCAAACAGGAGAAAGATGACCCGGGGGAGGAAAAGTCTCAAGGCAGGAGGACCAGGCGCTGGGTGCCGTCGGCAAAGAAATCGCCCACCAGCACAGTGGGAATGCCTCCGCCGGTATAAAAGCTTCCGATCATTCGGTACTGGTCCCCGACCAGCTCGGCCAGCACCATGCGGTCCAGATAGGTCAGGAGCCGATACTGCCGCGCCAGGTGGCCGTTCGCCTGCGGGACCGCCAGATCCTGGGCTGAACGGAACCCTGATGGCCGCGCGAAGGAATAGACTCCCGGAAATCGCGAATCGAAGGTGACGAAGTTCTTCAGAGTGCGGTCGAAGACCTGGAGCTGGGACTGATCCCGCCGGATCAGGTCCCGGCTCACCGAAACCAGGCCGGGAACGAGGGGAAGGCTCAGCTCCCGCAAGTACTCCAGCTCGCCGTTACGGATGCGGAAGACGATGAGGTTCGAGTTCCTGGCCGAGATGGCGACGAATTCCTCCCGCCCGTCACCGTCATAGTCAAACAGGGCGTACGAGACCACCCGGTCGTAAAGGAAAAACCCGAACATCCACTGCTGCAGCGTGCCCCCGGTGACTCGATGTCCGGAGACCGCAGTTCCGAGGGGAGCCTCCAGGGTGACAAACAGGTCCGGCACGCCATCCGCTTGCACATCCCCGGTCACCACCTGCCGGCCGCTTTCGAAAATGAAGGAGAGGCGGCCGGGACCGACGACGCCGGAAAACAGGTTCAGTTCCAGGCCGTTATCGAGGAGCAGGGAGCCGTCCTGGCGCCTGACGCCCAGGAAGGCTACGGTATCCGGGTCCGCTCCGTACGGTCCCAGCACCAGAAAGGTGGTGGGACCGGCCGGTTCCGGCTCCGAGTCACCACTACCAGGATCGTTTGGCGGCGGTGGCGGGTTGGAGTCGCCCCCGCCGGGGTTCTGTCCACCCCCGGTACCACCCCCTGAACCGCTGCCACCATTCCCACCTGACGGATCTCCCGAATTCCCTCCGCCGGAACCGGTGCCGCCATCGCCGGCCGGGGGATCGGTCCCGCCTCCGCCACCTCCTCCGAAGAGTGCCTCCGCGAAGGGATTGGCGAGAGCCGAGGAACCGAAGAAACCGGATCGGAGTCCTGCGGAAGCCGGGAACAGGCTCGAGGCCAAAGCGTCATAATCCCGTTCCAGCCGGGACAATTCGCCCAGCAGTTCGGGAACCAGATTCGAGCCGGGAGGGGCCACGGCGCGCCCCACTGCCGCCTGCGGTCCGCCGGGGGGAGGTGACTGGGGGCCTGCGGCCGCAGGCCGCGGCGGCGGGACCGGGAATCCCATGCGCCGCTCTGAACGGGCTCTTTGGGTGCCCGGAGCGGCGGCGTTGATCGTCTCCCGGAACGGGCGCGCACTGCCCACAAACCCCGACTCGCCAAAGCCGCCGACCTCCACCGCAGAAGGAGCTGGCCAGCGGGCATCAGCCTCCCGGCGAAGAGGCTGGGCGCCGGCCGGGGAACGGCTGAAGCCGATTCCCTCCATGAGCCGGGTGATATGTCCGCCGACCCGCGGGCGCAGATCACTGAAGGTAGGCAAGGAAAGCAGCAGGATGGCTGACAGTGAGTACCAGAGCACACGGCGGCCGAACCGCATGATCGGCCCACCAGGCTTTTCCTCTGTTTCAGCCACTTATCCTGCTCCCGTGACGAGACTGTCGCCCATCTTATACCGCTCGCCCTCCAGGACGCAAAATAAAACCGTGGTTCGGCCTATATTTGTGATCGGCGTCTCAATCGTTATTGCCAGAAGCGGCTGGGATAGATGTCGGCCTCCTGCCAGATGATCTCAGAGATCTTCGGCGACGGCGCGGCCATGCAACTTTTGGCCTCCTCCGCCATCTTCTATCGGTGCTTTTGGGTAGGGTCCGGCTGAGTCGGTCGGCAGGAGAACACGATCGGGCAGAGGGCATGATAGGCTACACTCCCCGGTTCCCATGTCGTCCGAAATCAGTCCACGAGAACTGGAGCTCATTGTTGAGCGAGCCCGGAATGGCTCCATCGGTGATTTCCAGTCACTCTACGACCATTATGCGAAGCCTGTATTCAACTTCATCGCGAGGTTGGCGGGCTCGACCGAGGAGGCCGAAGACCTGACCCAGGACACGTTCCTCAAGGCGTACTCGGAGTTGCCGAACCTGAGGGATGTGGGGCAGTTCCGATTCTGGCTGTTTCGGATTGCCCGCAACGAGGTCTACCAGCGGATCAGGCGGACCCGGAGAAAAGCTGAGGTCTCCATCGATGACGACGAGAAAGGCTATTTCGAGTTCCTCCCCGACGACACGTACGGCCTGGACCCGGAAGAGCTGGTTCTCAACTCCGAGCTGCAGGGAGTGGTGGAGGCTTCCCTCCGGTCGCTGCGTCCCAAGTACCGGGATGTCTTCATCCTGGCGGTGTTCGAACGAATGAGCTACGAGGAGATTGCCGGTATCGTCGGACGTTCTCTGCTTTCGGTCAAGACTGATATCTACCGGGCGCGTCTGGCGGTCAAGGAGGCTGTTTCTTCTTACCTGGCGAAGGGCCGTCGATGAGTTGTGAACGGTGGCAGGTTGACATCAGCGCCTGGCTGGACGGGGCTCTCTCTCCGGCTGAGGAGGCCCGGTTAGGGGCTCACCTCCAGTCGTGTGGGGAGTGCTCGCGGTTCCTGGCCATCCAGCGCCGGCTGGGAACCGCCCTGTCAGCGGCTGAGAAGCTGGGACCGCCGCCCGGACTCTGGTTGCGGCTGGAGGCTGAATTGCGCCGCCGGCCCGAAACCCGGGTTGCCGCGAGGAGGTCTTTCTGGAACTGGCTTCAGATACCCCAGTGGGCTTACGCCGCTGCTTCCGCCCTGTTGCTGGTGTTGAGTGGGATCGTGGCGGTCCGCATGCAGGAGCCGGCCCCTGCGGCGCCGGATCGCTGGCTGGCAGAGCTGGACTCGTTCAGCATCCAGGCTTCGGGCAACCCGTTCATGGCGCCTATCGACGACGAAAATCCGTTCTTTGACTTCGCCCGGAATCCGCGGGGAAATCCATTCAAGGGTGGGGGAGATTCGGAATGAGCACAAAGTCTGGTCTGCTCTTGTTGCTCTGGCTGTTGGCGTGGTTGCCGGCACCGGCCGGCGCTATGGCAGCGTCTGTGGAAGACCCCGACCTCCGGATGGCGGCGACCCAACACGAGATCATCGCCATCCTGATCGAACAGGGCGAGTTCGAGCGGGTGCTTCCGGAGTTCCTGAAAATCTTGGACCTGGGCTTCACCGGTGAGCGGGAACAGTTGGTGGTCAAGGAAGTGTGGGTGGTGGTCAACGGACTGATGGCTGCCCGCAAATACGACTTGGGCCACCAGGTCATCGACAGCGCTTTGCGCCGCCTGGATGAGGCCGACAGTGAATTCCAGCTTCTGATGCTGAAGGGCAAACTTTACAGGCAGCAGGGGCTGGTGCATGAAGCGGTCAGGACCTACCGGCAAGCCCAACAGCTCAGAGATTGACGTGGGGGTTGACTTGCAGGGAAATTCGGTCTTGACCCCCGCCAAAGTGGGCGCTTAGAATAACTCGTTGTTTTGGAGAGCTTTTGAGGGGTTCTCAAAGGAATCATCACAATTTGAATTTGCAAGGTGAAAGGAGTGGAGAGAATGGGAAAGGGTAAGCTCTTCCTGGTTTTGTTCGTATTGGCGCTGGCGATGGCAGTGCCCGCCATGGCTGCAAAGGGTGCCGATGCGAAAGTGTTTCTGCAGACTGACGAGACTACTGACTTTTCAGCAACCGTAGCCGCGTACGTAGCGTCCTTGCCCGACGGCACCCGGACGGCCATCTCCGTCAGCAACTCTCTGGGCACTCCCCAGGTAGAAGGAGTCACGTTCGGCGGATTCCCCACCGGCTCCGACACGGAGGGCCAGGTGTGGGTGTTCTGCTACAACACTCTCGGGGAAGGCGGTCCTGAGGTTTTCGTGTACGCCAGCAGCTCGAACCCTGCCGTGGGCGCCGGACTGAACGCCGAAGGCAAGCTGGTGCCGGGCGCGACCTGGGTCTTCTACATCGATGAAGTGCTGGCCGAACTCGGTTTTGACAAGACGACGGACGAGTTCGTCGGGTACTGCTACTTCGTGGGCGAGTTCGACGCCATGGTGGGCACCTATGTGAACACCTTCGAATCGGCCTGGAGCCAGCAGTCCTTCCCGTTGCAGAGCGATTTCACCGGCAAGGGCATCACTGTCGAGTAATTGCTCCGCACTTCTGCGGGTTCTTCACAAGGGGCTGGCTTTGGACCAGCCCCTTTTTTTCGCCCATGACCCAGCTTCTGGTGTGGTTCCTCTTCCTTGTCTGGCCCCTTTCCCTGGCGGCGTCGGCCGGCTCAGCCCGGAGCCAGCAGACGCAGGACACCCCGGATCTGGAAACCGCCGTCACCGAGTACTGGGAACTCCTCCAGAAGGGGGACAAGGCGGGGGCCCTCCGCCATGTGCATCCGGATGACCTGAACCATTTCATCCGGCGCACCGAGGGGTCCTTTTCCGACTGGAAAGTGAAGGCCATCGCCCACCCCAGCCCGGATTCCGCCGTGGTCACGGTGAGCGTTCAGCGCCTGCTGATGAATTCGCGGGTTCCCCAGGAGATCACGGAAACCTGGGTACAAACCGCCGACGGCTGGAAGGTGCGTGTCCCCCGGCCGTTGCCCATCGTCGAGCGGGTCCGCGCCCGAGCCCGGGAACTGGCCCAGCAGCGACTCCCCGAGACCCTGGAGATCTTCCCGGCACAGCTTCGCTTCTACGCGCTGTCACCCCGGCAACCGGCCGCCATCACCATCCGCAACGGACTCCACGAGGAGGTTCAGGTCGAGGCCCTCCAATTCGACAAGGATCGGCTGCAGATTCTTTCCCCGCTGGAGTCGGTCGCCCCTCGCTCCAGCGGCCGCATCCTGCTCGGCCTCCATCACCCGCCGGCAGAGCCCAACCAGACCTCCCAGGTGCAACTGACCCTGAAGGTCGCAGGCGAGACCCGAACCTTCCAGATTCCGGTGGTGATGAATTACGTGGATGACATCACCCGCTGGGTAGCCGGCCAGCCCCACCCGTAGCCCCCCGCCGCACACTTCCGGCCCGCACTACTGGGGGCGCGCCCCGGAGTCGAGTTCCTCCAGCCGGCGGCGGTCGATCAGCTCTTCCTGTTCCGCCTCCATGTGTTCGATGTACTCGTAGGCATTCTTCAGAGCACGCTTGAACTCCAGAGTCAGCTCGGTGGAGGACGGGAGGGTCCGGATGACTCTTGGGGTAATGAAGATCACCAGCTCGAACCGGCGGTCGGTGCGGGTTGTGGTTCCAAAGATCGCCCCCAGGATCGGGATGTCTCCAAGCAGAGGGACCCGCGTCCGGCCCACGTTATGCGAGTCGCTGATCAGGCCGGCGATCCCCACGCTCTGTCCGTCGCGCACGATAAAGGAGCTCTGGATGTAGTTCCGGTTGATGGTGGGAGTCAGTGCCGGTCCAGTAGCCGAGCTGACCTCCAGCACCAGGTCCATGGTCACAATACCGCTGGCGCTGATCCTGGGGACGATCAGCAGGGTCGTACCGGTGGGCCGGAACTGGATCGAGTTGATGAAGTTGGTATTGCCGGACTGCAGCGGGTTGCCGAAAGAGGCCGAAGTGACTGGCACCTCGGCGCCGATGTTGATGGATGCCGGCGTGCCGTCCAGGGCAAGGACCCGCGGCGCCTCCAGGATCTCGACGTTGGTCTTGTCCCGCAAAGCTTTCAGGATCGCCTGCAGCTCCCTTTCCCCCCCGATCACCGCCCGCGTGGTGGCCGTAAACACACCATCCTTCAAAGACCCGGTGGTGGCGGGAACCGGCTTGTTGTTGCTGTCGACGGCCCCCAGACCCTTCGATTGAAGGAAGGCGGTCACCCCCAGGCTCAGCTCATCCCGGAGTTCGACCGAAAAGATGCGAGCCTCGATCACTACCTGGCGGGGCAAGGTGTCCAACTGGCGCACTGTGTCCAGGATGAACTGGATATCCGCCTCGGTTCCCTGAATGATCAAGGAGTTGTTGAACTCGTTGACGACGATCTTGACGTTGCCGGCATAGATGGCACGGATCTGGGATTGGGACGACGCCGAGAGAGCGGGTCCCAGTTCCCGCATGCCCAGGCCGCCGCCATATCCCCCGCCAAGTCCGCCGCCGTAGCCGCCATAACCGCCATAGCCGCCATAGCCGCCATAGCCACCGTAGCCGCCATAGCCGCCCAGACCGCGGGATCCCAGTGCACCCAAACGGTCGTAGCGCGAGCCGCTCTCCACAAAACCGGGATCCCGATAGGCGGAACGCTGGGACGCACTGCTTTCCCGGGCAAGGCGGCCTTCCTGGTCGGCGGCTTCGGCGGTGGCGGAGGAGGGGAGCCCAAGACCATCCTGGAAAAGCTCGCCCAGGATCTGGGCGATCTGGACCGCCGTGTTGTTTTCCACCTGGTAAACGTACGTCTTGAGATTGCTCGTCGTGGACGGGGCGTCCAGACGGGAGATCCAGCGGGTCACCTCCTGGAAGACCTGGGGCGAGCGCGTCACAATCAGCAGGCTGTTGAGCCGTTCGATGGCGACGATCCTGACTCCCGCCGCGGAATCACCCGAGGCAAACACCTTGCCCAGGTCCTCCGCCACATCCTTCGCCTGATTGAAGCGGATGGGGATCAGATCCACCGTGTTGAGGTCAAAATAGCGGGTGTCCAGCAGGTTGACCAGGGTCAGCACCTGCTCGATATTGCGGGGATAGTCCGTGATCATCAGCATGTTGCTGGGCGCAAAATCCACGACTGTCGCCCCGCTGGACAGGAACACCTGGACCATCTTCAACATCTCTTCAGATGGGATGAAATGCAGGGGGATGATATAGGTCACCACGCCCTGTTCCTGGAGCTGACCGGGCGGTTCGATCCTGATCACTTGCGGTCCCGCTTCCACAGGAGCCGGCGGCTGGTTCTCCTGTTCGCCCGCGCCCCGTGGCGGCTCGGCAGGTTCCTGACGGGGCGGAGGCGAACCCTCCGGCGATCCCTGCCCTGACGGGGCGGAGGAAGGGGTTGGCTGTGACGGTCCGGAACCAGTCGTCTGCCCGGAGGTGCTCATCAGCACTCCGTGGGGGATGGTGGGGCTCTGGCCGAGAGGCAGGATCGTGTAAAAGTCTCCCTGTTTGACGATGGCGTGGCCGTTCATCTTGAGCAACTGCTCCAGCACGCCGAAGAGATGCTCCCGGGGAATCTCCCGCATGGAGAAGATGGTGACGGTCCCCTGCACGGCGGGGTCGATCACGTAACTGTATCCCAGCTCCTGCATTACGGCGTTGACCACCCGATCGATGGGAGCGTTGTTGTAGTTGAGCTTGACACCCGGGCCGGAGCGGGTCATGGATCCGATATCGGCATTCTTGCCGGGTGTGCCCACCAGGCCGGATTGACCGGGGACACCGCCGGGACGGGTGGCCTGTTGCTGCTTTTGTTGCAGTTCCTGTACCCGGCGACGAAACTGCTCCTGGAGATCTTCCTGCCGGCTTGCCGGTGCGGCCCCACCGCCCCCCACCAGCCCGGGCATCCCGGTGGCCGGGTTGACTCCTCCGACGCCGGCACCCCGGGTCGTCGCAGGCTCCTGAAAGAACACCGTCGCCGGACGGGCCTCCCGGATCAAACCTCCGGTCAATACCAAACACCACCACAACAACAGTCTAGGTCTCATGCTCACTACCTTTTTCGGCGAGGGTCAGCCGATATCCCCTGTCACGGATTCTCTGGCGCTGGAGTTGGCGTCTCGGCGGGCGCAACCGGCCGCGGCACTCCAACCAAGCTCTGGATCAGCGTCTCCTGGCTTCCGGGGGTTCCCCGGCGCTGTTGGGCGCTACGGCGGTCCGGCAACACCCGCCGCGCGGGAGCCGCTGCCGGGGGGACCGGCGAACCGGCCTGGGACGCCCGTTCGGTCTGCGCCTCTTCGGAAGACGAAGTCTCTACCGCCGCGTGCTTGGTACCTACCCGGATGATGTTGACGGATACCCCTTTGCGCGCCGCCTGGACCTGGGGCTGCGGCGCGCCCGGCTCGGCGTCGAACATGTCGATGACTTCCCTGACGTCGTTCCACTGCAACACCACCGTCGTATCCGTGATGTCGGTAACCGTGTAACCTTGCACCAGGTCGCCTTTGGCCACCTGCCGCAGATCACCCGGAGATTTGGGCGTATCGTAAATGGTCAGCAGCGCCCGCCGCTCCCCGTTGACTTCGCTGGCACCCTGCATCTGCGGGCGTTTGGGAAACTTGGGTGCCTCTACCACCGCGGTGTCCGCAGGAACCTCTGCGGGAGGCCGCCGTTCCGGCCTGAAGAGGTCCCGTTCGGAGATGACGCTCAGATCGGGCAACTGAACTTCCGGGGGCGCGGCGGTGACCGCCGGCTCCTCAGCAGGTCCCAGTTGGCGTTCAGCCGATGCCAGGATGGCAGCCAGGTTCCGCTGCGATTCGAAAGCCTCCCAGGCCTCCACCAGGTGGTAGGAGAGTCCTGCCACTCCCATCAGCAACAGCAGATTGATGAGCAGGATCTTTCTTGCCACGGTTAACCTTCCTGAACCCGGACAATGCCCGACACATTCAGCCTGGGCTGAAGTCTGATCTCCCCCCGGGCGTTGATGCTGGTGATGTTGAAGTCTTCGACTTCCAGATATTTCGGATGCACCGCCAGTGCGTGCAGAAAGTCGGTAAGCTGACTCATCTCCCCCTGGATGTTGACCTGGAGGGTGACCTTCGTATACTTCTCCCCCAGTTTCTTGCCCTGCAGCGGTGTGCTGCGGGTGATGATGACGCCGTTCTGTTCCGCCAACGACCGGACCAGGTTCTCCAGCTGGTTCTGGGCCACCGCCGGATCCGTCGAATCCAGCAGTTGGGAGCGCAGTCGATTCAGCTCTTGGTCCAGTTCCGCGTTCTCCCGCCGGTAGATCTCCTGGCTGGAAATGGCGCGGATCCGCTGGGCCAGCACCAGCTCGCTCTGGTGCAGCTCGCCTTCCGCCTCACCCATGGACTCATAAAGCGGCAGCACGCCGTAGAAGGCCACGAGGATCACCGCTGTGACGATCCCTCCAACCCAAAGTACCTTGCGGTCGCGATTTGAAATCTTCATGTTCACTTCACTCTGGCCGTGAAATTGAAGCGCTCCTTACCCTGTCGGGCATCCTGGGTGATCCAGTTGGCCTTGACGCCCTCCAGGTAAGGCGACTCCGACAGCAGCGGCAGCAGGGAGGAAGCCTGACTGGAGAATCCCTGAATCGTCACCTGTTGCCCTTCGATCTGGACATTCTGCAGATAGCTGTCGTCGGGCAGACGCTCGGTCAGATCCTTGAGGACAAGAAGGATCTTCTCCCGCCGGCCGAACAGCTTGCTGATCTCTTCCAGCTCCGCGCGTTTCGCCGCGGCCTGCTCGCGAAGCTGAAATGCCACCTCCACTTCCGGCTGCAGCACGGCGATCTGGCTTTGCACCTGGTCGACCAGCGCCCGCTGTTGGAAATAGCCCCGGGTAACCTCGGCACCCAGTCCCACCACAAACACCCCGGCCAGCACGTAGGTCGCCAGCAGGCTGGGACGGCCGCCCACCAGGCGGCGTTCAGAGGGGATCAGGTTGACCGGTTTGCCCAACCGGGTGATCCCCGATACCGCCAACCCGATGGCTCCCGCCAGCTCCTCCAGCGGCGGACGGGCGACTCCCTTCCAGCGCAGGGACAGACCTGACTCCAGCAGCTCCGAGTCGGGAACCCGCTGCTTGATCGCCGCAAGCGCGGCCCTGCCCAGCGTTCCCGCCAAGTACAGCTTGCCCAGGGTCTGAAGACGATCTTCCCACGGAGCCAGCAGCTCGGCCACAGCTTCCAGGAGACGATCCGCGTCCGCCGGCTCACCGTTCCAGGCGGCAGCCTGGGACTGCATTGCCTGGTCCGGCCCCACACAGACCAGCTCCAGAAATTCCCGCTCCACCCGCACAATCAGAACCGGTTCGCGGCGCGGACGGCCGTCCTCGTGAACGGCCAGCAGGTGACCGAGTCCCGTCCCCGAATGACGGATCGAGGCAGGATACAGGCCCACCTCCTGGAACAGGTTCAGCACGGACTCCACGGCGTCCAGGGGGGCCATGGTGATCTGAATCCGCAGCCTCCGGCTCTCCTCGTCCCGATATACCACCGCATAGTCGTAAACCGACCGGCTTTCCTCCACCGGTTCGAAGCGTTCCACCTGGGATTTCACAACCTGGGCCAGGTTCTCCTCCACATCGAGGGGGAACTCCACCTCGCGGATGACGACCGAAGCCCTCGACAGGCCCACTACCACGTTTTCCCGGTTGAAACCGTTGGTGCGCGAGAACTGCCGGATCTTTGCCACCAGTTCGTTACGGGGCAGTCCGGCGTAGTCCTCCACGATCAGGTGGCTCCGCAGTGAATATTCCTGGAACCCCTTGCGCACCGAGGCCAGAGTCAGCCTGTCGCCGCGAACCTCCACGCCTAAGGACGAATCCAGATTGAACATCCGTCTGAAACCTACAGTTCGGTGTTTGACTCGTTCCAGTACAGTATCGAATACCCCTTGGGACCGGTTCCGTCCGCCCGGATCACCGCACGGATCCGGCTGACTACCTGGGAACCGTTGACCCGGCCCACACTGTGGACGCTGTAAACCCCAGAGCGTACCACGGCGAGGAAATTCATGACCTCGCCGCCGATCCCCGGGATGGTTTTGGACAGCTCGGCGACATCCCGGAGCGGCGCCTGCCGGCGCACCTGGTCGATGAGCAATGCCGTGCCGAAATCCAGCCCCGGGATCGCCGCCAGGACCGGAATCGGCGCCGAGTTGACGTCGATCCGGTTGACTGTGCTGAAGGTGGTGAAATAGTTCTGCAGCCCATACAGCTCCACCGGCTCTCCGTTCTCGGCGGTGGTCTTTCGGCCGTAATAGATCTCCGGAGTCACGCCTTGCACGAGGAGGAGTTCTTCGGGCAGATCGAAAGGCCCATTCTTGATGGGATAGGGTGAATCCAGGGAAGCATAGTACTGGGCCTCGGCTCCGAAGGGCCGGATCAGGTCGTCGGGGTCCATCCAGTCCCCAATGGAATCGGTGATGATGTCCGCCTGCGGACCGGGGACGCCGATCATCAGCAGAACGTTGAAGATCAGGTTGTCGGGAGCCAGGTTCACGTTGATCTTTCCGGACTCGTCCACCAGCTCGATGTCAGCCGCCCCATCCGCCAGCTCCAGCCTGAGCGGACCGGTCAACATCCCGGTTTGCGTGGGATCCAGCTCGAGCTGGGCCTGACGCTGGACGTTGAAGAAAGCGCTCTGCTGCTCCAGCAGCCGGTAGACCGCGTACTCGATTCCGGCTCTGGCCATGTAGAAAGCCTGCTTCTGTTCCACGACGTTCCGGGCGGCATCGACCTCGGTCCGAACCGAGGCCGAGAAGGAGAGTGCCAGCAGGCTGAGGGCCAGGACCACCCACAGGACAACCACCAGCACTGCTCCCCGCTCCCCGAGTCTCACGCTAGTTGGGGATGCCGCCGAACGTCCAAAGTTCATCCCACACCCGCCCAAATTATTCCCCCACCAGCGGGGTGATGGCCCGCCGCACACCGGCCGCCGGCGATCCCCAGAAGACGGTGGCATTGATGGGAACCAGCACATAACGGTCGTCAAAGGCGATCTTCACCGCCTGGGGAACCGTTCCCGCCTCGGCACCGGACCACCGGGGAAACCAGACCCAGCGCCCGCCGGCTTCATCAAAACCGTAATACTCGAAGACGACACGGTGGATGTTCTTGACCAACGCCAGCGGGCGTCCGATCGGGGCTTCGATCATTTCCACGAAGCTGGCCTGGCCTGCGTACCGGGTCTCCATGGCGCCCAGGTAGTACGTGCCGAACTCGTCCTGCGCCAGACCGTAGCGGACCACGGTCAGGCCCGGGTTCTCATAGAGAATCAACGGCGCAACGGTGACAAACACCATGAACTCCGGTTCACCGTGGAACAACACCACCTGCGACATGGCGAGCTGGGAGATGGGGTCTGCCGTGCCGTCGGGTCCAAATTCCGTGGCCGCAAAGCCGGCCATGGGGTACAACGGGAACAGCGATCCCACCTGGCGTTTGATCTGGTCGAAGAGGATGCGCTGGGTAGCTTGGTCTTCGATCTTCCGCTGCGTGCGGTCGAAGGCATCCGCAGCGAATTGCAGAGAACTGAAAATGACGCCGGCCATGAGCGCAAAGATGGCCAGAGCCACGATCACCTCGAGCAAAGTGAAGCCGCCGCTGTGCTCTCGGGCGCTCATTGCATCGGCCCCCCGAACAGTTGCCGAATGGGGTCCAGCCCCGCCGGTCCTAACCCTTCCGGCTGCAGGGAAACCGCCTTGAGACAGACTGCCCGGTATTTCCGGCCGAAGCGGTCGTGTTTGAAGTTGATATCCACCACCACGCTGAGCAGTTCCACGCGCCGTTCGGTCGCATCGATCTGCAGGCCGGTTTGGGGCGGCTCCCAGTAATCTACCGTCACGTTGAAACTGAAGTCTTGATCAAGGTCTCCCCCCAGGGTAATCGGCCCCATAATGTTCTGGTCGGTGAGGATTTCATTCATTACGTTTTCGGCGTGGTTCATGGCCCGGTGGGCGAGATCGATGCGCCGGATGTTGTTCATCCCGCCGCTGAAGGTCTGCATGACGGCCCCCACCCCCGCCGCCAGGATGGCGACGGCGATGATGATTTCCAACAATGTGAATCCACGGCTTTTCATCGGCTGTCCTGACCCGGCCGTACCAGAGAGCCGAAGCCGGTGATGGGATTCAGGACGATCGAAAGGCGGCGGTTTCCCGCCTCAAGGCTGATCGTTCCCCTGGAACACCGGCCGTTGGGGTAGAAACTGATGACCGGATTCCAGCCGGCTTCGCCGACTCCCGCAAACGACACCGGCTCCGGCAACAGGAAGGTCTTCAACGGGTGCTCATACTCATCTGTCACGGTGTAAGCGGAGGGCTCCCCCGATACCTCAGCCGGTTGCAGGAGCACCCGGTAGACGCGTTGGGTCGCCACGGCCCGAGTCCGGGCCTGACGGAGATTGGTTGCCAGATCCCGGGTGGCCGCCTCCAACTGGAACCTGGCCATCCCCTGGACAAAAGACGGGACAACAACTGTCGCGGCCGCCGCCAGCAACAACAGCACCAGGATCAGTTCCAGCAGGCTGAAACCGGCACCCGGTTTACCAGGATGTGATGTCCTGGTTGTCGCCTTCGCCACCTTCCACTCCGTCGGCGCCCAGACTGTACAGGTCGTACTCCCCGAACTGTCCCGGCGAGCGGTACTGGTAATCCCGTCCCCAGGGGTCCTTCGGCAGGGAAGCCTTGTCCAGATAGGGGCCTGCCCAGTTGTCGATGCCCGGGTTCTGTAATAGGGCCGTCAAACCCTCGGCCGTGGTGGGGTAGCGTCCGACGTCGAAGCGAAACAGCCCCAGGGCTCCTTTCAGGTCGGCAATCTGGATCTTGGCGATTTCCGCCTTGCCCTTGGCCAGCCGCTCCATGACGCTGGGCCCCACCACGGTGGCCAGCAGACCGAGGATGACCAGCACCACGATCAGCTCGATCAGCGAGAACCCCCGGCTGTGCTTCTTCCGGTCTTCACGTATTCTCATCGTTTCTCCTTGCACCTCCGCCGCCCCTGTCCCCTAGATGGGCACCGCGTTGATGCTGAATATCGAGTACAGCATGGACACCACCATCAACCCGATGATGAGGCCCATGATCAGAATCATGGCAGGTTCGAACAGGGCGATCAGCCGCTTGATGGCGGTGCGCAGTTCCCGGTCGTAGGTCTCAGCGATCTGGAGGAGCATGTCGTCAAGCCGGCCCGTCTCCTCGCCTACCTCCAGGAGGTGGACGGCATAGGGAGGGAAGACCTCCGATTCGCGGACCGGACGGGCAAGCCCCTCACCTTTTTTCACTCCGGAGATCACTCCTTCCATGGCGGAAGAGATCACACGGTTGGTGATCACTTCCCGCACGATCAGGATGGACTGGATGAGCGGCACAGCGCTCTTCAGGAGTGTTCCCAGCGTCCGGGAAAAGCGCGCCACCTCCATCCGCTGCAACAGGGACCCCAGTACCGGCAGGTTCAGCAGCCGCCGATCCCAGGCCAGGCGGCCGGTTTCGGTCCCCAGGCTCTGCTTCCACCAGAGTCCCAGGCCCGCCAGTACCAGCAAAATCAGCCACCAGTAACCCGTGAGCACTCCACTGACACCCAGCAGGATCTGCATGGGAAGTGGGATCGGCGCCCCTGCGTTCTCGAAGATGGCGGCAAACTTCGGGATCACAAAAGTGACCATCACGATGATCGATCCGCTGCCCACCAGGGCCAGGATCGCGGGGTAGATCAGGGACGAGATGAAATAGTTCTTCAACTCCTCGACACTTTCGAGGTACTCCACCACCCGGACCAGAATGTCGTCCAAGGCCCCGCTGATTTCGCCCGCCCTCACCATGTTGGCATAGAGCTTGGGGAACACCTGGGGGTAGATGGAAAGCGCTTCGGAAAGCGATTTTCCCCCCTTGATCTCCCTCAGCAGATCCTTCACCACCTCCACCAGAAACGGGTTCTCCGTGAGGTCGGACAGGATGCTGAGGCTGCGGTCCAGGGGAAGTCCCGCCCTCAGCAGCGCGGACAGCTCCTGGGTAAACAGCAACAGATCGTTGCGGCTGACCCGCCGGCGCCGCCAGGGAAGTTGAATCTCCGAGCCGAAAATGCCGGCTTCATCCTTGGAGTAGACCCGGATCGGGAGCTGTCCCTGCTCCTCCAGCCTGGACAGGGCGATGTTGCGGTCGGCGGCTTCCAGAGTCCCCTCGATGACCCGTCCGTCCGGGGCCACCGCCTTGTATTGGAAAAACGGCATCGATTCCTCCCAGCCCCTTACGTTTCCTGGGTCACCCTGATGACCTCGGCGACCGTGGTCAGCCCGAGACGCACCTTTTCAAATCCGTCGCGCCGGAGGGTCACCATGCCGTTCTGGACCGCCGCCTTGCGCAACTGGCTGGAATCGGCATTGGTGATGGTCAGACGCCGAATGTCATCGTTCATGAGCATGAGCTCGTAGATGCCGAGCCGCCCCCGATAGCCGGTCTGGCTGCATTCCTTGCAGCCACGGCCTTCGTAGACCCGGCCATCCCAGTCCTTGAGGAAACCCAGTTCCTCGAGATAGCGGCGCTCCACTTCGGCCTCTACCTTGCAGTGGGGACAGATCACCCGGACCAGACGTTGGGCGAGTACCCCCAGCACGGAAGAGGCGATGAGGTAGTCCTCGGCGCCCATGTCCACCAGCCGGGCGATGGCGCTGGGAGCATCGTTGGTATGCAGGGTGCTGAACACCAGGTGGCCGGTCAACGCGGCCCGGATGCCGATCTCGGCGGTCTCCAGATCCCGCATCTCGCCCACCATGATCACGTCCGGGTCCTGGCGGACGATGGACCGCAGGCCGGCGGCGAAGGTCAGTCCGATCTGCGGGTTGACGTGGATCTGGTTGATCCCGTCGATCTGGTACTCCACCGGATCCTCGATGGTGATGATCTTCTTGTCGGGCTGGTTGATCCGGGTCAGCGCCGCATACAGCGTCGTGGTCTTCCCGCTTCCAGTGGGGCCGGTGACCAGGATGATCCCATGGGGCCGGTGGATCAGGTCGCCGAACTGTTCCAGCATGAGGGGGCTGAAACCCAGCCGTTCCAGGTCGTAAATCTGGGTGTTGCTCTTGTCCAGGATCCGCATCACCACGCTCTCGCCGTACATGGTCGGCAGGGTGGAGACGCGGAGATCGATGTCACGGCCCAGAACTCTCATCTTGATCCGCCCGTCCTGCGGAATCCGGCGCTCGGCGATGTTCAGGCGGGCCATGATCTTGATGCGGGAGATCACCGCCGCCTTCAGACGCTTGGGGGGAGACTCCACGTCGTAGAGTACGCCGTCGATCCGGTAGCGGACCTTGAGGTCCTTCTCGAACGGCTCGATGTGGATGTCGGAGGCCCGGGCCTCGATCGCCCGGGAGATGACCAGGTTGACCAGCCGGATGACCGGAGCCTCTGAAGCCAGGTCCTTGAGCTGCTCGACATCCTCCAGTTCCTCGCCAAAGCCCTCGAATCCTTCGTCGTTGATGCCCTCCACCAGACGCCCCAAAGAAGACGCCTGGTTGCCGTAAAACTTTTCGATCAGGTCGAGGATCTCCGACTCCGGCGCCAGATAGACCTCGACTTCCTTGAACGGGCTATACAGACGGATGGCATCCAGCGTGGACTTGTCCAGCGGGTCCGCCATCGCCACCACCAGCTTCCGATCCCCTTCCTTGCCGATGGGGACAAACCGGCACTCCCGCATGAACTTGACCGAAAAGGTATTCTCCAGGACCGGCACGGATGGAAACTGCTCGCTGGTGACAAAGGGGATCGACAGATACTCGCTCAGGTGGCGCACCAGATCGGTCTCGGAAAGCGCCCCCAGATCGACCAGCAGCTTCCCGATCTTCTCCCGGGTCTGGGCCCGCAGGTTCACCACGGTGTTCAATTCGTCCTGGGACACCACTCCCTTTTCGACCAGGGTCTCACCGAAACGCTTGCGTCCTCTCAACTCGGCCAGGGCAATCATGGGTGGTCAGTACTCCAGCAGCGACACCCGCGACTGGAAATCCTCCAAGGTGATCTTGCGGGTCGCATACAGATCGATGTCGCTCTTCTTCGCCACTGCCACAATATCCACCCGGGCAGCGCCCGGATTCAGTTCGTTGCGGTCTTCCACGTGAGCGCAGACGGAAACCCGCTCCCCAGCATCCAGACTCTTCATGGTAGCGGCGTAATCCGACAACACCTGCACCACCAGCCGGCGGACGGTCGCCAACTGGTCCTCCCGTGAGGTGCCGGAGGTCGGTTCCGTGTTCCCGACCTCACCCCAGAAACCCCGGATCGTGCCCCGGTTGATCTTCAGGTGAAAGGTCACCACCACCCCGTAGCCGGGGAGGTATGCCCCCTGAGGCTCGGCGGCGACAGCAAAGGGATTCGTAAAGTGCTGCCGCAGAATCTCGCCGATGATCCGCTCGAAGACGCGCGAGTCTCTCTTCAGCTCGCTCAGTCTGGCACCCGCGGCACCCGCCTGGGCGGGAGCACCCAGCGCCAGCCATCCACTCAACACCAGTATAAACCACATGATTCAGCCATCCTCAGCGATCGAGACTGTCGCTCACCCTGCGATTCCTGGACTCCAGCGTCTCCAGCCAGCGCTGTTCCATGGTGTAAATGTCGTGGTAAACCGATTCGATGCGCGCCCGGTCGCGCAGTTCCAGCTCCTCCTTGATGGAAAGCAGCGCCTCGCCGATCACGCGCAGGCTTTCATCCTGCCGGGCCACTACAACCTCATGGATCATCCGCTGGAGCTGCTCCTCGTTCAGGTTTCGGGCACCCGCCGGCAAAACTCCCACCCGCTGGAGAAGGAAGACCGCTCCCGCCAGCATCAGGATCGCGGCGGCAACCTTGTGCAGGACTGCGAACCAGCGGTCGGGCCGCCACCGAACGGCCGGCTCCGGGATTCGGACGGGCTCCGGACTCTCGGCCGGGAGCGACCATCCCTGCAGCATTTCCCGGGTTCCCAGCAACTCCAGATACTCTTCGCTGCAGTCCGCGCACTGCCGGAGGTGCAGGAAGAATCCGGCTGCCTCGGCCGGTCGGACATCCTCCCCGTAAAGGATGTCCATCATCAGCTCACGGGTCTCGTCACAAGTCATGACTGTCCTCCACCAGCCGCCGCAGCGTCCTCAGCCCCAAATAGAGCCGGGACTTGGCCGTCGACAGGGGAATGTCCAGGGCCTCCGCAATGTGCTGGAACTTCATCCCCTGGAACTCTTTCATCAGGATCACCTCCTGTTGTTCCCGGGGGAGCATGCGAAACGCCGCTTCCAGGCGTCGAAGCTGTTCCCGCCCCTGGTAGTGGACCTCGGGCGTCAACCGGTCCTGTTCGCCGCGCTCGACTGCCGCGGTATTCTCTTCCCAGTCGGCGGTCGGCCGTCGGCTGCGGCTGCGCAATCGCATGCGGCATTCGTTGACGGCAATCTTGTACAGCCAGGACGAGAACCGACTGGGGTCCGAAAGGTGCCTCAAGTTCAGATACGCCTTGGTGAAGGTGTTCTGAGTGAGGTCCCGGGCATCTTCGCTGTCGCCCACATACCGCCGGATGAATCCGAAGATCCTCCGTTCCCAGCGGCGCACCAGTTCGCCGAAACTCCCCGCATTCCCCTGCAGGGCCAGATGCAAAAGGTACTCGTCGCTGCACTGCACACTTTCCGGCAACTCATTGTGATGATGCATGACGCCCGGAGAAAGTCTAACCCGGGCGGCCTGCGGGTGAGGCAGAAACGAGGAAAGAGGTCACCCATGGGGTGACGCGTATCAGGGGAGCAGTATGGCGGAACCTCAGGAGCGGTGAGGTCCGAGGCTTCATTCCCCACAGCCCTTCTCGACAGCCCGCGATTCCGTCACCCCGAGGGGCGACGGTTAGCGGTTCGCCGCCATCTGGGCCGGCTGGCCAGACTGCGTCTGGAAAAACCGCAGCGGATTGAGCGGCTGGTTATGGAACCGGACCTCATAGTGGAGGTGTGCCCCGGTCGTCCGGCCGGTGGAACCCACATAGCCGATCACGTCACCCCGTTTCACACGCTGCCCTGCCCGGACGGTGTAGCGCTCCAGGTGGCCGTAACGGGTTGCGATCCCGAATTTGTGCTCGATCCCGACCAGGTTGCCGTACCCGGGACGACGGCCGGCGAACACCACCAGTCCATCGGCAGTCGCCACCACCTTGGTACCCCGGGGGGCGGAGATATCCACCCCGGGGTGGAAATCCTCATCCCCGGTAAAAGGATCGTCCCGCTGGCCGAATCGGTCGGAGGGATACCCCCGGACGGGCATCATCGAGGGCGTTGCGGCCATCAGGATCTCGCGGGTGGTGTAGTAATCCTGAAGCTGCCGGAGCTCGGCCTCCAGTGTAATGCGTTTCCGGTCCAGGGTCTTGAAATGCCGCGAGAAATCCTTGGGGCTGAGGCTTAGCACCGGGTTGGGAACAGAGGATGGGCCGCCCCGGCCGCCCCAGGAATCGGCATCGAAGCCGGAAAGAATCTTCAGTTTCTGGGCCGTGACCTGGAGAGAGGCGATCTGGTCTCCCAGCTGTTTGGCCGCCAGCCGCAGGATCTCGTCCTGCTTCTTCATCCGGTCCAGTTCCCGCTGCAGGCGGATGTAGTCCTTGGTCACAGTCCACATCCGATAGTAGTGGAACGAGGTGAACACGACCGCGGTCAGAAAACAGAGGGAGGCAATGAAGCCGATGACCAGAACCCTGAAGGATACCCTGAAAGTGCGCGCCAGTTGTTGCCCGGCCCGGGAAACAGTAACGGTAAAGTCCCCTTTGACTTCCTCTCCCATCACACCCCCCCGGTTGGAGTTACCGACAAACCCGCAGGCTGACCGTGACCGACGCTTTAGAACCCAGTGAGTATAGGAACCGCTGTTTTCCGCTGTCAAGTCCTGCAACACATCGGCCGTCGAATTTCTCCTCAGCCGATCCAAGCCTCAGACGGCATCTCGATCTGGGTCGGTTCAGGCAACCGCCCACTTGAAGTAGACAGCCGACAGCGGAGGCAAAGTCAGCCGCAACGATTGCGGACGACCGTGGTAAGGCTGATCTTCCGCCTGACATCCTCCCCAGTTGCCCAGGCCGCTGCCTCCGTACGCAGGGGCATCGCTGTTGAGCACTTCCTGCCAGTAGCCTCCCCGCGGCACGCCGACGCGATAGTCGAAACGCGGCACCGGAGTGAAGTTGCATAACACCAGAACCAGGTCGCCCTGCCCCCCCTTGCGCAGAAGGCTGATCACGCTTTGATCACTGTCTCCACAGTCGATCCATTCGAAACCCGCCGGGTCAAAGTCGTGTTCGTGCAGAGCCGCCTCGCGTCGGTAAACCCGGTTCAGATCCGCCACCCAACGCTGCAGACCGGAGTGAAAGGGGAGCTCCGTGAGATGCCAGTCGAGGCTGATTTCGTGGAACCATTCGTTCCACTGGCCAAACTCCCCGCCCATGAACAGCAGCTTCTTGGCCGGCTGGGCGAACATGTAGCCAAACAGGGTCCTGAGGTTGGCGAACTTCTGCCAGTCGTCGCCGGGCATCTTGCCGATCAACGAACGTTTGCCGTGCACTACCTCGTCGTGGGAAAGCGGCAGGACGAAGTTCTCCTGGAAGGCGTACAGCATCCGGAAAGTCAGGTTGTTGTGATGATAGCGCCGGTGGATCGGATCCTTGGACATGTAAGACAGCGTGTCATGCATCCACCCCATGTCCCACTTCATGCCAAACCCCAACCCGCCCAGCCAGGTCGGCCGTGAAACCATCGGCCAGGCGGTGGATTCCTCGGCGTAAGTCTGGACATCCGGAAAGGATGAATACACCTCGTGGTTGAACCGGCGTAGGAACTCGATCGCCTCGATGTTCTCCTTCCCGCCGTACTGATTGGGAATCCACTCGCCGTCCTTGCGGGAGTAATCCAGATAAAGCATGGAGGCCACTGCATCCACTCTCAGCCCGTCGGCGTGGTACCGATCCAGCCAGAACAGGGCGGAACTGAGCAGGAAGCTGCGCACCTCGTTACGACCGTAGTTGAAGATGTAACTGCTCCAGTCGGGATGGAATCCCTTGCGGGGATCCGCATGCTCGTAAAGATGGGTCCCGTCGAAAAAGCCGAGTCCATGGCCGTCGGCGCAGAAGTGGGAGGGCACCCAGTCCAGGATCACGCCAATCCCGTGCTGGTGGAGGTAATCCACGAGGTACATGAAATCCTGGGGAGTCCCAAAACGGCTGGTGGGGGCGAAGTAACCCGTCACCTGATATCCCCAGGACCCCCCAAACGGATGTTCCATGACCGGCATGAATTCCACGTGGGTGAAGCCCAGGCGGTTCAGGTACTCCGCCAGGCGTGGCGCCAGCTCGCGGTAAGTCAGGGGGCGGTTCCCCTCTTCGGGCACCCGCATCCAGGAACCCACATGCATTTCGTAGATGCTGATGGGCGCCTTGAGGTGATTATGGGCGCCCCGCTCGTGCATCCATGACGCGTCGTTCCACTGGTAATCGAGATCCCAGACTACAGACGCACTCTTGGGAGCCACCTCGGCGTGGAAAGCAAAGGGGTCGGCCTTCTGAACCTGATAGTCATTGAAACGCGAGCGGATGAAATACTTGTAGACCGTTCCCTTGTCCACACCTTCCAGGAAACCCTCCCAGATCCCTGAGGAACCCCGCGCGTGCAGCAAGTGGCGTCCTGTTTCCCAACCGTTGAAATCCCCGATGACGGATACCTCGACAGCGTCCGGCGCCCAGACCGCGAAGTAGGTGCCGCGGCGTCCTTCAAAGTCCATGGGGTGCGCACCCAGGTGCTCGTACAGGCGGAAGTGGGAACCCTCGTTGAAAAGGTAAAGGTCCTGCTCGCTGAGCAATGTGGTTTGGGTCGGACCCGGCTTCGACTGTCCTCGCTTCTTCGCCATGAATACCCCCTCAGTACGGACGATTGCGTCGGCGGCCCCGGTCTACTTCCTGAAGAGTATCCACCACTTGGGGCAAGCTGCAAATGCCTTCCAGCGGGAGCCGGGCCCGCCGCCTCCAGTTGGGTCTCTGATCGACCGTTCCGGGGACGTTCTGGGGCGCCCGTTCCTGCAGCAGATCCTCCAATGTCACCAGCACCAGCGCCGCCTCGCTTTCAGCCAGATGCTGCAGCCAGGCCAGCAGCACCTGAAACTGCACTGCCGGGTCGACATCGAACCCCGCAATTCCGAGATACGCCATCATCGCCCTGCGTATGGTCCGCCGGGCCTCCCGTTCGGCTGCAGCGGCGTCCTCCGTCAGCAGTCCCAGCTCCACCCGGTCTTCAATGTCATCGCCATGCCAGAAACCGGCGGCGGTGGGCGTATCGTGGGTGTTCAGGCTCGCCACCACCGAGCGCGGCACCGGATGGAACGGGGGTTTCCGGTCCACGGAGAACTCGAACTGCCCCACGTACATCCGCTGAACACCGTGTGCCTCAAGTTTCTCGCGGATCTGCGGGGTGACGGTTCCCAGGTCCTCTCCCACCAACACGCATCCATGACGGGCGGATTCCATCAGCAGCAGTGCCAGCAGCTCGTCGGTCCGGTAATGGACGTACAGCCCTTCCCGGGGACTCATCCCATGCGGCACCCAGTACAGCCGCTGCAAACTCATGGCGTGATCGAGGCGGATGATGCTGGCATGACGGGCCAGATTCCCCAGCACTATCCGGAAGTAGGCGTAGCCGTCTTCGCGGGCACGTTCCGGGTGAAGGGGCTGGAAACCCCAGTCCTGTCCCGCCGTGAAAAAGCCGTCCGGAGGAGCCCCACCGGATACCCCGGCCGCGAAAGTATCCGGCCACCGCCAGGCGTCGAAGCCGTCGGGATGAACCCCCAAAGGCAGGTCGAGGTAAAGCTGGGTACCCAGCCGCCGGCTTGCTTCCAGCAGAGAACGGATCTGCTGCCGCGCCTGCAGTTGGACGTAAAGGTGGTAGTCGGCGGTGGGAACAGGCGGTCCGCAGGGCTCCGGCGGAGCCGTGCTCCAACGACGCCAGTCCGCTCCGGCCCGTTCCACCTGGGCACGAAAAGAGGCATACTTTCCCGCTTCCGGCACTTCCGCGGCGAATCGGTCCAGCTCACCTGCCGCCTTCGCCAGTTCCGCGAGCGGTTCCAGGAGCCGGCGCCGCAATCCGGCCAGCCGCCGGTAATCCAGACAGCGGCGGCGGCCCAGCTCCGCCAGCTCGGCCTCGATTGCCCGCAAGCCGGCCCCGTGCACCTCAGCGGCCCGGTCCCATCCGAGACACCGGCGAGGGTCAAGGAACAGCTCATTCCAGAAAAGCCGGCTCACAGGCGTATATGGGCTCGGTGCACAAGGCTCCTCCAGGTAGCTTGCGAACAGCGGGAGAGTGCCCACCACGGAACCGCCGCTGGCAGCAGTCCATTCCATGAACCGCTGGAGGTCGGTGAAGTCTCCGATCCCCCGGCTCTCGGCGGTGTGCAGGGCGTAAAGCGGCAGAAACAGACCCCATCTTCGGCCCTCGGGCTGCACTGCCCGCCGCGGGGCGGCAAATACCCGACAGCGGCCGGAGATCCCGCCTGCCTCCACCAGCAGTTCGTGGCAGCCGACAGCGATCGGGTGCGCCCACCGGTACCGATACCTCCGAAACCGGGCTCCGCCCGCCTCGACGGATTCGACCGGGGACAGCAGAGCCGGTTCGAGCCGGTGGGTGATCCGGTTGCCATCCTCACACTCAAGGTTCAGCCAGCCCTCCGCCTCCCGTGAGGCGGGCAGGATCAGTTCCAGTTCCAAGAGCCTGTCCAGCCACCACACCACAACCGGCTCGACCATCCGCTCCAGGGAGCGGAGCCGCCGCTCCTCCAGGACCCGCCCCGCATCCTCGATCCGCTCCAGTCCGGTACCGAGGCTCCGGAGGACATGCAGGACGGCCTCCGGGGCGGCCTGACGGTATTGGCCGAAGCCGTCGTAGTAAGCCGTTTCCAGGCCGCAAAACTCGGCAAGGCGCTGCAGTTCTAATAAAGGGTGCTCGGTGTTCACGATGTGGGACGGAATTGTACGTGCGGGCGCCGGTGGCTGCCACTGAGGGGAACCGCGTATTGGGCCGAAAGGGTTTGAGACCCGTGTTCTTCGGCGTTTGAAATCCGACCAAGGAGGGCCGTTACGCGGGAAAGCCGATGCTGGAGAACGCCGCCAGACCAGGAAACTCGGCAGGAGTCCGCCAGCCGGACCTTGCCCTGGTCCGGCTGAGCAGGAGCCCGGCTCAGCTCTGGCGATCCCTGGAGTTGTGGAAACGCCGCGGTTCGGGAAGGTATTCGACGGATGGCTGGCGACGAACCGGCTGTGGATAGAGGTTCATCAGGTCCAGGAACTCGGCCGGCATGTCGCATCGGACGGGCAGACCGAAGGCCTTGGCGGTTTCGTAGGTGATCGGGTGATCATGAGTCCAGGTGCCTTCGGACAACAGCTTCGCCAACTCCTCGGCCTTACCCTCAGGACACTTGGCGGTCAGCAGCTCGCGAACGCTATCCCTCACCTGTGCAATCGCTTTCTCAGCCTGGTCGGCAAGAATCAGGGTCTGATCCTCGACCTCGGCAACCGGCTTCCGGCTGACCGCCTTCAGAATCGAAGCCGCCGGGTACTGTCCGAGCTGCGGATCGACAGGACCAAGGACGGCGTACTCACTCATGACGATTTCATCGGCGGCCAGAGCGATCAGGGTCCCGCCCGACATGGCGTAATGAGGGACAAAGGCGGTGACCTTGCCCGGGTGCTTGTGAATGGCGCGCGCGATCTGCAAGGCTGCCAGCACCAGACCGCCTGGAGTGTGCAGGACAATGTCCAACGGAACCTCCGGGTCTGTCAGGTGGATGGCCCGCAGGACTTCCTCGGAGTCGTTGACGTCGATGTAGCGGAAGACCGGAAAGCCCAGGATGCTCATGGTCTCCTGGCGATGTACCAGCAGGATCACCCTGGAACGCCTCTGGCGCTCGATCCGGGCGATCAGCCGCTGGCGTGAAGCCTCCAGAAACCGCTGCTTCAGTACGGGCTGGAGCGCGGAAACGAGAAAGAAAAACCACAACACATCTCCGGGGGACATCTACCAGTGCCTCCAGTAGTGGGCGGGTACCCACGGACTCTCCATCTGGTACTCGTCTCGCGCCAGGCGGCGATATGGGGGCCGGCGCCTGACAAAGAAAAAGTGCAACACGATGCCGGCTGCAAAGCCGCCGACGTGAGCCCACCAAGCCACACCGCCCACATTCTCCGGCCCGGCCAGCGAAAGTGTGCCGCTGAACACCTGGCTCAGCGCCCACACCCCCAGGTAGGTGACCGCCGGTACCTCGAAGAAGAATGGGAAAAACAGCACCGGTACCAGCACGATGACCCGCGAGTGGGGAAACAGGAAGAAGTAAGCACCCATGACTCCGGCGATGGCCCCGGAGGCGCCCACCGTGGGTACCGTCGAGTTCGAGTTGGTGAACCAGTGGACCAGACCCGCAGCCAAACCGCACGCCAGGTAGAAAATCACGAAACGGACCGGGCCCATCCGGTCCTCCACATTGTCCCCGAAAATCCAGAGTGTCCACATGTTCCCGATGATGTGCATCCAGCCGCCGTGCAGGAACATGCTGGTCAGAAACGGCCAGTAGTCATCCACCGGGAAACCGACCCATAGGGCCCAGTCGGGATGGGTATAACGTGCAGGAACCATGCCGAACAGGTAGAAGAACCGTTCCAGAACGGGCTCCGGCATGATCAGCTCGACCAGGAAGACGAAGCTGTTGGCCAGGATCAGCAGCCAGACGGCAATCGGCGGATTCCTTCCCGGTATGGTGTCTCGAATCGGCAGCATCGGATCAGGCTGACTCCAGCAAGTTTCGGTCCGGCGCTCCACAATGTCCAGGGGGGTCCAGCCTCAAAACCATCGCCAACCCTCGCGCACGCGGACTTTGAAGTCCCGCCGTTTCCCGTCCGTCATCTGAAACGCCTCCAGTCTGAGCCGGTGGAACTTCTTGTCGGGACGGACGCCCGACTCGTACCGGATGTGATACTGGAACTGGAGCGTAACGACCACGGACTTGGCGATGTGCTGGTAGGCGGCCCCAAAGCGGGGGAAGAACGCCTGCCCGCCGCTCTTTCTTGCCAGCATGTTGAAGAAGGCTTCCGCCCGCAACAGCTCCATCCTGGCCATTGAGCCGAGATACCGTTCATACTGACCACGAAGCAGCGAACCGGCACCGATTGCGAACACGGTCGCATCGGTGGCTTCCACCTTTTTCTGGACTTCGCCCAGAGTGTGGGCGCTGAGCGTATTCAGTCCTGAACCGATAAGGATCAATACCTTTCGCCCGGAAAGCAGATCGAGCTTCTCCAAGGTGTCGAATACGGCGTCATAGGTGTTTACCTCTCCCCAGAAGGGTTGGCCAAGGCCCCTGTAGGCAGCCGGGATCTCGCCCTTCATCTTGGTGAAGTCGACGTGAATCTGCAGCTCCTGCGAAAAGGTGGCGAACGAGTACCAGTTCCCGTCGGGGGCAACCTCCATGAAGCGGTGGAGCGCCGTCTCGATATCGTTCAGATACAGCCCGGATGCCTGGCTGTACTCCACCAGCAGCGTCACCAGAATCGGTGTTTCCGGCTCCGCCAATTTGAAGGGAACGGACCTCCCGTCCTCGTACAGGCGGAAGTTCTCTTCCGTAAGGCCGCCGACCAGCTTGTCGCCATCCTCGACGGCGAAATAGAGGGACCGCTCCGCCAGCGTCTGTGTGCCGCCGGCGAGCCACAGAAACGCTGTCAGCGTCCAATGGATCTTGTATCCCCAGGCTCTGGGCATAGGCTCTCGATCGGGTCGCCGGGCTTGTATTCGATCTTCTCAGGCGCGGGACACCCCTGAACCGGAGCCAGGAGGCTCGGCCGCTCCTTTTCCTCCTCCTCAGCCTTCGCCGTGACCTGCTTCAGCTCGGTCTTCATCTGTTCAAACTCGGAGCTGTTCTCGATCAGGGCTTCCTTGGAGGGCAGAAACAGAATCTCGCGTCTGCTTTGCACCATCCGCTGATAGAACGGCGGGTGGGTTCGGAACCAGCTCACGCCGTTGACGTAGCCCTCTCTCGTCGCCATCTTGTCGAAGAACTTGATGAATCCGTTGGGATCGAACCCTGCGTTCCAGGCGTACTGCACCCCCAGCTGATCGGCCTCCAGTTCGAAGTCGCGGCTCACGCCGAGAACGTCCAGGCTCAGAACCAGGCCCAGTCCATAGAATCCGTACTGCAGGGCGTAATAGGTGCCAATGCTGGCCGCTCCGCCGGTCAGAATCACCGCGGCGATCTGGGCGGCCTGGTAGATGATCGAGGCGATGGTGGAGCGCTTCATCAGCCGGTGGCCGTGACGAGCGGTTACGTGCGCGATCTCATGCGCCAGTACCCCGGCGAGCTGCGACTCGTTCTCCACCGCTTCCAACAGCCCACGCTGCACAAACAGAAACCCGCCCGGCAGGGCAAAGGCATTGATTTCCTTGGTGTTCAAGACCGTCACGTTCAGCGGCACCCGAAGGTCGGAGGCTTTGGCGACGCGCTGGGCCAAAGACACCACGTATTTCTTGACGGTCTCGTTCTCAATTTCCGGGGGCATCAGCCCGGCCATTCTCATCTGGCGCACAGCTTCCTGGCCGTCCTTGACGTCCCGCTCCTGACCCGGGACCAGCTCCCGGAAGCCAATGTCCTTCACATCACCCCACTTGCGCTGGTGATGGGTTCCGGCAGCGATCTCGGCTTCGATGCGGGCCAGCTCCCCCGGCCATTGCTCGATCAGCTCGAGCTTGGCCTTTCGATTCTCGTACGCCACCGGGATCGCGTGTTCGGCGAGCACCCGGGCCTGCGCCGCCAAGGCGCGGAGATTCTGAATTGTGCAATGTCTCTGCTTACGCTGGGCGTCGTCGATGCGCGCCGTGTTCGCCTTCAACCATGCCTGTTCCGACCGCAACTGCTGCTCGAGCTCCCGGGTTCGCCGCCGGTACTGTTCCACACAGCCCTTCTGCGTCTCCTCCAGGAGCTTGCGCATTGCAGCAATCTGGGACGGGCTGAATTGCAGGTTCGGAGCCTCGTCGAACAGTTCGAGGTAGGGTCTCTGGAGCGCTTCCTTCAGCGACACGTTGACTTCCGAAGGAGACCTGCGGTCGCGTTGGGCGCTGGCGGGCAAGATGAGCAGACCGATCGCCACCAAAGCGACAGCGGGCCGCCACGGGGTCCTGGGACCGTATGGATGTGCCTGCAGCAGCATGGCGCCTCCTGCAACTGGACGTGATTCTACTTTCCCAACCCACGGTTCACAACCGCACCAGGATCCGCTTTCTTCCCTCGGGAACTCACAGCCCTGGACCGAGGCGGACAAGAACCCTCGGTCCGCCCGCAAGGCGCCTGGCGACGTGAAGAACCGCCTCCGGTGCGGCCCGATGGTACCGGCCGAGGCCATCGTAGCAAGCGGTTTTGAGACCGCAGAACTCAGCAAGGCGCTGCAACCGTGAAGTAGGGGCGATCGCTGCTCACATTCCGGACGGCATTTCTTCAGTGCCAGAGCCATCACCCGCCCAGGCGGAGGACACCGTGGCCCCAGCAGTCCCCGCATTAAGGCGAATGTAACCGGCCATGCTTGATTTTCTTATTAAACTTCCTTAGTATCTGGCGGCATGGTTAATCGCATCGCCGGTCTACTGTCGGTACCCTTGATTGCCCTTCAGTTGCTCATCCCAGCCCATGCTCTTGACCCCTGCTTCTGTGATGGGTTCTGGCCCCACAAGCGTACGCAGACAGGGCAACTGAACTGCGATGCCACCTGTGGTGGCGGCGGGATCAAGAGTGGTCCTGTGTGCTCGCTCTCTGCGTGGTGCTACGAGTGCCAGACAGCCGGCTACATGGTCTGGTGCGTGGTCGACCAGTGCGGATTCGCCAGATTGAGGACTGTGTACTGCTTCCCGGTCGACCCCGACTGAGCATCAAGGAGGACTCCAATGTTCCGATTTCTCAGCAGACATTGGGGGTTCGTAGCCCTGGGTGTAACCGCAGTTCTGCTGGCAGCGTTTCGGCTGCTGCCGAGCATGGGTTCCTCCCACGTGTCGGCGGCGTTTCCCACCTGTGACGATCCTGTGTTTTCCAGGATCCACGGCCCCATGATCCGCGGCCTGGCAATCGGTCCCGGGGGAAGCCTCTACACCCGCCACTATGATCACACCGTGAGGAAATGGTCCCCGGAAGGGCAAAACCTCTGGGAGATCCCTTTCGCGACCCTTCCGGCCCTCACGCCCCTCAGTGTGAACGACTTGGCGGTGGCGGAAGACGGTACCGTGAGCGTATTGGGAGTCACGGCGTCGCATCCTCCCCAGACGGCGATCTATCAAGTCCTGGACCAGGAAGGCGTTCCGCGGGTTGTTGAGTTCGCCCGTATCCCTGAGTTTGAGGGTGCCTCATTGACGGCATCGACCGGTCGGACTCTTCTGGTGTTCGGCATCGAGCTGGCCGAGATTCACCGGCTTTGCCTGGCGGCCCGCGAAGGGTCACGGATTGAGCCACCCGATCTGCCTCTGCTCCACGAGTTCGGTAGGGATGGAAGGCTGATGCGTTCCTTTGGTTCCCACCGCTTCTCAGCCCGGACCGTCGAGGATCTGACGCGGGAGCTGACCGATTTGCTGGAAACGCGTGTCGTTGCCAGCCCAAGGGGTGACATTTATCTTTGGCATCCCTTCAGAGTTGTCCTTGAGGCGGTAGACCGGCAGACCGGCGATCCCATCGGGCGAATTCCGCTTCCGTATTCCGGGGTGCGGGAGGCGCAGATCTGGGGAGTGAACTTTGCTGGCGATTCCCGGCTGATCTATACCGCCGTCTTCAGTCCGCCCATCGGATCAGTATCGGGCTACGAAGTGCGCACCCTCGATCTTCCCACCGACAGATCCGAGGTGTTGGACCGCTCTGATGAGTCGATGGTGGTCGAGGGCTTGTGGGACACGGAGTTGCAGCGCGTCGCCCTCATCCATAAGGGCAGCGGTACCAGTGGGCCGGGGGCTGTGCTCGCAGTCCGTTACCAGGGAGTGGATTCAGCGTCACAAGTCCAGATTCCCTAGCCGGCTCCATTCCCGGCGCCTACAAGCCAATTTGCCCCCGGAAGATCGCCGACGTCGCCGCGGTGGAGGACTCGCCTGCTGGGGTCCGTGTTCCGGCGATTTCGGCTTCCCTCCTGGATGCCGTCTCCCTGGGACTGCTCTCCCCGGGCTCCCCAGCGGGGATGTGTGCCTGGCCCTGGGGCGTCGCCCTGCGGGCTTGCCCCAGGCCTTCGAGACGAGTCGACGCCTTCGGCGTCCCGCAAACCGGCAGCGCGAGGTGGCATCCCGGCTGGATGCGAGCCCCTTGTGGCGACCGGCTGGTGTCCAGGACCATCCATCCTGCGGCACCTCTTCAGAGTGCCGGTCGTTTGTGGCGGCGATTTCCGGCGGTCTCCGCTCCGTCCTTCTCTACTCTCTCCGGCATTCCCCCGGGATACCGACTCGCCCGCTGGCGCTCGCGCTCCGGGGTTCTCCGTCCGGGGACCGATACGTGCATTCCCGTCTCACGGCGCTGACCACCAGCAGCCTATAATCCCCGTCTGTGAAGCGCTGTGCTTTCCTGACCATGGGCCACCTGGACGGATTCGTCTGCGACGACGATCTGGCGCACCGGCCGCTAATGGACCGTGGCTGGATGGTGACCAACGTCTCCTGGCGATCCGATACGGACTGGTCGCAGTTCGACCTGGTGGTCATCCGTTCCACGTGGGACTACCAGAACGAACCACAGCGCTTCCTCGAGGTACTGCGGCAAATCGAGGAGTCCGGCACCCGCCTCGAGAATCCGCTCGGACTGGTGCGCTGGAATCTCAGGAAGACCTATCTGTTCGAGCTGGAACAACGGGGAGCGCCCGTGGTACCGGCTGTGTGGTACCCTCGCCTGGACGACGCCGCGCTGCACGATCTCTTTGACCGCTTCGACACCCCCGAGATCGTCCTCAAACCGGAGGTAGGGGCCAACGCCGATCATGCGTACCGCCTGAGCCGGAGCTGTGCCACCCGCCGCCGGGAGGAACTGGTCTCCAGTTTCCGGCAGCGGCCGTTTCTAGCCCAGCCGTTCTTGCCCGCCATCACCGAGGAGGGGGAGTTCTCGCTCTTCTATTTCCTGGGAGAGCTGAGTCACTGCATCCTGAAGACCCCAAAGCCCGGCGATTTCAGGGTCCAGGAGGAGCATGGCGGAATCATCCAGCCCGCCCCACCGGAACCGCAGCTTCTGGAAGCATCGGGCAGGGTGATGGCGGCAATCCCCACCTCGGAACCACCTCTTTATGCCCGTACTGACCTTGTCCGGGATCCTCGAGGAGACTTCCGGGTCATGGAAGTCGAACTGATCGAACCTGCGCTGTATTTCCGGATGGACAGCGGTGCTGCCGCCCGGTTTGCCGAGGCCATCGAGCGGCTGTGGTCCCGGCCGGCGGCCGGGACCTCCTTTCAGGGCTTCGCCAGGGACCGCACGTAAGCCAGAATGTCGTTGATCTCCGGCTCGGCGACTCCCCGGACAGCCGCCATCTTGCCCTTGCCTTTCAGAATGATGTTCTTGAGTTCCTCGTCCGATTTCTTCTGGACGTATTCGGAATCCATCGCGTGGAACTCCACTTTCAGCATGCGCGCCATGGCGGGGTTTCCCTTGCCGTCGGCGCCGTGACACATCTTGCAGCGCTTCTGGAACGCCACTTTGCCTTGGTCAGGGTTCCCGGCGGCCATGCCCAGCAGCACCACGGGGAAAACCAGCAGCATCGCTGGAATCATCGCCTTCCACATCCTGCGACCGCTCATCTCGCCTCCGTTTGAGAATTCATTTGCAACAGGCTACCTCAAATTCCGGCCGGCGTACGGGAGCCGGTCCAGGTTACCAGCCCCACCCTACCCGCGTATCGCCGGTTCCGCCCCGGGGGTACCCGCGGAGGTCTCCGTTGCGACAGCCTCCCGGTACCCACACCCCTGGCCGGGGCACGTCCTCACCGTCCCCTCCCGTTTGGTGGTCTTCTCCAGCACGTATGGATGGCCGCACTGCGGGCAGGGAGAGGGGACCGGCTTTTGCCAGAGAACGAACCGGCACTCCGGATAGCGGTTGCAGCCGTAGAAGACGCGCCGCCGCCGGGTCCGCTTTTCCTCCAGCTCGCCCTGGCCGCAGTCGGGACAACGGACGCCCGTCGTCTCCCGGTGAATATACCGACACTGCCGGTTGGTGCAACCGACAAACTCCCCGTAGCGGCCGTGTTTTCTGGCCAGGCGCGAGCCGCACTTGGGGCACTTCTGGTCCAGCACCGCATCGGCCTGGGGAACCACCTTGCCTCCCGACTTCACCAGGCGCCGCCGCTCGGTACAGTCGGGGTAACCGGAACAACCCAGGAACTCGCCAAACTGTCCCCAGCGGATCACCATGGGCCGACCGCAACGCGGACATTCTTCGTCAGTGGGGACTTCCACCTTCCGCCGCTGCCGGAAAGCAGCCTCAGCCGCCTGTAGCCTCGCCTTGAACCCGTTGTAGAAGCGGGTCAGCGTATCGACCCACTTCTCGCTGCCCTCTTCAATGCGGTCCAGTTCCTTCTCGAGGCCGGCGGTGAAATCGTAGTCGAAGATCTCGCCGAAACTGGCCACCAGGAGGTCGTTGACCACCTCGCCGAGGGCGGTGGGATGGAAACGTCCCTCGTCGCGGACCACATATTGGCGATTCTGGATGTTGGCAAGGATCTGCTGATAGGTGGATGGCCGTCCGATCCCCTTCTCCTCCAGTGCCTTGACCAGACTGGCCTCGTTGAAGCGCGGCGGAGGCTGGGTAAACTTCTGGTCCCGAAGCAGCTCTTCCAGCCGCAGCACCTCCCCAGGTTCGACCTCGGGCAGGACACCCTCCTCGCCTGACTCCCCCTCGGGATTTTCACCCTCGTCCGAACGGTAGACCCGCAGGAAACCGTCGAAGCGGAGGATCGACCCCACGGCCTTGAATTCCACCTCACCCGCCTTGACCAGGATCTCCGTCTGGTCAAACTTGGCAGGATTCATCTGGGAGGCCACAAAGCGGTTCCAGATCAGGGAGTACAGCTTGAATTCGTCCCGGTCCAGATAGGGCTTGACCGACTCGGGATCCCGGGCCACGGAGGTCGGCCGGATCGCCTCGTGAGCGTCCTGGGCCCCCTGACGGGACTGGTAGCGCACCGGCCTTAATGGCAGATACTCGTCTCCGAAGCGCGAGGCGATATAGGCCCGGGCGTCCTGCAGCGCCACGTCGGACACCCGCGTGGAGTCGGTACGCATGTAAGTGATCAGCCCGACCGCGCCTTCCTCGCCCACCTGGACGCCTTCATACAGGCGCTGGGCCACCGACATGGTCTTCTTGACCGTGAACCCCAGGCGCCGCACCGCCTCCTGCTGCAGCTTGCTGGTGGTGAAGGGCGGCACCGGACGCCGCTTCCGCTCTTTTTTCTCGACGGATGCAACTGTAAACGGAACCCCCTGGAGCTCCGCCAGGATCCGGTCCGCCATCTCCTGGTTGGGGACCTGGAACTTGACTCCCTGATACCTGACCGCCTTGGCCTCGAAAGGCGGCGGTTGCTTTGCCGCCAGCCTGGCCCGAAATTCCCAGTACTCCTCGGGTACGAAGGCCCGGATCTCCCGCTCCCGTTCGACGATCATCCGCACCGCCACGGTCTGGACCCGACCCGCCGATAACCCCTTCCGGACCGATTTC
Source organism: uncultured Acidobacteriota bacterium (assembly GCA_964524795.1). Taxonomy (GTDB): domain Bacteria; phylum Acidobacteriota; class UBA6911; order RPQK01; family JAPXNP01; genus CAZGEH01. The sequence continues at coordinate 304,306 of CAZGEH010000001.1, forward strand.
CAGAGCAGCGGGCTGACCTTGTACCCCACCAGACGATCCAGGATGCGCCTCGCCTGTTGGGCTTCCACCTTGTTGGAATCGATCTGCGACGGATGCTGAAAGGCTTCCAGAATGGCGGCCCGGGTGATCTCGTTGAACAGCACCCGGTGGACCGGCTTTCCTGTTGAGCCGTCCAGCAGAGCGGCCAGGTGGTAGCAGATCGCCTCCCCCTCCCGGTCGGGATCGGCCGCCAAATAGATGGCATCGGCGCGTTCCGCTTCCTTGCGCAGGGCGGCCACAATCTTTTCTCTGCCGGCGATGACCCGGTAAGCGGGTTTAAACCCGTTGTTGATTTCCACCCCCAGGGCGCGGGTGGGCAGGTCGCGTACGTGCCCCTGGGAAGCCAGGACCTTGTAGTCAGCCCCCAAGTATTTCCCTATCGTCCGCGCCTTGGCGGGCGATTCCACGATCACCATCTTCTTCAAGCGATCCCTCCACTCTCGCGAGACGCGCCCCAGTCTACAGCACTAGATGCGGCAGATTCAGAGTCGGTTCCGGTGAGACGCCGCGCCAGCGGGGCTCTCTTCCAGCACGCGACTGTACCGTCTCCCCGGGTACGCCCTCACTTTTCCCGATGCTTCCAGCGACACCAGCACCGAACTGAGGTCGGTGACATTCAACCCCGTCTCCACCAGGATCTGGTCGAAATGGGTCGCGCGTTCAGAGCTCAGACATTCCAGCACCTGCCGTTCCCGGCCCACCGCGGGTGCCAGCACCTCGCCATCCCGACAGTTCGCCGAAAGCCGGGACAATACCGGCAAGGGCAGGTCTTCCAGAACGTCCTGGGCACAGGTCACCGGTCTGGCTCCCTGCCGGATCAGGTGATTGGGACCGTAACTGCCGGCATTGGTGACATTGCCGGGAACCGCCCACAACTCCCGGTTTTGCTCCAGGGTCAGCCGGGCGGTGATCAGGGAGCCGGAAAACTCCGACGCCTCCGGGATCAGGGTTCCCACGGAGAGTCCGCTGATGATGCGGTTCCGAATCGGGAAGTTCTGGGCTGCCGCGTAGGTCCCGGGACGGAATTCACTGACGACGCAGCCGTGCTCCACGATCCGCTCGTAGAGGCGCCGATGGCTTCGGGGATAGATCACGTCCACACCGCTGCCCAGCACCGCCACCGTTTTTCCGCCGCCCTCCAGCGCCCCCAGGTGAGCCTGGGAGTCAATCCCCAGCGCCATCCCGCTGACAATGCTCAGGCCCAGCCGGGCCAGGTCCCGAGAGAATGCGAACGCCACTTCCCGCCCGTAGACCGAGCAGCGGCGGGAACCCACAACCGCCACCGCCACCTCGTTCAAAGCGGCCAGGTCGCCGCGGACATACAGGATGTGCGGTGGGTCCCAGATCTGGCGCAGCGTTGTGGGATACTCCTCTTCATACGGAGAGAGGATCGACACTCCCAGACGCTCCGCAGCGGCACGAATCCCCTCCGCATCCCGGCGGGCGTATCCTCCCACCAGGTAATACTGCTCTTCGGTGGTCAGCCGCAAAGCCCGCAACTGGGAACGGGGCGCCGACAACAGTTCGCCGGGTTCCCGGGCCTCAGCCAGCAGGGCTCTCAGCCGTGCGCTACCCAGTCCCGGCACGAGCGTCAAGGCCAACAGGTCGTACGTCGACTGCTTCATCTCCACCCTGAATTAACGCACGACCCCGCAAAGTTGACGGCTGATCCGGGCCCCCCGGATCGCGGGGCGAATCAATCCCCCAACACGGGCCAAAAGGGGGTTCTCGGAATCCGACTAGCCCGGCGTGGTGGCGGGACGCCCGAAACTGGGAACGGAGCCTTCCAACAACCGCAAGGGTCGGACCGTGCCGATCAGTCGGTGCTTGCGGGCCAGCTCGAAGAACGTCTCCAACCCTCGGAGACAGGTGGCGTCCAACCGGTACTCCAGATTGGAGGTGAGGTACCGGCGGATTTCCGGCGCCGACAGCGGCAGACGGCTCGAATACCACTCGGCGATAAACGGCACAGCCGCCAATCCTTCCGCCAGCGCCTCGTGAAACAGTTCCGTCAGACCGTCAGCCGCGGCCTCTTCCCGGACTCCCCAGAAAGCGAACACGAAAGGCAGACCCGTAAATCGATGCCACTCCCGGGCCAGATCGTAGACGTACAGGCCCGCGGAAGCCACCTGCAGCGCCGGATTCCCGATCAAGAGTGCGGCATCGTGGCCTGCCAGCATTGAGGTCGGGTGGGGCGGAGCCGGCACCATATTCACACCCCGGCAGCCATGAAACTCCTCAAATAATACCTTCAGGAGAGCCACCGAGGTCCGACTGGAGGTGTCGACGGCAACCGTTTCCACCTCCCGGAAGGGTTTGCGACTGACGAACAGGACACTGCGGACCTCTTCCCGCGACGCGATCCCGATTCCCGGGACGACCTGCAGTCCGGGGATCCGCTGGTACTCGATGACCGGGATCAGGCCGGCGTCAGCGTCACCGTCCCGCAGCCGCCGGGCACACTCCGACGGCACATCCAGCAACAGTTCGTGGCGGCCCTCCAGCCGCCCGTGCAGAAAGCTCCACCCCAGCGGGGCGGCGTTCAGAAACTCGATGAACGAGATGCGATGCCGGCGCACGTCAGACAAGGATACACCGGTCCGCCGCGGAGCCGTTTTGCGGGCGCCTCCGCCTCCCGTATGCTGAAAGCCTCATGCAAACGCGAACCGGACTCGAAGCGGTTCTCACCACTCATCGCGGTCTTTTGGCCGGAAAGCGGGTGGGTCTGGTGGCCCACCCGGCTTCGGTCGATTCCCGGCTGCGCCATGCCGTGCAGCTTTTCCATCGTGATCCTGAGATCCGCCTCAGAGCCATCTTCGGTCCCCAGCACGGCGCACGAGGGGAGACCCAGGACAACATGATCGAGTGGGAAGATTACCGCGATCCGCAGACGGGGCTGCCTGTCTACTCGCTTTACGGCCAGACCCGCAAACCGACACCGGCAATGCTGTCCGATGTGGATGTCCTGGTCATCGACCTGCAGGACGTGGGCGCCCGCTACTACACCTTCATCTACACCATGGCCCTGGCGATGCAGGCCTGCGGCGAAAACGGCAAGGAGGTGGTCATTCTGGACCGCCCCAACCCCATCGGTGGGCACCAGATGGAAGGCCCAGTTCTGGACCCGGCTTTCGCCTCCTTCGTCGGGTTGTATCCCCTCCCCATTCGCCATGGGATGACGCCCGGAGAACTGGCCCGGTATTTTCAGCGATGCTGCGGCATCGACTGCCGGCTCGAGGTGGTTCCCCTGGCGGGCTGGGATGGGCGTCCATACTTCGACCGCACCGAACTGCCCTGGGTACCGCCGTCTCCCAACCTTCCGCGGCTGGAGTCGGCCCTGGTTTATCCCGGGTTGTGCCTGCTGGAAGGCACCAACGTCTCCGAGGGGCGTGGAACCACTTCGCCTTTTGAAATCAGCGGGGCTCCCTGGGTCGACCCCGAGACGCTGGTGGAGCGCCTGGAAGACATGGGTCTGCCTGGTGTCCGCTTCCGGCCCGTTCATTTCCTGCCCACCTTCCACAAGTGGGCGAATTGCCTGTGCGGCGGCGTCCACCTGGACGTGACCGATCGCGAAGCCTTCAAACCGTTTCTCACGGGACTCGCCCTGGTCAGGCTCTACCGGGAACTGGGTGGAGAGTGGTTCCAGTGGAAGCGTCCGCCCTACGAATACGAGTACCGGCTGCTGCCCTTTGACATCCTCTGCGGCACCGACCGGATCCGCCGCTTGCTGGAGGCGGGAGCCTCCCTTGAGGAAATGGAAGCTTCCTGGCAACCGGAGCTGGCCGCCTTTGCAGACCGACGGGGCGACTTCCTCCTGTATGCCGGCTGAGCCGGGCGGAGTCCGGTGGTGCGGGTCCGGCCGGGCCGGCTGGGAGACCGGTTCGGCCAGAGTCGATCTGGTAACATCCTGACCTCACATGGCAGCCGAGATCGAAGTCAAGGTCCAGGTTTCTGGCGAGGGGCTGGCAAAGACCCGTCACAGGGCGCTGGAGCTGGGCTTTCAGTCGGTCCACCCGCGGGCCCGGGAAGAAAACTGGCTGTTCGACCTGCCCGACCGCCGCCTCACTGAAGGGGGATGCGCCCTGCGGCTACGCCAATACGGGGAGCGGTGCCTCCTGACCTACAAGGGCCCCCGACAGGACGATCCGCTATTCAAGATCCGGGAGGAAATCGAAACGCCGGTGGGCGACTATGCGGCAGCCGTGCGCCTGCTGGAGGCGTTGGGCTTTGCGGTGACCTTCCGTTACGGCAAGTTCCGCGAGCGGTTCCAGTGGCCGGAGGCCGGCGTCGAACTTTGCCTGGACGAGACTCCGTTCGGCTGCTTTGTGGAGATTGAAGGCCCCCCCGAGGTTCTCAGGCGGGTAGCCTCGGCGATGGGCTGGAGCCCCGCCGAATTCATCACCCGCAACTACGTGGACCTGTACCTGGAGCACGGTTGGGGACAGCCGACATGAGAGGGATGATCCTTGCCGCCGGGCTGGGCACGCGGCTGCGCCCGCTGACCTGCTTTCGGGCCAAGCCGGCGATCCCGTTCCTGGGTCGGCCGTTGATCCACTATGCCCTGGACCTGCTGCGGGGTCTCGGCGTCGAACGCCCAGTGGTCAACCTTCATCACCTGCCTGACACCGTGCGCCGAGCGGCCGGTGATGCCGTCGACTATTCCCCGGAAGCGCAGATCCTGGGAACCGCCGGGGCCCTCCGCCAGGCCCGGCGGTGGCTCGAAGGCGACGGAACCATCGTCCTGATCAACGGGAAGATCTACTTCGAAGACCCCCTCCTCGAAGCTCTGAAGCACCATCGGAGGCACGGGGCCGCGGTCACCCTGGTGCTGGTCCCACCGCCCTCCGGGTCCAACTACAATCCGGTTTACGTGGACGCCGAAGGCCGGGTTCGCCTGTTTGGAGGGCTGGAAAACCGATTTGGACACGGTCCCACACCTGACCTGCGCCCGCAGGTCTTTACGGGGGTTCACCTCATCGAGCCTGAGGTGCTGGACCGGATCCCGCCGGGCTTCGCGGACACGGTTCGCGACCTGTATGCCGGTTTGATCCTCCAGGATGTTCCTGTCTTGGGCTGGGTGAGTCCGGCCTGCTGGGTGGAAGTGAGTACGCCCCGGCGCTACCTCGAGCACAGCCTGGCGCTGCTGGCTCGATGCGGGCGCGGCGTGGATCCGTGGGGTCGGAACGTTGTCGGCGGGGAGGCGCAACTGGCGGCCGGCAGCCAGGTGGAGGAGTCGGTAATCTGGGATGGAATCCAGGTCGGTCCGGGCTGCCGGCTGAAACGGGTCATTCTGGCCGAGGGATCGGGGTTCATCCCTCCCGGAACCCGCTTGGAGAACTGTATTGTCACTGGGGAACCGGAGTGGTGTCCGGCGGACCTCCATGGATCGATCTTCAGGGATGGCCGTCGAATCTGGCCGCTGGCGCCGGAGATGCCGGTGACCATCGAGTGGGGAACAGCAGCATGAGTGAACCGGGCTTCCCGCCCATCCAGCAGCGCCTGATGGAGTTTATCCGGCGCCGGTTCGAACCGGGCTTCAACCATTACAACGTGACCAAGCTGGTGGGTGATGCATCGGCGCGCCAGTACTACCGGTACTTTTCCGACGAAGGCGAAACCTACATCCTGGCGGCCTACCCCGAGCCGTTTGACCCCAACCGGTTCAGCTACAAGCAGATCTACGATCTGCTCCAGGAAATCGAGGTCCCGGTGCCCGAGATCCTGCTCATGGACGGTCCGCTGGGGATTGTGTTGCAGGAGGATCTGGGCAACGATTCGCTGCAGAAGATCCTGCGGGGGGCGGGCGACAAGCAGCGGCGGCTGCTGCTCAAGAAATCCATCGACCACATCGTCGCCATCCAGTGGCGGGGGACACCGGCTTTCCGGCCCGAGTATGAAGGCTTTTCCCTGGCCTTTGACGAGGCCAAGCTGAAGTGGGAGTTCGACTTCTTCCGCAAACACTACCTCGGCAGCTATCGCCGGCAGCCCTGGGAGCGAAGCGACGATCTCGAGCCCGAGTTCAACCGGATCGCGGCCGAGCTGGCATCGTATCCGCGCGTGCTTGCCCACCGCGACTTTCATGTCCGCAACATGATGGTCAAGCAGGGGATTCTGTACGTCATCGATTTCCAGGACGCCCGTTGGGGTCCCCCCACTTACGATATGGCGTCATTGCTTAAAGACTCGCTGGAGCTGGACGACGACACCGTCGCCGAGGCGGTGGATTACTACCTGGAGATGGTCAGTCGGGCGGAGTACCTGGGGCTGGATCCGGGCACCTTCGACCCTGCCGCATTCCGGCGCCAGTTCCACCTCATGTGTGTCCAGCGGCTGCTGAAGGCGCTTGGCACCTACGGGTACCAGATCAAGGTCCGCGAGAACTTCATTTACGAACAGTACATGGCGGGCTCGCTTCACCGGGCGCTGCTGAGCCTGGAGGCGGTGCCCGAGTTCCCGGCGATCCGGCGGATGGTGGAGAACGAACTCGCCCTCGCTTGAGGAATGAGTTCGGTTCACCGGCCCCGCAGGCTTCCGGAGGTCCCGGACCCAGGCTGTGTGATTCGTACCATCGGGGCCTTTAACCCCGGGCCCCGGCGGTTTGTGCCGCACGGGGTCCCCGTCTAGAATGGCCGGTCATGCACGTTTACGTTGACCAGGTCCACCGCTTTGTCGGACAGGAAGTCACCATCCGCGGCTGGGTGTATCACCGCACCGACAAGGGGAAGCTGCGTTTCCTGCTGGTCCGGGACGGCACCGGAATCATCCAGGCGGTGGTTTTCCAGAAAGCGGTGAGTCCTGAAGCCTTCGAAGCCGCAGACACCGCAAGCCAGGAATCGGCGGTTGTGGTCACGGGAAAGATCCGCCAGGACAGCCGGGCGCCCGGAGGCTACGAGCTGGACGCCAGCGACTGCCGCATCGTGCACCTAGCCGCCGAATATCCCATCACTCCCAAGGAACACGGAACAGCCTTTCTGATGGAGCATCGCCACCTCTGGCTGCGCTCTTCGCGCCAGCACGCGATCCTCAAGGTCCGCCACGAGATCATCCGGGCCGTCCGGGACTACTTCGATTCCCATGGCTTCGTGCTGGTCGACACGCCGATCCTGACGCCGGCGGCGTGCGAGGGCACCACCACCCTGTTCGAGCTGGACTACTTCGGCGAGAAGGCCTACCTGAGCCAGAGCGGCCAGCTCTACAACGAGGCGGCGTGCATGTCGGTGGGCCGGACCTACTGTTTCGGCCCCACGTTCCGGGCGGAAAAGTCCAAGACCCGCCGCCACCTCATGGAGTTCTGGATGGTGGAGCCCGAAGTGGCATGGGCCGAGCTGGACGACATCATGGCCTTGGCCGAGGACTTCGTGAGCTCCGTGGTCGCCCGGGTGCTGGAGACCCGGGGGGAGGAGCTGAAACGGCTGGAGAGGGACACCGCCCCCCTGGAGAAGGTTCAGCCGCCGTTCCCCCGGATCACCTACCACGAGGCTTTCGATCTCCTGGAGGCCGCCGGGACCCAGACCCGGCGGGGTGAAGATTTCGGGGGCACCGACGAGACCATCCTCTCCGAACGTTTTGATCGCCCCCTGATCGTCCACCGCTATCCCAAGGAGGTCAAAGCGTTTTACATGCAGCCGGACCCGGAGAATCCTTCGCTGGCCCTCTGCATGGACATGCTGGCGCCGGAGGGCTACGGGGAGATCATCGGCGGCAGCCAGCGTATTCACGACCACGATCTTCTGGTGCAGCGGCTGCGGGAGCACCGTCTTCCCATGGAGGCATTCCAGTGGTACCTCGACCTGCGCAAGTACGGTTCCGTCCCGCACGGCGGCTTCGGCATGGGGATCGAACGGCTGGTGGCCTGGATCTGCAAGCTTGACCACGTCCGCGAGACCATCCCCTTCCCGCGGATGCTGTACCGTATGTATCCATAGCGAAAAGACCCCTGGACCGGGCCCCGGCCCATCGACGGAAAAGAGCCAATGGAAACCCGAATCCTCGAAGGCAAACGTACCGCGGATCAGATCAAGCAGGAGGTGGCCGAGGCGGTTGCCCGGCTGCGCGAGCGGGGCATCGTCCCGGGACTGGCCGCCGTGCTGGTGGGTGACGATCCCGCTTCCCAGCTCTATGTCTCGAGCAAGACCCGCACCTGCCAGGAAATGGGCATGCATTCGGAGCTGGTCCGCCTGCCCGCCCAGACCACCACCGAAGAGCTGCTGGCGACCATCCACCGCCTCAACCGCGACGACCGCATCGACGGCATTCTGGTCCAGTTGCCGCTGCCTGACGCGGTCAACGAGAAGGCCATCCTGGAAGCCGTGGACCCGGCCAAGGACGTGGATGGCTTCCACCCGGTGAACGTCGGCCGGCTCGTCACCGGCGATGCGGTGCTGGCTCCCTGCACCCCCCTGGGCATCCTGGAGATGCTCAAGCGGGAGGGGATTCCCCTGCAAGGAGCCGAAGCCGTGATCGTGGGTCGGAGCAACATTGTGGGCAAGCCCATGGCTCTGCTGCTGCTGCACCAGCATGCCACGGTGACGCTGTGTCATTCCCGTACGCGGAACCTGCCGGCCGTCTGCCGGCGTGCCGACATCCTGATCGCCGCGATCGGGCGTCCCGCCATGATCACCCGTGAATACATCAAAGAGGGGGCTGTGGTGGTGGACGTGGGCATCAATCGGCTTGAAACCGAAGCCGAAGTTCGCAATCTATTTGGAGAGGATTCACCGCGGCTGGAAAGCTTTCGGAAGCGCGGGTCCACGGTGGTGGGTGATGTCCACCCCCGCGATCCCCTGGGTGTCGCCTCGGCGGTGACCCCGGTGCCGGGCGGAGTGGGTCCGCTCACTATCGCCCATCTGATGAAGAATACTTTGGTGGCATGTCAGGCCCGCCGGTGGTAACCGCTCAAACCGGAACCGAATGATGAGGAAACTGACTCTCCTGCTGATACCGCTGGCAGCTTTGGCCGTGCCGGCTCCGGGTCAGATCAAGCCGGCCGAACGGATCAAGGTGGCGAAGGGGCCCACCTTCATGGCCCTGGGGCCTGCCGGCAAGTCGCTCTACGTCACCAGCTTTGCGGACAACGAGGTGCAGGTCGTCGACCTGGAATCGCAGACCGTGTCCGGGAGTTTCTACGGCGGCTACGAACCCCTGGGCATCGCCGCCACTCCCAACGGGGAGAAGCTTTTCATCACCAACCTGAGCAACGGCCTGGTCAAGGTAGTGGACAGCAGGACCCACCAGATTCTGGACGACATCAAGGTCACGGGACGTCCGTCCAACGTGGTGGTGGCCCCCAATGGCCTGCAGGCCTTTGTCACCAACTTCGGCCGCGGCAAGATCGGACGGGTGGATTTCATCGACGTGACCACACACCGGATCCTGGGCGAAGTGGAGATAGGAGTGCGGCCGGTGGCCGCTGCGCTCTCGCCCCTGGGAGACCAACTGTTCGTTGTGTGTTCCGGTTCCAATGACCTCTATGTGCTCAACGTTGACCGACGGGAGGTGGTGAAGCGGATTGCGGTGGGGCTGGCCCCGGACGGAATCGCCATCACTCCGGATGGTCTCACGTTGTACGTCGCCAACAGCGGCACCAACGACATTTCCGTCATCGACGGCCTTGACCTCAAGGAGATCCGCAGAGCGCCGGTGGGGGCGAAGCCCTTCGGCCTGGCCCTGACTCCCAACGGCGAGCTGGTGGTGGTGGAAACCGGCGACAAGCAGGTCAGCGTTTACGATCAGGAATTCCGCCGCATCCGAACCTTCCGGGCCAACAAGAAGCCGGTCGACGTGCTGGTGGCCCCGGATGGCAGGACGCTATGGGTGACCGACGAGCTGGACAACCGGGTGCTGGTCTTCCGCCTCTCCTGAACCAGCCCGGCAAAGCGCAGGGTGCAGCTGTAGGATTCCCCCGATGAAGATCCTGCTGACCGGCGGCGCCGGATTCATCGGTTCCACCACCGCCGCGGCGCTGCTGGACCGCGGCGTCAAGCTGGCCATTCTGGATAACCTCAATCCTTACTACGACCCGTCGATCAAGGAGCGCAACCTGGCCGAGGTGCGCGGTCACGGCAGCTTCGAGCTCTGGCGTCAGGATCTCCTGGACGCCGAGCAACTGCGGAGCCGCTTCCGCCGGTTTCTTCCCGACACGGTGATCCACCTGGCGGCCCGGGCCGGGGTCCGCCCTTCGCTGGAGCAGCCGGGACTCTATCATCAGGTCAACGTCGTCGGCACCATCAACCTGCTGGAATCCTGCCGGCAGTTCGGAGTCGGGCGATTCATCTTCGGCAGCACTTCAGCGGTATACGGGATCAGAGGCCGGACACCGTTCCGGGAAGACGATCCGCTGGACTGCATGGTCTCTCCCTACGCGGTCAGCAAACGGGCGGCGGAGCTGATGTGCTTCGTTTACCATCACAACTTCCGGATCCCGGTCTGCTGTCTGAGGTTCTTCACGGTGTACGGGCCGCGGCAGCGTCCGGACATGGCCATCCACCGCTTCGCCCGGCGGATTCTCAAGGGTGAGGAAATCCCGCTCTATCACGAGGGCCGATCGAGCCGCGACTACACCTATGTGGACGACATCGTGGCGGGAATCCTTGCCGCCGCCGAGTTCGGCGGCGGCTTCGAAATCATCAACCTGGGCAACTCGCGCACGGTACGGCTGCTGGAGCTGGTTCACCTGCTGGAGCAAACCCTGGGCAAACCAGCCCGCGTCCGGCTGGAACCGGCCCAGCCCGGCGATGTTCCCCTGACCTGCGCCGACAACTCCAAAGCGGCACAACTCCTCGGCTGGAGCCCCCAGGTGCCGCTGGAGCAGGGCCTGAAGCGGTTCGCGGAATGGATCGCGGGGGAAGGATCGAAGGCTTGACCTTTCCTCACCACCTCCCCGAACGGCGCGGCTCCGGCTTCGGGTAGTCCTTGATCGCTTCCAGGTAGGTCCGCAAGTCCTCTTCAGGCAGAGAGTAGTCTGTGAGCTCTCCGGCGAGGAATTTCTGGTAGCCGGACAGATCCATGAGTCCATGTCCGCTGAAGCAGACCAGAATGACCTTCGCTTTCCCTTCCTCCCGGGCCTTGATCGCCTCATCGATCACCGCCGCCAGCGCATGGCTGGTCTCGGGAGCACAGATGGTCCCCTCGGTGCGGGCCCAGGTAATCGCCGATTCGTAGCACTTGAGCTGGCTATAGGCTCGGGGCTGGAGCAGGCCTTCCACAATACCCTGGCTGACCAGCGGAGCAATGCCGTGATAGCGCAGGCCTCCCGCATGAATGGGAGGCGGCACGAAGGTGTGGCCGAGGGAATGCATGGGCAACAGCGGAGTCGTCTCGGCAATGTCTCCGAAGTCGTAGCTGAAGGGGCCCTTGGTCATGGTGGGACAGGCGGTCGGTTCGGTCGGAATGATCTCGATGTCGGCGCCGTTGATCTTGTCGGCCACAAACGGGAAGGACAGTCCGGCGAAGTTGCTGCCACCCCCCGCGCAACCGATCACCAGATCCGGCTTCTTCTCACCGGCCAGGGCGAGTTGCTTCTTGGCCTCCAGCCCGATGATCGTCTGGTGGAGAAGCACGTGATTCAGGACGCTCCCCAAGGAGTAGCGGGTCCCGCCGGTGGGATCGCTCACCGCCTCCTCGATGGCTTCGCTGATGGCGATGCCCAGGCTGCCAGGCGTATCCGGGGTCTTGGCCAGCACTGCCCGTCCGGCAGCAGTGTCGGGACTCGGGCTCGGGATACAGCGGGCTCCCCAGGTTTCCATCATGATCCGGCGGAATGGCTTCTGGTCGTAACTGATCCGGACCATGTAGACCTTGCATTCCAGTCCCAGGAGCCGGCAGGCGTAGGCGAGGGCGCTGCCCCATTGTCCGGCTCCGGTTTCGGTGGTCAGTCGGCGGATGCCTTCCCGCCGGTTGTACCAGGCCTGGGCGACGGCAGTGTTGGGCTTGTGGCTGCCGGCGGGGCTGACGCTTTCGTCCTTGTAGTAAATGCGGGCGGGGGTCCCCAGATGGCGTTCCAGGGCCAGGGCGCGGCGCAACGGTGTGGGACGCCAGCGACAAAGGATTTCCAGGATTTCTTCCGGAATATCGATCCAGCGCTGGGTGCTGACCTCCTGTTCGATGAGGCCCATGGGGAAGATGGGGGTGAGGCGCTCCGGCGAGACCGGCTGTCCGTCCGGTCCCAGGGGAGGCTGCAGCGGGGTCGGCAGGTCGGGAGCCAGGTTGTACCACTGTCTGGGGATCTCACGCTCGGGAAGTTCGTACTTGAGCTGCGTCATGGCGGGTCAGTTTACGATCGGCCCGGCGGGAGGGCAACACAGTAACAGGGGTTCGTCGACAGGGGTTCGTCAAGGCCGAAGTCGTACCGGTTCAGAACGACTCCTTAGCGAGCCTGTCCGCGGGGCTGCCGGCCGGCTGCTCTCGCCCCAAGGTCATGGGCCCTCTCCATCTCATGCACGGCCCCCTTTGAATGGCGCAACAGGTCGTGCATTCGAAACCTTTGGGAGACAAGTACTCGCGCTTGCGCAACTAAGTACTAGATCCGGCCGGCGGCTGTGGTGGTTCTCGATCACCGTGAACTGGTTCACGGCGAGCCAGTCGTTCTTGTCGGGATCGTCGAAGTCCAGGATGCGGGCCTGCGCCCCGGCGATGGAGCCGTCCGGTCGGCGGTACTGCACCGTCACGCCGTCCACGAGCATCCGGTGGACGGCCCGGTTGCGCTGCTTCAGTGTTGCCCCCTCGGGACCGGTGAGCCTGCGGAAAGCGTCGTGAGGCGCTTCCGCTGGGAGGTCGGCGTTCAGGCGCGCCAGAGCATCGCGCAGGTGCTGATCGAGGACGATCTGGTCGTAGTCTTCGTGCTCGGGGAAAAGCTCGCCGGGCGCGATCTTGGCGCCGGTTCTGAACTGCCAGCGAAGGGATTCGAGCCAGGCGAGCGCGGCCTCTTCGACAGTGGATTCCGTGAAGGCGGTCACGGCTCCTCCCACAATGCGCGGATCGGAACGGCGTACAAGGACTCTCCGAACCGCAGGCTCATCGTGCCGTCATAGAGCACGACGCCGCAGGCAAAACGCCGACCCGCGGCGTCCTTGAGTTTTCGCAGGCCACGGAAGTCGGCAGCCGTCACCGTGGCCGCCGCCTTCACCTCGATCCCCGCAATCGCGAGCGCGCCACGCTCGATCACGATGTCCACCTCATAGCCGTAGCGATCACGGAAATGATGAAAGGCATGCGCATCCTCATGCCAGCCTGCCTGCCGCCTGAGTTCCTGGAAGACAAAGGTCTCGAGCAGTTGTCCCATCAGCGCGCGGTCCGCCTTGAGTGCCTTGGCGTCAACGCCGAGCAGCGCGCAGGCGAGCCCCGTATCGCCCACATGCAGTTTCGGCGTCTTCACGAGCCGGCTCAAGCGGTTGGCATGCCATGGTGGTAGCTCTTCCAGCAAAAAGATGCGCGAAAGCAGCGTCAGGTACTCGCGGATCGTCGGCCGGCTCAGCAAGAACGGCGCCGCCAGCTCCGAGACGTTGACCAGCCGCGCCGTCTGTGCCGCGGCCGCGGCCAGCAGGCGCGGCATCACATCGAGGGATGCGATACGGGTAAGGTCTCGCACGTCGCGCTGCACGATCGTTTCGATGTACGTCTCGTACCAGCGCATACGTCGCCGGCCGGCCGGAAGCTTGAGCGCCGCGGGGTAGCCCCCGGCAGCCATGCGTTCCGGCAAGCTCGCGCCGAGGCGCTCGAACGGGCGCATCTTGAAGCCGCCGTCGAACAGCCTGTCAAGGAATGCCGACCGCCTGCCTTCGACCTCGCACTGCGCGAGGGGATGCAGGCGCACGATCGCCATCCGGCCGGCGAGCGAGTCGCTCAACTTGGGCAGAAGGAGGACATTGGTCGAGCCCGTCAAGAGAAAGCGCCCGGGCCGCCGGTCGCGGTCGATTGCCGTCTTCAGCGCGGCGAACAACTGCGGCACGTGCTGCACCTCGTCCAGGATGACGCGCGGCGGGAGATCGGCGACAAAGCCGACCGGGTCAGCCGTCGTGACGCTGCGGACCGCTGCGTCGTCGAAGCTCAGGTAGGCGTAGCCCGCGGGCTTGCCGACATGCTGCGCCAGCGTGGTCTTGCCGCTCTGGCGCGGACCGTGGATCAGCACCGCCGGGTGATCTTCGAGCGCCTCGGTCAGCCGATCGGCGACCAAGCGGGGGTAGAAAACGGTTTCGGGCATCGGCTGATTGTAACTTTCCAAGGCGGCTGATTGAAACCTTGAGTGTCGGCTGATTGCAATCTTGGAGGACGGCCGATCGCAAGCTTCAAGGCCAATCACGCCATACGCCCAGCGCATCCGCCTGCTCGATGAAGCGACGCAGCGCGTCGGTCCAGGTGAGAAGCTGGCGCCGCTCTTCGATGTGGAACCCCAGGGCGGTTCGGATGCGTCCGGCGGTGGCGGCGACGTCGTCCGTGTGCCGCGCCGAGCGGACGAAGTCAAGGGGAGGTTCGCCCGTGGCGCGCGCATATTCGCGGTACCACTCTTGGTGTTGCTGGCAGAGGTAGATCCTGTCCAGGAGGTCAGGAGATGGACTCTCGATGCGGACATTTCCGATGGTGCGCAAGTCGGGAATCGGAAGCGCCTGGCGGGGTGGCTCCGAAAGGGAGAGGTAGCCAACGGGTGCGTGCGTCGGCCTCACGCCGCATAGAGGACCGCCTTGGTCCGCTCCAGAGACTCGCGGAAATGGGGTTCTTGATGGCGCTGGCGACGACGAGGTCCACCGGCCGCCCGAAGAGCGCCTCCAGGGACTCGAGCAGCCCGAAATACCGGTCGGCGTAGCCGGGACCGGCCTGCGGCTCGAACTCCACCAGAAAATCGAGGTCGCTCTCTTCGCCGCGGAATTCTCCCGTGGCGGCCGAGCCAAAGACCTCCAGCCGGCGCACCTGAAAGCGGCGGCACAGGGCTTCCAGTTCGGCCCGGCGCGGTTCAATTTGAGCGACCATTGCGCTCCTCCTGAGGATGGCCGATCAGGGCCAGCCGCGATGGCCTCATCCGGCCGGCGGGCCTCGGCCTGCTGCTCTCGCAGCTGCGCCACCAGGCGGGCCATCTTCTCCTCGAACGGCTCGCCGTCGTCGTCTTCCGCCTCCGCGCCGACGTGGCGGCCCGGCGTGAGGACGTAGCCGTGCGGACGGACCTCCTCCAGCGTGGCGCTCTTGCAGAAGCCGGGGACGTCTCGGTACTCGCCAGCGTCGGGATCCCCGCGCCAGGAGTGACAGGTGTCGGCGATCCTGGCGAACCCGCCGCAAGCCCGGCTCATGGCACAGGCACCCTTCGTAAGCCGACTCCAGCAACCCCGACCCAAACGCCCCGTGCACTTCGAGTGCAGCACCAATGACCTTTTCCGTGGCCTGTTAAACCCCACAAGCCCCCTGTGTCCTCTGGGTCTCTGCGGTGCGCTGGGCAGCCTCGGCCGGGGCTAGGCCTTTCTTGCCCCCTCCTGCTTTCCAGCCAGCACCCGGCACAGAAAGATGTCTTTCCCGGTGCCCTCTTCCACCAGATTGCTGCGGGCAGCCGCCAGCCGCCTCAAGAACGGGGCCCGCACCGACTTGCCGACGAGCTGCTCGTACAGTTCCACCACCCGCGCCGCATAGCGGAGGATCTGGATGGTCTCGATACCGGCCAGATCGCTGAAGAACCATCCGCAACTGGTGAACATCATCAGGGAGTACCGCTGCAGCTCCATAAGCTGCCACACCCGTTCGACCTCTTCCCGACTCAGCTCCCGCCGCTGCCAGCGATCCAGAAAACGCTGTCGGCCCAAAAAAGAGGGGTCCAACAGTACCTCGATGTAATCGTCGCGAGCCGCCCACGGATCCTTCAGCAGCCGCTCGGCCGCCTGCTCAAATCCGGCAGCCGCCCGGTCCCGCAGCCAGTTCAGGCTGTCGCGCAACGGCCCCCGCCAGGCCTGGTTCCAGCCGGGGCGCGACCCCGTCTGACAACCACAGTCACTGCGCCACCGTTCAACCCCGTGGGCACAGCTCCAGGACGAGTTTTCCCGGATCTCCGCCGTCCACTGGGGAGGATGCCGTTCCAGGTACTCGCCATAGACCGTCATCCGATACCCTTCGGAACGATCGATCGTCCGCACCGCGTAAGCCAACGCCATTTCCCCAAACTGATGGTGGTGGCCGTAGGTCTCACCGTCCGTGGCGATGTGGACAAGCTGGGGTTCGGGATCCTGGGAAAAGCCCGCCATGAGGCGGGCGGCCAGACTCTCCCCGTTGTACAGGAGTCGCTCGAAAGCCACCGACTTGGCCACCTCGGCGTAATAGAAAAACACCACTATCTCCCTGCCCGATTTCAGGCGTACCCGATAGGGCTGGCGTGGATCGACGGAGCCGCCGGAAACATCGACCCCCGGGTCCCCCTCACGCAATCGGACGCGCACGGCCTGGAAGGGGCTCAGGATGGTGAAACGCAGTCCATGCTCGGCGAGAATATCGAGCGTCTCCAGGTCGACCGCCGCCTCCGGCAACCACATCCCTTCGGCCCGCCTGCCGAACCGATGCTCGAAATCGCGCAGTCCCCACACCACCTCGGTGACCCTGTCCCGGCTGTTGGCCAGCGGCAAGATCGAATGGTGATACGCCTGGGCGATGGCCGGACCGTGTCCCGACAGGCGGCGCCGGCCGGCACGGTCCGCCGCCAGGATCGCCTGATACGTGGCCGGAACGGCTTTCTCCATCCACCGCAACAGGGTTGGGCCGAAATTGAAGCTGATCCGGGCGTAGTTGTTGACGTACTGGTACAGCCGGCCGCTTCCGTCCAGGATCCTGGCCTGGGCATTGGGCGTATAACACTCCGCCGCAATCTTCTCGTTCCAGTCGTGATAGGGCTCCGGCCCCTGTTGCCTTTCAATCTTCCCGGTCCAGGGATTCTCACGGGGCGGCTGGTAGAAATGTCCGTGGATGCAGATGCAGCGCTCAAGGGACGGGGAACTCGAGGCGACAGCCATCAGGCGGACGATGATGCCACCCTGCGGCGACACCCGCAACCGCCCTGTGGTGGGACTCCGGCCGAGAATCTCCCTCGCCATCTCTTCCGCTCCATGCGATGATGCCTTCCAGCATCGGGCGGCCGCCGCCCTGACAAGTGTGTCCCGTGATCCAGATTCGGACTCGGCACAAGACAGGTTTCCCCAGGCCTGGAAGCCGCCCTCCCTGGCTGGCCCTCGCAGTGGTACTGGCGTCCTCGATGACGTCCTCCCTCCGGGCGGCTTCCGACCGTCCCTGGGTGGATAAGGATCCGGCCCACTGGACTCTGGAGGACGCCGAGCTCGTCCTGTGGCAGTCGCCGTGGGCCAAGGTTCGGACCTTCGGTTTCTTTGACCGCCGGGGCATCCAGCGGGAGGCGCGGCTCTGCGTCCGCATCCAGTCGGCACTGCCCATGCGGCTGGCCTTGGCCCAGGCCTATCAGCTCCAGCCCGAGCCGGATGTGGTCCAGGCGGGAACCGCGGCGCCGGAGACAACCGAAGCCGTGGCCAACCAGCTTCATTTCGAAGGTGAACTGGTTTTCTCCCTGATCATCTTTCCGCCGTTCCTGCAGCGGCGCCTGGACAACCAGGATCTCAAACGGCTGCAGGAAGTCTCCTGGCTGCTGGTGGACGGCCGCAAGATAGGGCTGAAGACCTTTATCCCCCCTGCCCGTTCCAGTTTTGGCGAAGCCTGGTTCCGGTTTCCCCGTCCGGAGACCCGTCCCGGCTCGACTCTGAAGTTTGTGACGGCCGTCCAGATCCCCCAGAGAATCAAGATCCAGACGGAGTTTCGGGTCGAGGACCTGACTTTCCGGAAGCATCCGGAGTACTGAGATCCGGGAGATCCTGAGAACCCCGGCAGGGTCCAGCTCTCGCCCACCCCGCAGCGGGCATCTCTTTCGGGAATGGTGACAAGCGGGGCGGCTGCTGCTATACCTTGCCCCGGAGGTTCCGCCATGATCCCCATCCACCGGAAGTTCTCCGTCGCCATCCTGGCCGGTCTCCTGGGTCTGATTCCCGCCTGTGAGACTACGCTCCAGCCCCCAGGCGCCCAAGTCACCCAACCTGCCGCCGGATTTGAGCTCTATCCGGATAACCCTCACTACTTCCGCTTCCGGGGTCGGCCGGCGGTCGTGATCACCTCGGGTGAACACTATGGCGCCCTGATCAACCAGGACTTCGACTATCGAACCTACTTCGCTGTTCTTGCCGGCGACGGTCTCAACGGTACCCGGGTTTTCAGCGGAGCGGCTTACGTCGAACCGCAGGGGGCCTTCAATATCGCCCGCAATACCCTGGCCCCGGCAGAAGGAAGGTTTCTGGCCCCCTGGGCCCGTTCCGACCAGCCGGGTTATTCGGGTGGAGGGAACAAGTTCGACCTCAGCCGCTTCAACGAGGACTACTTCACCCGCCTGAGCGACCTCATGGAGGAAGCATCAAGGCATGGAATCATCGTGGAGATGAACCTTTTCTGTCCGTTCTACGGCGAGGAGCAGTGGGTGCTCAGTCCCTTCCATGCCCAAAATAACGTCAACGGCTGGACCGCCGCGGCCCGGACCGACGTCTACACCGTGGACCGCAGTGGGCCGCTGCTGGCGGTCCAGATGTCTTTCGTGGAGCGGATCGTCCGCGAGCTCAACCGCTTCGACAACCTCTACTGGGAGATCTGCAACGAGCCCTACTTCGGAGGTGTAACCCTGGAGTGGCAATACGCCGTTGCGGAGAAAATTGCAGAGGTCGAGCGGGGGCTTTCCAACCGCCACCTCATCTCCCGCAATGTGGCCAACGCCGGCCGCGAGGAGCTTCTGGCCGGTCAGGGCAAGGTTTGGAACGAACATCCGCTGGTTTCGATCCTGAACTTCCACTACTCCAACCCCCCGTTGGTGGTTGCGCTCAACTACGGGCTCGACCGGGCGATCGGGGAAAACGAAACCGGATTCCGCGGCACCGGCGACGAATACTACCGGCGGGAAGCCTGGGAGTTTATTCTGGCAGGTGGAGCGCTTTTCAATCATCTGGATTACTCCTTCACGGTCGGCCACGAGGATGGCAGTTTCATCTATCCGGAAACGCAGCCGGGAGGCGGTTCGGCTGCCCTGCGCCGCCAGTTTGGAATCCTGAAACGCTTCATCGAGAGCTTCGACTTCGTGCGCATGCGCCCGGACAACACCGTGATCCGCAGCGGAATCCCCCGGGGAGGACGGGCCCACACGTTGGCGGAACCGGGACGGCAGTATGCCATCTACGTGCGGGACGGAGAGGCCCTGGAACTGGAATTGAAGCTGGCGCCGGGGAATTACCGTTATGCCTGGCTGGATCCGCGGACCGGAGACACCACCGGCTCGGGTGACCTGGAGGTGACAGACTCCAGTTTCCCGCTGGCAGCACCCGGCTACAACGGGGAGATTGCCCTGCAAATCGTGGCACAGTGACCCGGTACAGCCCGGCGGAAACCGACGGCAGGGCGTCAGCTGACTTGAGAGACCGCAGCGACGGCAGGTTCGGTCACGCCGCCAGCCGCCATCCGTCGGGCAGTCGCCAGGCAACCACCCGTCACCATGCCGTGCCGCCGGCTGCCTGACCGACCGGCTTCAGCCGCACCTCATACAGCTTGGGCCACAGCTTGCCGGTCAGCAGAAAGGTCTTGCGCTCGGAGTCGTAACCGATCCCGTTCAGCACATCCTCCCCGGGAACACGCGGCCGATACGGCAGCGACGATGCGTCGATGACTCCGGTGACCTGTCCCGACACCGGATCGATCCGCAGAATGTTGGTGGTCTGCCAGACATTGGCGAACAGGGCTCCCTCAGCGAATTCCAGTTCGTTCAGGCGGTAGACCGGCCGGCCGTCAAGCTGGACGGAGACCCGCCGGAAAAAAGCAAAACTGCGGGGATCATGGAAGGTGAGGTGGTCGGACCCATCACTGCGGATCAGCCAGGAGCCGTCATAGGTCAAACCCCACCCCTCACCGCTATAGGCAAGCGTCTTCAGCGCCTCAAAACGCCGCATGTCGTAAACGAACGTCTTCCCCTCCTGCCAGGTGAGTTGGTAGAGCCGGTCCCCGGCAAGAGCCAGACCTTCGCCGAAGTATTCAGCGGGGAGGATCGCTTCCCGCAACACCTTTCCGTCCTCGAGCCGGACCTTCCGCAGCCGCGATCGACCGTAACCGCCCGTGCTTTCGAAATACAGGTCCTTGCACCAGACCAGCCCCTGGGTAAAGGAAGTGGTATCGTGCGGGTACTCCCGGACGATTTCCACCGTGAAGCGCTCCACACCGCGATTCTGGAACCCGCTCCAGCCGAAAAACCACGCTCCTGCCGAGGCTGGCAGGATGAGGATGGCAAGATAACGCATCGTATGCATGCTACCACTGGGATGAGGCCGCGCAGGCGATCGCGGAATTCCCGGGCGCGGCAACTCCGCCGGAGCCCCGAGAGCACCATTTGACAGCCCGCCGGCACCTTCCTACCATCAGGGGATCTTGCGACAGCGCAGCGGCGTGCTTGGACGCGTTCTGTTCCCGTTGGGGGCTTTCTGGTGGCTGCTCAACGGACCGGCCTGTGGGGACTCCAGACAGGAGGTCACCTACGAGGTGCGCGGAGAAGTCGTCGGGCTCCGGTTTCAGGGTGCCGCCTTGCGGATCCGCCACGAGGCAATTCCCGGCTACATGGAGGCGATGACCATGGATTTCAGGCTGCGGGATCCAGGTTCAGCCCGAGATCTCAAGCCGGGAGACAAGATCCGCTTCCGATATGTCGTGGCGGGAGAGGACACGTGGGCGGAAGGCTTCGAACTGCTGCCACCGGACACCAGCCTGGCGCTTCCCGAGACACCTGCGGAGGGGTCGACATCCGATTCAGAACCGGCGGCTCCCCACCACGAACACTGAGAGGGAATCCACGGAATGCAGAACTGGACGAGAAGACGTTGGATTGCGGGAATGGCCGGTGGCGCCACCTGGGCCGCCGGCGGTACCGGTGCACCGGCAGCAGCCCCCGGACAGGCGGAATCGGCGTCCGGGACACCCTGCCCCCTGGCCCTGACGGAGTTTGAGCCGAAAAGCATGCTGCGGGTTGCCGAAACGCTTGTCCCGAAGGCCCGTTTCCCGGTGGTGGATTTCCATACCCACCTTTCGTTCGTCCATGACGAGGGGACGCCGGTCTGCCGCCATCTGACCACCCCGGAAGAGGCGCTGGTCGTCATGGACCGAAAGAACGTCACGGTGATGGTCAACCTGACCGGCGGCTATGGGCCCGCGCTGGAGGAAAGCCTGCGTTACTGGCACCGGTCCTATCCGGACCGTTTCCTCGTGTTCGTCGAACCCTGGTACAACCGTATCCGGGAGGCCGGTTACGCCCAACTTCTGGCAGACGAAGTGGAAAAGGCGGCCGAACTGGGCGCGAGAGGGCTCAAGGTCCTGAAAACGCTGGGGCTGTACTTGCGCGAGCAGGTCAGTGAAGGGCCCCTCGTCAGGGTGGACGATCCCCGTTTTGACCCGATGTGGGAAGCCTGCGGTGGCCGTTCCCTGCCGGTGGCCATCCACACTTCCGATCCGTTGGCTTTCTTTCTGCCCATCGACCGCTACAACGAGCGCTTCGAGGAACTCAATGCCCATCCCGACTGGTCCTTTCACGGCAAAGATTTCCCCAGCGACCGGGAGCTGCAGGAGGCCAGGATGCGGGTTGTCCAGCGTCATCCCCGGACGATTTTCGTCGGACTGCACGTTGCGGTTGCCGAGGATCTGGATTACGTCTCCGACTGCATGCGCCGATGTCCCAATTTCTGGGTCGAGATCGGCGCCAGGATCGGCGAACTGGGACGCCAACCCCGCCGTGCCCGGCGATTCTTCGCGGAATTCCAGGACCGGATCCTGTTTGGAACCGATGCCGTGCCGGGCGGCGTCGATACCCCCCAACAGATTTTCGGGGACCGGATCTATGAAATCTACTACAGGTTTCTGGAAACCGAGGACGAGCACTTCGATTACGCGCCGGCGCCGATTCCGCCCCAAGGACGCTGGCGGATCTATGGCCTGGGACTGCCGGAGCCGATCTTGCGCAAGGTCTACTACGAGAACGCGGCGCGGCTTCTCAAGCTTCCGATCTGAGGTTCAGGCTGCGTCCGACCGGACGCGGGCAAGCCGGGCCACCGCCTGGGCCAACTGCTTCTGATGGCGCTCTTCGTGAGACGCCATCAGCCCCAGAATGCCGTCCAGCCCGTTGAATCCGAACAGGGGGTGGTAGTACCGCAGTTCCGACAGGTCGACGTCGCGGTGGTCGACGAACAGCCGTTCGGTCTCCTCCAAGGTTTGGCGCAGGTCTGCGAGCAAGTCCTCCCGGCGGCGTCCTGCTTCCGGTCTGAGCACGGCCGGCGCCTGCGCCGACAGGATGGGGCTGCGCAGAAAGAGTTCCCGCAGCGAGGCGGGCAGTAAGGTATTGAACAGCCCTACCGGTACATCGGCCAGAGGCATCAGGAATCGAGGCAGGAAGGGAACTTCGAACTGCATCTCCGACAGCCGGACGTAGATCTCGGGCCGTTTGCCCGCCCGTTTGAGGGCGATCAGCTTGTGAATTTCGCCCAGATACATCCGGTTCGCCTTGATCAGGTGATCGGCGATCTGGCCCGGTGACCAGCGGTCGGCTGCCTCCCTGGCGTCCAGCTCGGCCTGGGTCAGGGGTTCCAGCATCTCAAGGGTCCGCCGGCGGACCTTTCTGACTTCGTTGATTCTCGGTCTCATGATGGCCTCCGCGCCCTGTCGGGCACCACAACGAGCAACCAACCGGCAGTTTCGCCACGGGTTGCCGAAGACGCCCTCATGTCCAATGCCTGTCCATGTAATGTTCGACTGTTCTTTGTAACGGCTCATTACTCTGGGATGCCGGCCACCGCTCCGGGGATTCACCCTAAGTTAGACTCTAATGCCATGTTGCCTCAGACCAGCCGGCGCTATGATGTGGAGAATCCGGAAGCTGCCCGGCTTCTCGACCAGCTCCTCAGCCATATCAATCCTCCCAGTGAACGGGAGTGGATTCGGGAGATCCTGGTGACTGCTGTCAAGCTGGTCCAGGACGGAACCGCGGCCCGGGACATCAAACTCCTCAGGACGGCCGTCAAGGAGATGCGCCATGCCTTCCGGGTGTTCTCCCAGTATCGCCATGTGCGGAAGGTGTCCGTCTTCGGTTCCGCCCGCACCCAACCCGAAGAACCGGACTATCGGCTGGCGGAAGACCTGGGACGCCGGCTGGCCGGAGCCGGCTATATGGTGATCACCGGCGCCGGTCCCGGCATCATGGAAGCCGCCCACCGGGGGGCCGGTACGGTATGCAGCATCGGACTCAATATCCGGCTGCCCTTCGAACAGGCAGCCAACCCCGTCATCGCCGACGACCCCAAGCTCATCAACTTCCGGTACTTTTTCACCCGCAAGCTGTTCTTCGTCAAGGAGACCGATGCGATCGTCCTGCTGCCAGGCGGTTTCGGCACGATGGATGAGGGTTTCGAGACCCTGACGCTGCTCCAGACCGGCCGGTCGGTCCCGAAGCCGGTGGTGCTGCTGCAGGGCGATCCCCGTCCCTACTGGTCAACCTGGCTGGACTTCGTCCGCACCTGCATGTTGGACCGGGGCCTGATCTCGCCGGAGGATCTCGCGCTGTTCCGGCTGGCCCGCACGGCCGAGGAAGCCTGCCGGGAGATCAGGAACTTCTACCGCCGTTTTCACTCACTCCGGTACGTGGAGGAGAACCGGACTCTGGTGATCCGGCTGCAGCGCCCGTTGCCGCCAGAGCGCATCGAGGAGCTGAATCGGGACTTCGCCGACATCCTGACCGCGGGGCGTATCACTCCCACCCCGCCCCTGGAGGAGGAAGCCAACGAGCCGGAGCTGGAGTTTCTCCCGCGCCTGAAGCTGGCTTTCGACAGCTACCACTTCGGACGACTGCGCCAGCTCATCGACGCCATCAATGAGTGATGGTGCTGCCAGCAGCCGGCCGCCGCGATGTTCACGAACCCTTTGACCGCAAACCCTCATCTAGAATAGAGTCGGAACGCGGTGTCCGGTGAATCCCAGACGCCGGCGGACCTGCAGAGGAGAGGGGTATGTCCAGAAGGCTGATCAGTGTTGCGTCCATCCTGGCCATTGGCGGCGGTGTTGTGCTGGCGCAGGGAGAGCGCCGGGAGCCGCCGGCCCGGGACCGTTCGGCGGAGATTCCGCGCATGACGACGGGTTCGATTTCGGGCTCGCGGGCC
Source organism: uncultured Acidobacteriota bacterium (assembly GCA_964524795.1). Classification (GTDB taxonomy): domain Bacteria; phylum Acidobacteriota; class UBA6911; order RPQK01; family JAPXNP01; genus CAZGEH01. Next base: position 328,581 of record CAZGEH010000001.1, read on the forward strand.
CCCATGCCTGCCCCGACCCGGAGTACAGGGGCAGCAACTCCTTCCCGCAGCGGCAACCCGGCGTCCGGTTCCGGGAACGGATACCCAGCCTCGGTCCCGGTCCAGACCTACGGCGGGATGTCATTCAATGCGGCTGACTGGTACCGGTTCAACCTGTTCCTGGACCGCCTGTACACGCATTACGCGTTCCTCGGCACCTCCGATCTGATGTGGCGCTATGCCCAAGGCGACTCTCCGCTGACGCCCGAGATCGTGGACCTGGCTCTCAGAAACTCCACCGGCGCCTCGGCGCTGTTGCGGGTTCACGCCCGGAGACTGCAGGAAATGATTGGCGCCTGTGAAGCGGGAACGCTGGACAAGGCCGCCTTTACGGCCCAAAGCCGGGCCACCGCCAAAGAGATCCGCCGTCTGGCGGGCAAGGTTCGGAAGGATCCTCTCCTCGACTACCTGGACCTCCAGTCCGACGAGTCGATCCCGAAATATGAGTCGGTGAGCAATTTGCGCGGCCTCGCATCGTTGGCGGAAGAACTGGCCTCCAGTGTGGAACGGCTCGATGGGAGCCTGCAGTCCATGCTGCAGGAGGACTCTTCCCGGGTCGTAACCGTGGATTTGCTCCAGGGTCCCTCGGTGGACTCCCTGTCCAGGCGGATCGACCGCATCGCCAAGGTGATCGAAAAGTCGGTGCCGCGGCTGTGAGTTCTGGACCGCGCCCGCGAAGCTTCGAGGGCACCCGCCCAGCCACCAGGGGTGCCCTTTGCTATACTCTCCGCTAGATCGGCATGGATGCCCGCTTCTACCGGCTGCTCCGGGACGCCACGGCGGAAGAGTTCTACAACGCCATCAACGATCCGGAAGACATTCTTTACGATGTCGTCTGGGACCTGTTCGAGAAGGTGGTCATCGAACCGGGAGAAGTCTTCGACGACGGCTTCCGGGACCACAACCAGTTCCGGTTCAGCATCGATTCCGAGGTCGTGATGGAGTTCTTCCCCGAGGCCGATTACTTCGGGGATCGGGTGGAATGCAACCCCTACCATGACGACGGCGACGCGGCCGGAGTCCACCTGCGGCTGTGCGTCCAGCCGGGGATGAGCTGCCTGTTTTCGGTGGCGTTTGTGCTTTGGGGACCGGCCGAAAGGCAGGCTTTACAGAAACTGTGGTACCACCACCGGGATCTCCTGTCGGTGGCTTTGGGACGGGTCAAGCCCATGGTGGCCTGCCGGATCCCCTATCCGGCGGTCGAGCACGCCGCCACCCTCGAAGAAATGCTGGACAACTACTTCCTGGTCAGCGATTCGGAGCAGTTCCTGGCCTTCCAGTATCCGTTCCCGCAGGTCGAGAACTCGGACGACGCCCAGGCTTTCATGACGACCATGTCGATGCTGTACCACGCGGTGAAATCCCTCAGCGATTCACGACAAGACCGCCTGGAGGAGCTGTACGAGCGCCTGCTCCACCACCATGCCGGGCACCTGCCCGACCTCCCCTCCCCACTGCCTTGTGTGGAAATGCCGATTGCCACCGACGCCGGGTAACGCCCCCAATAGGCATCCTCCACCAGCCTGCTCCGGCTCAGCCGACGCTAGAAGTCCGAACCAACCCCCAGACCAAGCCTCTCCAGCTCCGCGACCATCCGGGACAGCTCCCAGACGTGGATGCGGTTGACGGATGAGGCTGCCAGCAAACGCCGTCCGTCGGGCGAAAAGCGGATCTGCGAAATGAGCCTGGGATCCGGCAGCTTCAGGGACACCAGCCGCCGGGCTCCATCCGCTGGCATCAGGTCGATGCGGTTCTGGTCCATGACCAGCGCAAGCCACCTGCCGTCAGCAGAATAGGCGCTGACGCCCGGCAGGTTCGAAAACCTCAGAGGACGGGGCACACGCCGGATCTCCCGCCAGCCTTCAGTTTCCCAAATCCGGTACTCCCGAGCCGTACCCGTCACCAACAGTCGGCCGTCGGGACTGAACCCCACCGCCACCGAGGTTTCTCCAGGCAAAAGTTCGGCAACGATCCTGCCTCCCTGTTCCAGGACCAGCGTGCGGTTTCCCCGCCAGTTGCCGAAGGCCAGACGTCTGGCGGCCGGTGCCAGTGAGGGGCTGGCCATCCCCGGGAAGTAGCTGAGTCGCCGGACCTCCTCACCCCCTTCCAAGTCCTGCAGGATTACCCCCCGGGCGGGAATGACCGACACCAGACGCCTTCGATCAGCATCCATGGAAGCGTACAGACAGTTCCCGCGGGCCATCGGCACAGGTTTCGGAACGCCGCCGCCGGGATCTGCCGGAAGCTGCCACTCCAAGAGCCCCTTCTCACCACAGGTGACCAGCCTGGATCCGTCCCGGCCGAACAGCACGGCCCGCACGTCACCGGCGGGAAGCCTCAAGATCGGCTGGGAGACAGCCTCCTTCCATAACAACACTCCGTCCAGCCCGCCGGAAGCGACGATCCTTCCATCCGGAGAGATGTCGAAACAGCGGGGACCCTTTCCCCTATGCCCGGCCCACTCCCAGTAGTAGTCCCGGTGGTGTACTTCCCAGATCCAATACCCCTCACCGCCGGAGGCGGCCAGTCGCGCTCCATCGGCAGAAAAGCCATGGCCCTGCTGGGGGAGCGCAAGCCACTGGTTGCCGGAGGATGCATCCCACAGCCGGGTTGTCTCGTCCCAGCCGTAGCTCAAGAGGAGGGGGTAATGCGGGTGGAATTCCACCCGGACAACCTCCGCCTGATGGCCTCGCAGAGACCGCATCACGCGCCCGCTGTCAGCCTCCCATATGGGAACCGTGCCGTCGGCCCCGGCGGCGGCCAGCATGTCCCCGCCGGCACTCCAGGCGACCCCGTAGAGGGCGTCCGGCGAAGGCAAAAAGCGGAGACGACTCCCTGAACCGGCGTCCCGCAACTCCAAGCCTGGGGGGTCCCGGTACGCCAGCGCCAGGACTCTCCCATCGGGGGAGGCCTGGAGATCATGAGGCAGCCCAGGCAGATCGGCGGTAAACCGTGTACCTCCGGCCCCGAGATCCAAGGCTGTCAACCGGGAGGCCCCGCTGACCCGAAAGAGTGTTTCTCCGTCAGGGGAGAATGCGAACGCAACTCCCGTCACGGATCCGGGAAGTTCGTGCTTCAGCTCCCAGGAGGCCGTATCCCAAACGCGGAGCGCGGCCTCGCCGCCGCCCGGGCTCGGGTCGTACTTGGCTGCCAGAAACCGGGCATCCCGGCTGAAGCGGAGGCCCCAGACCTCACCGCCGAGAGCGGGAATCGTGTGGAGGAGTTCCTGAGTCCCCGAGCGCCTGATCTCGATGCCCCCGCCCCGCAGGGCAAGCCCATAACGGGCCAGATCCCCATCAAAGGCCAGGGTGGTAGCGTCGGAGCCGGGCTTCGACCATCTGAGCCGGGGGCGGACGTCAGTCAGGGGAAGCACGGAGAACGCCTCGTCCTGGAGATCCTCGCCCGGTTGCAACGACGCTGCCTGGACCAGCAGCTCGAGGCTTTCGAACCTTTGTCCCGGGACTCGGGTCCGGCTCAAAGTACGAGCTTGGGCCAACAGCGCGCTGCGCAGTCGGATGTTGGCCTCCGTTTCCGCCGCCATTGCCTTCACTGCCTGCTGCTCGGCCTCCTTCCGGCCCTGGTCAGCCTGGATCAGACCGGTCACAACCCCCGCCACACCCACCGTCAAGGCCACCGCGGCGACCGCGGCCGCTCCCATGAGGGGGCGGTGGCGGCGTAGGACTTTGCCGGCGCGATAAGAAAAACTGGGCGGCCGAGCCAGGATCGGCTCGTTGTCCAGAAACCGCTGCAGCTCCAGCCCCAGGGCCTCCGCGGTTGCATAGCGCCGGTCCCGTTCCTTGCTGACCGCCTTCATGACCACCCAGTCGAGATCCCCTGCAAGTTCGTTCTTGAGGGTCGCCGCCGAGGTCTGACACAGCCACGCCGCCCGTTCCCCCTCGGGTCCCTGCAGGCGGGCGCTGGGCGGTGGAAACTCCAGATGGGGGTCAGCCAGCCGCAGCAGGAAGGCGTGCAGCCCCACGGATTCAGGGTCCAGCGGCGGCCCGCCGGCCAACAGCTCGTACAGCATCACCCCCAGCGAATAAAGATCCGAGCGCGTATCGATATCCAGCGCTCCCGTGACCGCCTGCTCCGGGCTCATGTAGGCGGGAGTACCCAAAACGGCGCCGTCTCGGGTATGGGAGCGGGTATCCGCCAGCTCCGGAGCGAGCGCTTTGGCAATCCCGAAATCGATGATCTTGAGATGGGGCTGTCCGTCCTGCAGGCCCACCAGCACGTTTGACGGCTTCAGATCCCGATGGATGACGCCCTTCTGGTGAGCGTGCTGGACCGCCCGGCAGAGAGAGATGAACAGCTCCAGGCGGCGCTTCACCGTCAGCCGGTGTCTGTCGCAGAAGGCTTTCAACGGTATGCCTTCCACCAGCTCCATGACAAAGTAAGGCCTGCCGTCCGCTGTGGTGCCGGCGTCCAGAATCCTGGCGATATTGGGGTGGTCCATCAGGGCCAGAAGCTGCCTTTCCGACTCGAAACGGGCGGCAATGCGGCTCGAATTGAATCCGCTACGGATCAGCTTGAGGGCCACTCGCCGCCGCACCGGCTGAAGCTGTTCCGCCTCGTAGACGACGCCCATGCCGCCTTCTCCCACGACGCGAATCAGGCGGTAAGGGCCGATCTGCGTCGGCGGAGCCGGCTGAGACCAACACGTGCCCTCCAGGCCGGCGGACTGTGCCCGGTCATGAGCTTCCAGCAATCGGCGCACCTGCCGTTCCAGCTCGGGATCCCCACCACAGTTCCGGCGCAGCACCTCGTCGCGGTCGTCGACAGACACCGCCAGACAGGCTTCAAAGACTTCCCTTGCAGGTGAACCGGACGCCATGCTTGCAGAACGAGGACGCCTTCCAAGCGTGGATTGCGTCCAGTATAAGCCGGAGGAGCACCGGCCGGGGACAGGTGAGAGTGGCCGGCTCCAGTCTGCCAGCAGCGAAACCGCGGCCGAAGACCATTGGAGGGGCCCGCTCGTCCGAGGAGGGTTCGGCAGCTGGAGCCGTGGGCTGTGCGGGGTGAAACCGGTGGGCCGGGGAAGCGACCGGTCACTGACCCGACCGGGTTCTCTCTTCCAGGAAAGCGTAAAGCCAGGCGCGGGCATACAGCCAGTCGCGCTTGACGGTCGCCACTGACACCTCCAGCAGCTCCGCGGTCTCCTCGAGGCTGCAACCCGCGAAGTAGCGCAGCTCCACTACCTTCACCAGCCTGGGGTCCTCGGCCTCCAGCGCCCGCAGTGCCTCATCCACCGCCAGCAGGTCCAGTTTCGGATCCGGGGCCGCCAGCGCGAGATCCTCGAAGGTGACCCGGACTTCCCCGCCCGCCCGTTTCTGCGCCGCCCGCGCCCGGGCATGATCCACCAGGATGCGGCGCATGGCACGTGCCGCCGCCCCAAAAAAGTGGGCCCGGTTCTGCCACCTGGTATCCCCCTGAACCAGCCGTAGAAAGGCCTCGTGGACCAGAGCCGTGGGCTGCAGCGTGTGGCCTGGCCGCTCCCCCCGCATCAGGGCGCCCGACAGTCTGCGCAGATCGGCGTAAATTGAAGCGATCAGTGCCTCTCCGGCCTCCCGGTCGCCCTGATTGAGCCGTTCCAAAAGCTGGGTGATGGGGGACTGTTCCACTGTTCTCCTGTCGAGGAAAGGCGGTCCCCAGTGTACGTCCCTGCGTGCGGCGCCTCAACCCGGCCAGGGAAGTCCCGGTAGTGATCGTCCAGCCATTCACCGGCACTTGCCGCCATTCTGCTGCCCGCCCCTTGCACGCCTGCCTGCCCTGAGCTGTTTCTCTCCTGCCCTGCGCATGCAGAGACAGAAACACCAACCCATCCAAGGAGGATGACAGCCATGAAAGTCACGGAAAGTTTGGCAAAACGGATTGCAGGGTTTCTCTACGGCATCGTCGCTTACTGCCTGTTTCTCGGCACGTTCCTGTACTTGGTCGGCTTTGTGGGGAACCTGCTGGTCCCCAAGAGCGTGGACACAGGCGAGCCCGGAAACGCGGGGGTCGCCCTGGTGGTGAACGCGCTTCTGCTGACGCTGTTTTCGCTCCAGCACAGCATCATGGCGCGCCCAGGCTTCAAGCGCCTGTGGACCCGGGTGGTTCCGGTCCCCCTGGAACGCAGCACCTTCGTGTTCCTTACCTGCGTGGTGCTGGGCCTGCTGTACGTGTTCTGGCAGCCGTTGCCCCAGGCGATCTGGTCGGTGGGAAACGAAACTGCCCGGACGGTGATCTACGGCCTGTTTGCCCTGGGCTGGGCTGTGGCCCTGATCTCGACCTTCCTGATCAACCACTTCGACCTCTTCGGCCTGCGCCAGGTCTATCTCTATCTGGTCGGCAAGCCATACACCCACCAGCGGTTCCGGAGCACAGCTTTCTACAACTACGTCCGGCACCCCCTGATGGCCGGCTTTCTGATCGCCTTCTGGGCAACGCCGGACATGACTCTGGGCCATCTCCTGCTGGCGGGGCTGCTCACGCTGTACATCCTCGCCGCGATCCAGTTGGAAGAGCGGGATCTCGAGGACTACCACGGCGAGATTTACCGTGCCTACAAACGCCGGGTGCCCATGCTGTTGCCCTTGCGGGGTGCATCCGGACGCGAGCTCAGGCTGGACCCGGAGACGTCGCTGAACCCCTTCCCCACCAAAGAGTAACCCGGCCCCCTCGCTGGAGCCCCGGACGGCGGTCCGTTCGGGGCTCTCCCTAGGCTCGGCCGACGGCCAGACCGCCCAGCCACACTGCCCCCGCCCTCCGCAAAACCCCCGCCACCTCTTCCAACGTCGCCCCGGTGGTGAGAATGTCGTCGAGGATCAGCAGCCGGGCACCTTCCAGCCCCTTCCGGCTCCACGCCGGGGCGAAAGCGCCACGGACGTTCTCCCGCCTCGCGGCGCGGCTGAGCCCCACCTGCGGAAGGGTGGCGCGGGTCCGTCGAACGCACCGCCAGACCGGAATGCCGGATCGCCGGGATAACTGTCGCGCCAGCAGCAACGTCTGATCGAATCCCCGACTCCGCCGGCGGGACGGATGCAGGGGTACCGGCACGATCCCGTCCAGCTCCAGGCCGGCGAACTCATCCTGCACAGTGGCGCTCAACCGCTCCCCCAGGTAGGGCGCCAGCCGCTTGATGCCATCGTACTTGTAGGCCTGGATCAGCTCCCGCAAAGGACCGTCGTAGCGTCCCCAGGCGCGCACGCGATCGAGGCCGTATTCTCCTGTCCGGCAGCGGGAACAAGGGTAACCCTCGTCCAGGACGTTGGCATCCACCGGCACACCACAGATGTGGCAGCGCGGTCCAGTGAGCGGACGCGGCGCACCGGCGCACTCCCGGCACAGGGGGATCCACCGGGGATCGGCCACCCACCGGTGGCAAATCACGCACGACTGAGGCAACATCAAAGCCTGCACAACACTGCTCAGCAGCTCACCCGAACGTCTCAGAAAGTGCATGCCCTAAATAACGTTTGACATCCGGCAGATGACAGGAGGAGACCCGGTCTGCGACCCGGAATCACCCACTAAAGCAGACGCCTCCCACAGCCGATATGAGTGCTGCGGCTGACTCGTGTCCGGTTCAGCCGAAGCCTCGTTCGGGAGGAAAAGGGAGTCATGAGATCGCTGACAAGAGAGAGTGTATGGACGCTGCTGGTGATCTTGGGAGTGCTGCTGGCTCCTGCGCTGATGGCCGCCGACACCGATGCCGACGCCATGAGTTACCTGCGCCGGTTCGATGTCCGGCTCGGCGGCAGCGATGGAGTGCTCAAGGCCAACCTCATTACCATCACGCCGGCATCCGGGAAAATCGTGGTCAAAACTGCCGACGCCGAGCAGAAGACCATCGTTCTGGCCCTGGATTCGGACTTCAAAGTCATGGAAGGCAAGATGCGCAAGAGCGCTGACGAACTGCAGCGGGGTGATACGGTCGTGCTGGTCGTGGACGTCAATTCCAAGGCGGTCAAGGCCATCTACCGGTACTTCTGAGCCGGTACTGCCGAACACCGAACAGAATCTTGACTGGAACCGGCACTGGCTGCCCCGGTGCAGGCGGCTGTGTCCGGTTGCGGAGGGCTCGATTCTCCATGGGAAGACTCAAGCGGGCATTCGGCTGGGGCATTCAGTGGTTCTGGGACCTGCGGGTCGCCACCAAGATTTTCTCTGTCCTCGGACTCAGCTTTCTGATGGGGGGAGTGGCTTCAGCCCTGCTGGTCTACCGGATGGGGGAGGTCAGCGACGCCTACCAGGAAATCATGACGACCCAGGTCCCCAAGCAGGACCTGGCGCGGGTCATGCAAGTCGACTTCAAAAAGGCGGTCCAGGCATGGCAGCAGACCCTGCTCAAGGGCGCGACCCAGGCTGAATTCGAGGCCAGCCTTGCGGAGTATCGCAAGGAGCTGCAGGCAGTCGACGCGGCGCTTTCGGATCTGAAGAAGAGCATTCAGGACCCCGACACCCGTACCCTCCTGGAGGCTTTCGAGGCGGAATACGGCGTCCTGCTCGACATGCACAAGCAGGCGCTGGACGTGTTCCGTGAAGTTGGCGGCAGCAAAGGAATCACCGCGGCACAGGACATGGTGGCCGGGCTGGACCGTGGTCCCACCGACCTGATCGATGAAGTCGTCGACCAGATGCGCAACCAGAACGCCCAGCGCATCGCCGACCAGCAGGCATCCGTGGAACGAGAAAAACGGGTGCTGGGCATTCTGCTGGTGATCGCGTTCGCCGCGCTCATCACCATTTCCCTGACGCTCTCACGGGGCCTGAGCCGCCGAATCACCGACCTGGTGGAACGGCTCAAAACAGTGGCAGGGAAGGATATTGCCGATCTGGAAGCCGGCATCCAGGCGATCTCCAAGGGCGACCTCTCCCATTCCCCGAAAACCCACACCGAAAAAATAGTCGACGAGACCCGGGACGAGATCGGCACCCTGAGCCGGGGCCTCAATGAGATTCTGGACCGCGTCGCCAAGACCCTGGAAGCCTACGGGATGATGCGGGAAGCCCTGCGCGGCCTGTCCCTGCAGATCAACGAGCTCACCGAAGCCGCCCGCCGCGGCGAACTCGACCGCCGCGGAGAAGCCGAACGTTTCGGCGGCGTCTACCGCCAGCTGGTGGAGGGCGTCAACAACACCCTGGACGCCATGTCCGCCCCCATCGATGAAACGGCGGCGGTCCTCCAGAAGGTTGCCGAACGAGACCTCACCGTCCGGGTCGCCGGCGACTACCGTGGCGATTTTGCCCGGATCAAGGAAGCGATCAACTTGGCGCTCAACAACCTGGGGGAGGCCTTGACCCGGGTCGCCGAGACAGCCGAACAGGTTTCCGCCGCCTCCAGCCAGATCAGCACCGGCAGCCAGGCCCTGGCGGAAGGTGCGGCGGAGCAGGCACATTCCCTGGAGCACGTGGCAGGACGCCTGGAACGGGTCACTACCATGTCCAACGAGAACGCGGCAAAGGCCAGCCAGGCCCGCGAGCTGGCGGAGAAAGCGCGGGCCAGCGCCGACCGGGGCGCCAGCTCGATGGGACAGCTCTCCAACTCGATCGAGAAAATCAACGCCTCTGCTGACAAGACCAGTCGCATCGTCAAGACCATCGACGAGATTGCCTTCCAGACCAACCTGCTGGCGCTCAACGCGGCGGTCGAAGCCGCACGCGCCGGAGAGGCCGGCAAAGGCTTCGCAGTGGTGGCGGAAGAGGTGCGGAATCTGGCAATCCGCAGTGCGGAGGCTACCCGCAGCACCTCAGAACTGATCGAGGAGGCAGCCGCCAACGCGCGCGAAGGAGCGGCGATCAACCAGGAAGTCCTCAAGAACTTCCAGGAGATCGACCGCCAGATCCGTGGGGTGACCGACGTCATTGCCGAGATCGCCCACGCTTCCGGAGAACAGAACCGGAGCATCGACGAAGTGGTCGGCTCGGTCCACGACGCCAACCGGGTTACCCAGCAGACTGCCGCCAACTCCGAGGAGTCGGCGGGATCCGCGGCGGAACTGCTCCGGCTGGCCCAGGAACTGACCGGTATGGTCGGCACTTTCCGGATCCAACGACTCAACGGGCAAGGAGGAGACCGCGTATCGGTCACCGGCGCGGGCTACGGGAAGAGAAAACCCGCGGGGAACTGGCCTGCCCGGGTCAGCTCGGCGGCCGGACGGGCCTGACCCGAAACAACCTTCAAAACAACGGGTAGATGAAAGGTCCGGCTGCGGTACCACCCAGGATCAGCAGCAGCCCGAAAAGCAGCAGGACCGCCAGAATAGGCAGCAGCCACCATTTCTTGTTGGCGGCCAGAAATCCCCACAGGTCCCGCAGCAGCCCGGTTCGCTTCTTCTCTGACTCCAGCAGGAACTGTTCGCGGTTCTTCATCCTCAGTTTCTCGTCCCTTGCTGCACCCGCCAAGTCCCCGGATCAGAACCGCCGAAAATAACTCTCAGGCGGGCGAGCTCCCGGCCGTTGCACCCACAGCGACATCGACTCGGGAGGGCGTTTCAGCCGCAAGGCATCCCGGCCGCCCAACCTCATCATCAGTCCGACCACCGTGAAGAGGACATAATACACAACCGCCAGCAGGACGTGGCTGAGCAGCCAGCCGAGCGGAAAGGCGAGCCCCATCCACCCCAGATAGACCGGCCGCACCGCCGGCGGCCAAAGCAAGCCCAGGATACCCACCGCGGCCCCTGCTCCCGCCAACAGCCAGGTCCACGTCCCCCAACCGGCTCCACCCCACGGACCGCCAAGCCCGGCCAACACGGCCAACAGCGTGAATCCCACCCAAAACACCGCTGCGAACTGGCGCAGCCTGGTTCGATCCGGTTTCCAGTCGACATCGATCATGGTGTCAGTCCAGGGCGAAGCGCGACAAATGCAGCCCCCGCTCCACCCGGTTCGCCGCAGGCTGCTCTTCCTTCATCAGGATCAGGTCCTCCACCACCAGGACGTCCATATCGGTGGCCATGAAACAGCGATAGGCGTCCTCGGGGGTGCACACGATGGGCTCACCCCGGACGTTGAAGCTGGTGTTGATCAGTGCGGCACAACCGGTAGCCTGCTCCACCGCCTTGATCAGGCGGTAGAAACGGGGATGGTGAACTTCATCCACTGTCTGGATGCGGGCTGAGAAGTCGACATGGGTCACCGCGGGGATGTCGGAACGCAGGATCGGCAGCTTGTCGAAGCCCGAGGCCTCCGCCAGGCGGGCGGTACAATCGGTGCGTCGTGCCCGCTGCACCTGGGCCACCAGCAGCATGTAGGGGCTGGGGACACCGTTCAGCTCGAAGTAATCTCCGGCTCGGTCGGCCGCCACCGCCGGCGCGAAGGGACGAAACGACTCACGGAACTTGATCTTCAGGTTCATGGTCCGCTGCATTTCCGGGGAACGGGCGTCCCCGAGGATGCTCCGGCTGCCCAAGGCCCTCGGGCCGAACTCCATCCGCCCCTGGAACCATCCCACCACCTTCCCGGCGGCGATCAGGGAGGCCACCTGGCGGTCCAGCTCGGAGGCCGGCAGTCGACGGTAAGGGGCTCCCACGGAGTCGAGGTAACGGGCGACGGATACGGAATCGAAGGCCGGGCCCAGCAAGGAACCCCGCTGGGTGTCAGCCGGCTGCGGCCGCCGGGGATGATCCAGGAGCTGGTGCCAGACAAACAGTGCGGCTCCCAAGGCGCCACCGGCGTCGCCCGCCGCCGGCTGGATCCACAGCCTCTCGAATGGACCTTCACGCAAAATCCGGCCGTTGGCGACGCAATTGAGGGCGACGCCGCCGGCCAGACACAGATGGCGCACCGCGGTCAGACGCTGGGCATGGAGGGCCATCTTGAGCAGGATTTCCTCGGTCACTTCCTGAATGGAGGCGGCAACATCCATGTAATGCTGGTCCAGGGGAGTCTCGGGGCGGCGTGGAGGAGCTCCGAAAAGCCGGTGGAACCGCTCGCCGGTCATGGTCAGCCCCTGGCAGTAATTGAAGTACGCCATGTCCATCCAGAAGGAACCGTCAGGGCGGATGGAAACCAGCTTCTTCCTGATAACGTCCGCGAATTGCGGCGTGCCATAGGGAGCCAGGCCCATGAGCTTGTACTCGCCACTGTTGACGCGGAAGCCGCAGTAGTAGGTAAAGGCCGAATACAGCAGGCCCAGCGAGTGCGGAAAGCGGATTTCCTGCAGGAGTTCGATCCGGTTCCCGGCACCCTTGCCCACGGTGGCCGTGCTCCACTCCCCGACACCGTCCACGGTCAGGATGGCCGCCTCCTCGAAGGGAGAAGGGAAAAAAGCGCTGGCGGCGTGAGATTCGTGGTGCTCCACGTAGGCGTACCGGCCCCGGTAACCGCCTGCCAGTCCGCGGTCCAGCAGTCGCGGGAGGAACAGCTTCTCCTTGAGCCACAACGGCAGCGCCTGGCGGAAGCTGCGAAAGCCCTTCGGCGCAAAGGCCAGATAGGTCTCCAGCAGGCGGTCGAACTTGAGCAGCGGCTTCTCATAAAACACCACCAGGTCCAAGTCGCCCGACTGAATACCGGCCTCCTCCAGGCAATAGCGGCAGGCCTGGGCAGGGAAGCCGGCGTCATGTTTGCGGCGGGTAAACCGTTCTTCCTGGGCCGCAGCCACGACCTCGCCGTCCCGCACCAAGGCTGCCGCCGAGTCATGATAGAAGGCCGAAATACCCAGAATATGCATGGTGGCTCAGACCGGTTCAGCGGATCAGACAGACTTCCTGCTGCGGTGGAGTCGTGATCTCCGGGCCCGACGGACCCCAGTAGACGTTGATCTCGCTGCGCACGCCGAAGTCCTCAAGATAGACACCCGGCTCGATGGTGCAGGCCAGCCCGGGCAGGAAAAGACGGGTGTCGTGGGTTTCCAGGTTGTCAAAGTTGACGCCGTTGCCGTGAACCGCCGTGCCCAGATTATGACCGGTCCGGTGAATGAAGTAGTCTCCGTACCCCGCTTCCCGGATCACCGCCCGCACGGCATCGTCCACCTCGTACCCCGCCACCGGAAGCCCTTTGCGAAAGCGGGTCTGCAGGAGCCGAAAGCCCTCGTCCCGGGCCCGACGGACCACGTCGAACACCTGCCCGACCCGCTCGGGAACCTCCTCCCCGCAGTAACCAACCCAGGTGATGTCGGCGAACACCGGCTCGTCCGCTCCCGTCCCTCCGGTTTCCTCCCCAGGATCCGGCCTGGGTGTCGCCGAAAGCCGGGCCCACAGGTCGATCAGGAGGAAATCCCCCCTTCCGATGAGGGCATGCCGCTCCTGGACGGGAGCATAGTGGGGATTCCCGCTGTTGGCGTTGACGGCCACAATCGGCGGGAAATCCGTCTCCAGTCCCTCCAGCCGGAACCGTTCGAGGATGAACTGCTGCACCTCCCATTCGCTGGCCCTTCCTTGGTCCTGAATGCGCGCCGCCGTGAACCCGAACGCCTCGCCCACGATCCGGGTCAGCAACAAGGCGGAGCGACGGTGACCCGCCGTCTGGGCTTCACTCCACACGCTTTCCAGACGTTGCACCAGATCTGCCGAAGTCACGACCTCCGGCCCGCAGGAGCGCACGAGCTCCAGAGTCCCGCCATCCACAAGGGCAACGTACGGGATGGCGCCTTTGGGTGAATACTGCATGGCCAGCCGGCTGAAAGGAGCGAGCATCTCACGCAGGTGAGACTCCAGAGAACGCCAGTGCAGGTACACCCGCTTTTCACCCGGAAGGTGATCCAGTCGGCCCGCTTCGATCCGGTGGACCAGTTTCACCGGGCTCCCCTCGGCCGGGACGAGGCAGAACCAACGACGGGTGGCGTGAGCATGCGGGTCCAGGCCCAGGATCCGGCAGGCAATACTGTCGGACCCCCGGAAATCAAAGAACAGCCAGGCTGGAATGCCGGCCTCCCGCAGCAACTCCTGGATACGGGCGATCCTGTGTTCCGGGTTCATACCAGTTGGTAGCGGCTGACGATGGTCTGCCTGACCCTCTCCGCTATCTCCTCCAGTTCCATAGATTCATACTCTTCAAACTCGATGGGAGGATGAATGATCATCCCCATGCGGCCGGGGTAGATCACCATCGATCCCCGACGGAGCCGCCGGTGGGCGCCGATGAGTGTCACCGGGACAATGGGGGCCCGTGCCTGCTTCGGCAACAGAAAGGCTCCCCGCTTGAACGGAACCGGGACGCCGTCCCACGTGCGCATCCCCTCAGGGTAAATCACAAACGACATCCCGCTGGCGATCCGCTCGCCGATCCGCTCATAGGCGCGCAATGTCTGCCGCGGATTCCTGAAGTTTACCGGCACGTTGCCCGACCGCCGCAAGTGCCATCCCAGAAATGGGATGCGGAACAACGAAGCCTTGGCTACAAACCGCAACTGGAACGGGATGCAGCGCAGGAAAGCCCAGTGATCGAACATGCTGAGATGATTGGCCATGAAGACATAGCCCCGGCCAGGGTCCAGCCGATCGAGACCTTCCACCTCCACGCGGACTCGGGAGGCCCACAGGATGAACGACGCCCAGAGTCGGGCGCACCAGTGCTGCCAGCGGCCAGTGGAGTCCACCAGGGAGAAGGCGACACTCAGAGTGGACAGCAGGCCGGTGACGAGGAGGATCAGCGGGACCCTCCAGCAGGCGTTGATCCTGGCCAGCCAGTCCTGAGCGTTCATGAGCCGGTCATTTTGTCATGCCGGCTGACGGGGTGTCGATTTGTGGATGTCGGAGTGCCCGGTTTGCAGAAACGGGCACGAGCGGCGCCGCCCGCGGCCAACGGACTCAATAGAACGGGTTGTTACCGGCGACCCGACGGCCGGCCGCCACCCTGCAATCCGGACAACCCTTGACCCGAAACTCCGGTCGCTCTTCGTCCGACGCCTTCTCCCCCGGCACCCAGCCCGCCAGGTAGAAATGAGTCATCGCCTCCGCCACCAGTCCCATGCGCTCCAGAATCCTCGCCGCGTCCCACACCAGGCCTCCCGACTCGCGCAGCAGCTCCCCCCGGGGCCATGCGGTCGCCTCCCAGACCGAACGCATCCCCCAGCCGGTTCTTCCAGCCGATCCCAAAAAACCGAGCCCCAGCCAGCTTGAGGTGATCCAGCGTCCCACGCCCAAGGTTTCCGAAAGCGGCTGAAAACACCAGCACCATCTTTTGCGGATGTCGGGCGGATTTGAGCCTGAGTAAAGCCTCGTCGATCGCCGACCCCGTCAGCGACCCGGTTCCGAACCCCTGTGCCAGCCGCTTCCAAAAACTCACCCGAGCCCCAACGGTCACGTTGTTGAGTGCGTCCACCAGGGTGGGCCGATCCGCCGTCAGCTCCGCCAGAAACTCCACCTTCCGGTTGTAGACAGCCAGCAGGATTTCATCCTCCGGACCCAGCAGGTGGATCAGCTCAAAGACGGCCTGTTTGGCGGCTCGCACTGCGGCTTCATCCATGCTCGAGCCCAGGTCCAGCAGGATCGCCAGGCTGACCTGGCTCTTCTTCTGCTCCTCCCACAGCAGCAGAGGCGTGGGATGGGAGTCCACAAGCAGCTCGACGTCCTCTCTTCCCAGGCCGGAGACCACGCCGCCGGCGGCGTCGAAGACCCGGACCTCGTAAAGGCTGGAGTAGGAGTCCACCCTGAACCGGACACCGTCCGGGCCGGGAATGGGAGCAGGGTCCTGGCGTCCCGCCTCCAGGCCGGCGATCACTACCAGCGGGGCCAGCACCAGGCTGGGCGCAATCCTGCTCCCTCGCCACTGCACGCTGATGGGACGGAAGCTGCAGGCACGAAGTTCAAATGCCCACAGGCCGGAAAGGCTCAACTCACCACGGCTTCAGCGCTGGAAGCGCTCAGACCGGCCGCCTGACGCAACGCCTCCACGCGGTCGGTACGCTCCCAGGTGAATTCCGGGAGCTCGCGTCCGAAGTGGCCGTAAGCTGCGGTCTTCCGGAAGATCGGCCGGCGCAGATCCAAGGTCTCGATGATTCCCCTGGGCGTAAGGGGAAAGATCTCCCGGACCAACCTGGCAATCTCCTCGTCCGCCAGTTTACCGGTGCCGAAGGTGTTGACCATGATGGAAACCGGTTCCGCCACTCCGATGGCATAAGCAAGCTGGATCTGCAACCGGTCGGCCAGGCCGGCCGCCACACAGTTCTTGGCCACGTAGCGAGCCATGTAGGAGGCCGAGCGGTCAACCTTCGAGGGATCCTTTCCGGAAAAGGCTCCTCCACCATGGCTGCCCACTCCGCCGTAGGTGTCCACGATAATCTTGCGGCCCGTCACACCGCAGTCTCCCTGGGGCCCTCCGACGACAAAACGGCCGGTAGGGTTGATGTAGATTTTCGTCCGCTCGTCGCGAAGCTCCGCGGGGATCACCTTGTCGATGATCTCCGCCCGCACTCCTTCGTGGATCTCGGCGTTGGATACCGCCCGGTCGTGCTGGGTGGAAACCACCACGGCGTCTACACGCAACGGCCGATAGCCCTCGTATTCCACTGTGACCTGGGATTTGCCATCCGGGCGCAGCCAGCTCACTTCCCCTGACTTCCTCGCCTCCGCCAGGCGGCGGGTCAACCGGTGGGCCAACTGGATCGGCAACGGCATCAGCTCAGGAGTCTCCGTGCAGGCAAAACCGAACATGAGCCCCTGATCGCCAGCCCCCCCCGTGTCGACTCCCATCGCGATGTCGGGGGACTGCTTGTCAATGGAGGTAATCACCCCGCAGGTTTCACAATCGAAACCGTATTTGGCGCGGGTATACCCTACATCCCGGATGACTCCGCGGACGATCTGGGGAATGTCGACGTAGCACCGGGTCGTGATCTCGCCGGCAACGACCACCAGCCCCGTGGTGACGAGGCTCTCGCATGCCACCCGGCCCATGGGGTCCTGTTCCATGATCGCGTCGAGAACGCCATCGGAGATCTGATCGGCGATCTTGTCCGGGTGACCCTCCGTCACCGACTCTGAAGTAAAGAGATACCGTCCGCTCACTGTAATGCCCTCCTCAAACACCTGATTGCCACCGTTCCGAATCGGGGAACCGGAATTCGGGTCTTCCGGAGCCTGCGCGCCGGTAAGTTCCACATTCTAGCACCCCCGGCGGGATTCGGGCGTCCATCTTCAGCAAGGGTCAGAGCGGGTTTTCCGCCGGCCGCTGCCGGGAAATCCACCCACGCCACCTCTCAAGCTGCTCCAGGACCGCCCTGCGGCCGGTGGACCCGCGGTGGGTCCGCCGTTCCAGCACAGTCTCCGGACGGAGAATCTCCCGGAAGTCGTGTCCTGCTTCCGGAACCAGCCGCCGCACGTCTTCTTCAGTGGTCTCATGGAGTTCCAGGCCGGCGTCAACACAGTGGCGGACCAGCTCACCCACCCTTCGGTGGGCAACCCGGAAAGGGACTCCCCGGCTCACCAGGTACTCGGCCAGTTCGGTCGCCATGAGAAAACCGCGGTCCAGAGCGGCACGGGAGCGCTCGCGCCGGATGCCGAGTCCTGCGAACAGAACGGCGGCAACCTCCAGCGAATCGGCCACCGTATCGCTCACGGCGAACAGGTGCTCCTTATCCTGCTGCAGATCGCGGTGATAGGAGGTGGGCAGGCCCTTGAGCAGGGCGGCCACGGCACTACAGTGTCCCAGCACCGACGCGGTCTTGCCCCGCATCAGCTCCAGCAAGTCCGGGTTCTTCTTCTGCGGCATCATGCTGGAACCGGTACACAGAGAGTCCGGCAACTCGATCCACCCCACCGGGGTGCTGGCAAGATAAATGAAATCCTCGGCCAACCGGCTCAGATGGAGCATGATGGTGGACCCAATCTGACAGAGCTCCAGGACGGTGTCGCGGTCACCGACCGCGTCATAGCTGTTGGCGAAAGCCGAGCCGAATCCCAGGTCCCGGGCGGTGGCTTCCGGATCCAGGGGCAACGAGCTGCCACTCAGCGCACCGGCTCCCAGCGGCGACACCGAGTGGCGGCTGCGAAAGGACTCCAGCCGCGCATGATCGCGGCCCCACATCTCCGCGAAACCCAGCAGATAGTGGCCCCAGGACAGGGGTTGGGCGGCCTGCAGGTGGGTCCAGCCCGGGAACAGTTCATCCACCACATCGCCGGCGCGGCGACAGGCGGCGGCGATCGCCTCCACCAGACCGGACTGCCAGACTGCCGCCGCTTGCAGACAGAACAGGCGGACATCCAGTGCCACCTGGTCGTTCCGGCTGCGGCCGGTGTGAAGCCGTGCACCCGCCTCCCCGATCAGCTCCTGGAGGCGGACCTCGATGTTCATGTGGATGTCTTCCAGCTCAGCCCGGTAGGGAAAGGTCCCCTGCCTGATCTCGGCCTCGATCTGGTCCAGCCCCGACAGGATCCGGTCCCGGTCGGCAGTGGACACAATCCCCTGCCGGGCAAGCATCCGGACATGGGCCCGGCTGCCCTCCAGGTCTTCCATCGCCAAGCGCCGGTCAATATGAAGGGACGAGGTATATCGCTTCACCAGGGGGTCAGCCTGGCCCCGAAAACGCCCGCTCCATGGCTGCGGTGGAGCCTTTCCCTGCTCACTCACGGTCTGACGTCCTCTTTCTGTGCGGTCGATGCCTCGATCATCTGCCACATCCGTTCGGCCACCTCCAGCGGACGGCAACCCTCTTCAATGACCACCAGCAGGGTGTCCTCGCCGGCGACGGTCCCCAGCACTTCCGGCAGGTGCAACGCATCGATCCTGTAAGCCACGCGCGGCGCCGAACCGATCTCGGTCTTCAATACCAGCAGGTTGCCGCTGGCCCTGCATCCAAGTATGGGCAGGCCGGCGAAGCGGTCCGGCGCCGCATACCGATACATCCCGGTCCGGGTCACCCGCTTGGTTACGCCCAGCTCCCGCAGGTCTCGGGACAACGTCGCCTGGGTCACTTCGAACCCCTGAGTCTCCAGGCGGTGGCGCAGGTCCTCCTGGCTGGAAATGGCCTCCCGCGTGATGGTGTCCAGGATGGCCTGGTGGCGGCGATGCTTCTCGGCGTGCATCCGAAAACGCATTATAGCCGCGGTCCGGGAGATCACATCACTGTGCGGCTCCCGTGCGGGGCAGCGGATTGCGCCACCGGCGGGGCAAGCTCGCCTCCGCCGGGCTCCCGTTCCCGCAGGCTGAGTCCAAAGTCGGCCAACGGCAGCAGCCAGCCGGCCAACAGCAGGCCGGCGCCCGCCGACGCCAGCACCTGCCAGACCTGGAACTCCTGGGGATAGGCGGCCATCCGGCGCGGCAAGCCTCCAAAACCCAGGATGAACTGGGGACCAAAGGTCAACAGCGTGCCCACAAGAACGAGCCCCGCTGAAACCGCAGGCAATGGCACCGGAGCCGCCCCTCCCAACACCTTCTGCCGCCATTCGTGGAGTCCCGCCAGATAGGCGGCGGTGAGGGCGCCTGCCAGCAGGAGATGCAGATGGGCCACTGAGAACAGCGTCCCGTGAAGGTGGATTCCCGCGCCCGGGGATCCGAGGATCAAACCGGACAAGCCTCCCGCCAACACCAGGATGAGGAACGAAAACGTGAACAGCAGCGGTGGATCCGGTCGGTTCTGAAGCCGTCGCAGACAACCGATCCAGTTCCCCAGAATCAGGGCGCCCGGGATCATCGTGAGATAGCCGGCCAGTGACGACAGCAGGTCTCCGGCCGAGAAACCAGCCGCCGTAAACCGCCCGACCGCGCCGATGTGGGCCAAAACCGCCAGCAGGAAGAACGACGCTGTCACCCCCCGCGGGCTGAAGCACGGTCGTGAGGCGCGCCGCTCCAGGAGTTCCGTGATCAGGCCCAAAGCGGGCAAGATCGCCGCATACAAGGCTGGGCGCACGAAAAACAGGAAAAGCCGGCGACCCAGCTCGGGGTCGGCGCCCGCCAGACCGAACGCAGGAATACCCACAGCCGCTTCCATGGTCCTGAGCACCAGCAGAGCCACCCAGATGGGTGCGGCCAGCAGCCAGGAGGCCGAGGCCGCCAGAAGCGACCAAGCGAAATAGGGGGTCGGTTGCCGCCAACGACGGCACACGGTGGCCAGGGTGACGAAAAGATTCAGGTTGAGGCACACTCCCCCCGCGGCCACCAGCAGCAGCCCCACCGCCAGCAGGCGTCCGCCCTCCCGTCCGGCAACCCCCAGCTCAGGCCGCAACATCCAGGTGGCATCGATCCCGCCCTGGACCGCCGCCGGCAGAACCAGACTCGCCCCCACCAGGTAGAGCAGCACCCCCGCCAGATTGACCTTGGGCAGCGCAAACCGCGGGAGCCCCAGCAGCCGGGGCAGCAGCAGGTTGCCCAGCACCCCGGGAAAAAGGGGAAAGACAAACAGGAAAAGCATCAACACGCCGTGTGCGGACATGAGCCGTCCGAACAGGTCGGGAGACAGCAACCAGGGTTCCCCCTGGAGCAGTTCCAGACGCAGGAAGGCGCCCGCCGCCGCGCCCAGGGCGAAAACCAGGGTCACGCCCAGCAGGTAGAGGACCCCCACAAACTGGGGATCCAGCGCACGGGCTCGAAACCCTGTGGCACGTCCAGTCAACTGCAAAGCTGGATCAGAAGTTGTCATCGGCGTGAACAGCGGGAGCTTAGCCCGCTCCGCGTCGGGAGGCAAGCTGGATCTCTTGCATCGCTCCGGCAGCCGTGGTCCACTGGAACCGTGGTTCCCCTCCTCGTCGCATTCTGGACGTCGGTTGCGACCCTGTTCGCGGTGGCGGCTCCGCCGGATCCACCCCCCGGGCCGCACCAAGCCGTCCTGGAAACCGAATGGGGGCCCATCGTCCTGGACCTCTTCCCGTCCGTGGCGCCCAACCACGTGGCGGCTTTCGCGAAGCGGATCCAGGAAGGGTTCTATCAGGGCACAACCTTTCACCGGGCGGTCCCGCGCGGCATCATCCAGGGCGGTGATCCGCTGACCCGGGACCCCAAAGACTTCGAACGCTATGGAACCGGGGGTCTGTTCGAGCTGAAGGCGGAGCACAGCCCCGTCTCCCACACGGCCGGAGCCCTCTCGGCAGTCTTGGTCCCGGGCAATCCCGACAGTGCCGGCAGCCAGTTCTTCATTTGCGTGACCGACCAGACTCACCTGGATGGCAGCTTCACAGTCTTCGGCCGGGTAGCCGAAGGTTTGGAGGTGGCGGAGAAGATCTCCCTCCTGGACACCGACGCCCAACAGCGGATTGTGCAGCGGGCGGAAATCCGCCGCACCTATCTCCGGGATCGGCCTCCCCCGGAGAATATTCCCTTTGACGGCCTGTCAGCGTCGGAGCTGGCCCGCTACCGGGCGGTCGTCCGGACCAACCTCGGCCCGCTGGAGATCGAGTTGTTCCCAGAGTCCGCTCCTGAACATGTCCGCCGTTTTCTCCAGCTCGCCAGCCTAGGACTTTACAGCGGGACCCGGTTCCACCGGCTGGTCCCAGGGTTCGTGGTGCAGGGCGGTTCGTTGTCTTCCCGCTCCCGGCCCGTGCCGGAGAAATATCGCCCCCTGCTGACCCCCCTGCGCGCCGAGTTCAATCAGCACCGGCATGTCCGGGGAACCGTGTCCATGGCTCGGGCCGGCGACCCGCACAGCGCGCTGGATTCGTTTTTCATCGTGCTCGACGACCAGCCGGGGCTGGACGGCCAGTACACCGCCTTTGGCAGGTTGACGGGCGGCTTCACGACGCTGGAGAAACTCGAGCTGTTACCTCTGGCGGGAGAGGCTCCGGTGCGCCCCGTGATCATCGAGGACGTCGAGATTCGCGAGAAGTAAGCGCGAGAAGTGAGAAGGTATGTGGACCAGAAGACAGTTCCTGTGGTCAACCGCCCTCCCGGCCGCTGCTTCAGGCGGTCGCGCCCAGCCACCCGGCGGTTTCGTCGATGTGAAAGGCAGCCGGATCATCGCCCCCGACGGCCGGGACCTCCGGATCCGGGCCATCGGTCTGGGCAACTGGCTGCTGCCGGAAGGCTACATGTTCAAGTTCGAGCGGGCGGCGTCCCCGCGCCAGATCGAGGCAGTCACCGCGCAGCTCCTGGGCCCCGAGGAGGCGGTGGAGTTCTGGCGCCGCTTCCGTGACGCCTACGTCACCCGCGGCGACATCCGGCTGATCCGCCGGGTCGGATTCAACGCCGTCAGGCCTGCCATCGACTACCGGCTGTTCACGCCGGAATTCCACCCCGGGTTGTGGCTGGACGAAGGCTTCTCACGCTTGGACCGGCTTGTGGACTGGTGCGCTGAGGAGGGCCTGTATGTGATCCTGGACCTGCACGCCGCTCCCGGGGGTCAGACTGGCGAGAATATCGACGACGGATGGGGCTACCCCTGGCTGTTCCGAAGTGAACGGAGCCGGCGGCGTTTGATCGAGGTGTGGTGCCGGCTCGCCGAGCGCTATCGCGACCAGCCTGCCGTCCTCGGTTACGAGCTGCTCAACGAGCCGATCCCTCACTTCGACGAGTACCGGGAGCTGAACCGCCACCTGGAGCCCCTTTACCGGGAGCTGACCGCCGCCATCAGAGAAATCGACCGCCGCCACCTCGTGATTCTCGGCGGCGCCCAGTGGAACACCAACTTCGACGTGTTCGGCGAACCCTTCGACGACCGCCTGGTCTATGCCTTCCACCGCTACTGGACCCCGCAGGAAGCCGGCGTCATCCAGCCGTATCTCGAATTTCGCCGGCGCTGGGGAGTCCCGGTGTTCATGTCGGAGTCAGGGGAGAACTCCGACGAGTGGATCCACTGGTTCCGCACGCTGCTGGAAGATCACGAGATCGGCTGGTGTTTCTGGCCCTACAAGAAGATGGAAGCGGCGAGCTGCGTCGCGTCGTTTCCGGTTCCCGAGGGCTGGGAGGCGGTGCAGAAGTTCGCCGACCGCGAGGAACGGGGTTATCAGGCCCTGCAGAAGGCCAGGCCTCCGCTGGATCTGGCGGCCCGCGCCTTCGAAGATTTGCTGGCCGCGATCGCCCTGGACCGGTGCCGCGTGAATCAGGGCTATCTGGCGGCGCTGGGCCTGAATCAGCCAGCGTAGCCGTAAAACCGCCGGATCAGCCCGCAGATGAATTCAACTTGACCCTCCTCCAGCCCCGGGTACAGAGGGAGGCAGACAACGGAGTCGCAAATCCGCTCGCAGTTCGGGAAATCCCCACGGCGGTAGCCCAGCCCCCGGTAGGCGGGCATCAGGTGAATGGGAACCGGGTAGATCACCCGGGTCTCGATGCCCTCATCGGACAGGAAGCGGCACAGCTCGTCGCGCTTCTCCACCAGAGCGGCGGCGATATGGCAGGCGTGGAGGTATCCCTCTGGTATACGCTGGAACTGGATCTCGGAGACGTCCGCCAGGCCCAGGCGGTAAATCCCCAGAAGTCTCCGGCGCTCTTCGTTCCAGTGATCCAGGTAGGGCAGCTTCAGGTGGAGCAGTGACGCCTGCAAGGCGTCCATGCGTGAGTTATGCCCTTCAATGATATGGGAGTAGGGCGCCACCTGACCGTGATTGCGCAGCAGGCGCACCCTTTCGGCCAGCTCGGGGTCGCGGCTCACCAGGGCGCCGGCATCGCCGAACGCTCCCAGGTTCTTGGAAGGGTAGAAACTGAACGCACCCGCCTGTCCCCAGGTGCCCGCGCGGCGGGAGCCGATGGCGGCGCCGTGCGCCTGGCAGGCGTCTTCCAGGATCAGCCATTCATGGCGGGCACCCTGCTCCACCAGGGCCGGCATGTCGGCGGGCAGTCCAAAGATGTGAACCGGGATCACAGCCCGAGTCGACGGCCCAGCCTGGCCCTCCACTGCCGCCGGCGAGAGCGTGAAGGTCTCGGGATCGACGTCCGCCAGCACCAGCCGTCCGTTCTGGGTGACCGCCTCCGCGGTGGCGATAAAAGTGAACGGCGAAGTGATCACCTCATCGTCGCCGGAAATACCCCAGGCCGAGAGGGCGAGCCGTAGCGCGTCGGTGCCGCTGTTGAGAGCGACACAATGGCAATCGTCACCGCAATAGCGGCCGAAGGCCCGCTCGAAGTCGGCAACCGGCGCACCACCGATGAACTGATTCTGCTCCAGCAGCCGCCCGGCGGCTGACAGAAAATCGGCGGCAACCGTACGGGTCTGGGGTCGGAGGTCGAGGAATGGGATCCTGGGCATGGGGCCGCACCTCGCGAGCTTGATCTGGCGGCCCGACCACCGGCGGCGGGCGCCGCCAGGGATCCCGCCGCCGGGAA
The DNA here is from genome assembly GCA_964524795.1 of uncultured Acidobacteriota bacterium. Lineage (GTDB taxonomy): Bacteria > Acidobacteriota > UBA6911 > RPQK01 > JAPXNP01 > CAZGEH01. The sequence continues at coordinate 352,734 of CAZGEH010000001.1, forward strand.
TTCTAGCAGAGCGCCGCCGCGGATGGTAACATCCGTCCTTCATGCATCCGGCCCGTCCCTTCGAGTACCGTGACGGGATCCTGCATTGCGAAGACGTCCCCCTCACCGCAGTGGCGTCCGCCGTGCAGACCCCCTGCTATGTCTACAGCGGGACCGCGGTGCGCGAAAACTACCGGACCCTCCGGAACCGCTTCAGACCCCTGGATGCAACCGTATGCTACGCGGTGAAGGCCAACTCGAACCTGTCGCTGCTGGGCCTGTTGAGGGACGAGGGCAGTTCCTTCGACATTGTATCGGGCGGTGAGCTCTATCGTCTGAACAGGCTGGAGGTCGCGCCCGCTCGGATCCTCTTCAGCGGAGTCGGCAAGACGAGGGCCGAGCTGGAGACGGCGGTCAGCCTGGGGCTTTTTGCCATCGTCGTTGAATCGGTCGAGGAGCTGGAGCTGCTGGCGGATGTCGCCCGCAACCGCCCGACCAACGTCTCGCTGCGAGTCAATCCCGAAGTGGACGCCAGGACCCATCCCTACATCTCCACGGGCCTGCGCCAGCAGAAATTCGGCATCGACTTCGATCAGCTTCCGTCTGCCCTGGCCCTGCTCCGCACCAGCCCGCAGCTCAACCTCGTGGGAATCGGAGCCCACATCGGCTCCCAGATCCTGGAGGTGGAGCCCTATGTCGAAGCCTTTCTGCGGGTTCGGGAGGCGGCGCTGTCGCTGCGGCCAGAGCACCCCGCTCTGCGCTACCTGGATCTGGGGGGAGGTTTCGGCATCCCTTACCGCGATGAACCACCCTTCGACCTGGCGGAACTCTCGGCACGGCTTGCGGAGGCTCGCGGGGATTTCAGGCTGATCCTGGAGCCGGGCCGCTACATCGTCGGGCCCGCGGGCATCCTGCTGACCCGGGTCATCCGCCACAAGACCAACCACGGCAGGCACTTCATCGTGGTGGATGGAGCCATGAACGACCTGCTGCGGCCGGCGCTGTACGGGGCGTACCACGAGGTTCTGCCGGTACGACAGGCGGCGCCGGAGTTGACGGCCGACGTGGTTGGTCCGGTCTGCGAAAGCGCGGATTTTCTGGCCCGGGACCGGGTCCTGCCGGAGCTGGCGCCGGATGACCTGCTGGCGGTGATGGACGCCGGCGCCTACGGTTTTGTGGCCTCCTCTAACTACAACAGTCGGCTGCGGGCGGCTGAGGTCCTGGTTGAGGGGTCCGGCTTTCGCACGGTTCGCAGGCGGGAGACATACGAAGCCCTGCTGGCTGGGGAAGAGGCATAGCGGGCAGTCGTTCTCCGCCGGTCCTCCCCCCGCAGTCGACGAGGCTTCCGGTACTCCCTCGTCAACTTGAGTCGAACAACCGGCAGGGTTAACCTGTTCCCGGGGTTTCGGGGAAGATGGGCAGAGAGCGTGACGACACAGCAGAGCACCACGGCAAGCAGCCTTCTTCCACCCAGGAATGCCCGGCTTCTGCCCGATGACTGGGCCGGCCGGCTGTTGATGGCGGCGGTTTTCTCGTCGCTTTTCTCGATCTTTCTGACGGGGCTGGCGGCGGTGTTGGGGACAGCCCTGTGGGTCTGGAGCAGTCTGCGGCGGAGAAGGTGGGAACTGCCGCTACCCCCTTTTGCCATCTATGTGGGCGTGTTTTTGGCGCTGGCGCTGGTCTCCAGTCTGGCCTCGCCGGATGTGGCCGCGAGTTTGATCTACCTCAGGAAATTCCTCCGCTTCGTGCCCGTGATCCTGCTGTTCGGGCTGGTTCACCGCAGTCACATTGAACGCAGCCTCCTCCTGCTGTATGGCGTCCTGGGTGCCAGCGCTTTCTGGGGTCTCCTGCAGTACGCGGGCCTCAAGGAGGTCAACCTTCTCAACCGGATTGACGGTTTCATGAGCCACTGGATGACCTTCTCCGGGCAGCTCATGCTGGGATTCGTGTTCTTGGCGGGATGGGGATCTTCAGCGCGCCGGCGGCTCCCCGGATGGGCGAGTATCGCCGGCGTCCTGTTGTGGGGATTGCTGGCGGCAGCGCTGATTCTCAGCCTGACCCGGGGAGCCTGGCTGGGAGCCATGGCGGGAATCGGACTGCTGCTGGCGCTGCACAACTGGCGCTGGTGCGTTGCCGGCATGGCGACACTGGCTTTGGTCTACATGTTGCTGCCGGCTCCTTTCCACGAACGGGTCCTCTCCAGCTTCGACCTGAACGACGCCACGACCCGGGGTCGGATCGCTCTTCTGCGAACCGGGCTGATCCTGGTGGAAGCCAGCCCCTGGACCGGTGTCGGCCCCCGCCTGGTCTGGCCGGCCGCCGTTGCCAACCGCCAGGAACACGACCTCCCTGACGACCTGTACCAGCACCTGCACAACAATCTCCTCCAGGTGGCGGCCGAACTCGGTGTGCCCGCGTTGGCGGCCTGGCTGGCGATCTGGGTTCGGATCACGTGGGACCTGATCGGATTTCGACGCCGGGGCGACAGTCTGTCCGCCGCGCTGGCATCGGGAGGCCTGGCCGCGATGGCCTCCTTCCACGTCATGGGGCTGTTCGAATACAACTTCGGCGACTCCGAGATCTCACTGCTGATGTTCTTCCTGCTGCTCCTCCCCTACTGCGCCGCCCGAGGAATGAAGGTCCAGGAATCATGAAGGGTCGCCGGCTGCTGGATGTCGCCATCCTGGGAACTCGCGGAATTCCCGCCAACTACGGCGGATTCGAAACCTTCGCGGAACATCTGTCCCGCCGCCTGGTCCAGCGCGGGCACCGGGTGACGGTGTACTGCCGCAATCACTACGTGGAACCCCGGCTGGACCGCCTGGACGGGGTTCGCCTGCGGCGGCTGCCGGCCATCCGGACCAAGCACCTGGAAACCATTTCGCACACAGCCCTCAGTGTCTTCGACAGCTTTTTCCGCCGCTTCCAGGTACTCCTTTTCTGCAACGCCGCGAATGCGTTTCTGTGCGGGCTGCCTCGTTGGACCGGCCGGGGCGTCATTCTGAATGTGGACGGGATTGAACGGCTGCGCCGGAAGTGGGGATCCGCCGGGAGGTTCGTGTATCGAGCCGGCGAAAGGTTGGCCACGCTCTTACCCAGCCGGATCGTGGCGGACGCCCGCACGATCCAGGAGTACTACCGGCGGGAATATGGCTGTGATGCCCGGTTCATCCCTTACGGCGCCGAGGTCTATCGGCTGGAAAGCCGTACGGCGCTGGACCGCCTCGGCCTCGAACCGGGAGGCTACCTGCTGTATGTCAGCCGTCTGGAACCGGAGAACAACGCTCACCTGGTGGCAGCCGCCTACATCGAGGCGCGCCTGCAGTTGCCGCTGGTCCTGGTGGGCGACGCTCCCTATGCCACAGAGTACAAGCGGCGCCTGCGGGTCCTTGCCTCACGGGGAAACATCCTCCTGCCGGGAGCCATCTACGGGCGCGGCTACCGGGAGCTGCTGTCCCACTGCCTGTGCTATGTTCAGGCCACCGAGGTGGGCGGTACCCACCCGGCGTTGCTGGAGGCGATGGCGTCGCGTGCCCTGGTGCTTTACCACGACACGCCGGAACACCGGGAAGTGGTCGGCGGCGCCGGACTGGCGCTTCGTTTCGATCAGACCGCTGCGGCCGCCGCCTGTTTGCGCCGGGTGGTGGAAGCACCGCAGGAGTTCGACGGCCTCCGCCTTCAGGCGGAGGAACGGGTGCGCGAGCACTATGACTGGGAGAAGGTGACGGACCAGTACGAGGCCCTGATGTATGAAGTGGCCGGTTAGACCGCCCGACACCGTGATCATTCTGGCGAACTTTGTTCGCAAGCTGGTTCTACAGCGGAACCTGATCTGGAATTTCGTGCGCAGGGACCTGCGTGCCCGGTACGTGGGATCGCTCATGGGCTTCTTCTGGGCGGTCATCCACCCACTGGTCTTGCTGGCCTCGTACAGCTTCGTGTTTTCAATCGTGTTCCAGATCCGGCCGTACCAGTCTGCAACGGAGAACTTCGCGCTGTACCTGTTCTGCGGGATCCTCCCCTGGCTCTATTTCCAGGACACTTTGGCCCGGAGCTGCACATCAGTCACGGATCACGCTCATCTGATCCGCAAGACCGTTTTTCCGTCGGAGATCCTGCCGGTCTCCCTGTTGCTGTCCAATCTCGTTTACCACCTCATTGGACTGGGCATTCTGTGCCTCGTGCTGGCGGCGGCCGGACTGTTGAAGTGGACGGTCCTGTTGATGCCGCTTTACCTTGGCGCCCTGATGCTGCTTTGTCTGGGCCTGGGATGGTTCACCGCGGCCATCCAGGTGTTCCTCAGGGACGCGGCCCAAATTCTGTCGGTCCTGCTGGTGTTCTGGTTTTGGCTGACGCCGGTGTTCTACAGCCTGGACCAGGTTCCGGACAGGTACCGTCCTTATCTTCAGGCCAACCCCCTGGCGATGGCGGTGCGCGGCTATCGCGATTGCCTGCTGGAAGGGCGGATTCCGGTCTGGCAGGAGCTGGCGATGCTCTGGCTGGTGGCAGCGGCGGCGTTCGCGGCAGGCGGTCTGGTCTTCCGGCTGACCAAGCGGGAGTTCGCCGATGTCCTCTGATTGGGCGATCCGGCTGCACAGGCTCTCCAAGAAGTATCCGATCTACGACCGGCCCGCCGACAAGCTTCTGGAACTGCTCAGTCTTTCCAGACGGCCCCGCCACCGGGAGTTCTGGGCATTGCGGGACGTGGATCTGGAGGTGGACCGAGGCTCGACCCTGGGGGTCATCGGCGTCAATGGTTCCGGAAAGAGCACCCTGCTGCAAATCGTTGCCGGGATCCTGCGGCCCAGCAGCGGTTCACTGGAGGTCAGCGGCAAGGTGGCCGCCCTGTTGGAGCTGGGGGCCGGTTTCAACCCGGAATTCACCGGCCGGGAGAACGTCTTCATGAGCGGCGCCATCGCCGGCTGCACCCGCGCCGAAATGGAGTCGCGGTTCGACCGGATCGTCGAATTCGCCGAGCTGGGGCCGTTCATCGACCAGCCTGTGAAAACCTATTCCAGCGGCATGTTCGTCCGCCTGGCCTTTGCCGCCGCCATCCACGTGGAGCCAGACATCCTGCTGGTGGACGAAGCGCTGGCCGTGGGAGACCTCATCTTCCAACACCGCTGCATCAACCGGATCCGCCGCATGCAGCGGGAAGGGCGGACCATCCTTTTCGTGACCCATGACCTGCAGGCGGTGACGCAGTTCTGCGGCCGGGCAATCCTGCTGGACAGCGGCCGCAAGCTGGCGGATGGGGATCCAGAGTCCGTGGTCCAGCGCTATCAGGAGCTGGTGGCGGAGCGGGAACGGCGGCAGGCAGGCGCGGGCGAAGCCCGGATTGCCATGGCCGAGGAGGAAGGGCTGCCGCTGGTGCAGACGATTCCTTACGTCCATCACCGCTATGGAGAAGGCGGCGCAGAAATCCTGGGAATCATCCTGGTGACACCCGACGGCCAGGTGGTAAGCCAGGTCCGGCCGGGTGAGGCTCTCCGCTTCGTGGTAAGCGTCAGGTTCCGGAAGCCATCGGCGCACCCGATTGTCGGGATCACGGTACGGGATCGGCTGGGCACCGAGGTGACAGCCACCAACACGTCGTACGAAGGGCTCCAGCTCCCCCCGGTGAGCGAAGGGGAAACCCTCAGCGTCGGGTTTGACTGGACGGTGCCGTTGATGCGTCCCGGCAGCTATTCGGTGTCGCCGGCAGTAGCCGCTGGCAACATCTGGGAGCATGTCATTGAGGACTGGATCGACAACGCCTACATTTTCAACATCGTGGAAACCGGTCTGATCTATGGCCAGATGCGCTGGCCGTTCCGGGCCACGTTCCGTCGGATACGGGGGCGGTAGTCGGTGTTCGGGAGTCGGTGTTCGGGAGTCGGGAGTCGGGAGTCGGGAGTCAGTGTTCAAGAGAGGCGCGCAACCCTTGAACCTTTAGCCTTTGAACCTCCAAACCCCCGAACCCCCGCTTGTCCTGCGGACCGGATCCTATGGCATCATGATGGCAGCATTCCAGCCGGACGCTGAAGCACCGGTGTGAGGCGGACCATGGACGCTTTGCTGCTCTTGATTCTGTGCGGAGGCGGTTATCTGCTCGCCTACCATACTTACGGCAGGTTTCTGGCCGGGAAGATCTTCAGGCTCAACCCGGCGGCTCCGGTGCCGTCGCGGGAGCTGGAAGACGGTGTCGACTATGTCCCCAGCCGCAAAGGCATCGTCTTCGGACACCATTTCACCTCGATCGCCGGCACCGGACCCATCGTCGGACCGGCCATCGGCGTCATCTGGGGTTGGCTGCCGGCCGTCTTGTGGGTGGTCTTCGGCTGCATCCTGATGGGTGCGGTGCACGATCTTGGCTGCCTGGTGGTGTCCATGCGCAACCGCGGCTTGAGCATCTCGGAGGTGGCGGCACGCTACATCAACAGCCGGGTGCGATTCATCTTTTTTGCCGTGGTTTTTCTGACCGTGATGATCGTCATCGCGGTCTTCGGCGTCGTGATCTCCGCCGTCTTCACCCGGTTTCCCAGCGCGGTGCTGCCGGTCTGGCTGCAGATCCCGATCGCGGTGATCCTGGGCCACGCGGTCTACAGCCGCGGTTACGGGGTGGGCAAGGCCACCCTGGTGGCCGTGCTGGCCATGTATGTGAGCATTGGGCTCGGCAGCCTCTGGCCGGTCGAGCTCCGATCCTTCCTTGGCCTTCCGGTCACCGGGTTCTGGGTCATCACCCTGCTGGTCTACTCGTGGGTGGCCTCCACGCTGTCGGTCAAGACGTTGCTGCAACCCAGGGACTACATCAATGCCTGGCAGCTCATGGTGGCGATGGCTCTGCTTGCCGGTGGCACACTGGCGGCATCCTGGTCCACGGGGTTGCCCCTGGTGGCTCCCGCTGTCAATCCCAGCCCGCCGGCGGGGACACCCTCCCTGTGGCCTGCCATGTTTGTGATTATCGCCTGCGGTGCCATCAGCGGTTTCCATGCCCTGGTCGCGTCCGGCACCAGCCCGAAACAGGTCGCCAGCGAACCGGACGGCCTGTTTGTCGGTTACGGTTCGATGCTGCTGGAGGGGTTCTTGGCGGTGCTGGTCATCATCTGTGTCACCGCCGGCATCGGACTCGCCCTGCACACGGCCGGCGGCGAAGTCCTCGCGGGGACAGCCGCCTGGAACCACTATTACGGAACCTGGATCGGTGACAAGGGCCTTTACGACAAGCTGGCGCCGGTTGTGGAGGGGGCGGCCAATCTCATCAACACGTTGGGAATCCCGGCGGCATACGCCGTGACCGTCATGGGCGTCTTCATCGCCTCCTTTGCCGGAACCACAATGGATACCGCGGTGCGTCTGCAACGGTACGTCGTGAGCGAGCTGGCGTCGGACCTCAGGATTCCCGCCCTGCAGAACCGTTGGTCCGCCACCACCTTCGCGGTACTGACCGCGGCGGCGCTGGCCTTTGCCACCGGAGTGGACGGAACCGGGGCGATGCTGCTGTGGCCCCTGTTTGGAAGCGCCAACCAGCTCCTGGCGGCCCTCGCACTGCTGGTGGTCACCATGTACCTGCGGCGCCAGGCGGGCATCAAGTACCTCGTTACCGCGGTTCCATGCCTGGTCATGCTGGTGATCACCAACTGGGCCATGGTGGAAAACGAGCTGGACTACATGGCCCAGAGCAACTGGCTGCTGGTTGCCATCGGCGGCCTGGTTTTCGCCCTGGCGCTGTGGATGACACTAGAAGCCGTGAGGGCGTTCTTCCAGTGGCCCTCGACAGTGGCACCCCCCATTCCCGCCGCTGAAACGGCCGCGGAACCCTAGTTGCACGTCCAGGCTTCGACCCGGAATTCCAGGATATTGCTCAGGTTCCCCTCCGCGTCCCTGATCTGCAGCGTCACCGGAATATCACCCCTCACATAGGACTCCAGGATCACGGTGACGTCGATATGACCTGAAGTCTGCCCCGGCCAGCTCCACTGGGATCCGGAATGGGTGTGGCTGCAACTGGGACCCCTGAGGATGATGGCCATGCTCTGGTCGGGATCGGACGAGTTCCACACCAGGTCGCCGTCGGGATCCACCCAGTCAAACGACAGTGGCACGTACGCCTTGCCGGAGCCATAGGTGACCTGTCCCACGCTCAGGTTCGAGATGGTCGGAGCCGTCCCCACGGGAGCCGGCAGAACCTCGAAACTCACCGCGTTGGAGGTCCCGTACGCATTGGTCACTGTGACCTGCCGCATCCCTGGCGCCGCGCCTGACGCAATCACGATCCGGGCGTCCACCCAGAAGGAGTGCGACTCGATCTCGCTGACCGTAATTCCCCCGGCCGGGCTGAAGTCGATGCTCCGAATGTCCGTCAGATCGTCCCCATTGATGGTGATATCCACAGTGCGGGTGGCCCTGCCGGATTTCGGCCGGATTGACTTCAGGTACGGCGGCGGATTCTCCGGCACGATCGTCAGGATCATGCTGTTGGAGGTGCCGGCCGGAGAGGTGACCGACACCTGCCGGTCGCCGACCGCCGCCCCGCTCTGGATCTCCAGCGTCGCCCACACACTGCTGTCCCCGGTTACGCTCAGGTTGGAAATGACGATCCCGGAAGTGGGCACGACGTTGATCGTGGTCACGCCCGTCATGTGGGAGCCGAGAATCGAGATTCCCTGGAAGGAACTCACCTTGGCCCGCGTCGGCGAGATGCTGGTGATGACAGGGGCTTGCCCGCTGGGCGAGGTCACCGTGAAGTTCAGAGCGTTGGAGGTTCCTCCGGCTGTGGTGACCGTGACCTGACGGGTTCCCGTCGCCGCACCGGCCTGAATCTGCACGTTCACCGACACGCTGTTTGCCGACGACTGGACGTTCTGGACCTGGATGCCGGTTCCGGGCGTGAAGGTCACCTGCGTGGCCCCGCCCAGGTTGGCTCCGAGGATGCTCATCTGGAAGCCGGTGCCCGAATTCCCGCTTGCCGGCTGCAGAGTGTGGATCGTGGGGGGCGGAACGCTCTGTGCCGTGACCTGGAACGGGAGCAAATTGGAGGTCCCCAGCGGCCCGGAAACCGCCAGTTGCCGGGTGCCCGTGGCGGCGGAGACCGCCACCTGGACCTGCACCGACACCGATCCTGCCGTGGACTGGACGCTGGAAAACGTGATCCCGGATGAGGGAACGAAGACCACCTGGCTCACACCGGTCAGGTTGGTGCCGGCGATGGTGATGGCGCCGGACTCCCCCTGGCGCAATGAAGCTGGGGTCACACTGTGGATCACGTGCTCATCCGGAGGCTGGACGAGTTGGTCGGCCATGCAGAGATGGAGGCGGTAGCCGTAATCTGCACCGCCCTCCTGGAAGTAGTCGTGGACCCTCAGGTAGTAGGTCCCGCCGGCCGGCAGGACCACCTGGAGGAAGGAATCGTTGGAGGCGAACAGCCCGTTCTGGTCGTTCTGGGCGAGCTGGCCGCCGGACTCGTCGAACAGGGTGACCACGGTGTCCGCCCGGGAGGACTGCTCGGGCGCGGCCTCGCTGAAAGCCGTGAACACGTCTCCAGCCTGGCCCTGGAAGGAGAAGAAGTCGGCGTCGGCAGGGCCGTCGAACGCCGCCGAAATCAACGCCGGCAGGCTCACCGGCTGGGCCTGCCCCTGGCTGTTGTCAGGCTCCTGCTCCGCGACGGGAGTCTGGGCGACGCGGAATGGTCCCGGCAGGGGTCCGGAATTGATGGCCTCCGAACCGAGCGCGGTCCCCTCCAGGCGGAGGGCAAGAACCCCGATGGAGTCCACCGCCGAAATGCTCACCATGCCGACGAAGTTCTGCAGTCCCGGGAACAGTTCAGGCTCGTTGAGCAGGCGGGCGAGATGCGCGCCATTGGCCATCTGCAAGACGGCGGTCTCCTGCAGACTCCCGTCCGGCCGGATCAGACTCACCACCACCCTGGCATCGGCAGTCCCTGGGGACCGCGGCAACCGCACTACCGCGATTCCGGTATTGATTCCTTTGGTCTGATTGACTTCCACCGGGAACGAAAAATGCGTAAAAGGGCTCTGCTGCGCGACTCCCAGTTGCGTGGCGGTGCGGCCCTGGTTTTCCCACCGGATGAAGAGCGTCGCCCGGACCGAAGGGCGGTCGGCGGGCATCTCCAGCACCGCGTATCCGGTCCTGAGGCCGGCGCTGCGCTTCATGCGAAACACACGAGTTTCGCCGGCGGCGAGGCCGAACTCGAAGGAGGTCTGGGGTGCGGAGTCCGTCTCCACCGCCAGCGGGGCCCCCGCGTCGTCGTAGACCAGGAGTCTGACTCCGGCCGCGGCCTGCGGATGTTGGTTGGTCACAAAGACATCGGACGACCAACCTCCCCCGACTGCAAGGTGAGGAAACACCGTACGCCGGACAGGGGTTTGCAGAAGACCTTGAGACTGGACCGCAAGGCCGACCAGAAGCGGAAGACACCAGCGAAGCACCCTTGAGGCTCGCACGGAGCACCTCCAGGAAGATCAAGGTGAGATTGTGCTCCCGGGTGACTTAGATGTAAATGACCACCGTGGGCTCCGGGAAGCTCTTGGGTGGGTCGGTCGCAGAGGAGTCGGCGGTTGGCGAGGGGTTCAAACCGGGGCGGCAGGGGCCGGAAGAGGGCCGAAGGGACGCGTCAAAGTTATGGCCCCTGACTCTGGACAGTGGTATAAGTTAAGCCCATGAGAAGACGTGCTCTGCTTTTGGTTGCTTTGCTGAGTCTCGGTCTCTGGTTCATGGGCTGTGGGCAACCCGAGGAGCAGGCGGCGGTGGAGACCGCACCGGTGGATGAGGCTCCCCCGAAACCCATTCCGGGCGATATGGTGACGGTGCCGGCAGGAGAGTTCACGATGGGTGTCGATAAGGATCCGCACCCGTTGAAGCTTGCGGAGCCGGCTCACAAGGTCACGCTGCCCGAGTTCAAGATCGACGTCTACGAGGTCACCAACGGCCAGTTTGCCAAGTTCCAGATTGAGAGCGATTACAAGGCTGAAGGCGACTGGCGGTCCTATTACAAGATCGGTCGGGAGGACTACCCGGTGGCCAACGTGACCTGGAACGACGCCAAAGCGTTCTGTGAATGGGCGGGGAAGCGACTGCCGACGGAGGCGGAGTGGGAGAAAGCAGCCCGGGGAACCACCTTGACGCGGTTTCCCTGGGGCGACGTATTCGACTGGACGAAAGCCAACACGAACGAACATGGTGTGCGCGACACCGTGGAGGTGGGGTCGCTGCCCGAAGACAAGAGTCCCTACGGGGCCTATGACATGTTCGGCAACGTCCAGGAATGGACTGCAGACGAGCTGAAGCCGTACCCCGGGGCAAAGCCCAATGACGTCTACAAGCGGAAGCTGATGGTGATTCGTGGCGCCTCATATGCCATGAAGGGCGAGAGCATGTACCTGTTCTCCCGTACCGCCGCGCCGGCGGGGGCCCAATGGGGGATCGGGTTCCGTTGCGTGCAGGACGTCCAGGCGGGCACCCAGTAGAACCGGAGAGCTGCTGGTCGGAAGACGGCGTCCGGATCTCCGCTTTACAGGCGGAAGTTCGGTCCGCAGGTCAGTCAAGTCGCCAGGTTCCGGCGGCGAGTTGAAGTTGTTGGAACGATCCCGTACAATAAGGACCCTGTTTTTGACGCGGGGTGGAGCAGTCCGGTAGCTCGTTGGGCTCATAACCCAAAGGTCGAGGGTTCAAATCCCTCCCCCGCAACCAGTTATGTTTGGACCCGGAGGTTGCCGCGGCCGGGCAACTTCCGGGTACCTCCTCCTGTCCTCAGCACGAAGCGCCGGCCGCCGCAACGGCTTGTTGGGTCCAGGGTGGGCGTGCAACGCCTGCCCACAGTCATCCATCAGGACTGCTTGCGGATCGTCGATTAGTATTAGTCGTGACCCGCAGGACCTGGAGCCGCCCGCACGTCCAGCAAGGCCGGCAGCAGAACGCCTGCCATAAGCGTGTTCACGGCCGACTCAACGTTGAAAGTTCCACCCGTGAACACGGCGACCAGGTCGAGCGCCGGCACAACGTATACCTTCTGCCCGCCGTTGCCCGAAAGCATGATCGTTTCCACCCGCTGGGTGCCATCGGCGGTCGGGACGGCGTACCAACGATGCCAGATCCCCAGCCCATAGTCGCTGTCATCCACGCGCGACTGCTTGGCGACTGCGGCATCGATCCACGACTCGGAGATGACCCGGCGACCTTGCCATACTCCGCGCTGATGGATAAGCAGGCCCAGCTTGAGCATGTCGCGCGGCCGGAGATAGATCTGCCCGAACTCGTTCCGCTGGCTGCGATCGAGCACAAACGTCCAGCGCCATTGGGCGGGCGAGACACCCAATGGGTCAAAGAGTACCTCCTGCGCAAACTCCGCGAGCGGCTTCCGCGCGGCCAGTTCGATGGCCCGCCCCGCCGTAATGAACCCAAACGAGCAGTAGCGCCCGATTGTCCCTGGTTCGGCGAGCACGGGTAGGTCCACGAAGGCTTTGGGCCAGTCGGCGGTATCATAGAGCTTCACTTCGTTGCCGGGCGACGCGCCATCGTGGTCGTCACAGGCGAGACCGGATTGATTGCTCAGTAAGTCGGTGAGGGTGATTCGATCCTTGCGGGGATCCGGATTCGCGATCGAGTCGTAACCCAGTTTCGCGACAACCGGCTCGTCGGCACGCAGCAGCCCGCGATCTACCGCGGCTCCGGCAAGCAGGGAGATGACACTTTTCGTGAGCGATCGCATCTGATGCGGCCGGTCCTGCCCATAGCCGTAGAAGTACTCCTCGAGCAGCAGCGAGCCCTTGTGATGAACGACGAGGGCGCGGACGTCCGGATAGGTGCCGTCCAGCACTCCGTTCACGGCCTGCTCCGCGACGGCGCAGGGCAGCGTCCCCGGCCCCATCTCGCCAACTCGAATACCGTCGGCCAAAGCAGGTGGCGGCGTGCAGCGATAGCGCGGCGGCCGCCCGTCCTGACCCGGCGACCGCGGCACAAGCAGCTGCCGGGTCTCGGTCCCGATGACCGTGGAGAGCCGTGGGAACGTGTCACCATATTCCTCGAACGCGACGACACGGCCCGCGGTGTCGCGCAGGAACGGGATCGGGTGGCCGCTGGGGTTCGTGAAAGTATCCGTCGCAACCGCTCGCAGCAGGTACTTCGCCTCCCCGATGATGGCGACCAACCGCCCGCCGTTCGCAACCATTGCCAGGGTGGCACCGTCGCGGTAGCGATACACCCCTTCGAACTCAGACAAGTCCTGTTGCAGTGAAATCGAGTCCCTTGCCACGGGCGTCTGACCCCGGCCCTGAGGGGTAGCAACGGCGATCAGAAGGCTTGTGGCCAACAGTCGGGTAATTCTGAGCATCTGGCATCCTTCGTCGAGGTCAAACGACGTTCAATTCACAGCGCGCGGACACAACCATGAACTGCCTGATTTCGGGACCCTGCTTGTGCGCCGGCAACTCTGTCTTGGCACCCACGCCATGGTCGACCAACGCCACCGTTGCGTTGATCGTATAGCATCCGCGGGTGGGCCAAGCAGGATGGCACGCCCGTTGAACCCGCAGTGCCGGTCCACGGCCGATGGCCAGCGTATCACCGTCTGCCGCCGGCGTACCTGCTCAACGCCCTGGCTTGTCACAGTAGATCGGATGTCGCAGGTCACCCAGGTGCCATCTGCCATAAGCCGGCAAAACAGCCCCTGAGCGTTCGCAATGAGGGGGAACCCAAAGAGGAGCGGCAAGTTCAAGGAGTGCCCTCTCACTACGATGGTCTCCAGTTGCTTGAGCGGGACCTCATCTGCTGATTACCCTACCGCCAGAAAGGACTCCGCGATCGCCCGGTAGCCGGCGGCGGCGCGGGTCAACTGCTCTATCGCCACCCATTCGTCCACCACGTGCGCCTGCTCCTCGGTCGAGGGGCCGAACCCGATGGTGGGAATCCCCCGCACCCCAGCCGTCTCCGCGGCATTGGTGCAGAACCGGTATGCCGTCTTCCGACAGGGAATCCCCAACTCCTCGATGGCCCGCGCGGCCGATTTCACGAAGTCCTCCTCCGGATCCAGCAACCAGGGCGGATACCACTTCTCCCCCTGCAGTTCGAGCCCGGTCCAAGTCCGGTACGCGACCGGGTTCAGCTCCAGACGATACTCCCGCACTTCCGCACGCCGGAGTACCTGTTCCAGCTCTCCTTCCACCGCCCGCCGTGTCTCTCCCGGCAGCAGTCTTCTTTCCAGAGTCACACAACACCGGAACGGCACCATCGACTGCGCCGGGAACGGAGCCGAGACGATGTCGGTGACACACCACTGCGCCGGTCCTGCCAAGGGGTGCGAAGAAGAAATCAGACGTTGAATCCGCCGGACTACCTCCGCCATCAGGACGACCGCACTGACTCCCAGATCCGGCGAGGATGCATGAGCCGCCCTGCCCTCCACGTGAAGCCCGTACTCGGCCCGCCCCCGGCCACCGATCGCTACCGCCAGCGACGTCGCCTCGCCGATGATCACGGCGTCCGGTTGAAAGCGGTCCAGAATCGGACGCAACGCCGTCCCTTCCGTGGTCTCCTCGCCCACCGAACCGCACACCACGACCCGTCCCCGTAAAAGCGTCCGTTCCAACCCCGCGATCCCCACCGCCATTGCGGCGACAGCGCCCTTCATGTCGGAGGCACCCCTGCCCAAGATGCGCCCCCCACGCACCAGGCCACTCCAGGGCGGGGTTTGCCACTGTTCCACCGGCTCGACCCCGACCGTGTCCAGGTGGCCGTCCAGCAGAAGCACCGGGCCGGGAGCGCAGCCCTCGATGACTCCCCAGACGTTGCCTGCCTGGTCCAGCCCGGCATCGTCATACCCCAGTTCCCGAAACGCCGACAGCAACCGCCGCGCGCAAGCCTCTTCGCCGCCGAGAACGCTGGGCAGCCGTATCAGCTCACAGGTCAGATCCACGACCTGTCGGATCTCCGGTTCCTTCAGTCCCGGGGGCCGATACATGGGGTCACACCACGGGTGGAAGCTGACCCGGCGGCAACGGACCAAGGCGGGCCGCCGCCGCGTTCGCCTGCGCCTGGGCTGCGTTCCTGGCGCCGGGGATGGCCGTGTGGCAGGCTGGATGGGACAGGCAGAAACGGAGACTGAGCTCGGCCATGCCCTGACCCGGAAACGACGCGAACCATCCGCCCAGGCGGTCCAGCCGCTCCAGGTACTCCTCAAGCCGTGACGGCGCGAGGTTGGCACTGCGATGGTCCTCTTGCGGAAACCGGTGGTTGCGGCCGTATTTGCCGGTCAGCAGTCCGAACAACAGGGGGATCCTCACAATGACCCCGATCCCGAGTGCAGCGGCCTGTGGAAATAGCACTTCCTCCGCTCCCCGTTCCAGGAGGTTGTAGCGAACCTGAATGCAATCCAGAACGTCCCGTCCCCGGTCGAGGAAGCGGCTCTGCCCGGTCTCCAGAAACGACTTGACACTCCATCCGGCGTAACGGATTTTGCCCTGCCGCTTCAGTTGCGCCAGAGCTTCCCAAGGCTCGTCCGATTCCAGGTCAGCCGTATTCAGGCTGTGCAACTGCAGCACATCCAGCGTCTCGACTCCCAGGCGGCGAAGACTCTGCTCCGCGGCGAAAACCAGGTAGTCGCGCCGGCCGTTGAGCCTGATCCTGCCGTATATGGTTTCATCCTCCGGCCCGGCGTTGTAGAAGTCGTTGCCGGCCTTGGTAGCCACCACCACGTCCCGGCGGCCTGTCTCCCTCAACACCTCGCCGATCAGCTCTTCCGATCTCCCGTACCCATAAACATCCGCGGTATCGATGAAGGTGACTCCGGCTTCGAGGGCCGCCACCAGGGCTTCACGGGAATCCCGCTCATCCTGCCCTCCCCAGTTCAGACCGCCGATGGCCCACGCTCCAAATCCCACCCGGGAGACCCAGGGGCCCCGACGGCCCAGTCGGACCTGTTCCATGGCGTCCGTTCAGTCCGATCTGGAGAAGTCGGATCAGTTCGGACAGCCGGCCCGGGTCACACGTACCCGACAGGCCGCCAGCGGAGCGCGGGTGTCGGCATCCACCAGGTAGAACACCATGCCATCCTTCACCCAGTTCCCGGTCTCCTTGCTGCCCTCGGGATTCGCCAGGGCAAACAGCTCCCCCTCGGGCATCCCCACCCGGATCTCCACCCGGGACGCCCGGTCGGTCTTCCAGTGGAGCGTCGTGACGCCCAGATCGTCATCGCAGGACTGGATAACGGACGGATCCGCCCAAAATACCTCAGGCAGATCCAGCTCACCCAGGTTGGCGTCGGCCGGGACTTCACCGGGAACAGGACCCTCATAGCCTCCACAACCACTTGGCAACAGCAGGAGACAGGCCAGCAGCGCCAGTCGCATCGTTCTCCTCCGGGAGCCCACGGAAAAGCCGGGCTCTTTGAACCGCGGATTTTACTCCACTCGGAGATCCGATGTAATGTTCACGCCGGTTTAACCGATCATGGGCGCCAGAACAACCGCAGCAACGATGGCAGTCGGCATCACAGGGGGCTCAGGTTCAGGCAAATCGACTCTTATCAACCGCCTGATGGAGGCGCTGGGCCCGCACCGTTGCTCCGTCCTGAGCCAGGACGACTACTACCGGGATCTCTCCGCGTTCCCGCCAGAGCTGCGCGGGCAAGTCGATTACGACAGACCGGAACAGTTCGAGAGTGATCTGCTGGCACGGCACATCACGGAGCTGAAGGCTCGACGCGGGATTGAGGCGCCGTGCTACGACTTTGTGACCCACACCCGACTCCCGCAGACCCGCCGCGTCGAGCCGGCCGCGGTCCTGCTGGTCGAGGGCCTCCTGCTGTTCGTCTCGCCGGTTCTGAGACAGCATCTGGACCTCCGGATCTTTCTGGCGGCTCCGGCGGCTGTGCGCCTGCAGCGGCGGCTGGAGCGCGACGTCACCTTCCGGGGACGTTGTCCGGAGACCGTCCGACGGCAGTGGCACCAGTCCGTCCTCCCCGCCCACCGTCGATATGTGGAGCCCTCCCGCCGGCATGCACACCTGGTCATCCAAACCGGTGGTGAATGGGAACCCGCGATCCGGCTGTTGAGCGCCGCCTTGAACTTCTGGAGCGCGCCGGCGGTGGACAATAACCATCATGCGAGCTGAACTGGCGCTGTATGGGCTGTTGCTGTCGCTTCTGGTCCCGTTCGCGGGCAGGGCGTTCCACATCGATGACCGGATCTATCTGGAAATAGCTGACAACATTCTGCGCCAGCCGTTATTCCCTTACGATTACAGCCCGGTGTTCGAGGGCCTGGTGACTCCCGACGCGGCGAGCCACTCACACCTCCCGCTCACTTCGTACTATCTGGCTCTGCTGAAGCTCGTCCGGGGAAACGATTCTGAAATTGCCATGCACCTTGCCTTTCTGGTTTTCCCGGCCATCGCCCTCTGGTCATTCCTGGACCTGTGCCGTTTCTATGTGGGGCGCCGGGCGGCGGCGACTGCTCTGCTCATCACCTCGCCCGCATTTGTGGTGCTGGGTCACAGTCTGATGCCGGATCTTCCGCTGCTGGCGCTGTGGCTGCTGGCGTTGAGCCGGTTTTTCCGGATCACGCACGGATCGTCCAGCCGTACCGACTGGCTGCTGCTGGCGACCGGTCTCCTAGGCGCGGCTTTTCTCAGTCTGCTGACCGCCGGTCTGCTGCTTCTGATGGCAGCCCATCTCTGGCTGAACCGCCGCCCCGGCGAGGGCGGTTCCCACCGGCTGCTGTCGATGACGCTGGCGTTGCCGTTGCTGCTTTGGGTTGCCTGGTACCTGCTCTCCTGGCTCCATTACGACCGCTTCGTTCTGGTCAACACGTTCCGCCATATGGCCAAACGTGAGGCTTTCGACTGGTCGCTGTTCGGACTCAAGGCGGTCAGTTTCACGGCGAACATCGGAGCGGTCTTCGTCTGTCCGCTGGCGTTTTGGGTGGTGTTCGCCGGCCGATGGAGAACCCGGCTGGCCCTGCTGGCCGGAATGCTGGCGCTGGTGCCATTCGCCCTCTGGATTGAAGGCTGGCAGTGGCTGCACGCGATACTGTTGGCGGTCTTTCTCGCCTCCGGTTGCCTGGTGCTGGCGGAATTCTGCCTGCTGCTGCGCGACGGCAGACCGCAGGTCCGCGTGTTGTTGCTCTGGTTTTTCGGGATTCTGGCGGCATGCCTGACCCTGTACTACGCGGGGTCCGTGCGTTACGTGTTGCTGGCACTTCCCCCGGTGGTCCTGGCCTGGATGATGCGGCTGGAACACCGCATCCGGGATCTGTATCTGCAGCGCAATGTGGCGTGGGCGGCCGTCGTGCTGACCGTCCTGTGGACGATCCCGCTGGCGCTGGCGGACTACGAGTTCGCAGGGGTCTATCGGAATGCCGCCCGGGAACTTGTGCGCGACTACCGAAAAGCCGGAGTCACGGTCTGGTTCACCGGTGAATGGGGTTTCCGGTACTACCTCGAACAGGAAGGTGCCCGGCTGATGCGCCGCGATGAGGTTTCAGCCAGGCCGGGCGACATCATTCTCAAACCCTACATCGCCAGTCCTTGGGTAACCGTCTACGACGGGCCTCCGGGCACGGTCCTGCTGGAGCAGCGGGTCGTCGAGAGCCACCACCTGCTGCGGCTTCTGGACTTCTCCTCGCACGCCGGGTTCTACAGCACCGGCTGGGGCCTCCTGCCTTTTAGCCTGAGCACGGGAGAGCCATGGGAGTGGTTCAACGTCTTCCGGATCGAACGCGCCTGGGAGGGCCCTCCCCCGTCCCAGGGGCGCCATTTCTGAAGTTCACGGGAGAGCACCTGGAGATCCGCAGAGAGGGTGCGGCGGCATGCCCCGGCAGCCGCCGGCTGCACCGCGTCGCGGCGGAGGCCGGTCTTCAGTACATCCTCTGCTTGTCCACCACGTTCAGCAGAGGCAGCCCGGCAGCGTATCGACGGACGTTCTCGGCGAACAGACCCACCATCCGGACCTGCCGGTCCGGGCTCCAGCCGGAGGTGTGTGGCGTCATCACCACGTTCGGGCAGTCGAAGATGGGATGGCCTGCCGGCGGGGGCTCCTGCGGGAACACGTCCAGCCCTGCGCCTGCGATCCAGCCCTCCTGAAGCGCCTGCACGAGAGCCATATCGTCGAAAAGCTCCCCCCGGGACAGCGCCAGGAAATAGGCTGAATTCTTCATGGCCCGAAAGACGCCGGCATTGAACATGCGGCGGGTCTCCGGCGTCAGGGGCGCCGCCGCCACCAGGACGTCACATTGCGGGACCATCTGCGGAAACCAGCCGGGATCCCTCAGTTCCGCCACGAAATCCGGTTTCGGCAAGGGCTTGGCATCGGTGGCGATCACTCGCATGTCGAAGCCGAAATGGGCACGGCGGGCCACCCATGTGCCGATTCCTCCCAGGCCGACGATACCCATGGTGCGGCCGGCGAGTTCCACGTGATGGTCCGAGGCGGGATTGCCTACCGGCTTCCACTCCCCCCTGAGAAAGCTGGGCAGATAGTAGCGGGCGATGCCGCGGGTCAGACACAGCAACAACCCCATGGCCGTCTCGGAAATGCCGGGGGCGTATGTCCGCGCCTGGTTGGTGAGCACGACGGGACTGTCACGGAACACGGGATCGTCAATCAGGAAATCCACCCCCGCCGCGCCATGCTGGACCCACTTCAGGCGCGGCGCCTGCGCGAGATCCTGGCCGCGGAGACTGCCGTAGACCACCTCCGCCTCCGGCAGGTGCGCCAGAAACTCCTCCTGGCTGCGGCAGATGGTGATCTCCACTGGAACGGTGGTGGCGCTTCGGATCCGCTCCACCTCGGCGGCGGTGAATTGCTGTCGGGTCACGATCCGGATCGGATCCTGGGAAACCTCGAAAGCGGCTTCCGGAAAGACGGCCGACACCACCGGCACACGCTGTCCGGCAACCGCCGGCGTGGCGGCCGCCGCCTTCATGAAGCTCCGGCGACTGAAAGGCTGGCTGGTCATGGGAATCTTGTACCACAGGCTCCCGGCACCGCACCACGATGGCCGGCCTCCAGCCGGGGCCTGACTTATCCGACCAGCAGCGATGCCGCCACTGCCGCCAGACCGGCGGCCACAGGCAGCGTCACCAGCCAGGCCAGCACGATGGCGGATACCATCCGGGTTTGAACCTGTCCCGAAATGGCCCCGATACCACACAACGAACCCACGGTGACGTGAGTCGTGGAAACCGGCAAGCCCCAGCGTGACGCGTAGATCACCAGGAGCGACGAGGTCAGGTTCGAGGCAAAGCCCTGGCCCGGGTTCAGGGTTGTCACCCGGAAGCTCATGGTTGTGGCAACCCGTCGCGCCGACAGCCAGCCGCCGAGAGCCATGGCCACCGCCACCACCGCCACGCCCTCCGCCGGTGCCAGGAAACTGCCGGCCAGCAGCAAAGCAACGATCTTGGGCGTATCGCTGAGCCCCCGGGCAAAGCTGACGGCTCCAGCGGTCAGGTAGTGCGCCGCGTCCACCATGGCGGAAACCGGGACGCCGGCGAACCGCCCACAATAGAACTCGCGGCAAGTCTGTTCGGACGAGAGTTTGACCTGAACCGCGGCCGCGGACCTCAGCAACTGCTCGCCGGCTGCAGCCACCGGTTCAGCCACCACCACCACAGGACCGACACAGACACAACTCTCCTTGTCGATTCCCAGTCGCAGGCGGGCGGCCCGGAAAACGAGGTACACAGCCGCACACAACAGCGCCGCCAGAACGGGACTCACCAGCAACGGAAACAGGAAACCATGCCTCAGCACCGTCCAGTGAACCGGGCCGCAGGTCACTCCTGCTCCCACCAACGCCCCGGTCAGCGCGTGGGTAGTGGAGATGGGAAAACCCAGCCAGGCAGCGAGACCAACAGTCAGGGCGGCACCGATTCCCACCGCTGCCAGGAAATCGCCTCGGGCAACGATGGCATCCGCCACCAGCCCCTTGCCCGAATAAACCTCGAGCAGTTTGCGGGCGAGCCAAAACGCGGTGAGCGAACCCGCGAAAGTTGTGGTGCAGGCCCAGGCCAAGGCCTGACGATAGCTGCTGGTGCCGCTGCCCAGCAGCGAGGCCACACCCTTGAAATTGTCGTTGGCACCGTTGGTGTAGGCCAGAAACAGCCCACCCACCAGCAGCAGGATCCACATCAAGCAGACGAGAACCTTTCCGGCCGGAAGCTGTGGGCAGCAGCATAGGGGCTCGCCGGCCGGCTTGTCAAACCGCGGAACCTCCGGAGGGCATAACGCGAATGCCGCGGCGGAGTCCCATGGCGTGGTCGCCTTCGAGTGCTGGCAGCCGGTCGTTCAGCGCAGGGAGTCGAGCAGCCCCCGCACCAGACGGACATTCGCGGCGGTGACCTCCCGGTATTCCAGTTCGTTCTCGGGAATGTGGGCGCCAAAGCTGATTGAGCGGTTCGCCGATGTCGAGCGGTCCTGCCTGGACTCGGTCAGGTACAGATGGATCTGGTCGACGCCCGTCGACCGGACGATGAACTCCACCTCGGCGGCGGTGATGCCGCCGCCGGGCAGGATCTCGATCCTTCCCGCCGCCTGCTCCACGTAGCGGCGGATCTCGGCGACTCCGTCCCGGGCCAGGGGAGCGCGACCCGAGGTCAGGATGCGCTGGATCCCCAGGTCTATCAGCTCCTCCAGTGAGCGCACCGGGTCCCGCACGACGTCAAAAGCACGGTGAAATACGGTCTGGATCCGACGGCTTCCGGCATGCGCCGCCACCACCTCCAGCATCCGCCGGCAGCGTACCCGATCCACGTCTCCCTCGGGGGTGAGGAATCCGAAAGCCAGTCCGTCGGCACCGGCGTCCAGAAACAGTGCGGCATCCTGGAGCATGGCCTCGAATTCCCAGGCACTGTAGGCCATGCCTCCCTCCCGCGGACGGACCATGCACATGACGGGTATCGCGACGGCCTGCTTGACGGTTCTGACCGTACCCAGGCTGGGGGACAGGCCGCCCAGCGCCAAGGCGCTGCAAAGCTCCAGCCGGTCGGCACCTCCCGCAGCTGCCGCTTCGGCATCGCCTGCCGAGGCGGCGATGATTTCCAGGGTCACACTCATCAACTGCCTCCTGACCCCGGCTCAGAGCCCGAACTCCGCCACATCGTACTGCTCGGCGTACTTGGGGGCCACATAGATGTAGCTCTCCTCGTAGAGGTGCTTGAGGAACTCCTGGACTTCCGGCTCCGCCTTACGCTGATAAAGGGCCTCCGCGATCTGGGGGCGGACTTCGGACATGGGCTTGGCCGTGGCCGGCTTGTGTTGCAGCACTTTGACAATCTGAAAGCCATAATCGCTTTCGATCACCTCGCTGACAGCCCCCTCCGGCAGGTCGAAGACGACCTGCTCCAGAGAGGGGTTCATGGAGCCACGCAGGAAAGTGCCGATGTCACCGCCGCGGGAAGCAGTGGGACCATCTGAGTACTCCCGGGCGAGCGCCTCAAAGTCTTCACCTTCCTTCAATCGCCGGGAGACTTCTTCAGCCTTGCGACGGACTTCCGCTTTGTTCTTGCCTTCGGTCAGGAACAGGATCTCCGCCAGATGGACTTCCGCGGGGACCGTGAAGCGGTCCAGATGTTCCTTGTAATACGCCTCGATTTCGGAGGTGAGCAGCGTGATCTTGGAATAGACGAGGTTCTGCAGCAACGCGCGGGTGATCATCTGCTCCTTGACATTCTGGCGGTATTCCGCCAGGGAGCTTCCCCGCTGGCGGAAATACTGGTCCAGCACATCCAGACTGGGGATGCCCGCCTCTTTGCGCATCTCCTCCAGATAGGCCGACACATCCAGATCGATATCCGCTGTCATGCCCAGTTCTTCCGCTCGCTGGATCATGATCTTGTTCTGGATGATGGTCTTGAGAACCCCTCGCCGCCGTCGCTCGTACTCCCGTTCCAGCTCCTGGCGATTCTGGGCATCCTGTTCCAGTGCCAGCCGAAGCTGTCGCAATGAGCGGTTCAGGTCGGTCAGGGTGATGATCTCGTTGTTGACCTTGGCGACGATCTCGTCCAGGATGCGGGGTTCCTTTGCCTCCGGCGCCGCCGGCTGATCCTGGGTGGGAACACCGCTCCCCCAGGCGGTCGTCCCCAGAACCAGGGCGCAAGCCGCCAAGAAGCTACTTTTTCTCATGCTGGACTACCTCTTCGAGGACGAGATCTGGGTCCAGGATGCTGATCTCAGCTCGCCTGAACAGGTTCTCGATATACTGCTCGACCCCTTCGCGTTCCCTGGCAGCGGTGAGAGTCTGGAATATCTGTTCCCGTACCTCGTGAAACTTCTGAACATGTCGGGGGATTCTCTCTTCGACCATGAACAGGTGGAAGCCGTGGCCGGACTGGAAAGGCTCGCTGATCTGACCCGGCTTCAAGGCGAAGATCACCCGATCGAAATCTTCGGGCAGTTCACCCTTTTGAAAGATCCCCAAGTCTCCCCCCGATTCTGCGGTCATTCCCACCGAGTACAGCCGTGCCGCATCCCGGAATCGACTGAAGTCTCCGTCGGCCAGCCCCCGGCGGATGCGGGCCGCTGTCGCCTCATCCTCGGTCAGGATCTCCAGCACATGGACCTGGTCCTGCACTTCGAACTCGGCCTGGTTACGGTCATAGTAGGCTTGCATTTCTCTCAAGGTGACCGGGGCTTTCGAGACCGCCTTCTCCCTGAGCAGTTCCTGGGTGACCAGGAAGTCGTAGATCCGGTCCGAGAACTGGGAGTCTAGGGCTCCGCCCCGGGGAGTCCAGCTCTGGACATAATGCTGGACCTGGTCTTCACTGACCGTGATCCCCTGCCGGCGGGCTTCCTGCAACAGCAGTCGGGCGGCTACGAACTCGCGAAAAAGCTCGCGCTCCGAAACCGGTTCCTGACCCTCACCCCACTCGCCGCGGACAGCAGTGCAAAAGGAGCGGAAATCCTGGTCCCAAATGTCTTCTCCGTTGATGACGGCAATGCGGGTGGGTTCGCCGGCGCCGTTGTCGGCCTGGCTGGCGTCCGGAGCATGGCAGCCGGCGACGGCAACTGCCATCACTACACCCCAGCCCCGTGTGATCAGGCGTCTCATATTTCCTGCAGCAGGCGTCCCAACAGCTCCATCATTCCCGCCAGCACCTCAGCCGGAGGACCCGGAGGTATAGATGCTACCAGAGTTCCGTCGGTTGAAAAGGCGAGTCCCGGGCGCTCGTGCACCAACTGAACCACCCGCTCCGGAGCCAGGGGAGTGTCGCTGCGAAAGGCCAACCGCACCTGCCGCCCCTTGCGTTCGATGGACGCCAGCCTCAGCGGCTGAGCCAGCAGCCGCAGCCGGGTGTAATCCAGCAGATTGGCCACTGAACGGGGGTACCGGCCGAAACGGTCCACGATCTCATCGCGCAGCAAATCCAGCTTCTCCAGACTGGGAACGGTGGAAAGCCGCTTGTACAACCACAGCCGCTGGTTGGCGTCGTCGATGTAGTGTTCGGGAATCTGGATGTCGCAGCGCAGATCGATCACAGTGCGGAATTCTTCCGGTTCCGGTTCCCCCTTCAGTTCCCGGATGGTTTCCTCCAGCAGCTTGACATACAGTTCGAATCCCACCGCCTGGATATGCCCGCTTTGTTCCCCGCCAAGCAGATTCCCGGCTCCCCGAATCTCCAGATCCAACGCCGCCAGACGGAACCCCGAACCCAGATCGCTGAATTCGCGGATCGCCGACAACCGGCGCTTGGCGTCTCCGGTCAGCACCTCCTCGCCCGCAATCAGAAGGTAGGCATAGGCGCGGCGGTTGGAGCGGCCCACCCGGCCCCGAAGCTGATAAAGCTGGGCGAGTCCGAAACGGTCGGCGTGGTTGACGATGATGGTGTTGGCTCGCGGGATGTCGAGGCCGTTCTCGATGATCGTCGTACAGACCAGGACGTCGTACCGGTAGTTCAGGAAGTCCAGCATCACCTGTTCGAGCTGATCCTCCCCCATCTGTCCATGGGCGACGCCGAAGCGCGCTTCCGGCACGATCTCCTGCAGACTCTGGGCCATGGCGTAGATGGTCTCCACCGAGTTGTGGAGAAAGAAGACCTGGCCGGCCCGCTTGAGCTCAAGATCGATGGCGCTGCGGATGACCTTGGGGGAGTACTTCACCACGACGGTTTGGATCGCCAGGCGGTCCTTGGGAGCGGTCTCGATCACTGACAGGTCCCGTATGCCCACCAGCGACATGTTCAGTGTCCGCGGAATGGGTGTAGCCGAGAGCGTCAGCACATCGACGTGGGCCTTCAACTGTTTGAGACGCTCTTTCTGGGCCACGCCGAAGCGCTGTTCCTCGTCGACCACGATCAACCCCAGATCGTGGAAACGGAGGTCCCGGGACAGGATCCGGTGGGTTCCGATCAGGATATCCACAAGGCCGAGCCGGACCTGTTCCACCACCTCCCGCTGCTGTTCGCGGCTCAGGAACCGGCTCAACATGGCGATCCGCACCGGGAAGCCCTGGAACCGTTGCCGGAAGGTGTTGTAGTGCTGGAACGCCAGGACGGTAGTGGGGGCGAGGACGGCGACCTGCTTGCCGTCGTTGACTGCCTTGAAGGCGGCCCGCATGGCCACCTCAGTCTTGCCGTACCCCACATCGCCACAGACCAGCCGATCCATGGGACGTTCGGATTCCATGTCCCGCTTGCAGGCCTCGATCGCCGCCCGCTGGTCAGGAGTCTCTTCGTACTCGAACGTTTCCTCGAACTCATGCATCAAGGCGTCGTCCCGGCTGAAAGCATGTCCCACAGACATCTCACGGCGGGCATACAGCTTCAGCAGGTCTTCGGCCAAGGCCCTTACGGACTTGCGGATTCGGGCCTTGGTGCGCTTCCACGACGCCCCGCCAAGCCGGTCGATCTGCGGCCTGGCCGACTCGCCGGAGGCGTACTTCTGCACCAGCTCCAGGCGGTCCAAAGGGACGTAAAGCTTCGAGCCGCCTGCATACTCGATCAACATCAGCTCGGCGCTCCGGTCGCCGAAGCCGACCCGCTCCAGGCCACGGAAAATCCCGATCCCATGATCGACGTGAACGACATAGTCACCGGGCTGCAGGTCCCGGAAGTCCGAGATGAAGGTCCCCAGCGACTCTCCCCGCGGGCGCGGTGGCTCCTGAACGGCTCTCTCACCCAGGATCTCGGCTTCGGTCAATACATGGATACCCAGGCGGGGAGCGTGAAACCCTGCGGAAACCCTCCCCGTGGCCACAGAGGCGGGCCACTGGAGGGCGCGGCTGAAACCATCGCCGGCGGCCGGGACGACGACGTCGTAATCGCGGAAGATGTCCACCAGCCTCTGTGCCATCCCCTCGGTGGGCATGACGAAAACCGCCCGCTCCTGCCGGCTGCGCCAGTCTTGCAGGTCCGCCAGCAGTTCCTGGATCCTGCCGTGGTAGTGGTGGGCCGGCCGGACGTCCAGCACCGTAACTCCCTGCTCCTCGCCTGAGACTTCCTGCAGGTGGAAGACCTCGCGCCCACCCAGAACCCGATCCAGTTCCTCGGGAGCCAACATGAACGTCGACGGCGGCAGGGCAGGTAACCCGGCCAGGCAACAGTCCTGGTAGCCTGCTGCCGCCGCCGCCCAACGCTCCTCCAGGCTCAGCCTCAGCTCCGCAGCAGTTCCCTCCAGGACCACGGTGAGTCCGTCGCCGGGCAGAAAGTCCAGCAGCGTCGCCGAGGTGGGGATCACCAGCGGGAAGAGGTACTCGAAACCGTTGAAAAGCTCACCCGCTTCCGTGAACTGGAACAGCTCGGAGAGCGCTTCGGCGTACCGGACCTCACGCCAGTACTCGGGAGCACGACGGTGCCATTCCGAGATCTCCGCAGCCGTGGGACAGACCTCCCGCATCGGCAAGATCACCGCTTCAGGCAGTCTGCCGACTGAGCGCTGGGTCGCGGGGTCGAACTGGCGGATGGACTCCACTTCATCTCCGAAAAACTCGATTCGCAACGGATAGGGATGAGCGGGCGAGAAGACATCGACGATGCCGCCGCGGAACGAGAACTCTCCTACCTCGCTGACCGGATCCTCCCGGGCATAGCCCAGGGAGCGCAAATCGCTGATCAGGGCGTCACGGGATGCCGGGGTCCCCTGGACGATGGGACGGCATCGCGCCTGAAGCTCCTCCGGAGGGACCGTCTTGTGAACCAGCCCGGACAGTGAGGTGACCAACACTCCCCGGAACTCCCGTCCCAGCCGCGCCAGGGTGGCGGCACGCCGGGACGCCAACCCGGGATGAGGAGAGAGTCCGCGATAGGGGTCACTCTCCGGGCCGGGAAGGAGCAGCACCTCCGCCGCCGGATCCGAACCGAGGAAGAAGCGCAGGTCCTGGGCGACCTCTTCCATCTCCTGGTTGGAAGGACACACCCACAGCAGCGGACGCCGGGTGCGCAAGTGAAGCAGTCCAAAGAAAAAGGCGGCGCTCGACCCGGGAAGCCCTTCCAGGGCGCCCGGGCCCGGCGCCAAGTTGGCTGTCAGGCGGCTGATGAGGTCCTCGGGAAGGTCAGGGCTTGCGGGCATGAAGCGACAGGATGCGTTCGATGATGGCCGAGGTCGAGTATCCCGGTTCAAACCGGATGGCGGTCACCCTGCCGCCGTGGGCCTCCACCACCTCCCTGCCCACAATCCGGTCCGGGCTCCAGTCGCCGCCCTTCACCAGCTCATCCGGCAGCAGGTCGGAGATGATTTCCAGCGGGGTATCTTCGGTGAACACCGTCACCAGGTCCACACAACCTAGGGCAGCCAGAATTTCGCAGCGCTCCGACTCATTCAATACCGGGCGGGTCGGCCCTTTGAGCCGGCGCACCGATTCGTCCGAGTTGACCGCCACAATCAGGATATCACCCCGGCTCCGGGCCGCCTGGAGGTAACGTACATGTCCCGGGTGAAGCAGGTCGAAACAGCCGTTGGTAAACACGATCCGGAGTCCCCGGCGGCGCAGCTCCTCCACGCGGGCTTTCAACTCCGACCGCGGCAGGACTATCTTGCGGTCCGTTCCCGGCGGGGGGCTGGTTTCGGGCTTCACGGCGTCCGGCTCAACTCGATCGTCGCCAGGCCCGGCTCGATCCGCTCCACCCGGACCACCTGGCGCAGTTCCTCGGGGATGGCAACCGCCAAGGGGACATCTTTCAGGTGGGCTTCAGAATCCTCGGCGACGGACACATAGGCAAAGAAATCCGCAGCGGAGATCTCGCCGGCAAACGAAACAGGTACCGACAGTACAACCCTCACCGTCCGCGGAGTCACCCGGCCCCGCCGCTCCCTGGGCATGATCCGGGTCGGCAACTGCAGGCGTACCTCCCTTCGTTCCTCTTCGATGACCACATACACGTCGACCCGCGACGCATTCTCGATCCGCAACGCCGGATCAGGGAGATCCAGATAAACCGTCTGGGAAAAACTCCGGGATCGGTTCTGGATGTCGATGGACTCGGTGGCCGCCATCGTCACCCCTTCCAGCCGGCTTTCCGCACCGCTGATCAGCACCTCCGAAGGCACCGCCCGGACCTCCCTGAGGCGATACCCCTCAGCCGGCTGCCCGACGATCTCCGGCACCACGCGGACCGTCTTCCGGCGGACCCGCTCCATCTGCAACCGGATCCTGCGCTGTTCGATTCCTTCGATTTCAACCCCGCTGGGCACATTGCGGATGCTGCGCTCGGTCAGCGGCACCACCACAACCCCCGGTTCGGCGTTGCTCAAATCGATGACCGCGGCCAGTTGGCGTTCATCCATCCGTACCGAAATCGGCCGGGAAATCACCACGTTGACCTCCTTGGGGTAATCGTTGGTGATTTCCAGCTCTGCGGGCATGTTGATGAATTCCAGCGGGACAGAAACGGATCGTTGCACCCTCTGCTGGCCGGCAATCTGCATCCACAGCAGGAACGCCAGCATCAGGGACACCACCTTGAGCCCCAGATTCTCCAGCAACAGACGCCTCAAGAGGTTCATCCCACTTCACTCCGCTGTTCCCGAGCCTCCGCCAACACCTTTCGCCGGCGGCTCTTGCGGGATTCCTCGGCGCTCGACCGGAGCTTCTCCAGGAGCTGCGACCCGTCCAGATTCCGGGTGATTTCGCCTTCGTGTACCAGGGAAATGATGCCGGTTTCCTCGGAGACCACCACCGCCAGCGCGTCGGTTTCCTCGGTGATTCCGATGGCGGCCCGATGCCGGGTACCCAGTTCCTTGCTCAGATAGGGGTCCAGAGTCAGGGGGAGGAAGCAGGCAGCGGCCGCGATCCGGTCGCCCTGGATGATGACCGACCCGTCGTGCAGGGAAGTGCTGGGGTTGAAGATAGTGATCAGGAGGTCGTAAGTGGTAAAGGCATCAAGCTTGATCCCGCTCTCCACGTAGTTGCGCAACCCGATCTGCTGCTCGATGACAATCAACGCTCCGATCTTCTGGGAGGACAAGGTGGTGGCGGCGGTGGCGATTTCCTCAAATACGTCCCGACCCGGGTGCCGGCCCAGGCTGGCCAGGAATTTCCCGCGGCCCAGCTTGGCCAGACCGCGCCGGATCTCGGACTGGAAGATGACGATCAGGGCAAAGACAAAGTAGGTGAAAAAATTCGCCAGCAGCCACTCGACAGTGCGCAGCTCCAGGAGCCGAGTGGCATAGTAGAATAGGGCCAGCGCCGTGACTCCGACAGTCATCTGCCAGCCTCGCGTGCCCTTGATCAGCAACAGGAACTGATAGATCAGGGCGGCGATAATCGCGATCTCCACCAGATCACGAAACCCCAGCCGCTGTATTGCCCCGATCAGTTCCCCCATGGCTGTCTGCGGATTACCTCCTCCGCCAGGATGCTGTCCACGATCCGGACCACCTGGACCATTTCAGCTACGTCATGAACCCGGAGCACATGGGCTCCCCGGAGGATCGAGGCGGCACAGGCGGCTGCGGTCCCCAGCACGCGCTCGTCCGGCGGCCGATTCAGAATATGGCCGATGAAGCTCTTGCGCGACGGCCCCACCAAGAGGGGCAGACCAAACTCGGCGAACTCGGAAAGACGGTTGATCAGCAGCAAGTTGTCCCGAACCGTCTTGCCGAAGCCGATCCCAGGATCCAGCAAGATTCTACCACGCCCAATCCCCGCCGACTCCGCCCGCCGGATGGACTCCCGCCACCCCTCACGGACTTCCCGAAAGATGTCCGGCGAGGGCGGAAGCTGCTGCATCCAGGCAGGTCTGCCCCGGGTGTGCATGAGCACCACCCCGACCCCCGAGCCGCCGATTACGCCGGCCATCTCCGGATCGAAGTGAAGCCCGCTGATGTCATTGATCAGGTCCGTTCCCAGCCGGATCGCCTCCCGGGCCACTTCCGATTTCGTGGTGTCCACCGAGATCAGACAATCCACCTCGGGCCGCAACCGTTCCAGCACCGGCATGACCCGGTCCAGCTCCTGCTGTACCGATACTGGTTGCGCACCGGGGCGCGTCGACTCGCCCCCCAGATCCAGAATCGCGGCACCCTCCCTCGCCAGCCGCACCCCGTGCTCCACTGCCGACGCCGGATCAGGGAACCGTCCCCCGTCGGAAAAGGAGTCGGGAGTCAGGTTGAGGATCCCCATCAGAGCCGTGACTTCGCCCAGGGGCAGAGTCCTCCTCCCTGCCTGCAGTACGCAGCGATGCCGGCTCATGGTGACGCGGCTGCTAGGCGGTCGCCGGACGTTCGCTGGGCTTGACGAGGGGGGGCAGCGGCTCCTTCTCGCTTCGCCGTTCTGGGACCTCCACGACTTCCGACGACACAGCTTCCTCCGGAATTTGGCGGATCGTTTCCCCCTTCATCAGACGATCGATCTCCTCCGCATCGAGGGTTTCGTATTCCAGGAGGGCCTCCGCCAGCCGGACGAGACTGTCACGGTTCTGCTCGAGAATGCTCTGGGCCCGCCGGTAGGCTGCCAACACGATCCGCTTGACCTCCTCATCGATCTTGATGGCAGTGCTCTCGGAGTAGTCCTGGTGCTGCGCGATCTCGCGGCCCAGGAAGATCTGTTCTTCCTTCTTGCCGAAGGTCAAGGGGCCGAGCTCCTCGCTCATCCCCCACTCACACACCATCTTGCGGGCAAGGTTGGTGACGCGCTCCAGGTCGTTGGCCGCTCCCGTGGTCACGGTCCCCAGCACCAGCTCCTCCGCGATCCGGCCCGCCAACAGGATGGTAATGGAGGACAGCATGTATTCTTTGGTGTAGTTGTACTTGTCTTCCTCGGGCAACTGCATCGTCACGCCCAGGGCACGACCCCGCGGGATGATGGTGACCTTGTGCAGCGGATCAGACTCCGGCAGCAGATAGGCCACCAGGGCATGGCCGGCTTCGTGATAGGCGGTATTCCGCTTTTCCCGCTCGTTCATGACCATGGACTTGCGTTCCTTGCCCATCAGAACCTTGTCCTTGGCTTCCTCGAAGTCCGCCATGCTCACCGACTTGCGGTCCCGGCGCGCGGCTATGAGCGCAGCCTCGTTGACCATGTTGGCGAGCTGCGCTCCCGAGAAACCCGGGGTCCCACGCGCCAGCACCGAGATGTCCACATCTTCTCCCAGCGGGATCTTCTTGGTGTGAACCCGCAGGATCCCCTCCCGTCCCTTGATGTCGGGAAGCGAGACGATGACCTGCCGGTCGAACCTGCCGGGACGCAGCAACGCGGGATCCAGAACATCCGGCCGGTTGGTGGCGGCAATGAGAATCACCCCTTCGTTGGACTCGAACCCGTCCATCTCCACCAGAAGCTGGTTCAGAGTCTGTTCCCGCTCGTCGTGGCCGCCACCCAGGCCGGCTCCACGGTGACGCCCGACAGCGTCGATCTCATCGATGAAAATGATGCAGGGGGCGTTCTTCTTGCCCTGTTCGAACAGGTCGCGGACACGGCTGGCGCCGACGCCCACAAACATCTCCACGAAGTCAGACCCGCTGATGCTGAAGAAGGGAACATTCGCTTCACCGGCGATGGCCCTCGCCAGCAACGTCTTGCCGGTGCCCGGCGGGCCCATGAGCAGCACGCCCTTGGGGATCCGCCCCCCCAGCTTCTGGAATTTCTGGGGCTCCTTCAGGAACTCCACGATCTCCTGCAGCTCCTCCTTGGCTTCCTCGATGCCCGCCACGTCCTTGAACGTAACCTTCTTCTGCTGATTGGTGGACAGCCGCGCCCGGCTCTTGCCGAAGGAAAGCGCCTTGTTGCCGCCGCTCTGCATCTGGCGCATGAGGAAGACCCAGAAAGCCACAAAGAGAATGATCGGGAACCAGGCAGTCAAAGCCGTGTAAAACCAACTGCCCTGCTCGTCCTCCCGGATGGAGACTTCCAATCCCTTCTCGATCAGCAGATTGGCTACGTCCGATTCCGCCCCCTTGGGGATCACCACGGTGAAACGGCTTTCCTTGCCCCCCTGGACAAGAGTTCCCTCCACCCGATTGCCGCTGATAACGATGGGATTGGTGCGGGAGCTGGCCAGCAGGTTCTTCTCAAGCTTCTGGCTGAACTCCGAGTATGAGATCTCTTCGATGTTGGTGTTCTTGAAACTGTTGAGAAAGTTCCAAAGCACCACCACCGCGACCACAATCACGATCCACAGGAATATGTTCTTGGCAGTGGTATTCAAAAGCGAACCTCCAGGCCCGACTGCCTCCATTGTAGGCGAAGTGCCGCCACTTCACCAACCAGAAGCGCCGCCGGCCGGCTCTCCATAACTCTTCTACTTGGACACCCCTCCATTACTTAGAGACCCCTCCATCTCGAAAGGTTTCGACCAGGCAAATCTTCCATCCCGGCCCAACGGCTCCCTCCGGATGTCCGAGGTTAATCCCTTCCACCCAAAGTACCTTTCCTTCCTCTTCAACGATCACCAGCCGTTCCCGTTTCCATCGGGGAATGCGCCGTTCCATCAGGAGCCGCTTCAGCCGCCGGAATTCTCCCTTCCCCGCCGGAACCCGGTCTCCCGGGCGGCGGTTGCGTACGGTCACGACGCCAGCCTCACTATAGAAATCGGCATCCGCAACCGCCGGCTCCACCCTCACCCGGATCCCCAACTCCGGGATCACCGCCTCTCCCGGCAGTCCAAGCCGGTAACTGAAGGGACCGACGGGGTCCGGAACCCGGAACCAGACCTGATCGAAACTGCGCGCTACCCGGACGCCTCCCGGCAGCACCAATTCCCGGCCGCTCTGCCGCAAGACCAGCTTGCACACCTGCTCCACATGCACTCTCAGGACTGCGGACCGCCCGGCACCACCCAGACACCCCAGCAGCCGGCGAACCACCTCCCGGCGCAAAGCGGGGTGCAGGCCCACCAGCCAACACACCGGAACCCCCAACGGTCCCGATTTCCGCATCATCGGCCTGAGCAGGGCGGCGGCCCGCCGCCCCAGAAAGTCGTCCACATCCGCCAACAGCCCCGCCGTGCGGAACAGGTGGATCTGCACCGCCGGATTCAGGTGCTCGGCCAGCTCCGGCATGATCCGATGTCGCAGCCAGTTGCGCCGCAGTCCGAGGTCCAGGTTGGTCCGATCGATCCGGCTGGGAATCCCATGCGACTCCAGCCAATCGGCCAGCCGGCGGCGCGGCACGTCCAGCAGTGGACGGACCACCAGCACCGCCTCGCCACTTCCCGGGGCCCGATGGCGGCGGCGGCGGCGGATACCCGACAGTCCGCTGGGACCGGCGCCCCGGCACAGTTTCAACAGGAAGGTCTCGGCCTGATCGTCCAATGTGTGGCCGGTCAACACCACCGCCCGGCGTGCCGCCGCCACTTCCGCCAGGAAGTCGTAGCGCAGCCGGCGGGCGGCCGCTTCCAGATTTCCCCGCTGATCAGACACCCGCAATCTTCCCACCACGAACTCAATCTGGTGGCCCTCGCAGAAAGTGCGGACCAGTTGTTCATCCAGGTCCGCTTCTTCGCCGCGCAGGCCGTGGTGGACGTGGGCGGCACACACCACCAGTTCCGGGCGGCGGCGGCGCAGCTCCACCAGCAGTCCCAGCAGTGCCATGGAGTCGGGTCCCCCGGAGACGGCAGCCACCAGAGGGCGGTCCAGACAGTCGAGTTCGCCCATTTGCTGGATGAGGTGGGAGAGCAACGGCTCCCCGGTGTGCCGGGCCGCCATCACCGCTATTATCCCCTGCCGGGACGACGCCGGCCCGATCTCCATGTGATCCTCGTGATCCCCGCGATTTGAGTGATCCGCGCCAGCCGGGTGATCCGCGGGATCCACGTGATCCACGGGATCCGAGTGATCCGCGGGATCCACGTGATCCACGGGATCCGAGTGATCCGCGGGATCCGAGTGATCCGCGGGATCCGTGTCATCCAGGATCACCCGGCCCCCAGGGGACCGCGGGTCAGCATCCCGTCCACCAACCTCCATATCCCCCGCGGATTGGCACTGCGAAGCTCCGGCGGCAGCAACTCCTCCGGATAATTCTGGTAACAGACGGGACGGGCAAAGCGCTGGATGGCCGCCGTCCCCACCGAAGTGACCCGGGGATCTGTGGTCGCCGGATACGGCCCGCCGTGGTGCATGGCATGCCCCACCTCGACTCCGGTAGGGAAGCCGTTGAAGACCAGGCGTCCCGCCAACGACCGCAATCGGGACAGCAGTTCCGGATACCGGCCGGCCTCGTCGCCGGCGGCATGAACCGTCGCCGTGAGCTGACCCGACAGCAGGCGGGCGGCCGTTGCCAGCTCGATCGGAGCTCCACAGCGCACCACCAGCACCAGCGGTCCGAAAACCTCTTCCGCCAGCCAGGGCTGCCGGGCAAGTGTGTCAACCGAGGTCGCCACCACCACCGGTCGGGCCCGGGTTTCGCCGAGTCCGGCGGAATCCGGACTGCCGGCCACCAGTTCCACTTCGGGGCAGCCCTTCACGCGTCCGGCCGAGCGCCGGAAGCCGGCGCAGATCCCCGCATGCAGCATGGTGCCAGAGCCGGCCTCCTCCACCAGGTTCCACAGGGTCTGCAGAAAGACGTCCAGTCCCTCCCCCTCGCACACGAAAACCAGGCCCGGCTTGGTACAGAACTGTCCGACGCCCAGCGTAAAAGACTGGAACAGGCCCCGCGCCACCTCTGCCGCGCGCAACCGCATCGCCTCCGGCAACACGAACACCGGGTTGACACT
Organism: uncultured Acidobacteriota bacterium; assembly: GCA_964524795.1. Taxonomy (GTDB): domain Bacteria; phylum Acidobacteriota; class UBA6911; order RPQK01; family JAPXNP01; genus CAZGEH01. The sequence goes on from CAZGEH010000001.1 coordinate 387,786, forward strand.
GCCCATCTCGGCGTAGACCGGAATCGGCTCCGGACGTCCGCAGGCCGCCTCGAACAGAGTCCGCCCCGCCCGGAGGGAACCTGTAAAGCCGACTGCCCGCACCTGCGGATGCTGCACCAAATACAAACCGCAATCCTCGCTCCGGCCGTGGATCAGGGAAAACACCCCTCCCGGCAGGCCAGCCCCTTCCACCGCCCGCCGCACCGCCCTTGCCACGAGTTCCGAAGTCCCCGGATGGGCGGGATGGCCCTTGACCACCACCGGACAGCCAGCCGCCAGGGCGGAAACCGTATCGCCACCGGCGACTGAAAAGGCCAACGGAAAGTTGGAGGCGCCGAAAACCACCACCGGCCCCAAGGGAACCAGCATTCTCCGGAGATCCGGTTTGGGGACGGGAGTGCGGCCCGGATCGCCCCGATCGATTCGGGCTTCCACCCAGGAGCCTTCCTCCACCACCGAAGCAAACAGCCTCGCCTGCGAGGTTGTCCGCAAACATTCGCCTTCCAGGCGGGGTTGGGGCAGACCGGTTTCAGCCATGGCACGCCGGATGATTGCCGGGGCGTCCCGCTCCATCTCCTCCGCCAGCAGGCGCAACAGTGCGGCCCGGCGGGACGGTTCCTGGAGCCGGCCCGACTCGAAGGCGGCCGTCGCCAAGCGGAGGGCCTCGTCCATCTCTTCGACCGATGCTTCCCGGAAGGCGGGATCCAGCACCGCCCCGGTGGCGGGATCGACTGCATGGAAGAACTGGGACCCCCGTGCAGACTCGCTTCCACCCAGAAGATTCTTTCCCGTCAACATCACATGCCTTCTCCGGCTGCACTCCCGCGGGGCTTGCCCGCCTCCACCGGGTTTTCCAGGGTACCGATGGGATCGATGCGGATCCGGACGTTATCGCCGGGCGCCAGGGTGAAGTCCGCCGGCGGCACAATCCCGGTTCCGGTCATCAGCAGACAGCCCGACGGGAAGGTCAGTTCCCGGTAAAGATAGGAGACCAGCTCCCGGCCGCTGCGCTTCATCCGGGCCAAGGTCACCGACTCTTCGAAAACCGGACTCTCCCGCAGGATGGTCAGCCGTATCTCGGTCTCCGGCGGCAACGGGTGAGCAGTGACGTAGACCCCTGGGCCGACGGCGCAGCTCCCGTCATAGATCTTGGCCTGCGGCAGGTAGAGCGGGTTTTCGCCCTCGATGTCCCGCGAACACATGTCGTTGCCAATGGTATAGCCGGTGATCCGTCCCCCGGCGGAAACCACCAGAGTGAGTTCCGGCTCCGGAACGCTCCAGGCGGCATCCCCGCGGATTCGTACCGGCTGGAGGTGTCCCCGGACCCGCCAGCCGGGGGACTTCAGGAACAGCTCCGGACGGGGCGCCCCGTACACCCGATCGTAGAAATCACCGCCGCCGACGTGAGCCGACTCCTCCATCCGCGCCTCCCGGCTGCGCAGATAGGTAACACCCGCCGCCCACACCTCCTGGCTGTCCACCGGAGGCAGCAGTCCTGCCTCCAGCTCGTGGGGAGACCCTGCGGCGGCACCGTCCCAGTCCAGTCCGGACAGAAACTCGGGCAGATCGTCGCGGGCAATCAGTTGGTCCCAGCCGGCACGAAGCTGGATGAACCTGCCCTGGCTGAACACAACCGGTCCCGCTTTGGTTCGATAGAGATGCATTGCCGTTTACCTTAACGGCTCCGGCGCACGGGGTCCAGAGCTTCGCCGATTGGGGGGCCCGCAAGGGCGGTCCCCAGGAACTTCAGGTCGCTGACGGACCGATCCACACCAGTCCATCGACATGGCGGAAGTGATCATCCAGCGAAAGGAGATCGGCTCCGGTCTCCAAGGCATGCGCCGCGATCCAGATGTCGTTGGTGGGGATCGGAGTCCCTTTCTGCTTGAGCTGCATGGCGATCCGGCTGAAACGGTCGGCGGTGGTCCGGGTGACCGGCACGAAGGTTACGAACGGTTTTTTCAGGAATGCCTCGAGAATGGCCACATTCTCAGCGAGCCGGGAGCCACCCCTGAACCCAAAGAGCAACTCGCCGACTACAATCGCCGACAGCAACACCTCTTCGGCGTTCCGAACCTGCTGGGCCACGCCATCGTCGCCCCTCATCAAAGCACTGTAGGCACTCGTGTCCAGCAGGACCCTCATGGTTACCAGAGATTCTCGTCCACCTGTTCGAACACGGCGACACGTTCCAGAAACTCCCTCTCCTCCTCAGACGACCACTTACCAATGAGATCGTCCAACGTGTCACCCACCCGATCAGACGAGACATCCTCGATTCCCGCACCTCTGCGGAGCAGGAGCAGCGCGGCTTTGTTCAGCGAGATGCCCCGTTCCTTCGCCAGACGGCGGAGACAGCGCTCGAGTTCTTTGTCGAAACCGCGAATCGACAACTGACCCATGACTGAATCCTGAGTCATTCTGAATCAGATCTGAATTGCCGTCAACCTTCAGACGGGAACCGGGAGCATCTGGCGGTTCCGGGCGCGATCTCAAAGCTTCCGGAACCGGTAGTGGGAGATCACCCATTCCTCGCCTCCACCGTATCCGAACAGCTCCTCGCAGGCCATGAAGAACAGCCGCCAACGAACCCGCCAACGCTCCGCCTCGTGGATCCCGTAGGTCTCTTCCAGCACCGGTCTCAGTTCAGCCCGCCGCCGATCCAGATTCTCCAGCCAAGCCCGCGCCGTTCGTGCATAGTGGGTGCCTTCGACCCGCCAACGTCGCTCCAGGGCGAGGTCCTCCTGGTATTGCAGCAGCAGGTCCTCGGACGGCATGATCCCGCCGGTGAAGAAATGTCGGCCCATCCAGTTGTCGGCCCCCTCCGTCTCGAATGCATAGGCGTAGCGGCGGTGACAGAAGATGTGGACGAACAGCTTGCCGGCGGGAGTGAGCCAACTCTGGATCCGCCCGAGGAGCATCTGGTGGTTTCTGACGTGTTCGAACATCTCCACCGAGACTACGCGGTCAAAGGGCTCGCCTTCCGGCTCGAAGCGGTTGATGTCGGCGGTGACGACACTGACGTTCCGCAGACCTTCCCTGGATGCCCGTTCCAGAATGAATTCCCGCTGGGAGGCGGAGTTCGACATGGCCACGATGGTCGCAGCCGGGTAGCGCCTCGCCATCCACAGCGTCAGGGAACCCCAGCCGCAGCCAAGTTCCAAGATCCTCTGCCCGTCCTCCAGTTGGGCCCTCCGGCAGGTCAGACTCAGCATCGCGGCCTCGGCCGATGCCAGGTCTGAAACCCCCTCGTCCCAGAGACAGCAACTGTACTTGAGATGGGGACCCAGGACCCGCTGGAAGAACGCAGCGGGCACCTCGTAGTGCTGGTTGTTGGCGTCTTCTGTGCAAATGGCCACCGGCGAGTGTCGCAGTTCCGCGACAAAGCTTTCGAAGCGGGATCGCTCGGCGTCTTGAGTTGGAGAAGACTCCTGCCTCAGCCGCTGTTTCAGCAGCCGCCGGATACCGCGGCGGGTCCACGCGTCGGGGACATACCCCTTTTCGACCAGTTTCAGAGCCGTCGCAAGTCCGGTCATGGCCGCCTCACTTTGGGAAACCACGGAAAAAACGCACTGGTGGTCTGCTGATAGCGACGATAGTCCTCCCCGCGTGTCTCCAGTGCCCGTGCTTCAGTCGCGGGGATCCCGGTAATCCGGAACAGGAACAGCAGCATCATGGCAGGGCCGGCCAGCGCCACCCACCAAAAGGGAGAACCCCAGGCCCACAGCACATAGACCCACCAGTGGATCCATTCGAAGAAGTAATTGGGATGCCGTGAGTACCGCCAGAGGCCACGGCGGCAGGTCCTTCCGCGGTTGCCGGGGTCGGCCCGAAAGCCCGCAAGCTGCCGGTCCGCCGTCCACTCGCCGGCGATCGCCGCCAGCCACACACCAACCCCCGCCACATCGGCCCAGTCCAGACCCGGGCGGCGGTTCCAGGCCACGACCAGGAAAGGAACTGAAAACAGCACGACCAACAGCGCCTGGAACTGAAAGAACAAGAAGAAATGGACTTGGGCCCGGCTCCCCCAGCGGGCCCGCAGCGCCTGATAGCGACCGTCTTCGGGGCTCCCCAGCACACGGTTGAAAAGCAGGTACGTGGCGAGCCGGACCGACCACACTCCGGCACAGCACCCCAGTAAGAGGCGCCGGCCGGCCTCCCCTTCCGAGGTCAAGGCATACAGGAGGGCTGCTCCGCCCAGCCCCGCGCTCCAGCCTACATCCACGATTCCAGCGTCACCGGTCCGTCTCTGGATCAGCCAGAGAACAGTCATCAGCGCCGCCGAGCCGACACCCAGCCAGACTAATTGTTCGGGCACTCCCATCAATCGGGCCCTCCCATCAATCGGGCCCTCCCTCGACCCGTCCCTTCGCCTGTCCCGCCGGCGGGTGCCGGATAAACCACAGGAATCCTGGTACCGACGCCCCCCAAAGGAGCGCCACCAGCACCAGAGCTGTATCGGGATCCACGATTTCGAGGGCGCCCAGCCTCGAACCCGCTGCATACGCAGCCGGTCCACCCGCCGCGCCTAGCAGTCCGCCCAACCCGTAGCGGCCTGCCAGCCAGCGCAGACAGCCCCGAAGCGCCAGCACAAAGTTGGGCCACAAAGCCACCATCCAGGGCGGACTCAACCAAGCCGGTTCCCACGGTGATGCGAACCGGAACCAGCCTCCCGCCGCCAACAGCGAGTCAACCAGCAGTCCCGCGGCGGCGGCGAACACCGCCGGCATCCCTACCGCGCGCGGACGGGCCGACGTCCCCATCTCCACCGCAAACAGCGCCGCCACCATTGCTGGACCAATCCAGGCCAAACCCTTCGCCGCCCCCAGCACACAGGCGAACCAGGCGCCCTGGAACGCCAGCGCGCTGACCAACGCCGAGCCCGTGATCAGCCCGGCGGATTCCACCTGTCTCAGACGCCCTCCTTGCGAAAGAGAAGCTGATAATCACCGATTCGCCGTTCCAGGAAGCCGCCCTCGCAGTAGCCCAGGTAGTAATCCCACATCCGGATGAACCGCTCCGAATAGCCAAGCTCGCGGACCTTTGGACGGGCGGCCCGAAAGCGATCCCGCCAACACCGCAACGTCTGGGCATAGTGCTCCGTCAGGTCCTCCTGATCCACCAGCCGGAGAGAAGTCGACTCGGCGGTCAAGGACCGGATCTGCTTCAGTGCAGGGAGAGCGCTGCCCGGAAAGATGTACCGCTTGATGAAGTCCACCGAAGTCATGGCCTCCTCGAGGTGCTCGTCGGCAATGGTGATCGCCTGAATCAGAGCCAACCCTCCCGGGCGCAGCAACGAGTCACAGCAACGGAAGTAGGTCTCCAGGAAGTCGTAGCCCACCGCTTCGATCATCTCGATGGAGACCAGCTTGTCGAAACAGCCGCACAGCTCCCGGTAGTCTTCGAGCAGCACCGTGACCTGGCCCTCCAGACCAGCCCGGCGCACCCTTTCCGAAGCCAACCGGAACTGCTCCTCGGAAACGGTCGTCGTCGTCACCCGGCAGCCATACCTGGCGGCGGCGTGGACGGCAAAGCCACCCCAGCCGGAGCCGATCTCCACCAGGTGGTCGGCGGGGTTCAGCTCCAACTTGCGACAGATTCGCTCGATCTTGGCCACTGAAGCTTCCTCCAGACTCGTTGACTCACTTTCGAACCAGGCGGCCGAGTACATCAGCAGCGGGTCCAGAAACAGGGCAAAGAAGTCGTTGCCCAGGTCATAATGCTCGCGAACGTTGCGGCGGCTGCCCTGCGGAGTGTTTCTTCGCCGCAGGTGCTCCAGACTGAGCAGCCATTGCTGGAACCGGCTGAGCCCGCCTTCAATCGCATCCAGCAGATGCCGGTTCCTGGCGAAGATGCGGATCAGATCCGGCAGGCGGTCGCAAGACCAGTAGCCTTCCATGTAGGCCTCTCCCGCCCCCACCGAACCCCGCAACGCCACCAGCCGGTAGAACTGTGGGTGATCGATCCGGACCGAGACCTCGATCCCACCCGCTTCGTTGCCGAAGGTATAGACCCGGTCCCCTTCGATGACATTCAACCGACCCTGTTCGATCCGCCCCAACCGGGCCCACAGCCCGCGGCGAAACAGCGCGCTCACCAGACCGCCGGAAACTTGAGCCGCCGGCCGCTCGGTACGGCACGCCGAGTCAGCCGCGTTCACCGGCGAGTCAACTGGTCCGGGGTTGATGGGTGGGGATAAAACGGTATCCGTTTGAGCCATAGTCTTAAAGCGTTCCAGTAGATGGCCGCGATGACGCGGCCGGTCATCAGTGGCTGCTGCCAGAGTAACCGGTTCAGGTTGTGGGGCGTCCATGGCACAGACCGCAACGTCAGCGTGGCGTCGAACAATCGTTCTCCGCCTCGACGGTTCACCATGTGGATGGACACCACACGGTCAGGCGGGCTGAATGACCATTCATACTCCACATCCATGGGCATGAATGGGGAAACATGAAACTCCTTGCGGAAGCGGAAACGCAGGCGTGAGCCTGCCTCTGGGTCAGCCTCACGGGCATCCAACACGTAACAGAACTGCTCCCCCCAGGGTGTGTTGTTGATCTCCGCCACCAGGGCGTCGAGCCGACTCCCGCCCGCCTCATAACAGTAGTAGAAGCTGACCGGGTTGAACCGGTACCCGAAATACTCCAGGTGGGTCAGCAGCCGGATCGGCCCCTCAGGCCTCCTCCCGAGCCGGCGGCGGACCAGCTCCCTGACGCTGGTGTCCAAAGGCTCCGCCGGATCGCCCAGGTGATCCCTCCGGCGGAAGCGGGCCAAAGCCGGCCTGCCCGTGGACCAGAACCGGTTCCGGCGGAAAAGGTCCGGCAGCTCTCCGAGATCCAGCAGGAGCATGAACAGACCGTACGTGAACCGGTGAACTTTGGGACTGAGCCGCCGATGACAGACCCGTCCCTGGTAAATCCGGCTGTTCATATTGCACATCCCCACAGCCGGCAGGCATCCAAAGCACTGACCACACCGTCCTCGTGGAAGCCGTAGCCCCAGTAGGCGCCGCAGTACGAGGTGCGGTTGATCCCGCAAATCTCATGCTTGCGCCGTTGGGCCCGGATTGCGCCGGCGTCGTAGACCGGATGGGCATAGCTCATCCTCTCCAGGATCCTTGAAGGAGCTATCCGTTCCGTGCGGTTCAGGGTCACGCAGAAGTATGGCGGGCCAGGAATCGACTGCAGCGAACTCATCAAGTAGGTCAGGCTTGGCAGGTTGTCAGCGCGCAGGGGCAGATGACAGTTCCAGCTTGCCCAGGCCCGATGCCGCTTCGGCAAAAGGTTTTCGTCGGTGTGGAGCACCGTCTCGTTGACCGTGTAGCGGATGGCACCCAGAATCTCCCGCTCCCGGGGAGACGGGTCTTCCAGCATGCGCAGGGTCTGGTCGCTGTGGGCGGCCAGCACTACATGGTCGAAACGGTCCTCATGGCCGCGGCTGGTGCGGATGCGAACGAAGTCCGGGAACCTCCGGACGGCCGCCACCGGGCTCGAAAGGCGTACCGCCGCCTCGAAGGGCCGCGTGATGGGTTCAAGATACGCTTTCGAACCCCCTTTCAGCACCCGCCACTGCGGCCGGTTCCTCACCTGCAGGAATCCATGGTTATAGAAGAACCTTGCCAGGACCGCCGCCGGAAAGGCCGCGGCACCCTGGCGGCCGGTTGACCAGATGGCGGAAACCATAGGGTAGAGATGCCATTCTCTGAACTCCGCCGAATAGCCCCGACGTGTCGCATAGTCTTCCACAGTCACATCAAGGTCCGGCGAGTGCACCAGCTCCCGCGCGTCCCGGTAGAAGCGCAAGATGTCGGCAAGCATACGGAAGAACCCTGGACGCACCAGGTTGCGGCTCTGGGCGAACAGCCCTGCCAAGGTGCTGCCACTGTACTCGAGACCCGTATGCTCATCCCGCACACTGAAACTCATGCGGGAAGGCCGGGTGGCCACGCCGAGACGCTCCAGCAGTCGGGCGAAGTTCGGGTAGTTCTCGGGGTTGTAGACGATGAAGCCGGTATCCACGTCGTACTGCCTGCTGTCCCTCTCGACGCTCACGGTGCACGTGTGCCCGCCGACCCGGGAATCGGCCTCGTAAAGAACCACATCGTGATCCCGGGATAACAGCCAGGCAGAGGTCAGACCGGCAATGCCGGAACCCACCACCGCAATCCTCATGCCCGCTCCGTCAGGCGGACCCTGTCCGGCACATCCCGCAGGTCGCGGACCACACCCATCCACTCCAGGACTTTGAGGAGGTAATAAGTGATATCGATCTCCCACCAGAAGAAACCCTGGCGGGTGGAGGCGGGGAAGTGGTGATGGTTGTTATGCCAGCCCTCGCCCAGAGTCAGGAGCGCCAGCAGGAAACTGTTTCGGCTGTGATCTCCGGTTTCATAGCGGCGCCGCCCCACAAGGTGAGCCAGGGAGTTGATCGTACAGGTGGCGTGAAACAGTACCACCGTGGAGATGAAGAATCCCCACACCAGCATCTGGGGACCGCTGGTACCAAGCCCCGGCATGGAATACTCCAGCAGTTCCCCCAAGCCATAAGTGGCGGCAACCAGAAGGATCGGGACCAGCGTATCGAACCGGTCGAGGAAAACCAGTTCAGGATAACGGGTCAAGTCCCGGACCTTGGTCAGGTTGGTCCTGAAATTCCCTTTGCTGATGATCCATCCCACGTGGCTCCAGTAAAGGCCGTGCTGCACAGGGGAATGCAGGTCAGTCTCCTGGTCGGAGTGGCGGTGATGGTGGCGATGGTGGGCTGCCCACCACAGGGGTCCCCGCTGGACCGCGCTGGCCCCCAGGACCGCAAACAGAAACTGCCAGCTCCGTGAGGCCTTGAACGTCCGGTGGGAAAAGTACCGGTGGTAAAAGCCGGTGACGGCAAACATGCGTATCAGGTACAACAGAACGGCCACCATCACCGCCACGGGGCTCCAGCCCACCCAGATGACCGCCAGACAGACCAGGTGAAGGGCGGCGAAAGGAACGATCCGGAGCCAGTCGGGCTGGTCCGCCTCCTGGGGGGGAACCGGACGGCCTGCAGCCCAACTGTCGAACCAGCGGACCAAGGCAGTGAGCATGCCGTGTAGTGGAAAGGAAACCGGCTGCATCGGTTACAACATTTCCAGCGCCAGATCGGCGCTCTTCCGGGCGTTGACGTTGTAACGGACGTCGGCCACAACTCCGTTCGCGTCGATCACGAAGTGGCTGCGGACCATGCCCATGTACTTCCGGCCATACAGTGACTTCTCGCCCCAGGTCCCGTAGGCTTCGGCGATCCGGTGGTCGGCATCCACGATCAGGGGAAACGGGAGTTGGTACTTCTCCTTGAACTTCCGGTGAGAGGCGGCGCTGTCGGGACTGACGCCCAGCACCACCGCTCCCGCCTCCTGGATCCGCGGGTAGTGGTCCCGGAAGGAACAGGCTTGGGCAGTGCAGCCGCTGGTGCTGTCCTTGGGGTAGAAATACAGAATCACCTTCCGCCCGCGAAAGTCCGACAGGCGGATTTTCTGGCCATCCTCGGTGAGCGCCTCGAAATCCGGGGCGATATCGCCCGTCTTCAGTGTCGGCATGGGTCGCAATCTCCTTTCGGTTCCGGGGTGGCCGCTTGTCCACCCTTTTGTCTCCCTTATGACGCCGAAATTCTGGACACGGATTCAGTATTTTTTGGACAAAAATGTATAGTGCTCCACTATCGTCCAGGCGGGGCAGCCGAGAGCGATTCTGGGGCCCAGCCCGAACGGAATGCAATCCGAGGCGAGAGGTGCCCTGGGGCTGGACTTGTGGCACGGCTTCAGTTGCTCATGGAGCTGCGGGCGCGGCGGCGCGGAGTCTCCAGCAGCGGTCCGGCCGCGCACGGGGTTCCGGAACCACCCGGGGACTCCTGCAAGCACAAACCACCGGCCGAGCGTCGGGGCCGCCTTCCCGCCGGCGACCCGCCTCCTGGGGAAAGGTCAGTGAGGGCTCCGGAAACTGCGCAGCAGGCGGCGAAACTGGACCATATCTTCCTCCGGAATCCCGCCGATGCGGTCCACCACGGCACGATAGGCAGGTACCGCCCGGCCGCCGATCACGATGCGGACTTCGTCCCCCACCAGCCGCCGCAGGCGTAGCAGTTCCCGTTCCAGCAGGGGGTCGTCGGCCGGATACACCAGACTGATCGCCAACAATCGCGCCGCTTTCTGCCGCACCGCGGCCGCCAGCTCCTCCACCGGCAAGTTGGCCCCCAGGTAAAGAGGCCGCCACCCTTCGGCAGCGGCCGAAGCGGCCGCCATCAGGGCACCCAGCTCGTGAAACTGGCGGCTTGGCGTCCCGACCACCACGACCGGCGCCAGCTCCGGAACGCCGTAGCTGGTCAGTAGGCCGGCCAGAAAGGCCGCGATCACCGAGGACGCCATGTGCTCATGGGCCACCCGCAGCGTTCCCGCCTCCCACATCCCACCGATCCGGTCCAACAAGGGAGTCAGGATCTGCTGGATGACCTGCGGCGGACTCATCTCCACCGCTGCCTGATCCAGCTGATATTGCAGCGCCTGGGGATCGAGGCCCTCGATCGCCGCCAGACACGCTTCACCTCGTCCATCGGCCCCGCCCTCGCGGGACCAAACCGGCTGACGTCGATGAGGAACCCGCGCCATGGCTTCTTCGTCTTCGGCCGCCAGCTGCCGCAAGTCTTCCGTGGACAGGTGGCAGACCTGGCCGATCTGACGTCCGGCCAGCGTAACTTTCCGCAGCAGGGCCAGGCGTTCGATCTCCTCGTCACTGTAAAAGCGCCGGTTGGTCGCGGTGCGGCCCGGAGCGATGGCCTGGTAGCGCCGCTCCCAGGCACGGATCACGTCCGGCTTCAGACCCGTGCGGCGGGAAACAAATCCGATGGAATGTCGGGTCAGGGGACGCTGGCGCAGCTTCTCATCCATGGCCACGTTTCGTCCATTCTATATCGAATGGCTGTCCATGAGGTGGGCGGGCCTCCGCGGAGACCCTGCCCCCTTCCGGGGTCTCCCGGAGCCCCACGAACTCCGGTTCTTCCTGCAACCCGGCACGCAGCGCGTCCAGACCTCATCCAGAATCCGGAATCTCCGGCAAGAGGCTGAAGCGGTCGAAGACCTCATAAAACCGGGAGTCGTCCAGCGAGTACAGCTCCGCCGGTGTTTCGAAGTACATCCACCGCCGCGGATGGGAAGTCTGTTCCCGCCTGACCAACGCCGCTATCATTTGCGTCGGCTTCAGCAGATGCAGTCGGCACACCATGTCGTCGAGCTGCCAGACCAGATCCAGATAGGCGCGGTGCAACGGGTCGGCAGGGTCGAAATTCGGACCAAAGTCGCGGTCGGTGAAGCGGTTGACCAGTGCGTAGAAGGGGGCGAAATCGACGAAGCAGAAAGTCCGGTCTAACAGCGGCAGGATGTCCTGGGCGCGGACGCCCTCGAAGCTCTCCGCCGAACAGTCCCACTGTTCGCGCAAGGGCAAGTCCCGCTGCAGCAGGTGATCGTGCTTAAGGTGACGGGGCAGCAAGGACCACAGCCGATTGCACAGGTCGAGCGTCGGCTCCCAGAACAGGTGTCCGTTGCGGCCGATCATCTCGTCGACCAGGAAGAAGGCATGGGGCTCCATGGCCCCATGGATCCGGTCGAAGATCCGCTCCAGCTCCACGAAATGGTGCAGGGAGTAGTTGCCCAGCACCAGATCATACGTCTCGTCCAGCTCCAGTTCGTTGATGTCGCAATGGACCAAGCGCACCCGGCGGGTGACGCCTTTCTCGCGGGCGGCCTCGGCGGCCCGTTCGAGCATGCGCGGATTGAGTTCGAGACAGTGGAGCTTGAGGTTGAGTCCGTGGTCGGAGAGCAGTGAAATCTCGAAATCGCAATTGCCGGAACCCAAGGACAGGACCTTCAAGGTTCTTCCCCCCAACCAGCCTGAGATCCGTTCCACGAAGTGGCGGACCATCTCCAGGTAGCTGCCGTAACCGAAATGCTCCACCAGCCGCGGCCGCAAGTAGTTCTCGTTGACGTAGTGCTGGCTTTCAGGTAATACGTGGACACTTTCGACGTCCTCGTAGAAGTCCAGTTCCTTCTTGAGCTTGTCTGAGTAGTCCACCCCTGCCGGACTCCCTCCCGAACCCGCTCGCGGGTCTCCAGTGCTGCACAGAATTGTACCGTCCCCTGCCCGGTACTCGGCCTCTGTTCGAAAGATTACAGGAAACCGGGTTGGAAACGGACGCCGTTCGCTGCAGAATGGATCGTTCCGTGAACCGGGGGAGCAGGATGATTGGCTAGGCGATGCCGGAATTGCTCCAGATTGAGACCGGACGGCGGCAGGGCGCTGCGACGGACGGTGCTGGTGTGTCCGCGCCGGCAGCCGCACGGCGGCACCTTGTGGCCGTCTCCCTGCTGGTTGTGGTCGTGGTCGCACTCAAGGCGTGGCAGGGCTATGAATGGGATCTCCGCCTCAACGGACCCTTCTGCCTCTCGGATGAACTGATCTATAAACAGAACGCCCAGGCCGCCAACGGAGACAGCGGAAGGTCCTACAATCCGCAATACCCCCCTGATTACCCCCTGCTGCTCGCTGTCGCGCTGAGGTTTGAAGCGTGGTACCGGGCGATCCTGCTGATCAATTCACTCCTCACCGGATTGTCAGTGCTCTTGATCTGGCTGCTGGCCCACCGCTTCCTCCCCCCGGCATGGGCTCTGGCGATGGCGGTCCTGTTTGCTGTCTCCCCATTCCACTCCGTCTTCCCGGTGATGGTCATGAGCGAGAACCTGGCGCTGCCCGTCCTGCTGGCGTCCTTCTGCGTCCTCGTGTCCCTGCGGCGCAATTCCCCTGCCTGGTGGCATGCGCTCTTCGGTGCGTTGCTGCTGGTCAACTGGACGGTCAAGTTCATCGGCCTGGTGCAAATTCCCGGCCTGGCCCTGGCCTGGATTGTCATGGCCAGGCGGCGAGGATTCCTGCGCCTCTCGCCCGTCGTCTCCGTCTTGAGCGGCGGCGCCGTGGTGCTGGTCGTATGGTTGGCTTTCGGGTGGTCCCACGGCCTGCCCCTCAGGAGGACTCTGTTCGGGCCCTTCGACGTGACTTCTTTCTCGTTGGAATCGGCGTTGTTTCTGAAGTGGCTGGGGCTGTATTCGGCTTACGTCCTGCTGGCCATGGGACCGCTGCTACCGTTCGTCATCCGCACCCTGCTGACGAGTGTCACGATTGGTAACAGTGAGGAGGTCAAGACCAGACAGGACCTCCGTTTCCTGTTTCTGCTCTTCCTTTCCCTGGGGATCGGCCTGGTTCTGATATCCGCGCGGCACTCGACGCTTGCCCTCTATAACCAGCCGCAGCCACAATACCTGCTGGGCCGTTACCTCATCGCTCTGCCACCCCTCGGCCTATTACTGGGAACGGTCTCGCTTTACGCCGTCCGGCTGAGGGGCCGTCCTTATCCGGCAGCGACTGTAGCGGCTCTGTCGCTATGGTTGCCGGCGGCGTGGCTGGCCCAGGCGGTACTCGTCGACGACCTGCTTGGGCTTGGACTCTCATCCCATTTCACAGGGATCCCCTTCAACACTCCCGAGGTTGGTACCCTGCGTGCACCGGAGTGCCGCTGGCTCCTGCTGGCGATTGGCGGAGCTTCGCTGGTGGCGGCGGCCGCCACGTCGGGCCGTCGGCGATGGGGACAGGCCACAATGGCCGCTGTCATTCTCGGCTCCGGCGGCTGGATGCTCCTTGACTCCACCCGTGTAAGCGTGAAGGTTTGGGAAATGGGATCAGCGGGAATCCACGCCCGGGTCCTGGCTCGGCACCTGGGAACCGCCCTTGAGCTTTCCGGGCGCACGGAGGGAATTCGCCTGGATCCCGCCATTCGAAATGTCCAGCGCCCTGTTCGGATGGTGGAGGCTCTGCGCTTTTGGGGAGTCACCGGCGACATCGCGGTGAGCATGGAATCGGACTGTTCACTGGATACTTCCGAGATTCGGGTTGAGCTTTCCCTGGAAACTCGGTGCCTTGGCCCGCGTTTCTATCTCGCCAACGGGCAGCGGGTTTATGTGTGTATGCAGGATGGAGACCCTGACCCTGCGCCGTGTATCCTGGACTTCGGCCCCCGCATGGCGGAGGCAGGGACTGTATTTAACCCCCAGGCCCATGGGCATTCCGGACTCTGGTTCAGGGTCCGCAACGTCAGACGCGGCACCGAGCTGCTCTTCAACGGCATGCCATTGAGGCCGACCGTGATGCGATCGGACCTGACGACTGCAGCCTTGCCTCCCTCGGCATACCCGGCACCCGGAACCTACCCCCTGCAGTTTCGAGATCCCGACACCCGGGTCATGAGCAACACTGTGTTCCTGGATGTCAAGTGAGCCCTGGATGACGGCGCGGATCCCGATCCCATACAATCCCCCGCCAGAATGCGGGAGCCAAGTCCTATCGGGAGTGCTGTCGCCGGATCCTCCCCGTTGCGGAAGGGCTGGTGGCTACACGGCTTGCCCCTGGGCTTTTTCGTTGTCCTCAGCCTTGTCTACACGTTCCCTCTGCCCCTTCATCTTTCCGATGCCACCCTGTCACCGGCCCTCGGCCTCAACTACGCCGTCATTGCCAACGCCGCGCTGGTCGCTGAGGCGCGGGAAGAGGGTCGCGGGATCCTGGAGAGTCCCCGGATCTGGTTCCCCTCCGGTTACCCGATTCATGAGGGACTGCTTCCAAGCCTGCTGGTCTTCCTGCTTGGCGCCGGGGGCGACCTCCTGCGGGGGCTGAACTTGTCTCTGCTGCTCAGTTTCGTGCTGGCGGGCTGGGGCGCGTATCTGCTGGCCTATGAAGTGACCGGTTCGCGACCTGGATCGCTGGTTGCCGGAATCTATTTCGGTTTCAGCCCCCAACACTACGGCAACCTGGGAATCTATCCCGTCTTCCATCTGCAGTGGCTGCCCCTGTTCCTCTGGGCTCTGTTTCGTTATTGTCGTTCGGGACGACCGGCCTGGCTGACGCTCGTCGCCGGGTTTTTTGCCGCAGCGGCCCTCAGTTCCTGGTATTTTGCCGTTTTCCTGGTGCTTGCGGCCGGCCTCTGGCTGGCCACCTACGGTTGGTCCAGCGGAAATTTCCGCCGCACCGCCTGGGCTGCCACCGCCATCGGCGTCGGCGTCCTTGCCGTCGCACCGCTCAACCCCGTGGCATTGCTTGGCAAGGACGGTCTGGCCTCCGGAGGCTTCCGGTTTGTGATCGACGGATCAGCCGACTTGCTGTCCTTCTTCATCCCTCATGCCTTGCACTGGCTGTTTCTGGGCTGGAGCCAGCAGATCCAGGCGGACTGGACCGGTAATCCCAGCCTGCAGATGAACTATCTGGGGACCCTGAGCCTCCTGCTCTGCTTCGTGGGCTACTTCCGGTGGCGGCAGGAGCGCTGGCTGCGAGGGTGGCTGGCGGTAACCGCGGTCGGCTTCTTGGTACTTGCCCTTGGCCCGTTCCTCGCGGTGGACGGGTTGAGGGGTTTCGATGTCCGCCAACCTTCCAGCCATCTGGAAGCAGTCCGACTCCCCTTTTACTGGCTGGCCGACGTTTTCCCTTTCCGGGTCACCCGTGCCGTGTCGCGATACTCCTTCATGACCACTCTGTGCCTCTCGGTCTTCCTGGCATCGGGTGTCGCCGCCCTGACCGCCCGCCTTGGTCGCCCCGTTCGAAACGCCCTCGTCGCGGCCGGAGTGGGGATCGTGGTCGTCGTGGAGTTCCTGCCCGTGTGGCCGGCGGCCACCGCCGCCCCGGCAGCTCCCTCGGAGTTCTACTCCAGGCTTGCCCAACAGACCGGCGGGGGGTCGGTCATCGAACTGCCGTTCCGGCCTTCCGCGTACCGCATCCTCTATTACTCGACGCTCCACCGGCACAACGTAATCGGCGGGGCGGTAGACAAGCCGTTCGTACGGTTCGAGGCGCAAGCCCGGCGCCGGCCGCTGCTGAGGCGCCTGGCGCTGGCCTCCAGTCCCGAACCACGGCCGGAGGTCTTTGCCGATGTGTTCGGAAGCCGCTGGGAGGAGTTCGCCCGGGCAGAGGCAGCCGACCTCCATATCGACTACGCCGTTATCCATCTTGTGGATGAAAATCTCCTTTCGTTCGGCGACTACTACGTCGCTGAACCGCTTGCAACCGACATTGAGCATCAGCTCCCGCCCTGGTTCCAGCAGGTTTACGAGGACCGGCTGGTACGCGTCTTCCGGGTCACCGGACTGCCCGAGCGCTGGGTCTATCCGATCCTCGGACAGGCTTGGGGGAAGCTCGAACACCACGGAAAATACGTCGCTCGCCCGCTCCTCGGGGACAGGGCAACCCTCGAGGTCAGGGCTTCCCACCCCGGGGTTGGCCGGGTGGACCTCGACCTCTCCCTGATCCTCGTGGCGGAGCGGACGCTGCAGATTTCGTTCAACGGAGAACCCGTCCTCACCACCCGCCTGTCGCGGCGGCGGGATTCGGGCGAGGTGCATACCGTGACCCTGGACGGCCTTTCGCTGGAGGCAGGAACGAACCTGATCGAATTGCGAACCCCAGAACCGGTTCCATCCGTGGCGGAAGTCTACCGGGGAAATGACCACCGGCGGATCGCATTGCTGCTCAGCCGCTTAGACGTGGCGTATTTGGGATCTGAGCTTGGCAACTGACTCGTCTTCAAGCCGGATTCCACCGTTGTTCCGGTTTACCGCAGGCCTGGAGATACTGACGGTGATTCTCGGCGGCAACCCCGCCAGCAAGACGGAGAACAGGAAATGTTCGACGAGCCCCGCCCCGCATGGCCCCGATTCCTCAGGGACTCTCTCTATCGGATCCGATGGCGTCGAAGGCTCCTGCAGAGGGCTTATCCCACGGTCGCCTGGGCGGCCGGGTTCTATCGGAGAACCGTCCTTCGCCAGGTCAAAGTGGTAGCGGTGGTCGGATCCCTCGGCAAGACCACCACTGCTCAGGCGATCCGAACGGTACTGGGGAAACTGAGCACCGGCAGTGGCTTCGGGAACCGCGGCTTCTACATTGCCCGCTCCCTGCTCTCCGCCCACCCTTTCAGCCATTACGCCGTGGTGGAGACAGGCATCGAACAGCCTGGCGAGATGGCGCGCCAGGCCGCCATGCTCAGGCCCGATCTGACGGTGGTTACGTCGGTGGCCAGTGATCACAACCGGTCGCTGGCCAACCTCACGGTGACCCGCTGGGAAAAGGCCCGGATGGTTGCTGCGACTGCCCCCCGCGGTCTGGTCGTCCTCAACGGAGACAACCCCAACGTCCTTTGGATGCGGGGAGAGGCGGTCTGCCCGGTCGTGACTTACGGCTTCGAGCCCCACAATGATTTCCGCGCCCGTGATTACCACCTCTGTTGGCCCGAGGGATCCACATTCCGCCTGGAATCCGACACCGACGAGCCGCTGGAGATCTTCACTCCCCTGGTGGGACGGCATATGGTTTATCCGGCGCTGGCCGCCCTGACGGTCGCCCACCATGCCGAAATTCCACTGGCAAAGGCGGTTCAGCAGCTGCGGAGCCTTCGACCCCTCCCGATGCGCCTGGAACCGGTTCCACTTCCCCAGGGTGCCTGGTTGTTGCGGGATGAATACAAGTCCGGCCTGGAAACCATTGAGGTGGCTCTCGACCTGCTGGCGGAAATCCCGGCCCGTCGCAGGTTCGTGGTCCTTGGCGAAGTCACCGAACCGCCCTTGAGTTCCGGGGAGATCTATCGGCGGCTGGGCCGCAGGCTGGCCGAAGTGGCCGACCAGGCGATCATCCTGTCCCATCTGTTCCAGCGTTACCGCGCAGGGGCCCGGAGGGCAGGGCATCGCGTCGACCACTGGGTCGACGCCCACACAGACGTTCTCCAGGCCCTGTCGGCCTTGCCCCTCGACTTGGGACCCGGCGACGTTATCCTGGTCAAGGGACGTCAGTGCCAGCGGATGCAGCGGATTTCCCTGGCATTGCTCGGACGTAAGGTCGGCTGCCGGATTCCCTCCTGCCACGCACCGGTCGACTGTGCCTCGTGCCCCCGTCTGGAACCGGGGTGGGCGGCCCGGCCGGCACTCCTCGATTCCCGATGACTGTTACATTCGGAGCGTCTCGCGGTTCCGGTACTCGGCCGGCAGCTCACGCCGGGCCGGGCCCAGGTAGATCTGGCGAGGTCGCGCAATCCGCTGGTCCGGGTCTTCCAGCATCTCCTGCCACTGGGCCGCCCACCCCACTGTCCGCGGGATAGCAAACAGGACCGGGAACATGTCCTGCGAAAATCCCATGGACTGGTAGATCAGACCCGAGTAGAAGTCGACATTGGGGTACAGCTTGCGCTGAATGAAGTATTCATCCTCGAGGGCGATCCGCTCGAGCTCCAAGGCCACGTCCAGCAGCGGATTACGACCGGTGAGCCTGAACACCTCGTCGGCCATCCGCTTGATGATGCGCGCCCGGGGATCGTAGTTCTTGTAGACCCGGTGGCCGAATCCCATCAGCCTCCGCTCCCCCCGCTTGGCCTGGGCCACCACCTCGGGGATGCGGTCCACTGTCCCGATCTCCCGCAGCATCCGCAGCACCGCTTCGTTGGCACCTCCGTGCAAGGGCCCATAAAGGGCGGCGATCGCGCCGGAGGCAGCCGAGTAGGGATCCGTCTTGGAGCTGCCTACACTGCGCATGGCATTGGTGCTGCAGTTCTGTTCGTGGTCCGCGTGCAGGATGAACAGGACGTCCAGCGCCCGCTCCAGCACGGGATGAACCTGATAGCGGGGTTCCGCCGGAAGCCGCTGCATCATATTGAGAAAGTTGCCGGGATAACTCAGGGTGTTGTCCGGGTAGGCATACGGCAAACCCTGGCTGTGCCGGTACACGTATGCCGCGATCGTGGGCATCTTGGCGATCAGACGGATGATCTGCAACCGCCGGTTCTCAGGATCGTCAACGTTGCGCGCCTCCGGGTAGAACGTCGACAGGGCACCCACCGCGCTGACGAGCATCCCCATGGGATGGGCGTCATAATGGAAGCCGTCCACGAACTTCTTGATGTTTTCGTGGACCATCGTGTGGTGGACAATGGCCGTCCGCCACTCCGCCAGCTCCGAGGCGCTGGGCAACTCGCCGTGGAGCAGGAGGTAAGCCACCTCCAGGAAACTGCAATGTTCCGCCAGGTCCTCGATTGGGTAGCCGCGGTACTGCAAGATGCCTCTTTCGCCGTCGATAAACGTGATCCGGCTGCGACAGGATGCGGTGTTGGTAAACCCGGGGTCGTAGGCCATCAGCCCGAAATCCTCCGGGCCGGTCTTGATCTGCCGCAGATCCAGAGCGCGAATGGTCCCATCCTGGATCGGGATCTCGTAAGTTCTGCCAGTCCGGTTGTCGGTGATCGAGAGTGTGTCCTTCGGCATGATCTTCCTTCCTGTGGTAGTAGACAGATACGCAGCAGAACTCCCGCAAACCCGCGGGCTATGGGCCGCGGACCGGATCAGACTACTCGGCCGGCGGGTGAAAGGCAAGCTGCGTCAGGGGCGGTGCGTTCCCGCCTCCAGTTCCCGGATTGGGGACTGTCCCCAATCCCTGCAAGCCCGCAACTCGGGACCATCATTCTCACAAGTTGCGAATGCAGACCCTCTCCAGTAACGGCTGGTCTTTCAGCAGCCTGGCCGCACCCACCGCCACCGACAACAACGGTTCCGCGGCCACGGTGACCGGAAGCCCGGTCTCGCGTTCGACCCGACGGCCCAACCCCCTGAGCAAGGCGCCGCCACCCGTCAGCACAATCCCCAGCGCCGCGATGTCTGCTGATAGCTCGGGGGGCGTTCGCTCAAGGGTCTTCTTGACGGAATTGATGATGAGCACCACCAGATCGGAGATTGCCTCGTAGATGTCCTCGGCGCTCACAGTCAGAGTCTTCGGGAGCTGGCTCACCAGGTCCCTTCCCTTCACTTGGGCACTCCGCCTGCCGGCTTCCTCCAGGTCGGCACATCCAAGATCGAGCTTGATCCGCTCGGCGGTGTCGTAACCAATCAACAGACTGTACTTGCGGCGGATGTGCTGGACGACGGCCTCGTCCATATGGCTGCCTGCCACCCGCACGGATCCGCTGCAGACGACGCCGCAGAAGCTGATGACAGCGATCTCGGTCGTCCCGCCCCCGATGTCGACCACCATGCTGCCGCGCGGTTCCGCCACGGGCAGTCCAACACCGATAGCGGCTGCCATCGGTTCCTCGACAACGTACACCTCGGACGCTTTGAGGGAGAGCCCGGTTTCCCTGACCGCACGGCGTTCAATCTGGGTGGTCTCGGTGGGAACGCAGATTACGAGCCGAGATCCCAGCAGGCGTGGACCGGTATGGATCTTCCGCAGAAAACGGCGCAGCATCTCCTGTGTCAGGTCAAAGTGGTTGATGACACCGTCGCGCAGCGGCATGATCACATCCAGGTGCGCGGGAGTTCTTCCCACCATGCGCCGCGCTTCACTGCCCACGGCTTCGATCTGTTCGGTCCTCCGGTTGACTGTAACGATGGACGGCTCGTTCAGGAGAATCCGAGCGTTCTGGTCACAGATCAACGTGTTGACCGTCCCCAGATCAATGCCCAGCCCCGCCACCCGACTCCCCAATAGACTGCCCATCTTGCGCGCCTCGGATCCGCCCGGAACAACATAGCACTTTAGCGGGCGGCGGGCGTGGGATGTCCCCTGGCAAGGTGATCAACACAGTCCCCGCCTGAAGACCCGGCTGACTGAACCGGCGAGACCAGGACTGCAGCGGGACAGGCGAGAATTGCGCCGGAACCGAAGGCCATGCGGCTTCAGCGTGGGAAGACCTGATGAATCCGGGAGACGGTCCTCAGAAGTCCGAGTCCTCAGCGTAGTGAAGAAGGTCCTGGAATGGGCCTGGAGCGAAGGGGGTAAGAGGCTGAAGCCAAACGTACCTTAGCGCCGAAAAGGGATGGCGATACGCCGGAACGCGAACGCCAGTGAGTGATCCCCTTGGAACGCGAGCGCCGCGAACGAGTTGTCTGCTGTGGTGACGTCCCGCTGGGGCGGACAGTTTTCACGGCCGTGCTACGGGCGGCTGTGCCGACCGTCCCTGCCAGAAGCGGCAATCCCGCAGGGGCCCGCCGTAGCCCGGGCCTCCCGCCCGGGTTGAGCAGTCGGCACCCATCATCCCTGCCCTTCTGCCGGCGCTGGATGGGAACGATCCCGCCTCGTGTGAGAACGGAAAAGCGGAAGCAGGCTTCCGCACTTCAGGCCTCAGGCCGCTGGCGGAGCGGCCTTCGCGAATTCGAGGTGCGGCGCTGGCGGCGCCGACGCAGTTCGGAGCGCGAGCGCCGGCGATCGGAGAGTAGCCGGAGGTCGAAGCGCAGCGGAGACCTCCGGAACAGCGGACGGAGAAAAGCGTCCGGCACCCTGAAGGTGCCAGACAATCCGCGCGAGACCCTTCCGGGGGCCCGTGGTGGCCCGGGCGTCCCGCCCGGGTTGTGCGCCTGGCGCCGATTGCCCGGGTCCTTCTCCCGGCAGAACATCGCCGGCAGGATAGGGAAACCCTTTTGCCGGCGGTGGATGGGGACGATCCCGCCTTGTGCGAGAACGGGACTCCAGGGCTCAGGCCGCTCGCGCGGCCTGAGCCAATTTTGGGCGCCGCAGTTCGGCCGGTGGTATGGGCCTGAGGCCGAGGTCTGCAACACGGCACCCTGGTGAAATCGGTTGGGTCGGGACAGGCGTCGGGTGCCGGCACCGAATTCCTTGCGGCCCACGGCAAGTCCCGGAAAGCCTCACTAAAAGGACTCTCTTTGGGGGGCACAACGATCGGGATATGCTAGCGGCCATCATGCGACCGGTGGCGTTTATGCGGCAGGAGGTGGGAGGCACGACCCTCCGCAGGATAGCTCCACTCCTGCGGTCGCTCGCCTTTCACTGGCGGTCGATCCTGCGTCGAACCTGTTTTATCGCAATTACGGGCAGCCTCGGCAAAACGACCGCGAAGGAGTGCCTCGGAGCAATCCTCTCGGCGCGCGGCCCGACCTTCGTCTCCCGGGGCAATCAGAATGCGGGACATCTGCTGCTGCTGAACCTGCTCAGGGTCCGACCCTGGCACCGCTATGCTGTCATCGAAACGGCGGCTGGGCGCCCGGGAGGACTGCAGGAGGCCAGCCGGCTGGTGCGGCCGAACCTGGCGTTGATCATTTCGGTGGCACAGGCTCACACATCAACTCTGGGGCGCCTCGACGGCATCGCCCGCGAGAAACTCTCGCTGCTGGATCACCTTGGACCTGGCGCCTCGGTAATTGTAGATGGGGATGAACCCCGGCTCCGGGAGGCTGGGACAGGCCGGACATTTCGCGTTGTGCGTTTCGGCGTGGAGACAAACCTGGCGGAGGCACAGAGAAGCAGCCCTCCCCCGCCCGGCAAAGCCTCCAACCGCCATCAGCTGGACATGGTGGCCGAGGACATATCTGCCGTCTGGCCGGAATGTCTTCGGTTCACGGCCACAACAGCGAAGGACCAGATCCCGGTCACTACCCGGCTGGTGGGTTCCCACTGGACTCCCGCGGTTACCGCGGCCCTCCTGGCTGCTCAGGTGCTGGGAGTACCTCTCCATGAGGCGGCGGCGGTCGTGTCGGCCGTGGAACCGCAACCCGCCCGCATGCAGCCGGTCTCCCTCCCACCGGGGATCACTGTTCTCCGAGACGACTACAACGGCGCTCCCGCCTCGTGGGAGGCCGCATTCCAGGTGATGGCCGAGGCCCGTACCCGGCGGCGGGTGTTGGTCGCAGGAGACTACTCGGACCACTGGCTCGGTCCGCGCCAGCGCCTGCAGCGGATGGGCCTTGCCGCGGCCCGCTGGGCAGACGTTGCCGTCTTTGTGGGTCCCAACAGTCATTACGCCTGCAAGGGCGCTTTGGCGGGCGGCATGGTGTCAGATGCGGTCTGGGCGGGAGCCTCCTGGGAGGGGGCGGCGACATGGTTGAAAGCCCGTCTTCAACCGGGCGACCTGATGCTGCTTAAGGGCCGAATTCACGAGCACCTTGCCCGCTTGTTGTTCGCCCTGATCGGACCGGTGGGCTGCCACCGCCAGATTTGCCACCGACGCTACCTGTGTGATGAATGCTGGAACCTTGGGGTCCCGACCAGTCGCTTAAAGAGCGGTGAAATTCGATTCATGACGGGCCCCGCGTCCGGCCTTCCTTTGCCGAGCTTCAGCGCGGTGTCAGGCCGCCACCTGACCCCTGGCTCGGGAACGGTTCCGGACCGGCGGCCGCAATGACCACAGACCCCGGATTCCCAGTTCCGCCACCTCCCACCGGCAGCGTCCGTGGTCCCGGCGGGCACACCGTTCCACAAACCGCCGGTCCCCCACCGCCCTGCCCCACTCCCACACCGGAACCAGCTCCCTCCAGTGCCGCCGCAGCCAAAGCCGGTCCAACGATTCCATTTCTTCCCTCCGCCACGACCGGTGCCACCCCGACGCCGCCTCTCCCTCGGCTGGCTGTGTCGCCAACGGGTCCCCCCGTCTTCTGACAAAGATCGCGGCCGCCCCTATTGCCTCCCAGCCGCCCAGCATCACGGAATGAAACCGCTCCGCCCACATGGGCCCGCGCCGTCCCGTCCGCCGGTTGTACTGCCGCGACCACACCCCCTGGACGTCCCGCATGAACTCCGACAGGCTGCCCAGCCGCCGGCGCAGCTTGCGCGCCTGCTTTCGCGTCAGGGGGGTTCGGTCGCGGTGGTCCAGCCGCCCCTGCCGCCGTTCCAGTTCGGCATGGCTCAGCCGCTGCTGCGGGTCCACCTCCAGTTCCATCCGGAAACCGGTGCTCCCGATGCTGCAACACAGGATCCGCACCGTGTAGATCGAGGCGAAGTGCCAGAGGTTCTTTTCGAACTCGGCGCGCGCACGGGGCTCGCTCAGGACGCCGGTGTGGGTCTCGCCGGCCAGTCGGTTGCTTACCACATAGTGGGTGCGCCGTTTGGGACATACCAGTCGCGCTTTTCTGGGCATACGCGTTTCTCCGTGACCACCGTTCTCCTGGCCGAACCTGACGGCAAAAGCTCTCGGCGCGGCCGTCTGTCACCCGTATAGAACGCACGAGTTCGCAAAGTTGACGGCCAGGGATGGGTGGTCGTGTTGAAGGCGTCAAGAGGTGGAGGCCGCGGGGTTTGGAGGTTGCCCCAACAAACTGACGGTCGCGACCAACTGGGACAGGGGAGGGCACCGCCCGGGACGGAGGAGAAAACCAAATGGGACTGACGAAGTGTCAACCGGACCGAATCACCGCACCGCTACTCCCGGTATGCCACAGGGTAATGCCCCACAAAACAGCGGGACATTCCTTACTACCTGGTTTTGGGGCCAACGCACCCAGCTTCCGTCCCAAGTACCGCCGCCACCGATGGTGACCACGTGGCACTGCCCCTTCGTTTCACGGACTCGGTGAAACCGCCGAAGGCCGTTGAGGCCGTCCCAAAGACCGACCTTGCCGCGGCCGAACCAACAATTGGGCGCATCACTACGGCTCCCATTACCTGGGCCAGGCCTTCCCGGGACAGGGGAGATCCCACCGCCAGGGACGGGATACCACCACGCAGGAAAACGAGACGCGTCCGCTGGGAGAAAATACATGCGGGACAGGCTGGACTTCCGGACCGGGGCTCAAGCAGAGCCACAGCCCCCAAGAAGGTCCCAACTCCTGCACCAGAGGGAATGCGTTGCGCAACCCCATACGCGTGTGGTTAGTTCCAGTCCCAAATGCCCTGTCTGATGCAGCAAGCTGGTCAGACACAAGACGAGTCGAATAGCAACTGGCGCTCGATAGGATGCTCGACTCTGACAGGCCGGGGGCGGGAATAACAGCTCTGGCCGGGCCGCCCCCATGCCCCAACCTTGCAGATGGGGTGCCAGACCCGGATCCGCAAGCGGTATTGAAAGGCATCAGAACCGTTTCTGGTGCGCATCATTGCTCTCCCGAGAGTTGATGGCCTCAAGATCGCCCACCACTCTGCACCCATGACAACCCTGTAGGCGGGAAGGCCGAACAGCTTCAGACCGCAGAAATCCCCGCCGCGCCGAGGTCAGAATGGAGCCGCTACCACCTGAGGCATCCGCCGACCGATGTCTCCCCTCCCGCAGAGGCCCAATCCAGCGAACGGCCGCTGGCACAGTGACCCGGACCGAGAAGCGTGCAATGGGCGGGGGGAGTGCAGGTGAGGTTTTGCGCAGACTTCTCACCCCGCCCGTTGGCCGAACTCTCCGAGACTCAGTTGCCGAACCGTTCGCCGAAGCTCCGAATCCCGTTGAGACGGTATTGCCTTGGTAGCCGGGTTTCGGGCTCCTTCCGCGTTCTCGTCGACCGGCGCTGTATCCGGGACAGGGGAAGCTCAAGCAGTCGCGCCACCCGGCGCACGCTCGATGTCTGCCACCCTTCCATCAAGAACGACGCTGACCGTCGCCTGTCTTCAGCAACCCCTGAAGTCATTCTTGCTCGAAACGATCATGGTTCAGACATACAACCTGGTATCCCCAGCAGGGTTCATATCGTCAGTGTACCCCTACCGGTAGGCCGTCCGAACTACGCGAGCCGGCAAGCCCAGTTCTTCTCAGGGGTGGACTTGGGTGGACTCTCAAAGTCCGTCGTGTACGAGGCCTCCGGAAGAGTGTGGCACCAGGCTTAAGCTTGCCATCTTAAGCGTCGATGGGTTTGGTGCACCCCGAGTATGACTCACCGATTCCCAGCGGTTGGTCACCTAGGTCCATACCAGCCACAGAACACCTGCCGCCACACTTAGCGCAGTGATCGGCAAGCCGACCTTAAGGTACTCTCCAAAGGCGATCTGGACGCCCAGCCTCCGGGCGGATTCGGCCACGATCAGGTTTGCCACCGAACCCAGCAGAGTCAAGTTGCCCGCAAAAGTGGTGGCCATCGCCAGAGTCAACCAAGCGGTGTTGGGGTCTTCGAAACTGGGAATCAAGGGCCGGAACAGCAGTACCGCGGGCACGTTGGAAATCAGGTTGCTCAGCACCACAGAAACTGCGGCAAAAGCCACTGTTCCATCCTTGGCCAATGGTCCCGCCCACTGGAACAGGGCTCCGGTCATCCCGGTGGTCTCCACTGCCCCGGCCACGACAAAGAGCCCAGAAAAGAAAACCAGCAACGACCAGTCGATCTCCCGGAAAACCCGCTCCGGTTTCAGACGCCGTGTCACCAGTACTACAGCGGCGGCGCACAAAGCGGCCAGGGGCACTGCGACCCCCGAGACGAACA
This sequence comes from uncultured Acidobacteriota bacterium, assembly GCA_964524795.1. GTDB lineage: Bacteria > Acidobacteriota > UBA6911 > RPQK01 > JAPXNP01 > CAZGEH01. The sequence goes on from CAZGEH010000001.1 coordinate 414,001, forward strand.
GGATCAGCATCAAAGCGCCCGCAGCCAGACTCTTGTTTAGCAGCGGGCGATGCGGCCGGACCTTCCCCTCCACCACCGGTCTCAACCGCTCCCCGGTGAACTCGTAGCGGTAGACCAGGATCAACACCAGCCATGCCATTCCCAGACCGGCCAGCGAAACCGGCAGCAGGCGGGCTGTGAATTCCAGGAAAGGAATCCCTGAAGCGATCCCGATCAGCATGTTCTGGGGGTTGCCGACGAAGGTGGCAACAGAACCGATGTTGGCTGCCACCGCCAGGCCGATCAGGTAGGGCACGGGATGGCGTCGCAGGGTCCGGACCACATCCAGCAGCAGCGGGGTAAACATGAGGACGATGGTGTCATTGAGCAGCAGAGCCGACAGCAAGCCCGAACTCAGGATCACCAGCGCCAACAAGCGCCTGGGTGTCTTCGCCCACCGTATGATCCACCGGCTGACCAGTTGAAAGAAACCGGAGAGCATCAGGTTGGCGTTGAGGATCATCATCCCCAACAGCAGGACCAGCGTATCGAAATCGATCGCGTCGTAAGCCTGGTCCAGGGACAGGGCACCGGTAAAAACCAGTACGATAGCGCCCACCAGTGCGATCGTGGCCCGATTCATCCTCAGCCACGGATAACGGCCGATCGCCACCCCGGCAACCGTCAGCAAGATCGTGGCCAGCCAGACACCGTTCATACCCGCCGGTCCCTGACCGGGCTTCCATGGGGGGGCGCTCCCCGGGCCGCTGCTGCCGGTTTCCGGACCAGCTCGAGAAGAGTGGCCTCCGGCCTGCAGTACAACCGGATGGGCACCGTAACCCCGATCCCTCGGTTCACGTAAAGCTGCATGGCGCCGACCTGGAACTGGCCCTGGTCATACTTGCGACCGTACGGCGGGAGGAAGGGAGATCCGAGGCCCGGGATTCTCACCTGTCCCCCGTGGCTATGGCCGGAGAGCTGGAGCTGGACCCGAGGGTCCCGGGCATACTCGTCGGCGGGATCCGGCTCATGGGAGAGTAGGACGACGGTCCGTTCCCCGCGCCAATCCTCCATGGCAGCCGGCAGGTCCGGATTGCCGCTCCAAAGATCATCGACCCCTGCCAGATAGACGGAGGCTCCGTCGTGGGGGAGGCTGACACCCCGGTTGACCAGCACCGTCAGCCCTTCGTAGCGCAGGGCAGACTCCACCACACCCCTCCCTTTCCAAATATCGTGATTGCCGATCACACAATAATTGCCGTGGCGGGCATTGACTGTGGCCAGCAGCGGCGCCAGATCATGAATGGCATCAGCTGTGCCCTGTACGAAATCGCCGGTGAAAACGGCCAGGTCAGGCCGCAGACCGGCCACCGTACCGACTACCTCCTGAAGGTATTCGAGACGAACATGGGGGTAGAGGTGGAAATCGCTGAGCAGCAGGATCCGGAATCCCTGCAGTGGTTCCGGCAGCTCCGGCAGCGCCAGCCGGACGGTCTCAAGCTGCCACCATTCAATCTCGACCTTACTCCCGTAAAGCCACGTCCCGCCCAGCAGGCCGGTGCCCATACTTCCTGCGGCAGCCAGCCGGAGAAAGCCGCGGCGGCTCAGCCGAGCCTCTCCAGTCTTAAGGTCATGCATCGCCACCACCTCAGTCTCCTGGAGGGCCCGTGCAGACCCGTGTTGCCGGTGGCGCCGGCGGGCGCGCCGACGGGCTCTGAACCCATCGCCGCCGCAGCGTCACCAGCACCACGGCCGAAATGATCAAAACCATCGAAGAGAGGATCCGAGGCGTCAGGGGTTCATCCGCCAGCGCCCAACCGAGGAATACCGCCACGGCCGGGTTCACGAAGGCGTAGGTCGATACTGAGGCCGGCGAAACTTCCCGTAATAGCCAGACATAGGCAATGAAGCCGATGACAGAGCCGAAAACCACCAGGTACGCCCAACCGGCAGCGGACCTCAGGCTGAGCTGTTCCGGGTGGAACATCGCCCACTCTCCCCGCAGCCATGAGGCGCCCAGCAAAAGGGTCCCGCCACTGACCATCTGCATCCCTCCCGCCAGCACGGGGGACCTGGGCATGTAGGCGGTACGGCTGAGGATCGACCCGAGGCTCCAGGAGAGCGAGGCACCGATGAGAACCAGCGCCGGAAGCCAGGGAACCCTTCCCGCCGATAGACCGGCTGAAGGTTCCACCAGCAGTCCCACCCCCGCGAATCCGGCCGCAATTCCCACCACGGTCTGGACTTGGGGACGGCTGCCATCACGGCGTGCCCAGTCCAGCAGAACCATCCACAACGGGACGGTGCTGACCAGCAACGCGGCTAGGCCCGAAGGGACATGCTGCTCGCTCCAAACTACGCCGCCATTGCCACCCAGCAGCAACAGTCCTCCCACCAGCGCCGCCGCCAGCCAACCAGCCCGATCCGGCCTCGGAGCGCCCCGCCAACGGGCCCAAAGATAGACGGCGGTACCCGCTGCAAGAAAACGACCGGCCGCCATCAGAAGCGGCGGGATGGTCTCGATGGCATACCGGATGGCGAGATAGGTGGAGCCCCAGATCAGGTAGATCGCAGAGAACGCCGCAATAAGGGGGAGCAGTGCGTTGCGAGCCTTCACAGAAAAAACCGGCTGACCGCCTCCCGGATTCGATGCATTCCTTCCCGCAGGTTTTCCATCGACGTCGCATAGGACAGTCGGATGTAACCGTCGGCTCCGAATGCCGATCCCGGGACCGTGGCTACCCGGGCCTCCCGCAGGAGGAACTTCGCAAAGCCGGTGGAGTCGCCGCAACCGACGGCATCGATGCAGGCCTGCACGTTGGGGAAGACGTAGAACGCACCCTCCGGCCGGACGCATGAAAAACCTGGAATACGTTCCATCTCAGCCAGCACGAAGTCCCGGCGCCGATGGTACTCCTGGCGCATACGCTCGAAATCGGCGGTACCGGCACGCAGGGCGGCAAGCGCCGCCTTCTGCGAAATGGAGGTGGGATTGCCCGTCTGGTGACTCTGGAATTCATCGATCTTTTCGATGAGCTCGGCGTGGCCGACGCAATAGCCGACTCGCCAGCCGGTCATGGAGTAGGTCTTGGAGAAGGAGCCCACGATGGCGTAGCCATGGTCCTGCGCTCCCAGAAAGGCGGCCAACGAGCAGTGGCCCTCGCCGCCATAGATGAAGTGTTCGTAAGTCTCGTCGAACAGGAGGAAGAGGTTCCGGCTGCGGGCCAGCTCCACAATTTCGCCGATGTGGGAACGTGGCACCACGGCACCTGTGGGATTGCAGGGGGTGTTGACGATCAACCCTCTACTTTGGGGTGTGGTGGCGCCCTCCACCGCCTCGGCGGTGAGGATGAACCCGTCCTCTTCATGGGTTGGGACATCGATGGGACGGGCGCCAGCCAGTTTGACCACCTCGGGGAAAGTGACCCAGTAGGGAGCCGGATTGAGCACGTCATCGCCCTCATCGAAGGCTGTCATACAGAGGTCATAGATGGCGTGCTTGGCCCCACACGTAATGATGACATTGGCGGCCCGGAAAGAAGTTCCCCACTCCTGGTTGTACTTCTGGGCGACCGCTTCCCTCAGCTCCTTGATCCCAGCGCTGGGCGTATAGGTGGTGAAGTTGGCCTGGATGGCGTCGAAGCCTGCCTGCTTGATCGAGTCCGGGGTCGGGAAGTCAGGCTGGCCGGGCCCCAGGTCGATCACCTGGATACCACGAGAACGCAATTCCTGCGCCTCCTGCATCACAACCATCGTGGGTGAGGCGCTGATCTGGCTGAGTCTTCTGGCAATTCTCATGACTTCAGGTCACGGCGGAGAATCTCCCGGGCCTGTTCCACTTCGGAAACCACCTGGGTGGGGGTCTTCCCCGTCATCATGGCAACCTCATCGGAGGTGAAGCCTTCCAATGCAAACAGAACAAACGACTCACGGAGCTCGGGGGCCAGGCCTGCCACCGCCCGCTGCAGCCGGTCGACGGTCTCCTCGCGGGCCAGCAGTTCCTCTGGGTTGGCTCCCTGGCCGTCGCGGAGCAGGTCCTCCAGTCGGAGTGATTCGTCGGGCTGGTAAAAGTGGAAGTCCTCGTCCTCCCAACGCCGCTCGGCTGCCAGCTCTTCCTCCATATGCGGTTCATCCCGATGCGCTTCGAGATCTTCAAGCCGTTCCTTGAGGATGCGGCGGGCAACCTGGAACATCCACTGCTCCATAGTCAAGCCATCGGGTTTGAACCGGTAACCGGAAGTGACCTCCACAAAGACCTCGTCGGCCAGCGCCTGGGCCTCGATCACACCGGGTGGCATGGTGCCCAGCAGAACCTGATGGTAGATCTCGCGGCGAAGGTAGTTCTCGACCTTGTCCAGGTGTTCGTTGGCCTCACTCTCCACGTCCCACGGCCTGGCCGCCACCGGTGTCTCACCACCGGGAGTCGAGGCGACCGCCTCTTTACGCCACAACCTCTCGCGGGTGAGGCGGCTCTTGAAACGTTTGACCCGCCGCTTGAGGTCATCGAAGGCGTTGACGATGCTACTAGTTGGGTTGTCCTGGATATCCTCGACTTTGATGGTCTGCTGCGGCAGGGCAAGCACCAGACTGGTCTGGAACTGACTGCCCCGCGGCAACTTCTCTAACGTCACGTCAAGCTCCATGGAGTCCTTGGCAAAGGTGCCCAACATTTTCCGGATCTTGGAGGCGTGGCGTTCGACCAGCCGTTCGTGGCTCTTGAGCAGATCGAGGTTCCGCGGATGGATTCGGACGTTCATCGAGGCAGATTATATGACAAGCCCTCACTGCCGCCGTTGGATCAGGCTGCAGCGGATACCCTGTCCCGGCGTCCACTATCAGGGAATTATTCGCGTCGCGGCAGGAGTGTAGAATGGGGCCGATGCGGCTGGAGCTGCTCCGCGACTGTCCGTTGGGGGAGCTTACCGGGATTTTCCAGGAAGAAACGGCCTACTGGAGAGACCAGCTTTTCTGGGACTATGGAGCCACACTGCGAGTCATCCGCGGGTTCCTCGCCTCGGGTTCTTTGCCCGGTTTCGTCTTGCGGGACGAAAGGGGACAGGCCATCGGCTACGCGTACTACGTGGTGGACCGGCCAGTCGCTTTCATCGGCAACATTTACGTCTCCGACCGGCACGCGGACCCCGCAGCCTACGAGCTGCTGATCGACCGTACCTCCTTGAGCCTCGTGTGTGATCCGGAGATCCAGCGCATCGAGTGCCAGATCTTCACCTTCAATGCCAACTTGCGGCCCCATTTCGAACAACGGGGCTTTCAGACCATGAGCCGTCATTTCCTGATCCGGCCCCTGCATGGAGTCCCCGACCCCCATCTGGCCGAGAACGGAACGGCACCGTTCCGGGTCGTCACCTGGCAGCAGCGTTACCTGGCGGCGGCCGCGGACGTGATTTACGACAGCTACATCTGTTCCTACGATGCGGGACTCTGCCGTGATTACCAGAGCCGGGAGGGCTGTTGCCGTTTCCTCCGTAATCTGGTGGAGAACCCCGCCTGCGGCGTCTTCAGTCCGTCAGAGACGTTGCTGGCTCTGGATCGCGGGGGCAAGTTGTGCGGGCTGCTACTGGCCACCCGCACCGATCCCGCCACAGGGATGATCCCCCAGCTTTCGATCCGCCGTGAATACCAGGGTCGCGGGCTGGGAAGCCACTTACTGGCTCTGTATTTGAAACGGTGCCGTGAGGCCGGTTTGCAGCGGGTTTCGCTGTCGGTATCCGACGCCAACGGCCGGGCTTTCCGGCTTTATCTCCGGATGGGCTTCCAGCGTCATAAGTGCTTTGATGCCTACGTTTGGAGCCGCCAGCCATAGGGATTGTCTCTGAGATTGTCTCTTTTTCGAACGTCGTCCCTGTGGACTTGCACGAGTCGTCTCAGTTTGTTGGGATGCCAATCCCCAACACTTCGGTAATACCCCACTCCGGGCGGTCAGCAGGCGCTCTCGGGTCCGGCTGCCCTGTCCCGGCTGACGCAGGGCTGGAGAATGGCAGAGGTTCGGCACATCGCCAGCACCATGACCCAGGTTGGCGGACCTTGTTTCAGGACATCATGACGACCACCCGAGCCCCCAGCGGGCCACCCCCAGCGAGAACCGCCACTCCGCCCTTCCGGCGGCTTCGTCGGCGACCCTTCTGAGCCCTTGCGGAAGCGCTCCATGCAGCCACATCTCCTTCGGCTCGAAGTCCGCCGGGGTATACAGCCCAGCCCGGGGAAGCCGTATCGCTGACAGTCGCGGTAGGGACCGCGGGATACGCAGCTGGCAAGATTTCTTACCGATCAAATCGGATAGGTGGCTGCACTGTTTCCGAAACGCCCTGACTCGGCGGCCCTGTCCCCATAAATTGCTACCTGGCAGCATCACCATCCCCAGCACCGGAGGCCAAGAGCCGGCTCAGACACCGCCCCCCGGAGCTCGATGGCCCGACTAGCCGGTGGCTTCCGTTGCTCAAGTGCCCGGTCGGCAGTCTCCCGGCTCCTCCATCCCGACTCCTGCCTCCCCTTCAGAACCGATAACCGAAGCGATCCAGCAGGAATCGGTCGGCGTGCTCCACCGCCCGAACCAAGTCCGCGTCATAGTAGGAGCGGTAACGCTCCCTCTGGCTGGGGTTAGCCAGAGGAGCCTCAGCGATGCGACGGGCAAAGGGCTCCGGCAGTGCCCCCGCTGAAGCGAACACCCGGGCCAACTCCTCACGCAGATTCTCGAATCGCGCGATGCTTACCCCTTCCAGATCCCCTCCCAGCAGGTGTAGGAAGTACCAGGAGAACGAAAGGCGCCGGTCCTCCTCAGGAACCGGGAAAAAGCGCGTCACCGGCAGTTCAAGGAGGTTTCGGATGGAACGCCTGAAATCGGGTTCTTCTCCAGACGGCGCGACAGCGTCGAAGATTCGGTTGCCACCGATTTGCAGCATGTAATGGAACCAGGACACATACCAGTCGAACGGGTTGCGCACCACCGCGATCCGCGGAAGGTGGCGCAGCTCAGCCGGGATGTCGCAGGCACCGGGATGTCCCTCCAGGATCCGGGTCTGCCATTCCGGCGGAGCCGTCTGCAAGAAAAGCTGCCGCACGAACGTCCCGCCGGTGCGAGGAATGTGGATGAAGACGAAACGGGTGGTGAGAATCATCGGGACGCGCCCGAGAATACCAAATCAGTGGGGTACGCAGTTGCCTTCTCTTTCCCTCCTCCCGGTGGCAAGTCCCATTCTCGCTTGCAGTCGGACTCTTCGATTCTCATAGGTTGCCCCAGCCCACTTGCTGCCCCTGGTTCGCCTGTCCCGTTCTTGCCCGCGCGGTTGCCCTGTCCCGCTCTCGCTGGTGGCCGTAGTGCACCCTCGAAAGCGAGACAGTTTTATGCGGCTTTTAGGGATTTCATTTCGGCCGCAAATTCTTTCGGCGTCCGGTAGCCGAGCGCCGAGTGGACCCGTTGTTGGTTGTAAAAGCGCACGTAAGCCTCGATGGCGGCGTGGGCTTCCTCCCAGCTCGCCCAGGAATTCAGCCAGATTTCTTCCTCCCTGATCGTCCGGATCATCCGCTCCACAAAAGCGTTGTCGTCCGGAGCGTTGTAGCCGGTGTACTGCCCCCGGATTCCCACGCTGCCCAGATACTGCACAAACCGGTTCGAACAGGGTTGTGCACCGTTGTCGGAGCGCAGCATCAGGCCCGGCAGGTCTCCTGGGGTCTGCCAGCCCCGGCTTTCCAGCCCCATCGGCACTGGTCCACTGCGAGGCCCGACACCGCCGATCCAGGGTCCAACCCACCAACTCGCGCGGGTAGCAATCGGTGACCACCACCAGAAACAAGGGCGTCAGATCCGCCAGCTGCAGGCTGGTCATGTCGATCTGCCAGGCTTGGTCAACCGCCGTCGGCCGCATCCGTTCCACCCCCTTGGGCCGCGACGGCCGATGCCAGACCTTCGGCCGGCTCAGGCCCAGTTCGCGCATGATCCGATGCACGGTCTTGCGTTCGACACGCCAGCCCCGACGCTGCAACAGCGCCCAGATCCGGCGGTGACCGCAGGTCTGGTATCGCTCCTGCAGGCAGAGTTCCCCGACAGCCGCACGCAGGTCCACACGGCCACTGACCGGACACGGGCGGCGGCGGGACGGCGGCGGCCGCAGGGGACCGACCCACCGGCCCACGCACGAGACCGCAACCTCAAAGCAGCGGGCCAGGCGTCGCCCGCTCAGACCCGACTGGTGACGAACCGTCTGCACGGTCAGCTCCAACCTTTCGTTTTTTTTAAAGCGCGAATCGCCAGCGCCTGATCGCCGGCCAATTGTTCCAGCGCGGCGACCCGCCGGATCAAGCCCTGCTCCCGGCTGCTGGGGCGGGGCACTTCGTGGTCGATGCCCTGGCGCAGCAGTTCCAGGGCCCGGTCGCGCAGCTTGTAGGCGTACGTCGAGCTGATCTCGTACTTGCGACAAACCTCGGCGTGAGAGAGCTTGGCGGTGATCAGGTCGACGACAATGTCCAGCTTCTGTTCTTTCGTGAATTTCGACACCTTGGGCATGGTTACCTCCAGCGCAGCGGCGCAGGGGAACGGACACGGGCTTCGCCCTACGGCCTCCGCCCGGGTCCGTTCCCCTCAAGTCCATATTTCACCCTATCCAGGTGTCTCACCTTTCGAGGGGGGCACTATAGTGGCTGTCCCGTCCCGTTCGCCTCCGCCCTCCCCGGTCCCGTTCCTGCCCGGGTCTTGCCCTGTCCCCTCTTCGCCCCAGGCTTGAGACCCTTTCGGCCCGGTGTTAGCATCCCCCACTGGCAGCTCTCCCCTCCCAAGGACCGCGGACTTCGCCCTGGACGCCGAGCTGCGAGCAACTTTCCGGCCGATGACTGTTGGCTGCGCGCTTACCGGCCACTGGTTTCTCGGTCCCATTCGGCTATTGGCCGGACCTGGGACAGGTCAGCGTTGTTCGATGGCCTGCCCGGCAAAAACCGGGAGCAGGCGGAAAGGAGAACTGCAATGCCCACCTTTGTGACACTCTACCGTTACACCGACCGGGGGATTCGGGACGTGAAAAACAGTCCGGCCAGGATCCGAGCCACCGTCAAGGCGATGGAAGCGGCGGGGGGAAAACTGGTCGGCGTTTGGGTCACCATGGGTGCCTATGACCTGGTTGCGGTCTCGGAATGGCCCAGCGACGAGGCGGCGGCCGCTGCCGCCCTGGCACAGGGAGCACTGGGCAACGTGACCTCGCAATCCATGCGGGCGTTCACGGTGGACGAATTCCAGCGGATTGTGGACTCCATGCCGTCTCTGGCGTAGTCGCAGGGAAGCGGATTCCAAAACCAGAGGCAGCCGCCGGGGTCGCGGCGAAGCTGGAACTGCAGAGGGACAGGGCCAGCCGCAGCCCGTGGGCCGGAACCCTCTCGCCTGTCCCCGGCACGCTGCTGTGTCCCTGCCCGGAGTGCCAGAATTCCCGAACCCTCACCCGCTCAGGAGCAGACACGCATCCCGCAGGAATGCCAGAGCGTAGCCGGAGGGCGGAGCCCGAGCGAAGACTTTCGCACCGGCGGAGGGAAGAGATCCCTGGCACCCTGAGGGCGTGCCAGGGAGTCGGCCTGGTCATCGCTCTTGCCAGGACGGGTCAGACGGCGGCGGCACCGGCGAATGTTCCGGCGAGGCGGCCGGAAGGCCGAGCCCCGGATCCCCCGGGGCCGACGGCCGGTTTCTGGGACATCGAAGTCGATGGCGGCATGGAACGGAGAACGCTGTACAGGCCATTTTCGGGCGGCTGAGTGGCAACCCTTCGTCCTGCGCGCCTCCCCCTGTCGTCTGTGCCGTGTTCCAACCTCACAACTCCGGAAGAGAAGCACCCAAGTCCGGTGGAAACTGGATTTGAACCCCTGCATCTGATCCCGTAAGATACTGTTTTTCCAGCCGACCCTTGCGGAGAGGTGCTGGAGTGGACGAACAGGGCTGCCTGCTAAGCAGTTGTACCGGGAAACCGGTACCGGGGGTTCGAATCCCCCCCTCTCCGCCAGTTTCCTGGTGATCCCGGCGGCCCTGAACCCGCAGGCCCGGAAGGAATGAACTACGGCCGCCGAACCTTTCTTCTTCAGCCCTGGGCGGCCCTGTCCGCTTTCCGCTGGCGGTCCTGCTGTCTCGCCGGGCTCCGGGAGTCAAGAGCTTCCCTGATTTTCACGGCGAGCACACTACGTTCGAAAGGCTTGGCGATGAAATTCCGGTCGGAGGCATGCACGTCATACTGCGCCAGCACCTCCGGGCCGTAGCCGGAGGCATAGAGCACCCTGAGCTCGGGCCTCTTCTCCCGCAGGATGCGGGCCAGCTCAACCCCATTGAGACTGGGCATCACCAGATCCGCAATCAGCAGGTGGATGGGCTTTGGATAGCCGGCCGCCACTTCCAGCGCTTCCGCGGGGTTCTGGGCGGAAAGCACCGTGTAGCCCCAAGAGTGGACAAGGCGCGAGACAACCCGATGCAGGTGGGGGTCGTCATCGACGACCAGGACCGTCTCGCTTCCTGTGGGAGGGGGCTCAGCAGGCGGTGCGTCTCCCCGGCGGTGCTGTTCTACCAGTCTTGGGAGCAGGATCCGGAAGGTCGTACCCTGTCCCACTTCGCTCTCCAGCAGAATCTGTCCGCCGGCTCCCCGGACGATGCCGTACACGGTCGACAGGCCGAGCCCAGTTCCCTGCCCCGGAGGTTTGGTAGTGAAGAAAGGTTCGAAGATCCGTTCCTGGATCTCGGGTGGAATGCCGGTACCGGTATCCTCGACTTCCAACAATTCGTAGCGGCCGGAGGGCAGCAGCGGATAGGCGGCCTTTGGCCCGGCGGCATTGCGGATCCGCCGTGTGCGGATGGTCAGTGTCCCCCCTCCCGGCATAGCGTCACGGGCGTTGATGGCGAGGTTCATCACAACCTGTTCGACCTCCGTGGGGTCGCAACGAACCGTGGCTGGACCGTCGTGCAGCTCGAGTTTCAGAGAGATGCTGTCCAGCAGCACCCGTCGGATCAGATCACTCATGCCCCTCAAGATTTCGTTGAGATCCACGTCGGCCGGCTCGACGACCTTCGTGCGGCCGAGCACGGACAGCCGGTTGGCAAGTTCGGCCGCCCGTCGGGCAGCATCCTCGATTTCCTGCAGCGCTTGCTGGGTCGGGTCGCCGTCAGGCAAGTCGAGCTGCAAGAGCTGGCTGTGGGCGGTGATGACGGTCAGGAGGTTCTTGAAGTCGTGCGAGATGCCTCCTGCGAGCCGGCAGACGCTCTCCATCTTTTGCGCCTGGAGCAGTTGCGCCTCGAGGGATTTCCGTTCGGTGATGTCTCGGCCGGCGGCGAAGATCAAAGTCTCCTCGGGCAGAGCGACAACATTCCACGAGAGCACCCGAAGTTCCCCGTCCCGGCCCAGACAGCGGCACTCGAACTCGACCGTCTCTTGGCCGCGGGCTCGGCCCAGGTACTCCGCCACTCTCCCTACGTCCTCAGGGTGGACGAAATCGAGAAAACGCCGGGCCCGGGTCTCCTCCTGAGTCCAGCCGAGGATGCTGCTCCATGCGGGGTTGGCTTCTTCGAAACGGCCGTCATACCCCAAGACACACAGGGGGTTGAGCGAGGACTCGAACAGCCGCGAGCGCAGGCTCTCCTCGCGGCGCCGCAGCTCGCCGGTCCGCTGGAGGGCGTCCAGTTGAGCCCGTGCCGCAGCTTCCGCACGGATCAGGTTTTGTTCGATTTCATGTCGCTGACTCAGGTGCCGGTAGAGCCAGACCGGCAGGATGACGCCGGTACCCAGGACGTAGAACAAGCCTTTGGAACTCTGGAGCCGAGCCATGTCCATGGCTGCCCAGCCGGTCACGGAAGTCACCACCCAGTCGGAGACCAGGATCCAGCCTGAACCAATGACGAGGTAGAGGAGGAAAACTCGGGCGACCTGCTGGCGGACCGCCGCCTCCTTGCCGACAGGAAGCAACATACCGACAGTCTTATCGACAGATATCTCCCTCAGCATAAGCCCCATTCGGCTACACCCAGCAGAAGCCGGCCTCGTTGCTACGTAGGTACCTCGGAGCGACTAGAAAACATGCCAGACAGTGCCCGCAGGTTGCGCTTCGGTGAAAGCCTGTCGGGGGTCCCGCTGTACCGGCCCTCTCGCCCGGCCGGAGACCACAGGCTTCAACCCAGCTCGAAAGCCTGGGGCAAGCCCGCCGGGCCCGCCCCGGGGACCCCCGTCCACGGACGGGGAGCCCGGTAAGGGCGGCCTCACGAAAACACCCGAAGTGCGGGCGCGGGCGGGCGGGGCATCCCGCAGGGATGCCAGAAAATAGCCGGAGGTCGGAGCGAAGCGGAGACCTCCGGAATGGACGGCTCCGAGAACAGGGGCGGCACCCTGAAGGGGTGCCAGAGGATCCCGGCGAAACCTGTCCTGGCGCCCGTGGTGGCCCAAAAACGAACGGGCCCGTCCTCTGAACGGCTGCACGGCCGACGGCCGTGCTACGGGCGGTTGGCCTAGCGCGCCAGCAGACGTTCCTTTACCACCTGGCTGACTTCCTTCCCCTCGGCAGCCCCCCGCACCTGGGCCATGACCTGCTTCATCACCATACCCAGGTCTTTCAGCCCTGAAGCCCCGGTCTCAGCAATGGCCCGATCCACCAGAGCAGTGAGCTCGGCCGCAGACAGCGGCTTGGGAAGATAATCCTGGACCAAAGCCAGCTCCGCTTCCTCCCGCTGCGCCAAATCTTCCCTTCCCCCTTGCCGGTAGCTCTCAATCGACTGGCGTCGCTGCTTGGCATAGGCGGCCAGAACCTCGATCACCTCCGAGTCAGCGAGGTGATAATCCCGCCCCCGGGAGGCCCGGAACTCCACTTCGCGCTCCAGAATCCGGGCGTTCAACATGCGCAGTACGCCCACCCGGAGCTTCTCGCCACCCTTCAAGGCGCTTTTCATGTCTTCGGAAATCCGCTGCTTCAGGCTCATTGGGTCATTATGGACCCACGGGCTTCCTGGAAACCATGGACCGGAGGGACCATGGTACCTTTTGAGCGTGCGCATCTACTGCGATTTCGACGGCACCATCACCAGCCAGGACACCATCGTTTACCTCACCGAGCGCTTTGGGGGAGGCCCTGAGATGCGCCACGAACTGCTCGGCCAGTTGCGCGATGGCCACCTGACTCTCGACGAGGTGATCCGCCGGGAGCTGCGTTCCGTCCGGGTCGGCTGGCCGGAGGCACTGGCCGCACTGGATCGGGATGTGAAGGTGGATCCCACCTTCGGACCTTTCGTTGCCTGGTGTCGCAGTAACGGCTTCCCCCTGGTGATCCTCAGCTCGGGTATGGAGCCGGTGGTGCGCCACTTCTTGCCCGATCCCGACCTGCCGGTGATCGCCCACGGAGTTCGTGTCGAGCCGGATGGCTGGCATTACGAGCCCGTCCCCGAACATGACAAGGTCCGAATTCTGGAAACCGCAAACAGTCCGGGGCCCCTCGTCTACATCGGCGACGGCGCCTCAGATGTATGCGTGATCCCGAAGGTGGACCGGCTCTTTGCCAAGCACGGACGCTACCTGGAACGCTACTGCCGGCAGCGGGGATTGGCCTGCATCGCCTTCCGTGATTTTGAGGAAATCCGCCGGGAATTGGCCGCCGGGCTTCCGCTCAATACAGAAACATCGGCTTGCCCAACACGTTCGTGACTTTGGGAATGTAGTTCTCGATGTCGTAGAAGGTGTCCACGTCCACCCGTTTCACGCCCTGCGCCACAATCTCGATGTCCTCGTGCCCGTAACGTCCCTCCCTCAGCACCACCAGCCGCCCGCTCAGGCCCTGCTGGATGAGGTCGATGGCCAGGCTGCCGAAATTGGTGGACACCATCCGGTCCAGGGAATCGGGCTCGCCACTGCGCATCAGATATCCAAGCTGCTGATAAATCGTGCTGCGGCCGGTGAGACGCCGGATCTCGTCAGCGGTTGCGCTCCCGATCCCTCCCAGCCGCCGCTGCCCGTACCCATCGGCGGGTCCCGTGGCGAGGATCTCTCCGCCGATCATGCGGGCGCCCTCGGAAATGGTCATCACCGCGTAATTGCTGGGACTGCGGTCCTGGTCCTCGGCCAGAAGGCGGGCCAGCCGCTCAGGATCGAAGGGCACCTCACTGATGATGGCCCGGTCCACCCCCGCCAGATATGCAGCCATCAGGGAAGTCTCCCCCGAACTCCTGCCGAACAGCTCCACAACACCAATCCGCTCATGGGACCCGATCGAAGTTCGCAACTGGGTCAGGTACTCCACACTCCGGCTCACTGCCGTGGAGAAGCCGATGCAGTAGTCGGTTCCGAAGACGTCGTTATCCATGGTCTTGGGGACCCCCACCAGCTTGACGCCTTCCTTGTGGACACGATGGGCATAGCTCAAGGTCTCGTCTCCCCCGATCGGGATCAATGCATCGATCTGAAGGTGGTCTAGGACCCTGAGCACGTGGTCGGTGAAGTCCAGGTACTCCCTCCCCGACTGGAAAACGCGGCTGGAGCGGAGGAAGTATGGCGTCTGTTCCTTGGGAACGTGTGACGGATTGGTGCGGGAGGTGTGAAGGAAAGTCCCTCCGGTCCGCGCAATGGTCCGGACCACTTCGCGGTTGAGTGGGATCGTGTTCTTGGCAACCGAGGTTTCATCGTCCGGGTTGATGTTCAGGAGCCCTGACCAGCCGCGTTTGATGCCGACGACCTCATCTCCGTCGTCCGTCGCCCGATAGACAATCGCCCGAATACAGGGGTTGAGCCCCGGCACATCTCCTCCCCCGGTCAGAATCCCTATTCGCTTCGCCATGGTGCGCCCCTCTCGTTCCCCATGTGACCGGCAAACCTGACTGGAGCCGGCCATTGTCCGCTTTGACGACAACGGAACAAACCCCTCATTTTAGCAGTCAGGCGACAACCGAGCATCTTTTCAGGAGACGGAAGACGGGACACGGGAAACCGGAAGGAGCCGCCTGTTACGTTCTGCCAAGCTCGAACAACGAGGCGGCAAGGTTACGCGCGCCTCTCTCCTGGACTCCCCTGTCCCGTGTCCTGACTCCCGCCGGTAGGCCACAATCCGGCCACCGCGGCCACCCAGACCGCCCCATGCTCCACCCAGCGCGCCAGTTCCCACCAACCCTCCCACAGACCGCGGTACTCCACCAGGAAATGGACGTAGTACAGGCAAAACGTGCCGGACAGCACCACGGCCGGCCATGCGTGGCGGCGCGAAACCACGGGTGCCAACGCTGCCACCGGCAGAGCGTACCAGGGGAACGGTGTCGGGATCAGGAGAAACCAGGCCAACAGGAGCCAATAGGCTGCAGTCGCCGGACTCCAACCACGCCCAACCTTCCAGGCGGTGGCCGCGAGGGCCGCACCGAGTGCGGCGGCCACCGCCCAGCGCGGCTGCTCCAGCCACCAAAGCAACGCGAAGAATCCATCATTCATCACCCAGCGATCCGCGTATGCCGCCAGGGATTCGGTCAGACGCCGCCAGCCGACACCGGAAAAGGGCAGGTAGCCCAGCACACAGATCGCCGGCACGGCCGCCGCCTGCAACAGCAGCCGTTTTCGGCGGGAGCTGCCCCCTGTCCAGCGGCTCCTGACCCAGAGCGGGATCAGCAGCAGCGGATAGAGCTTCGCCAGGCCTCCCGCCGCCAGCGCCGTCATCGTCCCCCAGCCGCCCGCCTCCTTCCGGATTTCCACCAGATAGAGTGCAAGCAGGATCGCCAGGGCCGGCACCACATCCAGATGGACGGAGTTGGCGACCTCCTTGAGCACCAACGGGTTCCACCAGTAGAGAACGAACGTGCGCCGACCGCCGCACCGCCGACCCAGCCAGTTCCACAACAGCCAGCCAGACAGACAGTCCGCCAGCAGGAAAACCGCCCGTTGTCCCCGCCAATCCCAGCCGCCCATCGCCGCCCCCGCCGCAAACACCAACTGGGCGCCCGGCGGATAGATGGTGGGCAGGTGGGGGTATCCGACCCGGGACAGTACGGTCTCGGCGCCCGGCTCCCTGAGGGCCTCCGCCAGATCGCCCTCGACGGCTCCGGGCAGTTCCAAGGGAGACCATCGATAGGGATTGCCGCCGTGGAGCAGAACCTGGCCATCCACTACATAACGGTAAACATCGTTTTCCTGGATAAGGCCGGAAGGCCATAACAGGATGCGCGCGGCCAGTCCTACGGTCACTGCCAGCGGCGCCTCCCAGGACCGGCGCCATTCCAGGCGCCATGCCAGGACCATGCCGGCGAAGATCAGCCCCCATCCCCCCAGGAATTCAGGAATCGGCCGCAGGGCATGGTCTTGGCCGTAGATGAACCGGGAGCTGAGCATGCTCCAAAGCAGGGCACCTCCCGTCACCAGCAGCGCCGCCGGTACCCATGACCAATAGCCTCCACGCTCCTCCACCGGGAGCCTATTGTAGGATGGAGGCGGGCAAGAGGGGCTCGGGGCTTTGGAAGTACCACCACCTCCACCATCTGCAGCGCTGCCGCCGATCTCGGTCATCATTCCGGCCCTCGAGGAAGAGCAGTCTATCTCGGGCACCATCGAGTCGTGTCGCGATCCCGCCGTGCTGGAAGTGATCGTCGTCGATGGCGGCAGTCGGGACCGGACGGCGGACCGGGCCCGACAAGCCGGTGCACAGGTCGCTGGCTCCGCCGCCGGCCGGGCCGTCCAGATGAACTGCGGCGCCCATCTGGCCCGAGGCAAACTGCTGCTCTTCCTGCACGCCGATACCCGGCTGGCACCTGGGTTCGGGGACGAGGTCGTCGGCCTGCTGGGGCGACCCGACACGGCGGCAGGCGCTTTCACCCTGAAGATCGACGGACCGGGCTGGTCGTTACGCATCATCGAGGCGGTTGCCGGCCTGCGGGCGCGGCGGCTCGGCCTGCCGTACGGCGATCAGGTCCTTTTCATGCGCTCGGATCTGTTTCATCGGATGGGCGGGTTCCCGGAGCTTCCGATCATGGAGGACTTCGTGTTGGTGCGCCGGCTGTCCCGTTTCGGCCGGATCCGGATCTCTCCGCTGCCTGCGCGGACGTCCGCCCGTCGATGGGAACGGGCGGGTCCCTGGCGCACTACCCTGGCCAATCAGTTGGCGGTCACCGGATTTCTTTTAGGAATCCCTCCCGCCGACGTGGCGGCCTGGTACCGCCGATTCACTCGGGGTTGACACGTCTTGCCTGGATTTCACACGCCGGTTGAAACATTTCTGAATGTGCCGGCATCTGAGAGGGTGTAAGGCAAGCAAGAGGGAGCACCCCCTCCCTCGCTCCTCCTCCCCAAGTGAGCCCGTTCCCCCAAACGGGCTCACACCCCTTTTTCTCTGGTACGAAAACCCGGTGGTCGGCCCTTCCCAGTCCAGTCAGGCGCCGGAGGTTGTCTTTTCCGCGCCGCTGCTCTCCCGGCGCAAAGTGAGGATCTTGGAGGCCCCGGTGGCCTGAGGCGGCCGCCTGACCACCTGGAGTGTCCCCGACTGCCGCCAGCGTTCCACCATGAGCTGGTTTTCAGGAGCCGCCGCGGCCAGGTATGCCAGCACCACATCCTTGCACTCTGCCTCGTCCAGCGGCCCCACCGTCGGATCCACGCGCACTTCCAGCCGCACCCCGGACGGCGTGTCCAGTTCCGCCATCTGGTAGTGGTCCGGTCCCCCACCGAAACGGCGCGGCAATATTTCCTCCATCAGCCGGACAAGCTCCTCGCCCATGAGGTGCATCCCCTCCGAGGCCAGCTTGTCGAAGCTCAAGATTCTGCTCAGGCGGCTGGTAAAGCCAGCCTGGTCGAACAGGCAACCACAGGTTCGTTCAACAACGTCGGCCCGATCCCCTACACAGACGTTCAACATCAGCTTGGGCGCAAGCGGTGAAATGGAGGTTAGAAACAGGGCATCGGCGATGGTCGCGCCGCCCCGAACCACTCTCCTTCTCAGCAGCGCAACCTTGTCGAGGCGCAGGTGCACTTCATCCGGCTCGACACCTGCGGCACAGCCATGGCCCACCGCACCCAGCTCCGCCATCGAGTAATTGCAGCCCACTGAGCAGCCCGCTTCCTCGAACACCTGGCGCCGGGCCGGCGTCAACGGTTCACCCCCCACCCGAAAGAAGCCGCCGGACAAATCCAGTCCTTCCCGGGCCGCCGCCCGGACAACCCGCAAAGCGGAGCTGACGTTGGTATCACAATGGAAAGATCCTGAACTGGCGCGGATTCCAGCCAGGACCTGAGCGAGTCGAGATGCTTCGGCCAGCGCCAGATGTCTGGGAAACGGAAGTGCCAGACCGGTGGCACGCCGCGCCATCAGGATGATGCCGGCAACCAGCGAACGGCTCTTGATCCGAGTCCACCAGGAACCGGGAAGCTCCTGGGCATACCAGGCAGCCACCCGAAGTCTCAGTCGGGTATGGACGAGATACCGTTTGACCCCGGCCGCGCCGGGAGGCAAAGGACGCCACAGCACCAGGGGAGAGGTCCGCAGCCGCCACTCATCGAGGAAGACGGAATACCCAGCGGTGTCCAGCTCCAGCAGCCCGAGGTCGAGCACGAGCCGAACCGGCCGGCCGCCCGAGCCGCCGGTCTGCAGCAGGAGATGCCCCGATGGGATGGGGCTGTCGAACACCAGTTCCTCCACCGGAATCTCTAAACTTCCGCGCCGTAGCGGCCGGCGGCCCTTGAACTCATCAATGGTGACGTAGACTCCCGCCTCGTAAAGGCTTCCCAGCGTTCCTTCCACACCCTCACGGCGGAGCAGCTCCTCCACTTCTTTCGGGTCCAGGCCCGCCCATTGCAGCAGGCGGCGGTAAGGGCTCCATGGGTTGCCCCAGACTCCCTGTTCGAGGACCGTCCTGAAGGACGCCATCCGATTCTCGCGGGCGCTGATCAGACGTTGCAGCTCGGCTTCCGGACCTCGGGGCGGTATGAAAAACCCATTCAGCTTCCGGAACAGCGCTCCGGCCAGCCGCAATTCCTCCAGAAAACCAGCTCTCCTTGCCATTTCCCCGCCAAAGACTGCTACATTATCCCGATCTTCGCCAGCATGCAGCCGGGATCCAACAGGCGGGCACCGCGGACACTTTCTCCAGCGTCCGGCCGAGCCCGCGAGGTGACCGGCGTGTCGGAAGGAGAGGAGTTTGGCGCAAGGCTCGGTGTCCGCGCAACAGGGGGTGCAAGACCGGCGACCCGACTTGGGTCCGGCTGGTCTGTCCCGGGTCGGCCCGGGCCTGGTCTTCATGCTCAGCGCTTTCGGAGCGGGAGATATCGTTTCCAACGCCGCCGCCGGCGCCCAGTACCGTTTCTCGCTGGCGTGGCTGCTGTTGCTGGCACTGGTCTTCCGCTTCGTCTGGCTGGACGCGTCCGCCCGCTATGTACTGGTCACCGGCGAGAGCATCCTCCAGGGCCTGCACCGTCTGGGCAAAGGGGTGACCTGGATCATGTTCGGCGTGATCCTGGTCGTCAGGCACGCATTGAATCTCTCCAAGGTGTTGCTGATCGGAGAAGCCACCCAGATCCTGCTTCCCCTGCCTTTCGCCGGAGGTGAGGTGTTCTGGTCGCTGGCCGGCACCAGCGCCGCCTTCGCGCTGGTGTGCTGGGGTGGATATCCGTGGGTGGAGCGTCTTTTCAAATGGCTGATGGCTGGCCTGGGCGCGTCGCTGGCGGTGGCGGCAGTGATCCATTTCCCGGAACCATCGAGCCTGTGGTCGGGTCTCTTCCATCCGGAGATTCCCGCCTCAGTTGGGCCGTTCAGCGCAACGCTGATCATGTTGGCTCTGATTGGTACCGAGGCGGGTTCGATGACGAACCTGACCTACAGTTACTTTCTCCGGGAAAAGGGGTGGCGCGACATCAGCAGACTCTCCCTGCAACGCCGTGAGCTGGCGGGCTCCATCTCCTGCATGTTTCTCCTCGGGATTATGCTGCAGATCACCGCGGCGGGGGTGTTTTCGGGTTCCCACGAATCCATTCGGACCACTCGCGACCTGGTCCACCTCCTGGGAGAGAGTCAGGGTACATTCGGAGTCCTGGTCTTCACACTGGGTCTTTGGGCGGCGGTCTTCACCGGGTTCACCGGAGCCACCACCGGATACGCACTGATGGCGGTGGACGCCGCGCGCAATCTGCTGGGCTGCCGCTGGGGACAGGGGAAGGCCTCCCCGCCGGGTGAAGCTGCCGCCCGGCGGGATCCCCTCTACCGGATCCTAGTTGGACTATGGATCCTCGCTCCGGCCTACATCCTGCTGGTGGACGCCGAGCCTCTGCACCTCCTGTTGGCGACCCACGCCGCGGCAGCGACGCTGATCCCCTTGCTGGCCTGCGGTTTGCTTTATCTGATCAACCAGCACCGGCTGGCGGGGAAGTTCCGCCATCGATGGGTACCCAATGTCGTCTTGATCCTAATCATTATGGGCTCTATCGGGATGGGACTGGCAGAGTTGTACCGGTGGGGGCTGGCCGCTACTTTCGGGCGGCCTTGACCAGCTCGGCCATGGCGTCCAGCCGCTGTTGAACGCGGGCGTGGATCGAGCCGGGAGTCCAGGAGCCGTCGGTTTCCCGGCGCCCTGCGGGGATGCCGGTCAACAGTTCGATGCCCTGGTCAACGGTTTCCACCGGAAAAATGTGGAATCGTCCCTCGCGCACCGCCTCGATGACCTCCCGGCGCAACATCAGATTCGGGATGTTGCGGGAGGGAATCAGAACTCCCTGATCTCCGGAGAGTCCCGCCGCCGCACACGTGGCAAAGAACCCTTCAATCTTCTCATTGACCCCGCCAATCGGCTGGATCACACCTTTCTGGTTGACCGAGCCGGTTACCGCCAGGTTCTGTCTCAACGGCACCTCCGCCAAGGCCGACAGCAGAGCGTAGAGCTCTGTGGAACTGGCCGAATCACCGTCCACGCCCGAGTAAGACTGCTCGAAACAGATGCTGGCATAGAGGCTGAGCGGTCCCTTGGTACCGTACCGGCCGTAGAGGTAGCCCGTCAGGATCAGCACCCCTTTGTCATGGATGCTCCCGCTGAGCCGGGCCTCCCGTTCGATGTTGACGATCCCCTCATCGCCCACCGCCACCTGGGCGGTGATCCTGGTGGGCTTGCCGAAGGAGTAGTCGCCCACCTGGTACACCGACAGCCCGTTGACTTGGCCGGTCACCGCTCCGGCGGTATCGATCAGCACGAATCCTTCGTCGATCATCTCCTGCAGGCGCGCTTCGTAGAGGTTCGATCGGTAAGTCTTCTCGCTGATCGCCCGCTCGACGTCCTCCCGTTGCACAAGATCGCGGCCGGCCTCGGCCGCCCAGTGATCGGCTTCCCGGACGAGATCCGCGACATCGCTGAAACGCAGGCTCAGCCGTCCCTGATCGGACACCATCCTGGAACTGTGCTCCATCAGGGCAGCCACCGCGTCCCGGTGGAAGTGACGGAGATTTTCCTTGCTGCCCAGGGTTCGCACGAAGCGCGGGTACTCCTCGATCAGGCCCGGATCTTTCCGGACGACCGTGTCGAACTCCGCCTTGATCTTGAACAGCTTCTGGAAGTCCTCGTCCACCCGATAGAGCAGGTTGTACAGCTCGGAACTCCCCAGCACCACGACCTTGAGATCTACGGGTACCGGTTCCGGCCGGAGGCCGACGGTTACCGCCAGTCCGTAGTGTTCGGAGGGATCCTGGATGCTGACCCGCCCGTCCTGGAGCGTACGTTTCAGAGCGTCCCAGGCCAGGGGGGTCGACAGGAGGTCCACCAAGTCCAGAATCAGGTAACCGTGGTTCGCCTGCAGAAGCGAACCCGCCCGCAGCATGGTGAAGTCGGTGTACAGCGTGCCCATCCGCGCTTCACGTTCGGCGATTCCGATCAGGTTCCGGTAGGTGGGATGCGTCTCCTGGATCACGGGCGCCCCCTTCTGCTGGGAGTTGTCCACAATGACATTGACCCGATACCGGATCAGCGGATCACTGCCGTCCGGGGCGGCAGAAGATCCCTCACCGGACTCCGACGGCAGGAAATCCGCGATATTGCCCACAATGTCCCGCTGGACTTCGTCGAGATAGCGCGACAGCTCGGGGAACTCCGCATAATCCATGCGGAGCGCGTCGAGGTAGTGTCCGGCCGCAATCAGGGCCACCGTACGGTCCAGCTCCTTGAGGCGTTCCTGAACCTCATTCTGGAGATCCCGAATCTCCCGATAGACTTCCTGGATGGTCTCGGACAATGCCCGCTGGTCGTGTTGGATGCGTTCGCGGTCCTCCTCGGACAACGCCTCGTACTCTTCTGCAGTCAGCTCGCGGCCGTTCACTGCCGGCAGCGTCAGGACCTGCGGACCCGCGGCCTTGACCACCAGATTGCGGTCACGCGCTTCGCGGTGCACGCGCCCGATCAGCTCCCCGCGCTGCTGCTGGAACCGTTGCAGGAGCTGCGACTTGCGGGCCTCGTAGTCCTCGCTGGCGAAGGCTTTGGGGATTTCCTCCCGCAGCGTCGCCACCAGCCGCTCCATGTCGTCACGGAACCGGATTCCGGTGCCGGGCTTGACCGTGATCGCCCGCGGGCGATCCGGTCGTTCGAAGTTGTGGACATACAAAACGTCATCGGGCGTCGGTTGCCGGCGGGCGATCTGTTCCACCACCGATCGGATCAAGGTCTTTTTTCCGGTGCCGGGGCTGCCGGCGACGAACAGGTTGAAACCAAAGCTGCGGATCGACAGTCCGAACCGGATGGCCCGCAATGCCCGATCCTGTCCGATCATTCCCTCCAACGGCTCCAGCTCCTCCGTGGTCTCGAAGCTGAGCAGGCGGGGGTCAAGGGGGGCGGTGAGTTCCTCCGGTTTGAGGCGGCGGAATGCGGCAACAGAATCAGCATCGCTCATGGTTGGCGAGCAGTTTAAGCCATTGCCGGCGTGACGGGTACCCGGCAGTTGCCGGGAGCGAAAATGAAATTATCCTTGGACCTCTACTCCGCTCCCCCTACCCTCTCATACACGAGGAAGCTGAATGGGTAGGGATTCTCGGAATCGGCTCCACGATCGTCCCGCGAGACCAGCCGCCACGCCGGACCTTCGAACTCTGGAAACCAGGTGTCTCCTTCAAACTCCTGATGGATCACGGTGAGGTAGATCCGGTCCGCCCGGGGCAGGGCCGCGGTGTACAGTTGGGCGCCACCCACCACGAAAACCTCGGGCTCGTCAGCCACCAGACGCAGCGCAGCGTCCAGCGAGTTCGCCACCTCCGCACCCACTGGGGCAAAGTCTTTCCGCCGGCTGACCACAATGTTGCGGCGGCCGGGAAGCGGCCGGCCCACACTGTCCCAGGTCACTCGCCCCATGATCACCGGCCGGCCCCAGGTGGTCTGCTTGAAGAACCTGAGATCCGCCGGCAGTCGCCAAGGCAGACCGCCCTGTTTTCCAATGACCCGGTTCTCCCCCATGGCTGCTATCAGGGAGATTCTCATACCGCCACCGGCGCCTTGATCGGCGGGTGCGGGTCGTAGCCCACCAGCTTGAAATCCTCGAAACGGAAATCGAAGATCGAGGTCACCGCCGGATTCAGCTCCATCCGGGGAAGAGGACGGGGCTGCCGGGTCAACTGCAGGCGAGCCTGCTCCACGTGATTGAGATACAGGTGGGCGTCCCCGAAGGTATGGATGAACTCACCGGGCTGCAGCCCGCATACCTGGGCTGCCATCATCGTCAGGAGTGCGTAAGAAGCGATGTTGAAGGGTACGCCCAGGAACACGTCGGCACTGCGCTGGTAAAGCTGGCACGAGAGCCGACCCTCGGCCACATGGAACTGGAACAGCACATGGCACGGGGGCAATCTCATCCGCTCCAGGTCGGCGACATTCCAGGTGCTGACCAGCAGCCGGCGCGAATCCGGGTCGGATCGGATCCCTTCCAGCACGGCCCGGATCTGGTCGTAAGTCCGGCCGTCCGGACCCGGCCAGGACCGCCACTGGAAGCCGTAGATCGGCCCCAGATCACCGTTGGCGTCAGCCCACTCATCCCAGATGGTCACGCCATGGTCATGCAGATAACGAATGTTGGTGTCGCCGGAGAGAAACCACAACAGCTCGTGGATGATGGACTTCAGATGAAGGCGCTTGGTGGTCAGGATGGGAAAGCCCGCCGCCAGGTCAAACCGCATCTGATGGCCGAAGATGCTGAGAGTCCCCGTCCCGGTACGATCGGATCTCCGCTTTCCCCGGGACAGGATCAGTTCCAGCAGTTCCAGGTAGGGCTGCATGTCCGCTCATTTTACATACCGCCTCCGGCACTCCGTCGCTTGATGACCAGCTCGATCATGTCCCGGTACCGGCTCACCACCCGTTCCCAGGTGAAGCGTTCGGCAACGTACTTCCGGCCGCGTTCTCCCATCCCGGGCTGCAACGTCCGGATGGCTTCCCCGAACTCCGACCAGCTCTCGAAAACCACGCCGCCCTCGCACTCTTCCACCATCCTGGCCACCGGCGTCCCGCGCCGGGCCACAACCGGCTTGCCAAAGGCCCACCCTTCCAGCGCCAGGATCGACAGACTCTCCATCACCGAGGGCACCACCACCGCCCGGCAGCGCGAAAGCAGTTCCCGTTTGTGAGCTTCCGACACCACCCCCTCGTAACGCACATGGGCGGGGATCTGGACTGCGGCTGGGCCTGCGACGACCAGTTCCACCCCGCTGGATCGGACAGCGTCAAACAGCTCCAGGCAGCCCTTGCCGACTTCGATCCGACCGACGAACAGCAGCCAGTTCTCCGGCGGAGAGGCTTCGCCCAGTTCGACGCCCGCTCCCGCCGTCACCCAGGGCAGGTGGCTGTTGCCGAAGCGGCGGTGCACGAACTCCCGTTCAAACTCGCTCTGAAATACCAGTGCCCGGGGCGCCTGCAGCGCTCTGCGGTAAAGAGCAAACCGGAGGGCGGGCTCGTCGTGGGCGGTGGGAGCCAGTACCGCCCGGTCCTTCACCAGAGGCAAACCGCAGACCGTGGGGTAATAGAGGCACGTGAAAAAGAGAAAGGCGTCGTAGTGCGCCCGGCGGCAATCGAGATAACGCAGCAGGTCCGGACAGCAGGGCCCCTGCTGGACAGCCCACTCCCTTTCCACGAAAGCGGGCAATGGGACGATTCTGGCCAGACGGAACAGGATGCCGCTCATCCAGCCGAAGAGCCGCCATTGCCGCCGCTGGACCGACTCGAACCGGCGAACGGTAACCGGCCCATCCCGGCTGACCCCGGCGGAATAGTGGTTGGCCCAGGACTGGTAATCCCGGCTGCACGTGGTCAGCACCTCCACTTCGTACCATCGGGACAGGCCGTGGGCGACCTCGCGGGCAACCCTCTCGGCGCCTCCGGTGATGTCTTCGCCATAACGCTGAACCACCACCCCTACCCGCGGCCGGGAGGTCCGCGGCTCCGGCTGAGCCACTTCGGTCCGCCCGGTGACCGCCCGCCATGCCGACACGCCGTAGGCAATCGCCAGGACCGTCTCGGCCAGCACCACCGTCCAGGCTCCGCCCAGGGATCCCCAGTCGGGAATCAGCGCCAGCCCCAACCCCAGATGGCCAGCCAGACCTGCGCCCGCCGCCCAGGGCAGCCGGGCGACCAGCGACTGGCGGCTCAACAGGACATGGCTGAACGCCATCCCCACGAAAGTCGGTACCATCGCCCAGACCAGGACCCGCAGCACGGGGACGGCTTCGGCATAGCGATCGCCATAGATCAGTGCCACCAGCCCAGGTGCGACCACAGACAGCAGTGCCGCCAGGGGAAGAGACAGGATCAGCATCAGGGCGAGGGACCGCGCAAACAGATGCCGGAAGGTCGCCGAATCGGGGCGAGCGGCCGCCAGCGCGGGTAACACCGCACTGAAGATCCCCTGGGGCAGGTTGTTCAGACTTTGAGGAACCCTGAGGGCCGCCGCATAGATGCCGGCACCGAAAGGGCCCGCGAGAAAGGTCATCAGCGTAATTCCGATGCGGGAGGAGACGCTGTTGAAGAACGTCGCCAGTCCCACCGCCAGGGACCTTCGCACGAAATCTCCCCAGCCCTTCAACCGGGGCCGGATTCCATGGATGAAACGCCGGAAGAGAATCCCGTTGAGCACCGTGGTCAACAGGCAGGCGAGGGCATAGGCCATCGCCAGGGCGGCCAGACGGCCGCCCCACCACAGGAAGCTGAATCCCAGAATGGCCTGGACCACAAAGACCAGCAGGATGTTGAGGCTGGCGAAATACAGGCGGTCGTGGGCCTGGAATCCCACATTGAGGCCAGACGAGAAGGACTGCATTGCGGCGCCGGCGCCAAAGATGACGAGAGCCATCTCCCCTCCGCCGCCCAGTCGGACCGTCCCCGCCAGAATCGCCACCGTAACCAGCACCAGACCGCCGACTACCAGCTTCAACCCCAGGAAGAGGTCGCTGACCTCCCGCGAGCGCCCGCGATCCGCCGAGATCAGGCGCAACGCCGTATTGTGGAGACCGAAGTCTCCCCCGATCAGCAGGATCTGCACCACGCTCCACGCGAACGAGAAACGGCCGAAATCCTCGGGGCCCAGGACGCGGGCCACTACGATCAGATAGATCGTCTGAACCACCAGCGTAGCCGCCAGCGAGGAAACCTGGGCGGCGGCGTTGACGACGATCATCGGCCGCAATAGTAGCTCAGCAGAGCGACGTGCTAAGATCCCCCGATGATGGCGGCGGCAGGGTCGGTCCTGGTACTGGCGCTGGCCACAGCCCTCCTTTTCCAGTTCTTCGCCCAGCCTCTGGCGACGGCCGTCTTCGTTCCCGTGGTCCTTTCGATCGGGTTGGCGGGATGGTTTTCTCCGGCCCTGGGGCTGAGCCTCTACCTGCTCAGCGCCCTGGTGACTTTGCAGTTTCCGATCCTGGCCGGGACACCCTTCTTCTCGGGGTCGGAACCCGGCTTTCTCGCTCTGCTGGCGGCGACCGCGTTACGCCGGCTGCGGGGGCATGCCGCCGGCGGCGGTTCCCCCTGGGCGCTGGCAGGCCTGACCCTGCACGGGGGCAGCACCGTGCTGGCTGCTGCGGCCGTCTGGTGGTCGTTCTCCGATCTCCCCGCCGGCTGGCTCTGGGCATTGAGCGAGCATGCCCTCTCCAGGGTTTTCTTCTGGAGGTGGAACAACCCTTTCAATTTCTTCCGCATCACGCTGCTGATCCTGGAGGGGGTGGCCGCTTACTGGGTGGCTGTACACGCGGTACGGACCGAGTCCGCCCGGGCCCTCCGCCTGGCGGCCTGGAGCTTCGTCCTGTGCTCCGCCCTGCTGGCCGGTTACTCCGCCGTGGAACTTCTCTTTCGCGGTAAGACGGTCAGCCTGTATCCCGGTTTCGGCCCGGTCTTCAACGACCGCAACGCCTACGCGGCGTTCTGGGTGTTGACGGTCCCCATCTGCCTCGGACTGGCAGGCACCCTCGCAGGAATCCGCCGCCTGCTGGTCTACGGGATCGCCGCTCTGGGCGTGGTCTGCAGTCTGCTGTCGCTCTCGCTGACCGGAGTGGTGGGAATGGTGACCGTGGCGGCGGCATGGACGGCCTTCGTCGCATGGCAACGGGGAGTTCCATCGCCGGCGGTAAGAGCGCGCCGGCGCCGCGCCTTCCTGGCGGCAGTCTGCCTGATTCTGGCCGGTGTCGGAGTGCTGCTCTGGGTGCAACCAAGCTGGCTGAATCTCCAGGAGCGGACCCGGGAACGACTCTCCTTCTGGCTGCCTGCCATTTCGATGACCCTCCATCGTCCGCTGCTGGGAATCGGCCCAGGCCGCTACTTCCAGCAGTTGCCGGAATGGAGAGAACGGCTCCGGCTCGCCGACGTGTCCAGTTACGAACACGAACATGTTCACAACTACTACCTGCAACTGGCGGCTGAAACCGGGCTGCTCGGGCTGACCGGTTTCCTCCTGGCGACGGGGGCGGTCCTGGTTCCCGGCTGGCGCTGGTTGCGCCCCTCGGCGGGGGGCGAGGGAGGGTCCAGGTCGGCGGAGCCGCTGGACACCAGCCTCAACGCCGGTCTGATCGTTGCCCTGAGCGGGCTGATGGTGGTCTCGCTGGCCCAGCATCCGCTGCTCCTGCTCAGCTTTCAGACCTGGTTCTGGATGGCGGCGGGTCTGGTGGCGGGCAGTCGTCCTCCAACCGGTGCCAGCCGGCTCCGCCCGGTTGGTGCGGCCCTCGTTGGGCTTGCCGTCGTGGGTATTCTTCACACCCTGCTTACGCCGACCCCACCACCCCAGACCTTGGTCTATGGAATTCACTTGCCGGGCAGCGAGCTGTCTTTGCCTGAGAACTCCAAGGTTACGGAAGAACTGGCCTTTGTCCGCTCCGGAGGCAGGCTTGAGGGGAAGAGCCTTCGACTGAGCTCGCTGCATCGGGAAGCGGTCCAGACCGTCGAAATTCTTCTCAACGAATACCTCCGGCGCCTTGAACTGCAGCCGGGAGAGAGCCTGGAGTTGGAGTGGGAGGGAGAAGGGGAACGGTGGGAACTGGGGTTGCGCGTTTCCCCGGGACTGCCGCTGGTTTTCGCGGACAGTCTGGGGGCCGGGGTGGTGATCGAGGGTCTGCCGGCGTCGCTGGAAGCCGAGCCTGCGCCCCGTTACCCTCCGCCGAACCCGCGGACTCCGCTGGATCCGCGAGATCCGCGGGATCCGCGAGATCCGCGAGATCCGTGAGATCCGTGAGATCCGAGATCCGAGAGCCGCCTCAACTCCTCAGCAGTGCCTCGATGGCCGCCGCCCCCCCGGCCATCACCAGAGTCACTCCGGCAGAGGCACTCCACACCAGCCAACCCGGCCAACCCCCCCGCAGCAACCGATGGGAGAGATGGTCCTTGCCCCCCTGGAAGGGCGAAACTCCGCGCCGCCAGCGTGCAACCGTGACATAGGTGGTATCCACGATGGGGACCGCCAACACCAAAACCGGAATCCAGATCCGTTCCAGCGGAAGTCCAAAGAACGGAAGTGCCGCGAGACTGAACCCCAGCAGGTGGCTGCCGGAGTCTCCCAAGTAGATTCGGGCCCGGTGGCCGTTCAGACAAAGCAGGCCTGCCAGCGCCCCCGCCAGCGGCCACAGCACCCAGTCGGCACCGATCCCCAGCCACAACAGGCAGAGAGCGGCCGCCAAACCGGTGGCCGCAGTGAGGCCGTCGATGTTGTCCAGCAGATTGACCGCATTGGTGATGCCCACCAGCCAGAAGATCCACACCGGAAAGGCGGCGGCTCCCAGCACCAGTTCCAGCTCACCGCCCCAGGTCCCTCGAGAGGTGAAACCGACAAACAGACCGGCTGCAGCCACCTGGACCGCCAGTTTCGTGGTGGGACTGAGCACGAGAAGATCGTCCACTGCTCCCATGGCAAACAGGATCAGGGCCGCCATCCAGAAGACCCTCAGGGTGAACAGCGGCGCCGCACCGTGCGCCAGGAGGACCGCCACCAGGACGGCCACCAGCACAGCCACGCCGCCCGTCCGGCGGGGACGTTCCACCGTACCCTGAAACAGAAAAGCCAGCCCGAGGCTGGCGGCACATGCAGTTACAAACACCACAGGCGGCGATTATAAGTCACAAGGATCGCGGGTGCCCTCGGGGTCCGGGGCGGGGCTTCAGGGCCGGCGTCGCAGCAGACCGGCCACAGTCCCCAGAAGGAAACCCATATTGCCGGCGGCGATGAAAGCCGGCGCCTTCAAGGCCAGAGCCGGAGACAGTCTCCAGGCCGCCCGGAGAGTCGGCCACGCCAACAGCACCGACGAAAGCGCCAAGACCAGCCCCCCCGGCCACCAGACCAGGCCTGCAGGCAAGGCGGCCGCCAGCAGCACCAACTGGAACCGCCGGGTCTGGGGCGTGCTGGAATCCCGGGCCAGCCGTCCCGAGTGCAGGCGGTAGAGCGCCGGAGTCAGGCGGCCATACTGGAACCGACGGCGAACATGCACCCACAGGGCCTCCGGATGGCGATGCTGCACCGTCGCCTCCGGAACATAGCGCATCCGTACACCTTGCCCGGCGAGCCGGAAGGAAAGCTCGATGTCTTCAAGCTTGTCAAACCTGACATCGAATGGATCCGAGCCCAGTACTGATCGGCGGAAAGCGCAGGTCGCGGAATTGACAAAGTCGGTGTCGGGGTGACGGCTCATCCGGCGATGGCGGGCGTCCAGTTCGAGCTGGGTGAGTCGCGCCACCCAGTTTGCCTGGGAGGAAACGAATCTTCCCACCGTTCCTCCCAAACCAGGGTCTTGCTCCAACGGGCTCACCAGTCGCCGAACCCAGTCATCGGCCGCCACACAATCCGCATCTAGAAACAGTACCACCGGCGCCCGGGTTTCCCGAAGACCCCGGTTGCGCGCCGCCGCCGCCCCGGAGCCGGGCTGGCGGATCAAACGACACCAGGGGAAGCCGGCAGCCGCCTCCGCTGTTCCGTCCACCGAACCGTCCTCCACCACCACCACCTCCAGGCGGGGGAATTCCGGCTGGCATGCTAGCGATCTCAAAGTGTCGGGCAGAGTCCGGGCCGCGTTGCGCGCAGGAATGACGACGCTGAAACAGCGTTCAGCCGACGGTCCGGGCATGGCGTGTCCCTACAGCTTCACGACGTTCGGGAAGTCGCCCTTGAAAGCATTGCGCGAATCGAAGATCAGTTGGGCGCTGCGCTGCACCAGATCATAGTCGATGGAGGAGTGATCTGTGACCAGCACGACGATGTCGTATGAGGCCACCCGGTCGGCGGTGAGTTCCACGGATCTGCGGTTCGACGCCCCCGCTGCGCTCCCGTGACCCGAATCCAGAGGCAGCTCAGCCACGAAGGGGTCGTGGTAATCCACCAGCGCGCCCTCGGCTTCCAGCAGGCGAATCACATCCATGGCCGGGGACTCGCGGGTGTCACTGACATCCTTTTTGTAAGCCACACCCAGGACCAGAACCCGAGATCCGTTCAGCGGCTTGCGCTGCCGGTTCAGCGCTTTCGCCACCTTGGAGACGCAATACTCCGGCATCTCGGTGTTGATCTCGCTGGCCAGCTCGATGAAACGGGCGTTGTAGTTCAGCGCCTTCAGCTTCCAGGAGAGGTAGAGGGGGTCGATGGGGATGCAATGTCCGCCCAGGCCCGGGCCGGGGTAGAAAGGCATGAACCCGAACGGCTTGGTGGAAGCCGCCTGGATGACCTCCCATACCGAGATGCCCAGCTTGTCGCACATCACCGCGACTTCGTTGACGAGACCGATGTTGACCACCCGGAAGGTATTTTCCAGAAGTTTCACCATCTCAGCCGCCTGGGTGGAAGACACCGGCACGATCCGTTCGATCACGTGTCCATAAAGCGCCTGGGCCATCTGCAGGCAGGCCGGCGTGGTGCCCCCCATGACTTTTGGCGTGTTCCGGGTGTGGTAGACCGGATTTCCGGGATCGACCCGCTCCGGGGAGAAACAGACATAGATGTCCCGCCCCACCACAAAACCGGCCTTCTCGATCTCAGCCCTCACCAGCTCTTCCGTCGTTCCCGGATAGGTGGTGCTTTCGAGTACCACCAACATCTGGGCGTGGAGTCGTGGCACGATTTCCGAAACCGCGCTGGTGATGAAGCTGATGTCCGGGTCGCGGGTTTTCTTGAGAGGTGTGGGCACACAGATGCTCACGCAGTCGGCATCCCGGACCGGTTCATAATGGTTGTAGGCCTTGAATCTGCCGGACTGCACGGCGGTTTCCACCTTGCGGGCGGGAACGTCCAGGACGTGAGACCGGCCCGCGTTCAGTCCCTTCACTTTGGCATCGTCCACGTCGATGCCGGCCACTTCGAAACCGCCTTCCACAAACTCCATGACCAGCGGCAGGCCGACATAGCCCAGACCTACCACCGCGATCTTCGCTCTCTTCTGCTCGATCTTTTCCAGCAACGTCATTGCTGCCGTCTCCTTGCTCCGCGATCCATTGACCCGCGTGACCCGCGAGATCCGTGTCATCCGCGGGATCCGTGTGACCCGCGTTCCAACGCTCCAACGGTCTCCTCAAGTCCTTCCCTGAGCCCCACGGCCGGCGCAAAGCCCAGGACCCGTCTGGCCAGACTCACGTCCGCCCGGGAATGCCGTACGTCTCCCGGCCGCGGTTCCCGATACTCCGGTTCCAACGAGGTGCCCAGAATCCCATTGAGGATCGACACCAACTGGTTGAGGCTGTAGCTGGTCCCGCTGCCGATATTGACCGGATGCCCGGGCGAATCCCGCTCCGCCGCCAGGAGGTTGGCCTGGACGACATTGCCGACATAGACGAAGTCACGGGTCTGTTCTCCGTCTCCGAAGATGATGGGGCGTTCCCCCGCCAGCATCCGGCTGATGAACCGCGGTATCACAGCGGCATAATCCGAGGTGGGATCCTGACCGGGACCAAACACGTTGAAATACCGCAGTGGCTGGACCGGGAGGCCGTACAGCCGCCGGTAGAGCAGGCCATACTGTTCGCCCACCAGCTTGGAAACCGCGTACGGAGACAACGGGCATGGCGGCAGTTCCTCCCGCTTCGGCAGCACTTCGGAGTCGCCGTAAATCGCGCAGGTCGACGCAAACACAACCCGCCTGACTCCCCAGTGACGTGCACACTCAATAACATTAAGGGTACCGCGGACATTGACCTCGTTGCACTCCAGCGGGTTCTCCACCGACTTCTGGACCGAGACCATCGCCGCCTGGTGGAACACCACCTCCACATCCCGGAACTCCCTCAGCAGCAGATCCCGCTCCCGGATATCGCCCAGAACCAGCCGGCAACGATCCGCCACCGGGGCCAGGTTCGACTCCTTGCCGGTGGACAGGTTGTCGATCACCACCACCTGGTCTCCACGTTCCGCCAAGGCCCGCACCAGGTGGGAGCCAATGAACCCTGCACCGCCTGTAACCACTACCTTCATGCTTTCCCTTCGGCCGGACCGGCCGGCGGTTTCGCCGGCGGCGGCGGCGTCGCCAGCCAACCCACATAGACACCCCCGCCGCCTGCCAACACCAACGCCACATAAGGGCATTCACTCACCAACGCAATTGCGGCCAGCGAGGACAGGGCCCACAGCATGAGCACCTCCAGGGTCGCCCAGGCGCCCAAGCATACGCGACAGCCCTGGATCCGGTACAGGGCGACCCCCAGACAGACGGCTACCCACCACAATCCACCCAGCTTCGCACCCAGCGGGATGGAGTCAGCCTGCAGGAAAGTGAATTGGGACACCAGTCCCGCCGCCAAAGCGGCCGCCAGCCACCACCCCCAGGGTCGCGATGCCGTCCGGCCCGCGTGCAGGAGGATCCGAATTACGGCCGCCCAGAGGGCGACATAGGCCACCAGGCCCGGGATTCCCAGATCGAGGGCGGTTTGCAGCCACTGGTTGTGGGCGCTGGCGATATCGGTTTCCGGCGGCACCACGAACAGCGGGTAGAGCAGATGGACCACCCGGCGGAACATGTTCATGCCCATGCCGGTGAAAGCGAAATCCTGGATGCCGTAGATCGCCCGATCCCAGATCTCCAGGCGCGCCTCCAGGCCGATGCCCGAGGAACTCTCGGTCAAGGTTTCTTCGACCCCCTCAGACTCCCCCGCGACCACGACGTAGAAGGCGGCCACGAGGAGCACCAGGCCGGCCAGGACGACAAGTACCCGCCCCAGGCGGCGAAAGCGCAGGCACGTCAGGAAAAGACAGCCTGCCAGGAAGCCGGCCCACGCGCCCCGTGACTGGGTCAGCACCAGTACCAGCGCGCAGAGACCGGCCGCCGCCACAGTCCCCAACCAGGCCGCTGTCGTCAGGAGTCCTGCCGCCCGGGATGGCAGCCCTGCCGCGGCCTTTCCGCCCCGCAGCATCCAGGCTGCGACCAACAACAGCGGGAGAAAGAGGAGCATCGTGCCGCCCATGGGGTTGGGATTCAGGGAGCCAGGGGGAACGGACAGTTCCAGCCGGGCGGGCAGCAAGTCGATGAGAGGGGCGAGAATGGCGTAGCGAGGACGCAAGGGAAGGGCAAAGAGGGCCAGCAGGGCCAGGGCGACCCCGGAGGCGGCCCACAGCGCCACCGCCACAACCAGTCGGCGCCAGGTGGAGATCCAGCCGGAGCCGACTTCCAGAACAAAGATGCCCAGCAGGGTGCCGGCGATCTTGCCCAGACTGAACTCCAGGTCCGGTGTCGCCCAGACACTTACCGCCACCATGATCAACAGCGGCAGCAGAAGCAGGTTCAGTGGAGAGGAAGGGAGAAAACGGCCGGTGAGCAGGCCTCGGACCAGCCAGAGGCAGGGGAGGATCACGGCCACACCGACGGTGGGGAGACGGGGAAACAGGAGGCAGGGGGCCACGGCTGCCAGCGCCGCCACCTCGACCCAGCACCACATCCGGATGAGGCCGGGGCGCCGCCCGCCGTCGGCATCACGGAGGTCTGCGTGATCCGGGCGATCCGCGTGATCAGCGTGATCCGCGGGATCCGACAACTCCAGCCGCCTCAGACCACCTCCCGGACTTCCAGCCGCCGCCGGTATCCGATCCCGAGATTCCGGAACGCTTCGTAGATCCCTTCCGGACGGCCGGAGTCCGCCGCTTCCTGCAGCTGCCTGAGTGCGGCGTCAAGTTCTTCCCCGGAGCGTTCCGGGGGCGGATCCACGAAGATCTTGGGATACTTGGTGCTGCGCTGTCCTTCGCTGATCAGCAGCTCCTCGTACAGCTTCTCGCCGGGCCGCAAGCCCGTGAATTCGATTTCGATGTCCTGTCCGAGGACCAGACCGGACTGGGCAATCAGCTCCCGCGCCAGATCGACGATCCGCACCGGGTCCCCCATATCCAGGACAAAAGTCTCCCCCCGCCGGGCCAGGGATCCTGCCTGCAGCACCAGTTGCACCGCCTCCGGGATGGTCATGAAGTAGCGCCGCACCTCCGGGTGAGTCACCTGGATGTTCCTTCCTTCGGCGATACGCTTCTGGAACAGCGGCACTACACTGGCCCGGCTGCCCAGGACGTTGCCGAAGCGGACACAACAGCAGCGCATGGACAGGTTGTTGGCGGCCTCCCGGCGGACGATCATCTCGGCCACGCGTTTGGACGCACCCATCACGGAGGTCGGATTGACCGCCTTGTCGGTGGAAATCAGCAACAGGAATCTGGCGCCGTGCCGGGAGGCGGCCTCGACCACGTTCCGGGTGCCGAAGATGTTGTTGCGCACCGCCTCGGTGGGATGGTGTTCCATCATCGGCACATGTTTGTAGGCGGCGGCGTGGAAGACGGCCTGCGGCTGCCACCTGGCGAAAACCTGGTCCAGCCGCCGGGGCTCCCGGATGTCCGCCACCACTTCCACCAGATCCCCGCCGTAGTCCTCTCGCAGCTCCAGGCCCTTCTCGTACAGTCCGCTCTCATCCTTGTCCAGCATGACGAGCTGGGCCGGGCGGTAATCACGAAGCTGGCGCACCAGCTCCGAGCCAATGGAACCGGCCGCACCGGTGACCAGGATCCGCTTGCCCTCGTACGTGGCCACCAGCTCCCGGTCTTCGGAGGGGAACCGTACCGACGCCCTCCCCAACAGGTCTTCCATCCGCACCGGCCGCAGGCGTCCGACACTGACCTTGCCCAGAAGCACTTCGGAGACGCTGGGTACCGACCACACCTTGAGGCCGATTTCCTCGCAGTCGGCCACCACCCGCCGCATCACCGACTGAGGTGCGGACGGCATGCTCAGGACAACCTCGCGGACTCCGGTGGCGGCGGCGATCCGCCGCAGGTCCAGGATCCCGCCCAGCACCCGGATCCCTTCGACCCGCCGGTTCTGCTTATGGGGATCATCATCCAGAAATCCGGCGATGGAGAACTCCCGGCGCCGCTCCAGCTCGCGCACCAGCAGGCGTCCGGCCTCGCCCGCACCCACCAGCAGGACCCGGCGCAGGTCGGGCTCGCTCACGGTCTCCGCGGAAGCCTGTTTTTGCCGCGAGCGCGAGTAGGAATACTGGACCCGGCGCAGTCCCCGGACCGCCGTCAGGCCCACGAAGGTCAGCAGCGGCTGGATGATGAGCACTCCGAAGGGAATCCTCAGGGAGGGGTATTGGTCCAGCACCAGGATTCGGACCAGCATCGCCGTCAGGGCAGCGGTGGAAACTGCCTGCCCGATGGCGACCACGTCCTTGAGGCCGGTGAAACGCCAGACAAAGGAGTGGACGCCCCAGAGCCCGTTGGAGACGTGATAGGCGGCCAACACGTATGGACCCACCACCAGAAACTGGGCGAGCTGCTCATGGGGAAAGCTGCCGTCGAACCGGACCACGTAGGCCGCGGCCAAAGCACCCAGGATGACCGCAGTGTCGATCAGGAACTGGGTGGTCCGGGTATAACGGATGGGCAGTTCCCAGCCGGAGCGCAGGTGGCGGGTGATCTGGAAACTGAGGTAGCCGCAAACGCACAGGACCCAGGCCACCAGCAGGCTTTGGCGGGGGAACACATAGTCGGCGGAAAGGAGGAAACCGAGGCCGTAAAGAAGCAGGAAGAAGCTGGAGAAGGCCACCGCCGCCGCCACTGGCGGAGTGGTCTGGTCGTCCGCGGTGCGTTCCGGAGAGCCGGCCGGCGGGCGCCAGCGCAGGAA
Organism: uncultured Acidobacteriota bacterium; assembly: GCA_964524795.1. Taxonomy (GTDB): domain Bacteria; phylum Acidobacteriota; class UBA6911; order RPQK01; family JAPXNP01; genus CAZGEH01. Next base: position 450,499 of record CAZGEH010000001.1, read on the forward strand.
GGCCTGCAGTCCGGTAAAGACGGTCAGGCCGATCAGCAGGCTGGGGAGGGCGGCGTTGCGCAGGGCAAGCGCCGCATAGTCGGCGTAAGAGCTGCTGGTCCTGGCGGCGGGGTTGGCGCCGGCGCCCAAGGCCAGAAAACGGATGGTGAAAGCGGCCACGATGCACACTTCCACCCAGAACGCAGCCGCCGCGAAAGCCACGGCTATTCTGACCAGCCGGGAAATCAGGCGGCTCCAGCCGGATTCACGGATCACGCGTCCCTCTCTCCCCGCAACGGCTTGTCCGCTTTCCTCGTCCCTCGGATTTTCTCTGGTCATCCGGAGGCCTGACAACCTCGGTCAAGATAGCACGGAATTCCGACACGGGAGACCCTCCTTGGCCTCGGGGCACTGCTGGTGCGCGGCAGCCGCCGTGGCAGGGACGGCCGGCACAGCCACCCGTAGCACGGCCGTCTCGGCCGTGCAGCCGTCCGCGCGGCAGGCTCGTCCGCATCCGGCGCCGACGGAAGGCTTCCCCTGTCCCGCCGGCGATTCTTCGCCGGGAGAAGGGCACGGACGGTCAGCGTCAACCGCCCAACCCGGGCGGGACGCCCGGGCTACCACGGGCCCCCGACCGATTGCCGCCCCCCTGGCAGGGACGGCGGGCACAGCCACCCGTAGCACGGCCGTCTCGGCCGTGCAGCCGTCCGCGCGGCGAAACCGTACCCCCACAGCGCGAGCGGCTCCTTTGTCCTGCCGGCGATTCTTTGCCAGGAGAAGGGCACGGACGGTCAGCGCCAACCGCCCAACCCGGGCGGGACGCCCGGGCTACCACGGGCCCCCGACCGATTGCCGCCCCCCTGGCAGGGACGGCCGGCACAGCCACCCGTAGCACGACCGAGCTGTCGCAAACGATCTCGGAACCCTTCAAGTGCGCCGGCCTTCCTTAATCATCTTCCGGACCTCGACCGTGCCTTCGATGGGGTTTCGAACCGCCTAGACGGCCGCGGGCAGGTCTTCGGCCGATCGCTCCCGCTGGGGAGCGGGTAGGAGCAGGACGACCACCTTTCCCCTCCTGGTAATGCGAAACGACCGTCCCCTTCTCCGTCTCCCGGAGAAGCTCCGACAGGCGCGTTTTAGCCTCAAAGGCCCCGATCTCCGTTTCCCGCATGACTGTCAACCAGTTTACTGAACTGGTCGATTGGGCACAGTGGGCAGCTTTCTCTCCGGCCCTTCCGGACTGCCCCGGCCAAAACGCACCGACGACGGCGCTTTGGGGGATGCATTCCGGCACGAGCCTGGGCGGCAGACGGTCGATGCTGGCCTGGGTTCAACGATTCGGAACCGCCTCCCCCGGCTGCCGGCCGCGGGCCTCGCGCTCCCGTCGCACAACGGCTGCCCAGTATACGGCGAATGCAACTACTGCCATCCCCGTGACACTCCAGCGGGCGCCGACGCCCATGGACGACCGGGCTGCTGCCGCACTCGCCGCCAACGCCACGGTCGCCAGGCCGACAGTCAAGGCAACCCGGGCATGGGACCAGCCGGTCTGGACCAGCCGCTGGTACAGGTGCGAACGGTGGGGCTCCCAGACCCGTTCTCCCCGCCATACCCGCCGGCACAGGGTGAAGGCACCGTCAGCGAGAAAGAACCAGAGAACCAGAATCGCCAACCAGACCAGTTCCGCTCGCTCCGCCGCATCGCGGGTGGCGTACAGCGGAATTGCAGCAAACAGAAAACCGAGGGCCGCCGATCCGACGTCGCCCAGGAAGATCCGCGCCGGATGCCAGTTGTGCACCAGAAAGCCCGCGCATCCACCGGCCAGACTCAGCGCCACCTGCGCCTCCGGCGCAGTCCCAACGGCAAGAGCCAGGGCGAGGCCTGCTGCCAGCCCCTGAACCGCTGCAAGGCCGTCGATTCCGTCCAGGAAGTTGTAGATATTCGTTACCCCGACCAGCCAAAGCACGGTCAAGGGATACCCCGCCCAGCCCAGGAGCGGCGCTGCCGGATCCGGCAATGGCAACCGCTCGATGGGTCCGCAGGAACCGGTTACCAGGATTGCCGCAATCAACTGGACAGCCAGCCGAAAGACCGGCGGCAAACCGCCCCGCATGTCATCGGCGAGACCGGCCCCGGCCACGATCAGCGTCGCCAGCACAAGAGAACCCGGCAGTTGCTGTATGGTCCCTGACCAGGCCGCCACCGCTACTCCGGCAGCGGCTCCCGCCAGCAGGCCCAGACCACCCCCTCGCGGAGTAGGCAGCCGGTGGGAACTGCGCGCGGTGGGGATGTCGAGCCAGAGCCCGCCGGAGCGGGCCAGCCAGCCCACGGCCCACCAGGACACCACGGCTGCTGTCAATCCGGGGAGAATCCAGTTCAAGGGGCTCATGGCCGGGCAGCCCTTTCGGTTTCGTGGACCGCGGCCGGAGGCAGCGGTCTGTAGCAGGCCATCGGGAGAATATTTACGGGCCCAGCAACCGGAGGCCTTCCTCAAACGCGAAAGGGGGCCGCCACTCCAGACGCCGGCAGGTCGGCTCAATATCGACCTCCAGGGAGCCACAAAGCCGGGAGAATTCCGCACCCAGACCAACCAGCCTGAAGGCGGTGCGAAGCAGCGGCACCGGCACAGCGACCAGACGGGCACGGGTGGAGAGGACAGATGCCAGCGCCCGGATCAGGTCAGGCGTGGAGATATCGCGGCCGTCGGAGACCAGGAAGGTTCCGCCGGCTGCCGCCGGATGGGTGAGACACCTCTCGATCAGGGAACACAGATTACCCATCCCCACCAGGCTCCGCCGGTTCTTGACGGCTCCCAGCGGAAGAGGGAGACCGGTCTTCACAAGTCTGGCCATTCGGGCGAGGTTGCCCTTCACCCCCCGTCCGTAGATCAGCGGTGGTCGGATGACCACGACTTCCATGCCGGAGTCGCGTTCGATCTCCCGAAGGGCACATTCCGCTTCCAGTTTCGACACCGCGTAAGGGTCTTCCGGCGCGGGCGGATCGTCCCATCGAAAAGGGCGACCCGAGGTCCTCTCTCCGTTTACCTTGACCGAGCTGAGGAATACGAACCGCCGCACACCGGCTGCCGCTGCGCCACGGGCCAGTATGCAGGTGGCTCTGACATTGATCTTCCGGAATTCTTCCAGCGGATCCGCCGCCTGTTCCCGCATGACGTGGACCCTTGCCGCAAGGTGGGTTACGGCGTCGACACCCTCCACCGCCGCAGACCAGTCGGTCCTGGAAGCCAGATCCCCGATCTCAATCGTTTCGCACTTGTGCAGGTTGCTCGGACGAATCCGGCGGACCCCCGCCCGTACCGAAATTCCCCGGGACTCCAGGAAGGGTACTAGCGCCCGGCCGACAAATCCGTCAGCTCCGGTGACAAGCACTCTCAAACCGCGCCTCCGGCCGCCAGATCCAGGATGTCCTCGGCCATGGCCCGAGCAAGCCGGGAGCGGGCGAACCGGCGGACGAATTCCTCACGAGAAGAGAGTCCCCTGGGAAGCCGCCGAAAGGCGACAGCCATGGCCTGGGCGTCACAGGGGTCGAAAACCTCCACTCCGGGAACCCATTTCTGCAGGAAAGCTCGGGGATAGCCGGCAACTCCGGCGAGAATGGGCTTTCCGGTGGCGGCATACTCGAAGAGTTTCGAGGGCAACACGCGCTCGAAGGCCGCTTGCGCGTTCAGGTGAAGAAAGAGATAGTCCGCCCGGCGATAGATCTCCACCAGTTCCGACCTCATCACCGGAGGCCGGAGCTGCACGTTCCGGACCCCTGCCTCGGCCAGACTCCGTTCCAGGAGCTTCCGCCTGCCTCCGTCACCCACGATCAGAAACTCCGCCTCACCGTCGAGGAGCCGGGCTGCCTGCGGAACAATGCGTTCGAGTCCTTGACCCTGCCCGATGTTGCCGGCACACACGATCAGGGGGCGCGGGTTCGCTTCGACGGCTGCAAAGGACACCCCCAGAAACTCGTCATCGATCCCGTTGGTGAAGAACCTGAATTCCTGCCGGGGGACGATGCGGCGGAAGTGGTCTGCGAAAGCTTCAGAGACCAGATTCACACGCCGCGCTTTACGCAGGGCATAGGTTTCCAGCAAGTGGAAAGGCGCAAGAAACGCCCTGCGGAAGCGGGATTCCACCAGTTCGTGCATGGTCTCCACGAAGATGTCCCGGAGGTCCAGGTAGAGCGGCGCTTCCGCACGCGACGAAACCCAGGCCCCCAGCACCGCGGTCATCAGTCTGGAGGACGTGGCGAGGACCAGATCACAACCGCCGCGGCGGACCGAACGGCTCACTTGGTAAGCATAGCTGGCGAACACGCGGGACTGATCCAACATCCCGCTGCTGTGCCCAGGCACAGCGAAGCGGCGGACCGTCAGTCCCGGCGCCTCCTCGACCGGAGGGGCAGCCGGCTGAAAAGTCGAATAGCGATTGGGACGTGTGGTGAGAACCTCGATCTGCACCCTGCCGTCTCCGACGTGGCGCAGGGCTTTCACCAGCTCCGTGGAGCGGAAGGCGCAGGCGGACAGGTCCGGCTGGAAGTAGAAAGAAAGGAAGAGGATCCGGACAAGATCCGGGTTGTGAGGCAATCCCTTTACGACCAATCCAGCCCCCAGACCAGGCGGGTCTCTCCTTTGGAACGTGTGCGCAGTTGCAGGCAAATTCTCGTCTGACCCCCGGCGAAGGTTGGGTGATAAGGGGTCTCTTCCGCATCCCAGTCGAGATCGGCCGACCACACTTCCGCCAGGTGCTCGCCTTGCCGAAGCAGTGAGACTCGTCCCGGACCGGATCCCGGGCGGAGCTCGATGCCAGGCGCCAGATGCAGGCGCAAGGTCAGGTCACTGCCCTCGCCACACTGCAAGTCGTCGCGGAACCTCAGACCCAGCTCGCACACAACCACTTCGCGGCGATGGCGATACGATCCGGTTGCGCGTGTCCGCACAGCTGCGGATCCTTCCATCCGCACCGGGTCCGCCCCCCCGCCGCGAAGGTGTCCGGTTACCTTCGGCCTCCGTCCACAGCGGAATGCCGCCCACAGCTCACATTGGTCGCCGCCATTGACCTGGACGGTATTGTGCGCGGCGGTTCCCCGCTCGTAGAGCCGGTCATCCACCGCGTTGTAGGTGCTCACGCCCGTATCGGTCACCAGTCGGTGCCCACGGAGGCTCAGCTCGAAGGACAATGCATCCGCATGTCCGTGAGCCGGCTGATGGTCGGGTCCGATGGGGCCGGCGTCGAAAACCAGATACATCCCCTCCCGCCGCCACCCGTAGTACCCGGCATCCGGAAGCCACCATGTGCCATCTTGGCTTCCCGCCCCATCTCTCGGCCCCCTCTCCCGGCGGCGGGGCGCATCACAACCCGCATAGCTATTGAGCTGTTCCCAGGTGGGGGCCCAGTCGAGCCCGCAATCATTCAGGAGAGCAACCCTGCCGTCCGGGTGGGTCAGGTGATCCAGAGCAGCCAACATGCGGCCTGCAGCGTCATCGCACAGGTCTGCAACCGCGGCCGCAACGGACCCTCCAACCACGCGGGCCACACGCGCCAACCTCAAGACCCCGTGGCAAAGACCCGCATGGTAGGCCGGGCTCCGTTCCTCGTGCAGGCCATCCCCCAGGAGCTGTTCGGCCAGGACCCGCCGCAGAAGACGGTATCCGGTGTCGAGCCAGCGGTCGGCGGAGGGGCCGGCAAGACGGAGGCCGGCCCACGTGAGGCTCACGGCGTTCTCCCACAGGTGATTGGCCTGTGCATGGAACTCCAGCGATTGCCTCAGGTACTCCGTCTGCCAACCCAGGCTTTCCAGCAAGCGGGACCGGGTGTCAGGCGGCAGGTCCGCGGCATGGGATGCCAGCCACTCCAGCCAGACGCGGAGGCGGAGGCTGATGGGATAGGGATCCCAGCCTGGAGTCGAGCCCACAGGATTGGCGGTGATCCAGTCCAGCATCAGTTCGACGGCCCGGCGTTGGGGAACGGCGTCGAGATACTGGAAGTAGTGCAGGTGATAGGCCCAGAGGGGGGAGACACCGGGGGGCTGCCAGCGGTCCGGACCCGAAAGTCGCCGCGGCTGATGCAGGAGGTCGAATACTTCTCCGTCACAGCGGTCCGGCGGGGGTGCGGCCGGCGGTACGCCGGCTCCCGGCGCGCGCAAGGTCCAGGAGGCGCCAGACCGGAATCGTACGGACGGCCGCAGCAGCATCCGCCGCAGCCGGGCTGCGATCTGGCTTGCCCGCAGGTGGCGGACGGTATGGAAGACAAGAAGTGGGTCCACCGGCTCATCCCTGCCTGGCCAGACGCCAAGCCTGGGACCCCTAGGGGAAGCGCGTACCCGCCAGCTCGCAAAGGGCCGCCGCCACCCGCATGCCAGCCTGACCGTCCCAGTTGGGAATCGGTTGCCCCATGGGCCGGTCTCCGGCCAGCACCCTTTCCAGTTCGCGACCAATGGCGGACGGGTTTTCGCCGATGAGGCGGTTGGTGCCGAGTTCGACCGTAATCGGCCGCTCCGTGTTGGGACGCAAGGTCAGGCACGGGACACCCAGGAAGGTCGTTTCTTCCTGGATGCCGCCGGAGTCCGTGATCACCGCCAGCGCGCTCTTCTGGAGTCCGATAAATTCCAGGTATCCCAACGGCTCGGTGATGGTCAGCTTGGGACTGGGGTGGATTCCCGCCTGGTCCAGGCGGGTACGGGTTCGGGGGTGTAGGGGAAAGACCACCCTGACGCGTTCCGCCACCTCCTCGAGCGCCGAAATGACGGCCCGCAGGCGCTCGGGTCTGTCCACATTGGAGGGACGGTGCAGGGTCACCAGAACGTAGCGATCGCCGATTCCGTCCAGCGGCGGCCGGCGGGCGTGCGGCAGCAACCGGATCAAGGTGTCGATCATGCAATTGCCTACCTGCACGATCCGGTCGGAAGGCACGCCTTCCCGCGCGAGGTTGGCGTCCGCGTCGGCGGAAGGTGTCAGCAGCAGGCTGGCGAGCCGGTCAGTGACCAGGCGGTTGATCTCCTCGGGCATCGTCCAGTCGAACGACCGCAGGCCGGCTTCCACATGCGCAAGGGGGATCCCGAGTTTGACTGCCACCAACGCCGCGGCGACCGTGGAGTTCACATCTCCGTAAACCACAACCCAGTCCGGTGGCTGGCTCTGGAGCAGTGGTTCGAGCCGGACCATGATCTCGGCTGTCTGGGTGGCATGGGAACCCCCGCCGACTCCCAGGTTCAGATGGGGTTCCGGCAGCTCCAGCTGGCGGAAAAAGACATCGGACATGGCCGTGTCGTAATGCTGTCCGGTGTGTATGAGCATTTGGCGGACGTGGGGGACCTCCGCCAGTGCGTGGACCACGGGCGCAGCCTTCATGAAGTTGGGACGTGCGCCAACGATGTGCAGTATGTGGAAAGAGGGCATTGCTCGTGGGTACGGCGCGGCTGAAGCTGCCGGGTGGCGCCGTCAGCCGATCCCGTCATACTCGTCGACAAGACGGACGACCCTCTCGTCTCGGGCGGCCGCCACTGCCGCAAAACTGGCCAACGTCACGTTGACAAGCTGTTGGAGGGGGATCAGGGGTGGCCCTCCTGTACGCAGGCGATCAAGAAAGGCTCCTACCTCCGCCACGTGCCCTTTGTCTTGGCGGAACGTGGAAACGTTGCGGAAGCCTCTGAATGCGTAGCCGCGGGTCCGGCGGAAATTCTCCATTCGGGCGACGCGGCCGTCGCTGAACACCTCCAGGGTCTCCTTGGGATAATCCTTCGCTCCGTTCGCAAAATAGTTTACGGTTCCGACTGAACCGTCAGCGAGCCTCACGATGATCGACATTTTGTCGTCACGCACTGCCGGTCCCTCTCCCACCTTGAAGGCAGCCACCGACTCTACGAGGCTTCCTGCCAGAAACACAAACACATCGATGAAATGGCAAGCCTCGCCGATGATGCGCCCCCCACCCCGAACTGGATCCTGGACCCAATGATCGGGCGGAATCGCTCCGGCATTCACGGTGTAGTTCATGGTCAGCGGTTCTGTTCGACCATGCAGTGCCGCGGCGATGGCCCTGAGATGCGGACTGAAGCGCCGGTTGAACCCAACGGTAAGCTGACGGCCTGGATGGCGCGCGGCGGCCTCCATAACCCTCAACACTTCGGCAGGGGTGAGAGCCAGCGGTTTCTCGACCATCACGTGTTTGCCGGCTTCCAGGGCTTCAACCACCAGATCGGCGTGTGAGTCATGTCCGACAGCGATAAACACCGCATCGACTGCGGGATCGGCAAGCACCTCGCGGTGATCCGAGGTCGCGAACCGGGCGCCAAACTTGCGCGCCGCGGTTGCCGCGGGCAGTCCTCTGATGTCGGCCACCCACTCGATCGGCACCGAAGCCTTCTTCAGCGCCGGAAGCAACGTCATACGAGCGAAACTCCCCGCGCCAATCAGGGCGATCTTCGGCTGGCTGACTGCTTCCGATGAGTGAACGACTGGCCCCAGCCCGACGGTGCGCTCCACACCGACGTCCGCGGAATAATGGAGGACCATCCCTAGAGCTGTGGGGTCGGACAACAACGTCTCGTAGGCGGCTGCCGCCTGCTCAAACTGGAAGCGATGGGTCACGAGATCATCGACCCGGAGCGCGCCGCTACGGATCAACTCGAGGACGGCTTCAAAATTCCGCTGCGCGGTCCACCGAACGTAGCCGTATGGATAGTCCCGTCCTTCCATCTCATAGCTCGGGTCATATCGGCCGGGTCCATAGGAACTGGAAACCTGGAAAGTCAGCTCCTTTTCGTAGAAGTCCTCCCGGCGGAGGTTCAAACCCACAACCCCGACCAGTACGATACGTCCCCGCTTTCTGCACATCAGCGCGGAGTAATGGACGATCTCGTCAGTGGGCGCAGAGGCGGTGATGAGGACTCCGTCCACCCCTTTTCCTCGGGTCCAGGCGGTGGCAGCCGCTACAACGTCGGCGGATGCTTCCACCGCCTCGATGCCGAGGTCTCGGCACCTGGCCACCCTCGTCGGGTCCAGATCCACCCCGAAAACCCGGCAGCCGTTGGCGCGGAAGACTTGCACGGCCAGCAAGCCGATCAAACCGAGGCCGTAAACGACGAACGCCTCGCCCAGGCTGGGTCGGGCGAGTCGGATGCCCTGCAAAGCGATAGCCCCGATCACTGTGAAAGCAGCTTGCTCGTCCGTGACGGAGTCGGGTATCCGGGCGCAGAGGTTGGCGGGAGCGGCCACGACCTCCGCATGAGGACTGTTGGAAACGACGCGGTCGCCCGGGTTGAAACCGCTCACCCCAGGCCCGGTTTCGAGGACCTTTCCGACGTGGCTGTATCCCAGCAGGAGACCTTCCTCCAGGCGGGCGGAGACCGCCTCCGCAGTAGCCACCAAACCATCGGTCCTCAGCTTCTGCATGACCTGCCGGACCCGGTCCGGCTGTCGGCGAGCCTTCTCCAGCCAGCCCGCGCGCGCAAACTCGACCAACATCCGTTCTGTACCGGCGGAGATCAGCGAGGTCCGGGCCTGGACCAGGACCTGCAACCTTCCGCAGCGAGGCGCCGGCCCTTCGGCCAGCACCGTCCTCCCGTTTTTCAAGTTCTGCACGAGCTGTCGCATTTATCCCACCAGTACTGGGACACGGCCGGTGGCCACCACCGGCCCCCCCCGCTCTACGGCATCGCGGGTTGCCAGGAACAAAGAGGCAGTGGCCACCACCTCGTCGTGAGCGACACCGGGGCCCGACTTGAAAGAGTTCAGGATGTTCGCTTCGTGACCGTGGTCCCTGAAAAGCAGCCGTTTGACCAGTTTGCGCTCCCGAATTTCGACCCGGGCGCGATGGAAATCCTCCAGGCTGGCGAGTACATCGCCCTGATGCAGGTTGAGATGCTCCCGCACACCCTCGAAGGTCTGCCCCTTAGCCGAGAACACAATCACACTCATGGATCGGTCGTGGAAGCGGTAGGCAAGCACGAAGTCGGACTGCGAGTCCGGAGCGGATCCCGGAACGATCTCCACCGGGAACGCGCGTTCCAGACCCACCAGACGCAGCGTCAGGTCTGTCCAGTGGCAGATGTTCCCCAGGATCCTCCCTCCCTCCTCCTTGGAGAAGTACCAGTGACCGGCAGGGATGGCATGGCCGGCGATGAACCAGGAGATCATCAGCGGGGTCGACTGGCCGGAGAGATGAGCCTGGACCCAGCGGAACAACCGGCTTCGCGGCCGGTTGAATCCGAGATAGACCTTCTGCTCCGGATGGCCCCGCATCGCCGTAGACAATTTCTCGAGCTGCGCCCAGTCCACGACGTGAGGCTTCTCGATGTGGACATCCTTGCCGGCCTGCAGCATCTGCGTGGCATAGGTCGCATGGGAGGAGTGGTTCGATGCGATGAACACCAGTTTGACCGCCGGGTCGGCAGCAATCCCGTCGACTGAGGATACGGTGCGCGCGCCGCGGTACGCCCGGCAGAGGGCTTTCGCCCTGGCTCCGTTGACATCGAACGTGCTCCTGAGGAAGTTGGGATCCGCCCGGTAGCAGTAATGGGCGATAGTGCTGAAGGCGAAGTTTCCACACCCGATGATCGCAATCCTTCTCGACGCCGCGTTCGGATCCCGGCACTCGGCGTTTCGCCAGTCCTCGGGGGGAGATGTTTCCAGTGGTAGCCGGTAGGCTCCCCGAACCTTGGCCCAAGTTCTGGAAGCGCCGTACAGCCTGGCGTAACGGAGGACCTTTCTGATCCGGTACGCAAGCGGCCTCTTCCGGTAGTCTTCAATCATGGCGCCCTATTGGTCCATTCAGCTCATCCATCAACCGGTCGACCACCTTCCGGACCTCGTTCCAGTCGAAGAGCTCCTGGTAGGCGCGGCGGGCGGAACGGCACATACAATCGTAGAGGTCCTCACAGCGCGCGATGCGCAGCAACTCGGGTCCGATCCGGCTGACCTCATGGTAAGGGACTTCCACCATGCATCCATACGGACGTAGCGTTCCTGCAATCTCCAGCTCGCTGTTGACGATCACGGGTCTGCCGACGGCCAGACCCTCGGCGATCTTGTTGGAAGCAGCGAACCGGTTGATGAGCCGGGCGGGATCATACAACGCAGCGACGAAGCCGGAGCGCCGGGTCTGATCAATGACACCCGCATGCGACAGGAACCCCAGCCACTCGATCCGCGGATGCGACTCAGCCAGCCTACAAATACTGTCCTCCCCCTCGCCCGCAAGCGCCAGTTTCAGCTCGGGATGACGATCGATCAGCTCCAGCAGTTGACGGATCCCCCGACCCCAGTCGAGCCAGCCGGCGAACAGAATCCGGCGCCTGTGCTCGTGGTCGATGGTCGGCTCAGGCGCATAGCCGGGATCGACCGGTGTGTTCCGGACCACCCGGACCTTGTGCCTGCACCACGCCGGGAGCGCCGCCCGCCGGAACTCTTCCGGCACTAGGGCAGCAGTGCAAGCCCTCACCGCCAGGCCCTCCAGCAGATTCAGGACCGATCTGAAGAAGCGCGGGATCGGGTAGCGCTGTGCCAAGTTGTCGTGGATGTTGTAAATCATTGGCACGGATCGCAGCCGGCTGTAGATCAAGGCAGGGATGGCGGCCTCGAAATCGGAGGCATGAACAGCGACCGGTTCCAATTCTTCGAGAAGCCGGTAGACGCTCCCCCCAAAACTGGCGAGCCCTCTCAGGTAGAGGTCGGGCCGGCGCCCGTTCAGCAGCGGAAACGCCCGGCCGACCCGCAGGACCCTCCAGCCCTCCCAAGTGTCTTCTTCTGCCAAGCCTGTCTCGCGAAATGCTCCGACAAAGAAGGGGCGGTAGCCCCGCTCGCTGAACAGCCGCATCATCCGCGTCACTCGCGGGATCGGCCGGCTGGCCATGCGGATGAAGGCCACATCACGGCCGGATTCCGTCGACCCGGTCTTTCTGCCGGTCATACACTCCCTATCCGACGCCAGAAGTACACACCGGCCGTCAGCAGAACCGCTGAACTCCCGTAGAGCACGGTGATGAACTGCAGGCCGGCCGCCCAGCCCGCTACCATTCCCAAGGCGCCGCAGAGGTAGACGAGCGCCTCGGACCCCGGCCGCCGGCTGACCTTGAAGAGATTCATGACTCCGATGGAAGCGTTCAACACAAGGGCTGCAGCTCCGATCCCAAAGATCAGGCTCAACTGCTGCTGGTCCTGAACGGCGTAGATCCAGCCGAGAACGGGGACGACAACATTGAGCCCACCCACCAGTAGCAGGAGAACCAGTCCGAGTTCACCCAGAAACCTCCGCGAGATTCGAGAATCAAACCCGCGGTTCCTGAACTCGACGTTGGCTCGAACCCAACTGGTGTAGAACGCCATCCCGAACAGGGTCACCGTCATCAGTGCCACGCCTGCTGCGCCGAACGAGTCCCCGGCGTAATACCGTTCCGCCAGCAGGCGAGGCAGGACCATGATGAGGGCTACACCCATCGTGCTAAACGCATAGGGCGAGGCACCCGCGAGGATCGCCGGCACGCGGGTGAGCGCGATGCCATGCCAACCACGGCTGCGGAGCCGGCGCCCTTCGACCGCCCCTACCCAGACCGCAGCCCCTACAGCGCCGCCCACAAAGCCATACAGAGCGGATCCCCAGAGCCATCTCACAATGACTAGCAATCCGCCAAACACCGCCAGACGCAGGAGTACATCCGCCGTGTATCCGGCCAGGATGCCGCTGGTCTTCTGAGTGGCTTGGCGGATACCGAGCGAAAGGTCCTGAACGGCGTCACCCACCCGCAGGACGGCAACTCCAAACGATAGGAGAGCCGGGAGAAGATCCAGCACCGCGGTGACCGACCACACCGCCAAGATAATGAGACAGCCTCCCAAACGCAGTAGCAGATGAAGCGGGTAGTCCTGGTCGTTGAGGCCTTGGATCGCCAAGTACGGGCGTAGCCCAAAGCTGGTGAGGTTGTAGACCAGCGAGAATATCCCCTGTGAATAGGCGAGATAGCCCGCGATCTCCAAGTTGCCTTCCCGCACCAGAAAGATCGCGGCCACCGGCATAAGGGCAGCGGCACCAACCTGCGCTACCAAGCCGAGCGTGTGATGGTAAACAAACAGCGTGTTTGCCTTCACTTAGACCCGCCTGGGCATGCTCCGCCTCACGTAGTCCAGAGCGACAACAGCCAAAAGGATCAGGCCACCGTTGAGAACGAACAGGTAAGGGGAGTACCACTGCACGGCTGATAACGTAAGGTAGATCTTCAGCGATTTGGTGAAGGCGCTGCGCGAAAGGGCGCAATAACGGTCGATCGCCAAAGCCCCGAACATATAGAGCCAAGGGAAGATCACTGCACCCAACCAGCTCCACGACAGGTACAAGTCAGCCGGTAGACCGAGTACTGAGTTGCCGGCGGCCGATCCTCCCAGCTCCACATGCAGCCTGGTGGACATCATCGGTTGCGTACCTGGCAACACCGCGGAGAGGTCATCGAGCCAAGACTGCCCGAAAGTGGGCGCGGAATTCCTCCAAAAGTCCGCCGTCACCATGTTCTCGTACGGTGTCCTGACGAACACGCGCTCAGCAATGTCCAAAGGCATCGCTGCAACCCTTTCCGTCAGCGTTTGTCCCACCCCGTTCCTGCCCAGCCACGCCGTAGAGACCAAGAAAAGCCCGGCAGCCACCGCAACCGTCACCGCAATCGGCACCGCAAGACCGGTAAAGGCGCGGCGAACACTCGAGTAAAGGCTCAACCCCATTACTGCAAACAGCATGACGAGCGGCGTCCGCTGACCGGAGACCAGCATTGCGGCAACCACAATGACAGTGCTGATCCAGAAGACGACCCGGTATCGCCTCGGGATACCGAACATCATGAACGCTCCCGCAACAATCGGGAACAGTACGTCTCGAATCTGTCTGAGATACCCTGGGGCCAAGTATCCATAGGCGCCGGACACGATGCCTTTGCGCACCTCGAGCAACGAGGTTTCGCCTCTCAGTAGCGAGACTAGGCCCCCATTGGACGCGGTATGGACCGCATAGAGGAAGGCGAACGAGACAGCGACTCCGGAGAGAGCCAAGGCAAAGTGGAGGCGCTGCTCCGCTCTCCGCCATCTGCACCGTTTCGGCATATCGGTCCAGCGGTGGAGATGCCCCAACAGTTGGGGTCTGGTCGCCACGAGAAGAGAAATCAAGATCCCCGCCAACAGGGTTGAAACCGTAACAAGGTCCGCCAGCTCAACGACCGGAGCAACACAAATCGAACGGTACAGGAAACAGGCGATCCTCGCACCGGCCGAGTACCCAATCGCACTCACCACGAGGACATCTGCCAACAGCAGTCCAGCCGACGGACCTTTGGACCGAGCCAGCAGAAACAGCCCGCTCAGCAGGATGACCCCTGCAAGTAACCCGTTATCCAACGTGCCTTCTCCAGCCCAAGAGCCGTGATTCAGATCTGCTTGCAGCCACGGGCCGGGACAGCTCGTCGAGATGAGTCTTATCGGGTTATCCCATGCGCGACAGGCATTACGGGCTGAAATATCCAGCGTGTTACCGAACGGGGCTCGAAAACTCGAGCAACCTCTCCGCAAGCTGCGTCTGTGCCGATTCCCGAAGTGCCATAGCGGCATGGGCTCTAATGTCCGTCCCGTGCTCCTTTGCTTCCCGCCGCAGCGAATCTATATGGGCGAGCACCTCGCGGTCGGACGCTCCACTACGGAAGAGAGCGTGCAGGAGGCCCTCGACCGCAGGTTTTGAGTCGGGAGGAGAAATCAACGCAGTCTGCCTGAAATAGTCTACCGCCCTACTCCAGTTCCGGTTCTTCATCTCCAGTCTGCCCAACGCATAGAAGCTTCGGCCGGCATATCGGCAGGCCAAAGGTTGGCCGCTGGAAAGGAACGCCATTGCTGCCCGTTCGTGCGCCTCCATGGCTGCAACCACAGCACCATCTTGCTCCCAGGCAATCGCCTGATCGAACGCCACCACCCCTCTGTGCCAATCCGATGTCCATCCGTGGTCAAGCCGGTAAGCAACTTCAACTGCGGCAGCCCTCCCGACGGAATGCTGAGAGGTTCCTTCAGACCACCACACAATCCATGAACTGGAAGGGAGGTCTCCTCTCCAACTTGCCGGGAACGCTGAGCCGCTGATGCGGAGTCCCAAAAGGACATACAGCCGCGCCATCATGGACTGGGGTTGGCGATGGAACGCTTTCTGTTCAGAATTGTGCCAAGCTGCCAGTCTCAGGAACTCGCCTCTGTCCCACCAACTCCTCAGCGCCAACAGCAGAATTGTCTCTTGCTGCCCCGGAAGCACGACGGGCTCTGCGGCTTCAGTATAACTCTCAGCGCCTGGGAACGTGGAACAACGTTGACTGAGCAAGCGGTTGCCGCGCAGACAGGCGTCGAGGCGATCCCATCGGACAGCCACCACCCAGCCCAAAAGCACAAGCAAGAGCGCGGTGGCCACGTCCATAGTCCGGTCGCGGTTTCTCCGCTTTCCCAGCATCAGCCCGTTCATCGCTCAGCAGCTCACCGCAAGAAGCGAGGCAGCTCTCTTCGCAGCACGGTTAGGACGGCCGCGTATCCGAGCGGCGTCGCCCGGTACCCCGCCCCTTCCGCCTCCACCCAAAGCTCTTGGACCAAAAGATCCACTCGGCTGTGCCCTTCTCCCCGCCAATCCAGACCGGTAGCCGCCGCGGGGACGGTAGCACGGCCGAGACGGCCGTGCTACGGGCGGTTGGTTCGAGACCGCCGTGCCAGCGGCGAAAGCCGTCCTGGGGCCGGCGGTGGCCCGGGCGTCTCGCCCGGGTTGTGCACTCCGCACCCATCGTTCGTGCCCTCCTGCCGGCAAGCCAGACCGGGAACCGCCCATCGGACGGTTGCACGGCCGGGACGGCCGTGTTACGGGCGGTTGGCTCGAGACGGCCGTGCTACGGGCGGTTGGCTCGAAACCGCCGTGCCAGCGGCGAAAGCCGTCTTGGGACCCGCGGTGGCCCGGGCGTCCCTCCCGGGTTGTGCCGTCCGCACCCATCGTTCGTGCCCTCAATGTCCCCGAACCTCCATCTCCAGCGGCTCGCTGCGGAACTCACCCGCCCCGCCGCGCAGCCGGTACACACCCGGGTCCAGACGCTCCACCGCGCCACCCCGAAGTACCTCGCCGGCCCAATCGAAAACCTCCCGGCGCATGCCCCCCGGTTCCAGGCCCTGGTCACCGTAATCCGCCGTACACATCCGGCCGACATCGCCGCGGTACTCCGCCCCTTCCACTTCCACCCAAAGCTCCAGTTGGCAGGAACTGCTACCCTGTCCCCAGATCACCCGTTCCTGGCCGTCGTTAAACGCTGTCACCGTCACCTGGACCGGCCGGGATCCCGCCACCACCCGCAGGTCCGCCGCAATCTCCACGCGAATGCCGGACGCCGCAGCCGCCCCGGCCGACACCTGCGCCGCCTGCCCCTCAGCGGCCAGCCACAGACTCCCCGACGCCCATGCCAGGAGTCCTGCCAACGCCACCCCCACCACTCTCTTGTCCCAACACGTCATATCCCAGCTCCCCGCCTCACGGGCCGGGCCGGTCCCGGACGGCTGCCGGCCAGCATCCTCTCGTCTGCAGCCTTCCGTCGAGGAGTGCCCAACAGAATGTCAAGCGCCATCTCAAGGCGCCGGGAGAAAAACTCGTGGTAAGGCTTTATCCCTTCAACCGGATTGTCAGGAAGCGTTTCCAGGCAAAGAAAGAGATGGACGTGACTCGTTCCGGTCTGAGTGCCCGAGGCCACGGAGCCGATCAACCGAACTTCCACCAGCTCCGGAAAGGCCGCCAGCGCTTTCCCGCTGACCTCCCGCAGCAGTGTCAGCAGGCTTTCACGATCGAGGCAGATGGACCTCGCAGAACCCGATGATCTGATCCGCCGCATCCAAAGCCTCCCCGGCCTGCTTCTCGGAAAATTAGTCCGCCGGCTTCCCGGCTGCAAAGCGGTTCGGATACCTTGGCGGGATGTAGTACAGGTCCAGCCGTCTGCCCGCCTCCTTCACTCCCTCCGGGACCTCCAGATGCTCTTCCAGCAGATGCAGCATCTCCGTCAGGGAGTGCCCCCACAACGCCACTCCCTTCGCCATTCCCAATGCCTTCACGACCTTCTCGGCCGAGTGCTGGGACGTGAAGCACGCCCACTCAAAATACCCGAAGCGGATGTCCAGCACCGCCCGCTCCCGATCCCGCCGCCCCTGGTCGTACCAGTCCCGCCACCGGTTCATCCCACCCCCGTCAATCGCCGCCCTGTCCCGACAGCCGGGCGCTCACCTCGCAAACCACTCCCGCTGCCAGCTCATACGCCTGGTCTGCGGCCGCGCGGTTGTAGACCTCGGCCGGAATTCCTTCCGGCAGGCTGTTCGGATAGCGGGTCGGAATGTGGAAACTGTCCAGGATCGACCACCGCTCCAGACCTCGGCTGAAGGCATTGTCGTACTCGCCGGCGCGTTCCGCCAGCCGGCGCACCGAATGGCCGGTCACCGTTTCCTCTCCCTGGGCATACAGAAAGGCCTCCAGCGCCTTCTCGGCGGCCTGCTGCGCCTGAAAACACACCAGGTAGAAGGCACCCTGGCGAGCCAGCTCGGGGAGCCATCCCAGGTCCACCTGGGCTTGGCGAAGCCATCGTCGGCCTTCCTCGACCGCCTCAACGCGCATACAGAACTTTCCCCTCCGCCAGTGCCCTTCGGAAGAACGGCCGCCCTGCGCACCGTTCGATCTCCTCCGGTGTGTAGACCAGCAAGTCGAGGGGGGCGCCTGTCCGAAGCCGTCCGGCCAATCCGGCACACCGCGTCACAAAGTCCTGCGCGGAGTCCATCACCACCATCACGTCGAGGTCCGCCGCCAGATCCCTCCGGCCCCGGGCCCAGGAACCAAACAGGATCACCCTCCGCACCTCGGGGATGGACCGAAGCTGCCCAACGATCGACGCCAGCTCCCGCTCCATCTCCGCCACATACTCCTGCCGGCGGCGGGCGGCGGCCTCGCGGGCCGTACCGGTCTGTTTGCTCCCAACCCCAAGGTTTTCCGCCTCAGGTCCTTTCACACGTGCTCCAGTTCAGAATCCTTGTCGATCCACGGCAGGCGTTGCCCCAGGTAGGGGAGTTCCGGCAGTCCATGCCAGGATCGCAACAGGTGGTAGGCAGGTGAGGTCAGCAGGCGGCACGCTTCCACTGCCTCGCGCCATTCCGGTCTCCGGATCTCATGCACCGTTGCCATCGTGGGCAACACACCAAAATCCCACGCCGAGCAGAGTCGAGCCAGAAAATCGACCCGGGCGTCCAGACCGAATTCCCCGGGGGGCTCCTCATCCGGGTAAAGGGTCTCGTCCAACCAGTCAGGACGGCGGCCTGTCACCGCAGAAACTCCTCCCCGAACCACCGCCGGGTTCGCTCGGCCTGTCCCCGCAGCTCCGGGTCCGGGATGTCCTGCAGTCTCCGGTGTTGGCGGATCCTTTCCAGGTGCGTCAGAATCGCCAGCCTTGCCCGATCGCGATCCGGGTCACTTCCCGCCAGTTCCTGCCTGCGCCGCCAAAGGTCCCAACACCGCGCAGGATCCGCCAGACCGCACCGGCAGAGCTCGTAAATGTCGCGGAAATCCCGGGGTGCACCACGTTCCACCAACGCCACCATCTTGGAAGCGATCAAATCGTCCAGACTGTCCAGGGGGACCTGGAGCCATCCTGCGAGGGTGGGAGGCGCCAGCCGGGCGGACCGCCGGGCAATCTGGAAAGAGAACGTCTTGCGCCCCCCTTCCTCCAGTTCAACGCTCACGACATCACCCCACCTTCGGGTGGTAACAAGACCGAAAGGCCGAAGCGAATCGGCGATCGCCTCGATAACCGCTTTCTGTTGTTCCGCTGTTATGTCGTCCGTCCACCAGGCGTCCACGTCCTGCGTCGACCGATAGTCGACATAGTGCATCAGCGCCATGGCGCCCCCCAGGCTGATCCGGTCCGCCAGGCCCGCGCCAACCAGCGCTCGCAGACACGCCTCCGCCGGCTCGTTCATGGCAGCCGGTTTGTCAAGAGGGTGATGCACGGGATTGGTGCCGCTTCAATGGCCCGCCAGCCGCTGCCGACAACCCGTCACCAGTCCGGTCGCAGCCTCCAACCCGCGGCGGGCATCTTCCCCACTATAACCCTGTCCAGAAGTCAAATGGGGAAGTCCATTGGGATAACGGGTCGGAATGTAGTACTTGTCCAGCAGAGCCCCCCACTCAGTCCAGCGCTCTTTGTCCGCCACCTCAGCCAGACGGGGGAATTCCATGACCAGCCTCTGCACCGAGTGCCCCCAGAGATCGGCGTCGATCAGATACCACAGCGCCTTGACCGCCTTCTCCGCACTCTGCTGTGCGTAGAAGTGAGCGCCTACACTGCCGCCAGGTCCTCCTCCGCTGTTCTCAACCACCGTTCCGCCCCGTACCGATTACTGGCAAGACTCATAAAGCACCTTGCCCTCTTCCAAGGCTCGGGCAATGAAAGGCCGATGGGCGATTCGCCGCAGCTCTTCTGGAGTGTAGATCAGAAGATCCGCCGGACCTTCAGGCACCGCCCGCCCGATGGGACCCAGCAAGACGTCATAGCGGTCGGGAAACCGGCGGCCGGTTTCTCAGAGAATGATCGGATCCAGGTCACTGCGGCGGGATGCCTCGGCCCGAGCCAGCGATCCAAAGACAATCGCCTTGCGGATGCCGAGAGCCACGAAGAGCGGTCGTAGACGACCGGCCAGCGCTTCCAGTTCGTCCTGCATTCTGTGGCCGATCACCTCCCCTCCCTAGTCCCGCAACCGCATGTCGGGTCCGGGGCGGCCGCCGGGCCAGGAGAGTGGGGTTCACCTCACCGGCGCTGACCGCCCGAAAGAAGGGAAATACCCCACGGTCTGGCCGTAACGCCGGCGGATATACAGAAGCGTCGCCAGATTCAGGGCGCTGGTGGTAACCATGGAGGTCAAGGCGGCCCCGGTGATCCCCCACACCGGGATCAGTAGCAGGTTACCGGCCAGGTGGACCGAAAACACCACCAGCACCAGATTCCGGAACTGTTTCTGCAGTCCCGTCATGTTCATGAACATCCCGGTGGAACCGGTGGAGGCGTTGACGAACTGGCCCACCACCAGCATGAGCAGCGCCGGGTATGCCGCCTCAAACTCCGGGCCGAAAAAGCCGCCGAGGATCCATCGCCCGCCCACCACCAGCACACCCAGGACCGGAGCCGTCACCCAGAACACCAGACGCGCGGAACGCCGTGCCACATCGAACAGCTCCTCCAGCCGTCCACTGTGGAACAGCTCGGAAAACTTGGGTCCCGCCATGGAGTTGATGGCCAGCAGCATGAAGATCGTCACCGAGGCCAGCCGGACAGCCACCGAGAAAAACCCGACTTCCTCCTCGGTGCGGAGCATGCCCAACAGAACCACGGCGGTCTGCCCCATGGCGAGGTTGAGTCCCGCCGTCGCCAACATGGGCAAAGACACCGAAAGCAGCCCGCTGACTGAAAGCGGCTCCACCGGTCCGCCCCGCTTCAGGCGACGGCGAAACACCATCGCCACCACCACCAGGCCTGCCAACCC
Source organism: uncultured Acidobacteriota bacterium (assembly GCA_964524795.1). Taxonomy (GTDB): domain Bacteria; phylum Acidobacteriota; class UBA6911; order RPQK01; family JAPXNP01; genus CAZGEH01. The sequence continues at coordinate 471,032 of CAZGEH010000001.1, forward strand.
CACCACCAGCAGCGAACCCAGCAGGGCGTAGACCGGGACTTCTCGGGCCGCCGTCCAGGCCCTTCCCGCCAGCAAAAGAGCCAGCTCCACCACCGGCGGCGCCACCAGTAGCACCGCGTACCAGCCGATCCGGCGCAGACCGCGCACAGTTGCCGTGCTGAGGGAAACCAGCGAGTCGAAGACCACGAATCCGGCCGCCAGGGCGAACCATCGGGCCAGATACGGCTTGCCGAAGACCACCGTGGCGATGGGTTCCGCCGAAAGCCACAGCACCAGCCCCAGCGCCAGGCCGGCACCCACCACCAGCCCCAGGGCCCGGCGGTAGACCCCCAGCGCGGATGCGGTGGAATATTTCGCTTCGTGTTCCGGAAGCAACCGGAGCATCGACGTGCCGGTGCCCAAGAGGGTCAGCGTCGTGCTCAGCAGAAGAAAGGAATGGAGGACGGCGACGGTCCCCAGCATTTCGGCCCCATACCATCGGGCCACCGCCACGTTGAGGACCAGGCCGCAAAGCGTGGCGCCCGCCCGCGCCGTCAGGGCATAGGCTGAACCGGTCAGAATCTCGCCGAAGCGCTCGTCGGTTTTCCAGTGCAGGAGGTTCAACTCGGATCACTCGGATCTCGCGGATCACTCGGATCACTCAGATGACTCGGATCTCGCGGATCTCGCGGATCACGCGGATCTCGCGGATCACGCGGGGCGCAGAAAACCCCGTTCCACCAGGTACTCAATGATGCGGCGGGCGTTCTGCTCGGGCGTGTGAACCACGGTGTCCAGGACCAGCTCCGGATGCTCGGGAGCCTCATAGGGATCGTCGATCCCGGTAAAGCCTTTGATTTCACCCCGGCGCGCCTTGGCGTACATGCCCTTCACGTCCCGGGATTCACACACCTCCAGCGGGGTGTCCACAAAGATCTCCACGAAGTTGTCCGGCCCCACCATGTTGCGGGCGTCGTTGCGGGTCGCCCGGTAGGGACTGATCGCTGCACAGATCACCGTTCCGCCGTGACGGGCGATCTCGGCGGCTACCCATCCGATCCGCCGGATGTTGGTGTCCCGGTCCTCCTTGCTGAAACCCAACCCCTTGGAGAGGTGGGTGCGGACCACGTCGCCATCCAGGACCGTCACCTGGCGGCCGTGCTCCGCCAGCAGCGTGGCCAGGATCTCCGCGATCGTGCTCTTTCCGGCCCCGCTCAGGCCGGTAAACCACAGACATACTCCCTGCCGATGCCGCGGAGGGTGGGCTTCCGCCAGTACTCGGGCCACCTCGGGCCGCGCAAACCAGGGCGGGATCTCCCGGCCCCGATCCAGGTACTCCTCCTTGAACAGTCTCGAGGAGAACAGGACCGCCCGAACCCCTTCCTTGACCCGGGAGCGTTCCTCGTAGCGGTCCTGATCGGGCAGGTAGACCATGTCGCCGAAGGCCACCGCCTTCACCCCCAGTTCCGGCTCGTGACGCCGGACCAGTTCCTGGGCCACGTACAGCGGGTGGAAATGTTTGCCTTCCGAATCCAGCGCCGGGCTGGCATGGCCCCGGCCCACCACCAGGTGGGAGGCGCCGTAGTTGCGCCGGATGAGGGCGTGCCACAGGGCTTCCCGGGGGCCGGCAAACCGCATCGCCAGGGGCAGCAGCGCCAACAGCGTTCGGCCTGAATCAAAGTACTCCGACAGAGCCAGATAAGAGCGGACGCGGGTGTAATGATCGAAGTCGCCGGGACGGGTGAGACCCACCACCGGGTGCAACAGCAGGAGCCCCTGCACCGACTCCAGCGCCCGCCGGATCAGTTCCTCGTGAACACGGTGCAACGGCGTCCGGGTCTGGAAAGCCACCACGGCGGTCACCGCCTCCGGATCCGAGCCGACGCCGGGGGGCAGGCCCAGCGCTTCCAGACGGGCCCGGGTCTGGGCGGGCGTCAGACGCAGTTCCGCGAAATCATGGTGGATCGGCAGGTGCAGAACCTCGAGCGGGCCGGAAACATAGCGCCGGCCCCAGCGATGCATTTCCGCCACCAGCGGGTGGCGGGGGTCGACCTTCCCGTAGACCTTCTGCGCCTCCTGCTCCAGGCTCCATTCATAGATCTCCTCCACCGAGAGAATGGCCAGCAGGTTGTTGCGGGAGTCCCGCAAAGCCAGCTCGGCGCCCGAGCTCACGTCCAGGGCGTCGGGGACCGGCAGGGTCACCGGGATGGGAAACAGCGTCCCGTCGGCGAGGCGCATCTCGTCCAGCACCCGCCGGTAGTCGGCCTCGCCCATGAAGCGGTCCAGGGGTGAGAAAGCGCCACAGGCAAGACATTCCAGGTCGCACAGGGAACGATCGGAGACCTGCAGCGAAGGCAGCCGGTTGGCACGGTCTTTGGCCGACGCCAGAGCGTCGGGCCCAACCATCAGGTCGATCAGGGAGCCGCCGTAAGGCGAGATCAGAGGCATAGGGTGTCCTCGACTTCAGTCTTGACTTCTGGTTTTCGGTGGTTTCCGGGCTTCAGGGCCCGGCTTTCTGGATTTCGTTTCCGGGGGGCAGTCGGCGAGACACACTCCGTGCTCGTCACTTACAGATCCGACAGGCCAATGTGACCTCGGGCCCCTCCCCCTGCGAATTTCCCGGGTAATGTAGCACAGCAGGGTGCCAACAGCAGGTGCCCAGGGAATGCAGGGCACCGGACCTTCGGGTCCAAGAAGAACCCTTGAACCCTCTGGCCTTTGCCTCCTCCAGCCCGCGTCACACCTTCTCCACGTCGGCGGCGTCGATCTCGCAGCAGACGGCCTGCTGGATCAGGTCCACGGTCACCACAAAGCGGAAACGATTCTTTTTCTCCACCAGATATCCCTGCAGCCCCCGCAACGGCCCCCGGATGATCCGGACGCGGTCGCCCACCACCAGCTCGGGATACGGGTCATAAGGAAGCTTGCTGAACACCAGCGTCCTGACTGCCAGGACCTGTTCCTCCGGGACCGGTTCGGGTTCGTTGTTGAAACCGACGATCCGCACCACCGAGGGGGTCTTCAGAATGTCCAGCCGCCGCTCCGCAATGTCGGTGTGAACAAACAGGTAGCCCGGAAACAGGGGGAACTGGACTTCCTTGCGGCGGTCTTTCCACTTCGAGATCACACTGCGCAAGGGGAGAAACACCTCGATCTGCCGTTGCCAGAGTTCCTCGGCGACGACCTTCTCGTGGCGGGACCGCGTATAGACTGCGTACCAGAGCTTCATGTTATCCAGACTTCGTTTGGGGAGGTGGCGGACCGGGTTCCCCCAGATCCCGCGGCTTGCCGGCACTCAGGGCGGATCGAACGAGGGCGCCCCATCCCGCCGGTTCCCAGCCAGGGATGGGACAGCCTCAGGCACCGTGGCATTTCTTGTATTTCTTCCCCGAACCACAGGGACAGGGGTCATTGCGCCCGACCTTGGGAACCGTCCTCACCACCGGGCGCACCGCTACCGCGGCCCCGGACGCCCGTCCAGCGGCTGCCGGAGCCGCAGCGGACGCCGCCGCCTCCCCTCCCGAGTACCGAACCTCCTTGGGCGCCCGGCGGGCGCGTGCCGCCAGCACCTCCCGTTCCTCCTCGCGGGTAGCTGGCCGCAACAGGAACAGCATTCTCACCACCTCTTCGTTGACCCGTTCCCGCAGCTCCTCGAACAGGGCAAAGGCTTCGCGCTTGTATTCCACCTTGGGGTCCCGCTGCCCGTAACCCCGCAGGCCGATGCCTTCCTTCAGATGGTCCAGCGCCAGCAGGTGATCTTTCCATTGCTGGTCCAGAATCTGCAGCATGAGCATGCGTTCGAACCAGCGCATGAACGCAGGCGTGGCTTCCTGCTCCTTCTCGGCATATCGCCTCCGGACGGCGACCAGCAGATAGTCTTCCAGCTCCCGACGTGAAAGCTCCCGCAAGGGCACCGGCCGGCCGGAGTCGACGCCGGCCGCCGGCGCCGGCCTGGGCGCCAGGGATGCCAGCGAGGGTTCGCCCTCCGCGCCCTCCTCATCGAGCTGCGCCAGTTCCTCCGGTGTCGGCAGCACCACCTGATCCGGGATCTCGATACCGAAAATCCGCTTCACGTTGAGCCGGAGATCGTCGTAGTTCCAGTGCTCCGGGCTGACGTCGCTCGAGGCGTAGTCATCCAGGAAACCCACCAGCAGCTCATCGGCCATCTGCAGGACATACTGGCGCTGGTCCTGGCCCTCCAGCAGTTCGCGGCGGAAGCGATAGATTTCCTCCCGCTGCTTGTTCATGACGTCGTCGTACTCGAGCAGGTGCTTCCTGATCTCGAAGTTGCGGGCCTCCACCTGGGCCTGGGCACGCTCGATCTGACGGGTCAACAGGCGGGATTCGATGGGGACGCCTTCCTCCATGCCAAGCCGCTGCATCAGGTTGGTAATGTTGTCCGAGCCGAAGATCCGCAGCAGATCGTCCTCCAGCGACAGGTAGAACCGGCTCGAACCCGGGTCACCCTGGCGTCCGGCGCGGCCTCGCAACTGGTTGTCGATGCGGCGGGACTCGTGGCGTTCGGTGCCGATGATATGCAGCCCGCCCAAGGCAACCACTTCATCGTGCGCCCGTTTCCACTCCTCCAGCGCCCGCCGGCGGACTTCTTCGGAAACCGGCTGCTGGGCTGCGGCGGCGATCTGGGCCGGGGTGTCCGGGGTGGAAGCCGAGTCTCCCGGCAACTGGTCGGTCATCTCGTATCCGGGTTTGCCGCCCAGAATAATGTCGGTGCCGCGCCCTGCCATGTTGGTGGCGATGGTAACCGCCCCCTTGCGTCCGGCGTCGGCCACAATCTGGGCCTCCTTCTCGTGGTACTTGGCGTTCAGCACCACGTGCCGGATGCCTCTCTTCTTCAGCAGGTTGGAAAGCTTCTCGGACTTCTCGATGGAGGTCGTGCCCACCAGCACCGGACGCCCCACCCGGTTGAGTTCGGCGATCTCCTCTACCACGGCATTGAACTTTTCCCGCTCCGTCCGGTAGACGAGATCCTGGTACTCGATACGACGCAACGGCCGGTTGGTGGGGATCACCACCACTTCCAGCTTGTAGATGTTCTCGAACTCCGCCGCCTCGGTTTCCGCCGTACCGGTCATGCCCGCCAGCTTCTTGTACATGCGGAAGTAGTTCTGGAAGGTGATGGTGGCCAGCGTCTGGTTTTCCCGCTCGATCTTGACGCCTTCCTTGGCTTCCAGCGCCTGGTGCAGGCCGTCGGAGTAGCGTCGTCCGGGCATGAGGCGGCCGGTGAATTCATCCACGATGATCACCTGGCCATCCTTGACCATGTAGTCCTTGTCGCGGGTGAACAGGGTATGGGCCTTCAGCGCCTGCTGGATATGGTGGACCAGGTCCATGTGGCGGGGGTCGTAAAGGTTGTCGACTCCCAGAAATTTCTCCGCCTTCTCGATACCCGACTCCTGGAGCACCACGGAGCGGGCCTTCTCGTCCACTTTGAAGTCCTCTTCCCGGACCAGTCGCGGGATCAGCTTGTCGATCCGGTAGTACTTGTCCGTGGATTCCTCCGAAGGGCCGCTGATGATCAGCGGGGTACGGGCTTCGTCAATGAGGATGGAGTCGACTTCGTCCACGATGGCGTACTCGTGCCCCCGCTGGACGCAGTCTTCCAGCGAGTACTTCATGTTGTCGCGGAGATAGTCGAACCCGAATTCGTTGTTGGTCCCGTAGGTCACGTCGGCGGCATAGGCGGACCGCCGCTCGGCGTCGTTCAGTTCATGCTGGATCACCCCGACGGTCATGCCGAGGTAATGGTAGATGGGACCCATCCATTCGGCGTCACGGCGGGCGAGGTAGTCATTGACAGTGACGACGTGCACGCCCTTCCCGGTCAGTCCGTTCAGATAAACCGCGAGGGTGGCGACCAGGGTCTTGCCCTCGCCGGTCTTCATTTCGGCGATCTTGCCCTGGTGCAGAACGATGCCGCCGATGAGCTGGACATCGTAATGCCGCATCCCCAGTGTCCTCCGCGAGGCTTCGCGGACGCAGGCAAAAGCTTCGGGCAGGATGTCATCCAGGGTCTCACCGGCCTGGAGACGCTGGCGGAACTGGTCCGTCCGGGCGCGAAGTTCGCCGGCGGACAGACGGCTGACCTGGGGTTCCAGCGCATTGATTTTCTCCACCAGCGGCTGGACCCGCTTGAGGTACCGCTCGTTCTGTGAGCCGATCACCTTGGCCAGCAGGGCGTTGAACATGGAGCTTCATTTTACCATCCCGCTTCCGTGCGGCCGCCTTGGGTGCCCTTCTCGCCGGGAGCCCGGCGAAATCCGAGTGATCCGAGCGACCCGCGTGATCCGTGTAATCCGCGTGACCCGAGTGATCCGCGTGATCCGAGCGATCCGAGCGATCCGAGCATCTACGATGGACCAAAGCTAAACTTGGATCACACTGATTCCGAGGATCGCGTGGATTCGAGGCCAGGAGGCGTCAGATCGGCGGGGGTCGTACGTTAATTACCGCATGAGCCTGCTCTACGAAGATCTCACGTCCCGGATCCTGCGTTGCGCCTTCGATGTCTACAACCAGGTTGGCCCCTGCTTCAGCGAGGATGTGTATCAGCGGGCCATGGAAGTGGCCATGGAGTACGAAGGACTTCGATGGGTCCGGGAGTGTCCGGTTGATATCCATTACGAAGACGTCCTGGTGGGAAGAGGTTTGATCGACCTTTTGGTGGAGAATCGGATCGTCCTCGAACTCAAAGCCGTCGAAGACCTTCACCGCGCATTCACGAAGCAGGTCCTCAAGTACCTGTGGGCAGGCGATTTCCAATTGGGAATCATCCTCAACTTCGGGAATCCGCAACGGCTCCAGTGGCGACGTGTAATCCTGGACAAGTCGCGCTACGGCGGCCCGAATCCAGACTCGGATCACGCGGATCACTCGGATCTCACGGATCACGCGGATCGCTCGGATCACTCGGATCACGCGGATCACGCGGATCACTCGGATCTCACGGATCACGCGGATCGCTCGGATCACTCGGATCACACGGATCACGCGGATCGCTCGGATCACACGGATCACACGGATCACGCGGATCGGGCGGATTACTCTTCGACGCGGTAGTTGGGGGCTTCTTTGGTCACCACCACGTCGTGGACGTGGCTTTCGCGCACCCCGTGCGGAGTCACCCGAATGAATCGCGCCTTCTCCTGCAGCGCCCGGATGGTCGGCGCTCCCACATAGCCCATTCCGGCCCGGACCCCTCCCAACAGCACCGGCACCAAGTTCTCGAGACTCCCCTTGTAGGGAACCCTCCCCTCGATGCCCTCCGGCGCCACCTTCCGCAAGCCCGCTTCCATGGAGAGCCCGTAACGGTCGGAACTGTAACCTTTCGCCATTGCGCCCTGGGATCCCATCCCCCGATAAGACTTGTAGCTCCGGTTCTGGTAGAAAACCAGTTCACCCGGCGCTTCGTCGGTTCCCGCGAAAAGGTTGCCGATCATCACACAGTCGGCACCCGCGGCCAAACCTTTGACGATATCGCCGGAGTACTTGATTCCCCCGTCGGCAATGACCGGAAGGTCCAGCTTTCTCGCCGTCCTGGCGGTGTCCATGATCGCGCTGATCTGGGGCACGCCGGTCCCGGTGACAATCCGGGTGGTACAGATGCTGCCCGGCCCCATCCCTACCTTGACGGCGTTGGCGCCGGCATCGAACAGCTCCTGCGCGGCCTCGCCGCAGGCAATGTTGCCGGCGACGATGTCCGCACTCTTGAGCCGGTTGCGCAGGGTCCTCACCGCCTTGATCACCCGGGTGCTGTAGCCGTGGGCAGTGTCGATGACGATCACGTCAGCCCCGGCGCGCTCCAGTTCTTTCGCCCGCTCCTCGAAGTCACCGCCGGCGCCCACCGCCGCACCTACCCGCAGGCGTCCGAACCTGTCCTTGGCGGCGTCCGGGTAGGTGATCATCTTCATGATGTCCTTGACGGTGATCAGACCCCGCAGGCGGAACTTGTCGTCCACCACCGGAAGCTTCTCGATCCGGTGCTCGTGGAGAATCCGCTTGGCGTCCTGAAGCGAAATCCCCTCCTGGACGGTGATCAGGTTCTCCTTGGTCATGAGCTGGGCGGCCTCCACATCGAGATCCTCCGCGAATCGCAGATCCCGATTGGTCAGGATACCCAGCAGCTTGCCCTTGGGATTGGTCACCGGAACGCCGGAGATCTTGTAGCGGTCCATCAACGCCAGTACGTCCCGGATCTTGGTCTCCGGACCTACCTTGATCGGATCCACAATCATTCCCGACTCGGAGCGCTTGACCTTATCCACTTCCGCCGCCTGCTCTTCGATGGTGAGATTGCGGTGGATGATTCCGATCCCCCCCAGCCGGGCCAGGGTGATCGCCAGCGGAGCCTCGGTAACCGTATCCATTGCCGCCGACGAAAGCGGAATGTTCAGCGGAATGTTTTGGGAGAAGCGGGAGCGAAGTTCGGCTTCAGCCGGCAGGACGTCCGATTTGCCCGGAACCAGCAGAACGTCATCGAAGGTGAGCGATTCGAGCAGTTCCATTGACGGATTATACTCGAATCCCCTGATTCGTTTCGCGTTGCGGGCGAGGGTTCTCGCCGACGGCGACCCGCCTCACTTACCGCAGAATGACCGCCCGGTCGGTCAGCAGCTCGATGTCCCGGAGCCCGTACGGAAGATCAAAGCGCTCGGTGACGTCCACATGGGGAGGCTGGCGGGAGGAAAGATAGCTGATCACCGAGGATGCCAGCCAGGCCGGCACCGACACCCCGTTGAAGCTGGCGCTTTCCACCTGGAAGTGTCCCTGACCTCCGGAAACTTCCAGTCTTCCTTCAGTGACCAGTGTCTGCTCACCGCTCAGTACCGCCTTGAACAGGCGCACCGAGAAGCCCTCCAGCTCGACCTGGTCCATGTCCACCACGGCGGTTGCCCGCACGCGGTTCAAGCCCTGCAGATCGACTTCCGCAGACTTGACCCCCAGCCGCCGGCGGCTCTCCAGGGCGACCGCAAGCCAGGCGTTGAGATCTTCCTCGGAAATCTCGATCCGGGAGCCGGCTTTCCCCTCCTTGAGCTCCACCAGCACCTGGTTGACCCGGGAAGGGTTGCCGGCCCCCAACACCAGGCAGCAGACCCATGCCAGACACCAGCCTCCACGGAACCACCACCTCATCGATCCTGCCGCCCCTTTGCCGTTTTGTCCTTCGTCTGGTCCGGCGGGTCCTCCGTAATCCGGACGACCCGCTCCACGCCAGGCATGCCGCGGACTTCTTCCTCCACACACCCCAAGCCGATCCCCACGACCCCAAGGACGGTCCGCTGCACTCCCGTGGACCGATGGACATCGAAATCGTGGGCCACCAGCCGGTCGATGACGGCTTCGATCTCAGCCTCGCTCGCATCGGTTCGCATGACCACAATCATCCGCCGGACTCCTCGCGGCCTGTGGCAACGGCCTCCGCCAGCTTTCGGTGCTCGCGTTCGAGACGCCGCGTCTCATCGATGATACGTTCAAAAATCCGTTCCACCGAATGCTCGGTCAAAAACCCGCTTACCCGGCTCCGCACGTTGGCCATGACCTCCGCCTCCCGCTGCGGGTCATAAACCTGCAGGCCATGGCGGGCCTTTACCCGACCGATCTCGATGGCGCAGCCGGCGCGTTCGGCCAACAGGTCGGTCAAGTCCCGGTCGATCTCGTCGATCCTGCGCCTCCAGTGATCCAGTTCCGTTTCTGCGCTCACGAGGCCGTCTCCATGCGTGCACCGTGCGGCATCAGGACCTCCCGGACGAAGTGGCCCACCTGGCGCGCCAGATCGGGATCCCTCCGTTGTTCCTCCATGAAGGACACGATGGCGGAACCCACCACAGCGCCCTCAGCAAACTCCCAAACCCGAGCCACGTCGTCCCGGGTACGAATCCCGAACCCCACAGCCACCGGAAGGCTGGTCGAGCGGCGGACCAGGCCGACCAGTTGGGCGAGGGAAGCGTCCAGGTTGGTCTGCCGGCCGGTCACGCCGGTGCGGGCCACGACGTAGACAAAACCGGTGGCGGCCCGGCTGATCTCAGCCACCCGGTCGGCCACTGTTGTCGGTGCCACCAGATAGACCAGCTTCAGGCGCTGTGTGCGGAATCCACTGCGGGCAGCGGCGTCAGGCGTCAGGTCCGAGACCAGCAGGCCGTCGAGCCCGGCCTCAGCTCCCTCCCGGTCCAGCCGGTCTATCCCGTACTGCAGGACCGGGTTCAGATAAGTCATGAAGATCAGGGGCACGGACGAGCGGCGTCGAACCTCCCTCACCATGGCGAGATAGTCTTCGATCCCGTAACCGTGGCGGAGCGCCTCGAACGACGACCGCTGGATGACGGGCCCGTCGGCGATGGGGTCGGAGAACGGGATCCCGATCTCGATCAGAGCTGCCCCCGACCGGGCCAGTTCCAGGACAACGTCGCGGGTGGTCTCCAAGTCGGGGTAACCGGCGGTAACGAAGGGGATCAGCGACCTCGAAGGAAACATCAATGTCCTCCTGAACTGGCGGCACCGGCGGCCAGGGTGCGGACCGTATCGACGTCCTTGTCTCCGCGCCCGGAAAGGTTGACCACAATGGACTGTCCCGAGCAGCGATCGGGATGCTCCAGCAGCCATGCCACAGCGTGGGCGGATTCGAGCGCCGGGATGATCCCCTCCAGCTCGGCCAGCCGATGGAACGCCGCCACGGCGGCGGAGTCCGATACCGACCCGTACTCGACCCGGCTCTGCTGCCTCAGCCAGGCGTGTTCCGGACCCACCGCGGGGTAATCCAGCCCGGCGGAGACACTGTGGGTCGCCGCCACCTGTCCCCGTTCGTCCTGCAGGAGATAACTCGCGGTTCCGTGCAGAACCCCGGGCCGCCCCCCCGAGAACCTCGCTGCATGTTGGCCCAGTTCGCTGCCGCGCCCGCCAGCCTCGACTCCCACCATGGCCACCCCGGGGTCCTCCAGAAATGCGTAGAACAGACCGATGGCATTGCTGCCGCCTCCCACGCAGGCGACCAGCAGATCCGGCAGTCTGCCCTCCCGCGCCCGAAACTGCTCCCGCGCCTCTCTCCCGATCACGGCCTGAAAATCCCGCACCATCATGGGATAGGGGTGAGGGCCCAGCACGGAGCCCAGCAAATAGTGCGTATCGGCCACGTTGGTGACCCAGTCGCGCATCGCCTCGTTGATGGCGTCCTTCAGGGTGCAGGAGCCGCTGTCCACCGGGATGACGCGTGCCCCCAGCAGCTCCATGCGGTAGACGTTAAGCGCCTGTCGGCGGACGTCTTCGGTGCCCATGTAAACCTCGCAGCTCAGGCCCAACAGAGCGCAAACCGTGGCTGTGGCCACGCCATGCTGGCCCGCCCCGGTTTCGGCGATGACCCGGGTCTTTCCCATGCGGCGTGCCAGCAGCGCCTGACCCAGAGCGTTGTTGATCTTGTGGGCCCCGGTGTGGCACAGATCCTCCCGTTTCAGATAGACCTTCGCCCCCAGCTCTGCTGACAGCCGGCCGGCGTAGGACAAAGGCGTCGGCCGCCCCACATACTCGTTGAGAAGCTGTCCGAGCTCCCGCCGGAACGCCGGGTCCCGCCTGGAGGCAAGATAGGCGCTCTCCAGTTCGAGCAGAGGCGACATCAGCGTCTCGGGCACAAATCGGCCTCCGAAGGGACCGAAATAGCCGGCTGGATCCGGGACCGAAGTCACGGCGCTCGCCGCTCCTGGATAAAGGGATTTGTCTTGTACGTCCATCAGGCCTCCAACCGGGCGCCCGGCAATGTTCGATCCTCCCGGACCGCCTCAGGGTTCAGCAGACTGCGCAGCGCGGCTCCGGGATCGCCGGTATCCATAAAGGCTGAACCGATCAGGAAACCGCGATAGCCTGCGTCCGCCAGCTCGAGCAACTGGGTACGTGTACTGAGGCCGCTTTCCGCCACCAGCAGCAGTCCCGATTCGCCTTCCAGCCGGCGGGCGGCCTCGAACGAGGTGCGAATATCCACTTCAAACGTTCGGAGATTGCGGTTGTTGACTCCGATCAGCGACGCCCCCATCTTCAGCGCGCGCTCCAGCTCGAACAGATCATGTACCTCCACCAGTACGTCCACGCCCAGATCGGCGGCTTGGGCTGTCAGATCCCGGAGCGGCCCGGTTTCCAGGCAGGCCACGATCAGCAGGACCGCCGCGGCACCCCACGCCCGGGCTTCGAGAAGCTGGTAACGGTCCAGGATGAAATCCTTGCGCAGCAGCGGGACTTCCCGGAGAACTGATTCCCCTGCCCCACTTTCCCCTGAATTCGCTCTGACGAGCATCGCCCGGCGCACCTGCTGCAGGTGTTGGGGAGATCCTCCGAAAAAGGGCTCATCGGTCAGGATCGAGAGGGCATCGGCTCCCGCCTCGACGTAACCCCGCGCGATTTCCGGTGGAGTGAGTCGGCAGCGGAACGACCCCCGGCTGGGGCTGCGATACTTGATCTCCGCGATGATGTGCCAGCCCGGCGCCGCCAGGGCGGAGTACAGGCCGGGAGGCTGGGGCCACCGATCCGCTTCCCGACGGAGAAGGGCTTCCGATTTCTGCTGGCGTCGCAGTGCGATTTCCTGCAGCTTGGCGGCAACAATCCGGTCGAGCATAGCCTATTGTTCTTCCCCTCCCCGGCGTTCCGGCCGGATGCGGCGGCGGTCCGGCGTCTCATCAGCCTGGCGTCCTGTTTTCAGCAGCTCCCGCCCCTGGGCCACCGCCGCCATGAAGGCATGCAGTCGGGCAGCATCCTTGATCCCGGGGGCCAGTTCGACCCCGCTGCAGACGTCGACTCCGGCGGGTGCGAGGAAGCGTATCGCATCGGCCACGTTGGACGGGTCGAGTCCACCCGAGAGGCAGTATGGGCATCCCAGCCCACGGAGTGCCTCCCAGTCGGCGCGCCGGCCGGAGCCCCAGGATGCGTCGACGATCACCGGCCGGCCTGGAAACAGGTCCACCTCCGAAGGGCTGACAGCTACCAGCAGGGGTTTGTCCAGATCCGGGAGATCCGCCTCGCCGCGGGCTCCGTGAACCTGGAACCCTGCGACCGGAAGACCGGCCACCTCCCGCGGGTCGAAGGTCTCGTCCAGTACCACCACCGCCAGAATGCGGGCTCCGCGTGGCAACGCCGAGAGCAGTTTCAAGGCCGCCGGTGGCGGCAGGTAACGACGGCTGCGAGGCCACAGGTTGATCCCCAGCAGGTCCGCCCCCAGCTCCAGTGCAAGGCGCGCATCCTCCAGCCGCGTCACGCCGCAGATCTTGACCCAGGGAGAGGCACAATCCCCCAGTCCCAGCGGAGCGAACAGGTTTGCCCGCACGTCTCTCATGAGTAGCACCGCACCAGCTCCGCCAGTCGGGCCCGCGCCCGACCCGAATCCAGGGCTTCCGCGGCCCGCTCCCGCGCAGCGTGCACATCCTCCCCCAAGGCCAGGTGGAGGGCCGCCGCAGCGTTCACCAGAACCAGTTCCCGGCTCGCAGAATCCGCCCGGTTTTCAAGGACTTGCAGGATGAGGGCGGCGTTGTGGGCGGGTTCGCCGCCCTCCGGGATCCAGGTTTGCGGCCTGGTTGGAGTGAAGAACGTCTCCCGGACCTGGTCTCCCTGCACTTCCGAGACATCGGTTTCCGCCACTGAAGAGATTTCGTCGAGCCCGTCGCGGCTGTGGACAACCCAGGCGCGACGGCATCCCAGTCGGGCCAGAGCCCGCGCCATGACCTGGGCCGCGGCCTGGGAGTAGGCGCCCACGAGCTGCACGGGAGCGGATGCGGGGTTGGTGAGGGGGCCCACCAGGTTGAAGATGGTTCGCCGCCCGAGCCGCCGCCGGATTTCGGCCACCCGCTTCATGGCCGGGTGGAACAGGGGGGCGAACAGGAAACAGATCCGGGCCTCAGCCAACGCCTTCTCCGCCACTTCCGGTCCTCGTTCCACGGATACACCCAGTTCCCGCAGCACGTCGGCGCTGCCGGAACGGGAGGTGATCGCGCGGTTGCCGTGCTTGGCCACCGGAACCCCCGCCGCAGCGATCACGAACGCGGCGGCGGTGGACACATTGAAGCTGGAGCGCCCGCCGCCGGTGCCGGCGGTGTCGACCAGAACCGGCCAGGGGTTGCGGATCTTCACCGCCGCCTGGCGCATGCCGCGCGCGAAGGCTGTCACTTCCGAGACGGACTCGCCTTTGTCCGCCAGGGCGCAGAGGAAGTCCGCGATGTCCTGGTCCGGAGTGGCGGGATCGAGCACGGCGGCCAGGGCGAGTTCTCCTTGCGCCTCCTCCAGATCCTGGCCGTCCGTCAACTGCCGGGTCAGCTCCTGCAGCATAGGAAGTTCCTCAACAGCTTCTTTCCTTCCCGGGTCAGGACCGACTCGGGGTGGAACTGGACCCCATACACCGCATAATTCCGATGCCGGAGCCCCATGATGATGCCGTCCTCGGTCCAGGCGGTCACCAGCAGGCACTCGGGAAGAGTCCCGCGATCCACCACCAGTGAATGATAGCGGGTTGCCTCGAACGGGTTTTCCAGCCCCTGGAACAGGTGTTGGCTGTCATGGAACACCCGTGAGGTCTTGCCGTGCATCAGCACCGGCGCCCGGCAGACCACACCGCCAAAGGCCTCTCCGATCGCCTGGTGGCCCAGGCAGACGCCCAGGATGGGGATCTGGCCCGCGAACTCGCGGATCAGGGGAATCGAGATCCCAGCAGAGCCCGGCGTTCCAGGGCCGGGAGAAATCACGATGAGATCCGGCCGCAGCCGCGAGATGCCAGCCAGATCGATTTCGTCGTTGCGGTGGACGGTCAGCTTCGCACCCAGCTCACCGAGATACTGGACCAGATTGTAGGTAAAGCTGTCGTAGTTGTCGACTACCAGGACGCGGGGGCCCGGCTGCGGGGCAATCTCCTGGGGGAATGGTTGGATCGAGCTGCTCATGGGGTTCATTCCAGCTTTGCGGCCAGGTCCAACGCCTGCACCAGTGCCCTGGCCTTGTTGTGACATTCCAGGTTCTCTCGTTCCGGGATCGAGTCGGCCACGATTCCGGCGCCCGCCTGGAAACGCGCCCTGCCCCCGTTGAGGGCCAGAGTCCGGATGCCGATACAGGTGTCCAGGTTTCCCGAGTAGTCCAGGTACCCGATCGCTCCGGCGTAGGTCCCCCGCGGGCAAGGCTCCAGCTCCTCGATGATTTCCATCGCCCGGACCTTGGGAGCGCCGGTCACTGTTCCGGCAGGGAAGCACGCGGCCAGGGCGTCGAAGCGGTCCAGCTCCGGGCGCAGCCGCCCGCGCAGTGCGCTCACCAGGTGCATCACGTGAGAGTACTTTTCCACAAACATGAACCGTTCGACCTCCACCTGGCCGAATTCGCTCACCCGCCCCAGGTCGTTGCGGCCCAGATCCACCAGCATCAGGTGCTCCGCCTTCTCCTTGGGGTCGGCCACCAGCTCTTCCTCCAGCCGGCGGTCGGCTTCCGGGGTGGCGCCCCGGCGCCGGGTTCCGGCGATGGGGCGGTATTCGAGGTTACGGTCGAGAACTCTGACCAGCATTTCCGGTGACGCTCCGACGATGCAGGTGTCCTCCCGTTTCAGGAAGAACATGTAGGGGGACGGGTTGATATACCGCAGGGCCCGGTAGACGTGGAAGGGATCCGCAGCGAATTCGGCTTCGAAAGCCTGTGAGAGAACCACCTGGAAGATGTCGCCGGCCCGGATGTATTCCTTGGCCTGTTCGACAGCGGCGCAGAAATCCTCGGCTGAGAAGTTGGAGGTGACTCCCTGCCAGCCGGGTACAGACCCGGGTTGAGAATCGGGCCGAGCTGCGGTCGGTTCGAACCGGCCTCCCGGCAGGCGGCGTTCCAGCGGGCTGATCTGTTGCAGTCGCTCCTCGATCTCGCTCACCTTCGCCCCGCTTTCGTGGGACATGATCACAATCTGATGCTTCAGATGATCGAAGGCCAGTACCGTGGTGTAGAAGTCCATCTGGACGGCGGGCGGACGGGAAAGGTCGGGGTGGTTGTCCGGCAGCCGCTCAAACTCACGGACCATCTCATAGTTGAAGCAGCCCACGGCTCCGCCCGCAAAGGGCGGCAGTCCGGGATGGGGCGGCTCGGGAGGAGGAAAGGCTCGCCGAAACTCGGCGAAGGTCCCGTCAAAGCTGCGGATGGGGTCGACGCCGATAAATGAATAGCGGGCGATTTTCTCGCCGCCCTCCACCGACTCCAGCAGGAATGCCCGGCGGCTGCCGGACGCCACTCGGAGATAGGCTGTAACCGGCGTCAACAGGTCGGCGAGAACGGTCCTGTGGTGGATCATGCGGGTCTCCAGGTGAGCGAAGGGGTGGGACGGATGGGACGGATCGGACCCCCCGCGGGGTGAGGGTCCGGTTCTGTCCTCGTGATCCGGGTAATCCGCGGGATCCGCGGGATCCGTGTGATCCGTGTGATCCGTGTGATCCGCGGGATCCGTGTGATCCGCGGGATCCGTGTGATCCGCGTGATCCGTGTGATCCGCGTGATCCGAGTCATGCCCTCCATCTGTACCCCAAAAAAACAAAAAGGCCGTGAAGAACTGTCTTCACGGCCTCTTCTTCGATTGATTTTTCTCTGCTTCAGGCTACATGAGACCGACAGTCCTCCGTGCTGTTCAGTAGTTGTACCACCAGCGCCAGAGGTGTCCGCCCGTGCTCATGATCTTCCCGTGGAGCGGAGTATAGCAGAGGGCCGTTTCGAAATGCAACAGCCCGAGAGCTCAGCTTGGTCCCATTGGTCCCATCCGCCCCCGTTTACCCCTGCGACATCGACTTCAGGAACGCCTCGTTGCTCTTGGTCTTGGACAGCTTGTCCAGGAGCAGTTCCATGGACTCGGTCACCGACAAGGGGTTGAGCACCTTGCGGAGGATCCAGACCCGATTGAGTGTCGCCTCGTCCAGGAGGAGTTCCTCCTTGCGGGTTCCCGAGCGGTTGATATCGATGGCCGGGAAGATGCGCTTGTCGACCAGCCGGCGGTCCAACACCAGCTCCATGTTCCCGGTCCCCTTGAACTCTTCGAAAATGACGTCGTCCATCCGGCTGCCGGTGTCGATGAGGGCCGTGGCAATGATGGTCAGGCTGCCTCCCTCTTCGATGTTGCGGGCGGCGCCGAAAAAGCGCTTGGGCCGCTGGAGGGCATTGGAGTCCACACCTCCTGAGAGCACCTTGCCGGAGGGGGGCACCACCGTGTTGTAGGCACGGGCCAGCCGGGTGATGGAATCCAGCAGGATCACCACATCCTTCTTGTGTTCCACCAGGCGCTTGGCCTTTTCCAGGACCATCTCGGCCACCTGAACGTGCCGGGAAGCCGGCTCATCGAAGGTCGAGCTCACCACTTCGCCGCTGACGGAACGGGTCATGTCGGTCACTTCCTCGGGACGTTCGTCGATCAGGAGCACGATCAGGACCATCTCCGGGTGGTTTTGCTCGATGGAGTGGGCGATGCTCTGCAGGATCATGGTTTTGCCGGCACGGGGCGGGGACACGATCAGCCCTCTTTGCCCCTTGCCGATGGGGTTCAGCAGATCCATCACCCGGCCTGTCAGATTGTCGGGCGTGGTCTCCAGGCGGATTCGTTCCGACGGGTAAACGGGGGTGAGGTTCTCAAAAAACGTCCGTTCCCGGGCCACGTCCGGATGCTCGAAGTTGATGGCTTCCACCTTGATGAGGGCGAAGTAGCGTTCGCCTTCCTTGGGGGGGCGTACCTGGCCCGACACCGTGTCGCCGGTGCGGAGGTCGAACTTCCGGATCTGGGAGGGAGAGACGTAGATGTCGTCCGGCCCGGGAAGGTAGTTGTACTCTGGGGCACGCAGGAAGCCGAACCCGTCGGGGAGGGTTTCCAGGACCCCTTCTGAGAAGATCAGTCCGCTGCGCTCGGTCTGCGCTTTCAGGATCTGGAAGATTAGCTCCTGTTTGCGCATGCCTGTCGCCCCCTCGATTTCCAGATCCTTGGCGATCCGGTTGAGGGCCTGGATGTTCATCTCCTTGAGTTCCTGGATGTTCAGGGGTTCGCCGTTCTCCTTGGCGCCCTTCTTCTTCTCACGCTTCTCTTCTGTTACTTCCGTCATCTTCCACCTCGGGGGCGTAGGGAGCGCTTCGGCCGGCGACTTGGCTCCACCCGACGCGGGGGCGGTTCAGCGGCCGTCGACGCCCTGGTTAACCGGCCTCAATCGATTCCTTCAAGACTCTCCAAAGTTCACACTTTCCCTCACCGGTTACAGCGGAGAAAGGGATCACCTCGTTCACCTGCAGCGACTCGGCGACGGCACGCAGGGCTGCTGCCCTGCGACTCCGCGGCACCCGATCGATCTTGGTGGCCACCACCCGCGATTTGCGTCCGCGGGCAGCCAGCCAGTCCCGAAGTTGCCGATCCAGCACCCCGGGAGCGTGACGCGCGTCAACGATATGCACCACCAGGCGCAACCCCGGACTGCCGTCCAGATACTCTTCGATCATCTCCTGCCAGCCGGCCCGGATCCGCTCCGGTACACGGGCATAGCCGAAGCCGGGGAGATCGACCAGCATCAGGAGATCGTCAACCGAGAAGAAGTTTATGATCTGGGTCCGACCAGGCGTCGAGCTGGTTCGCGCCAGCCCTTTTCTGCCGGCCAGGCAATTGATCAAACTGGATTTGCCGACGTTGGAACGCCCCGCAAACGCAACCTCCGGGAGTCCCCGTCTTGGACAGCCGTCTTTGCCGGCCGCACTGCCGACGAAACGAACGACCTGCACGATGTTACAACGACCGCACTGGGGAAGTCCAGCTAATGTACGCCGGGTCTTCGGGTCTCATCCTGGGGAAGGTCCGGGGGCTGGGGTTCTTCGAACCCCTCGGCCGGCTTTTCCGGCTCGGTCGGTGCCTCGGCGGTCTGGGCCGGTTTCAGCGGCCGCTCCAGCGCCAGCGCGAGCACTTCATCCATGGTCTCCACCAGGACGACTTTGAGATCGTTGAGCACCGTCTCCGGCACATCCTTCAGGTCCTTTTCGTTCTCCTTGGGCAGGATCACCACTTTGATGCCTGCCCGGTGCGCAGCCAGCACCTTCTCCTTGATCCCGCCTACGGGCAACACTTTCCCGCGCAGGGTAATCTCTCCAGTCATGGCCACATCGCGGCGGACCGGAATTCCGGACAGCGCCGAAACTATGGTGGTGGCCATGGTGATTCCGGCAGACGGCCCGTCCTTGGGGATTGCCCCTTCCGGAATGTGCACGTGCATGTCCTTGAGCTTGTAGAAGTCCTTGGTCAGGCCCAGTTCGGCGCTGCGGGAGCGTACGAACGACAGGGCCGCCTTGGCGGATTCCTGCATCACCTCACCGAGCTTTCCGGTCAGTTGCAGTTCGCCCTTGCCTTCCATGGTGGTGGCTTCGGTGAGGAGCACTTCTCCGCCCACCTCGGTCCAGGCCAGCCCGGTGGCCAGTCCCACCTCACTGGCTTCCGCCGCCAACTGTTGCCGGAACCTCTGCACTCCCAGCAACTCCGCGACTTTCGCCCGGTCCACCACCACCTTCCGCGCCTTCTCCTGGCCGCCGGCAACCACGGTGCGCGCGATCTTCCGCAGAATGTTCCCGATTTCCCGTTCCAGGTTCCGCACCCCGGACTCACGGGTGTAGTGGCGGATGACCTCGAGGATCGCCTCGTCGGTGAACTCGACGTCGGTGCGGCTTAGCCCCTTCTGTTCGAGCTGCTTCGGAATGAGGAACTGCTTGGCGATGTGCAGTTTCTCGTCCTCCGTGTAGCCGGAAATCTCAATGATTTCCATGCGGTCCCGCAGCGGTCGCGGAATCGTGTGCAGGACGTTGGCGGTGCAGACGAACAGGACCTCGGAAAGATCGAACTCGGTATCCAGATAGTGGTCAGTGAAAGAGTGGTTGTGCTCGGGGTCAAGGACCTCCATCAGGGCGGCCGACGGGTCGCCGCGGAAGTCCATGCTCATCTTGTCGATCTCGTCCAGCAGAAACACCGGGTTCTTGCTGCCGGCCCTCTTCATCATCTGGATGATCTGCCCCGGCAGTGCGCCGATGTAGGTCCGACGGTGACCGCGGATCTCCGCTTCATCCCGGACCCCGCCCAGTGACTGGCGGACGAAGTTGCGGCCGGTGGCCCGGGCGATGGAACGCCCCAGCGAGGTCTTGCCCACTCCGGGGGGGCCCACAAAGCACAGGATGGAACCCTGGTTCCGCTTCTTGCGGTTCTTGCCGAGGAGCTGCCGAACCGCCAGGAATTCCAGAATCCGCTCCTTGACCTTCTCCAGGCCGTAATGGTCTTCGTTCAGGATCTGTTCGGCCCGGACAATGTCCCGAACCTCGCGGGTCCGCTTGTTCCAGGGCATGGAGATCAGCCAGTCGAGATAGGTGCGGGAGACGGTAGTCTCGGCACTCATGGGTGGCATCTGTTCCAGACGCCGGATCTCGCTCATGGCTTTCTCATGAGCGTCCTTCGGCATCTTGGCCGCCTTGACCTTCTCCTTCAGTTCCTCGATCTCGCTCTTCTCGTCCCGGCCCAACTCCTTCTGGATCGCGCGGATCTTCTCGTTGAGGTAGTACTCCCGCTGGGCCTTCTCCATCCCGCGACGCACCCGCCCCTGGATGGACTTGTCCATCTTGATCTTCTCGATCTCGATCTCGATGAAGTTGCAGATCTGGTCCATCCGCTCGGCGGGGTCCACGATTTCCAGCAGCGTCTGCTTGTCCTCCACGGAGATGGGCAGGTTGGCGGCGATGGTGTCAGCCAGCCGTTCGGTTTCCGTGGTCTTGATGGCCTGCAGGATGGTCTCGTAGTTGACGTTGGGATTGAGCTTCGCAAACTCCTCGAACTGGAGCGTGAGACGCTTGGTCAGGAGGCTCATCTTGGCGGGAGAAACCCGCGGCACCGGCTGAAACTCCACCGTCGCCTCCAGGTAGCCTTCCCGCTCACGGATCTCCAGCGCCTTGGCCCGCCGTCCGCCTTCCACCAGGACGCGGATATTGCCGTCCGGCAGCTTCAGGCTCTGGGCGATGGTGGCCACGGTACCCACCGAGTAGATGTCCGCCGGCCTGGGGTTGTCCTGGGAGGCATCCTTCTGCGTCGCCAGATAGATCCTCTTGTCTCCCTGCAGGGCACGTTCCAGAGCCCGCACAGAGGAGGCCCGGCCGATCACGAAGGGAACCATCATGTACGGGAACACCACCACGTCCCGGATCGGGACCATGGGGAAGGTCTCTCTGGTCGATTCCTTGGGGTCGCTCATCATGCTTGTCTTGTCTGATCGTTTGCTCGGCCCGGGTTGCTCCAGGCCCATGCTAGTTTAATGGATGCAGAAGGCGCCCCTCGCGTTTCAGCCGCTTCGTGGCCTGGGATTTCCGGAGCCGGAACCACACTTTGCAGCCGGTCGCTCCCGATTCAGCCGGCCTTCTCCAGAACTTTGAAAACGATCTCCTTGTTTTCCACCATCTCCCGCGTCACCACGAACTCCTTGACCTTGGAGACCGAAGGCAGCTCGTACATCAGGTCGAGCATGAGATCTTCGCAGATCATGCGGAGCCCGCGGGCACCGATCTTCCGCTCGATCGCCAGCGAGGCGATCGCGTACAGGGCCTCGTCGGTAAACTTCAGGGAGACGTTCTCAAACTCGAACATCCGCTGGTACTGGCGCACCAGCGAGTTTTTCGGCTTGGTGAGGATCTGCACCAGGGCGTCCACATCCAGGTCGTGGAGCGCACACAGGATCGGCAGCCGGCCCACAAACTCCGGGATCAGCCCATACTTGATCAGGTCCTCGGGCAAGACCTGGGCCAGCGCTTCGGACTCGTCGATGTTCTTCCAGTGGTTGCGGCTGAGGTTGGTACCGAAGCCGATGCCGCTGCGTCCCAGCCGGCGCTTCACAATCTTGTCCAGCCCGACGAAGGCTCCGCCGCAGATGAACAGGATGTTGGTGGTGTCGATCTGGACGAACTCCTGGTGGGGATGCTTGCGGCCGCCCTGGGGCGGAACGTTGGCGACCGTTCCCTCCAGGATCTTCAATAGCGCCTGCTGGACGCCCTCCCCGGAGACGTCACGGGTAATGGAAGGGTTTTCATCCTTGCGCGAGATCTTGTCGATCTCGTCGATGTAGATGATCCCCTGCATGCAGCGCTCGCGGTCTCCGCCCGCCGCCTGCAGCAACTTGAGGATGATGTTCTCCACATCCTCCCCCACGTAGCCCGCCTCGGTGAGGGTGGTGGCGTCCACGATGGCGAACGGGACGGACAGCATCCGGGCCAGCGTCTGCGCCAGCAAAGTTTTGCCGGTACCAGTAGGTCCGATGAGCAGGACGTTGCTTTTCGCAAGCTCGACGTCCTGATGGCGGCGGCGTCCCATCTTGATCCGCTTGTAGTGGTTGTAGACCGCCACCGACAGCTTTTTCTTCGGCAGCTCCTGGCCGATCACGTAGTCGTCCAGAAACGCCTTCACTTCAGCGGGTTTGGGAAGGGTGTCGCGGATCGACGAGGCCTCCGCGGTCATGTCATCCGAGATAATCTCGTTGCAGACGTCGACGCACTCATCGCAGATGAAGACGGTGGGCCCGGCTATCAACTTCTTCACGTCGTTCTGGCTCTTGTTGCAGAACGAACATCGCAGCACATCGTCACCGTCTTTTTTCAATTCCTACCCCCTCCGCGGATCGCAAAACACTCCAGGAATTCTCCTACGTGTGCTTTTCGATGATCTTATCGATAATACCATATTCGACAGCTTTCGCCGCGTCCATGATATAGTCCCGCTCCACGTCCATCGCCACCCGTGTCCGGTCCTGGCCGGTATGACGGGCCAGGATGTCGTTGGTGATCTCCCGCAGACGGAGGATCTCCTTGGCATGGATGTCAATATCCGTGGCCTGCCCGGACAGGCCCGTCATGGCCGGCTGGTGAATCAGGATCCGGGAGTGAGGCAGCGCAAACCGCTTGCCCGGCCTGCCGGCGGCCAGCAGCAAGGCCCCCATCGACGCCGCCTGCCCAATGCAAATCGTATTCACGTCGTTCTTGACAAACTGCATCGTGTCATAGATGGCCAGCCCCGCCGTAATCGAACCGCCCGGCGAATTGATATAGAGGAAGATGTCCCGGTCCGGATCTTCCGCCTCCAGGAACAGCAGTTGGGCGGTCACCAGGTTCGCAACATTGTCGTCGATGGGTGTCCCCACGAAGATGATGTTGTCCTTCAACAACCGGGAGTAGATGTCATATGCTCTCTCGCCCCGGTTGGTCTGTTCGACCACCATTGGAATCAGCGCCATAGCTCTCCTGCTCTCCCTGCGGTCCGGCGGTTCCGGTCCATTCTCCCGGACGCGGCCGCGGGATCATCGTTACTCCTGTCACCTGTCCCGTTCCTGAGGTCCCCGTCCACGTTCCGCTTCCCGGACACCGCCCCTCAGCCTTTGAACCCTTCATTTTCGAAACCTTGAACCTGCTCTCGGTCCACCCCTTCCGAACCCTTACACCACCGTGGCGCCGTCGATGACAAGCTGCAGCGCCCGCCGGCGCCGAATTTGATGCCGCAGCGCCTCCCGCATGCCCTCGTCCCTGAACAACGCCGCCGTCCGCTCAGGGGACTCCTGCGAGGCCTCCGACATCGACGAGATCTCACCCTCCAGGTCTTCTTCGGTCACCACCAGGTTCTCCGCCTCACTGATCCGATCCAGCACCAGGTTCACCCGGACCTCCGCCTCCGCCCGGGGCCTCAATTCCTCCGAAATCTTTTCCCAGTTCACCCGGGCGCGCCCGGGGTCGATCCCCTGTTGGGCCAGACTCTGGGCCACACGCTCCAGATGCGACCGGAGCGCCGAGCGGACCAGAGATTCCGGAACATCGAACTCGGCACCCTCGATCAGCTTCCGCTTCACGGCCTCCCGGATCTCATTGTCTCTTGCCAGCTTGGCCGCATGTTCCAGATCCGCCCGGATCCGGCGGCGAACCTCCTCCAGGGACTCGAAGTCCCCCAGATCCCGGGCGAATTCATCATTCAGCTCCGGCAGCTCCTTGCGGCGGATGTCGGTAACCTCCACCCGGAAACGCACCCGGTGTCCAGCCAACTTCGCCGACTGGTAGTCGGCGGGATAGTCGACCTCGAAAGTCCTCTCCTCGCCGATGTTGGCGTCCAGCAACGCCTCGGTGAACGCAGAGAAGGTGTCGTCAGCCCCGACTTCCACCGTGACATCTTCCTGCACGATGGGTTCCGGTGCCGCCTTGCCCTCCTCCACGACGAATTCCCCCACGAGGTCCACCAGCACCGAATCGCCTCTGGCCACGGGACGGTCTTCCACCGGCACCAGTTGGGCGTGTTCGGCCCGCAGCTTCTCCAGCCGCTCCTGAACCGCCGCCTCCGGCACCTCAGGAGCCGGCACCTCCACTTTCAGGCCACGGTACTGCGGCAGGGGAACCTCCGGATACACTTCCACCACGGCCTCGTAAGTCAGCGACTGACCCGGCTCCAGCTTCACCGCCTCCAGGCGTGGCTCCCCCAGGGTCCGGAGACTCCGCTCCCGCACCACCTGCCGCAGGGACTGGGGAACCAGTTCCGAAAGCACATCTTCACGGATTTGGGAGGCATACCGCCGTTTGACAAGGTTCAGAGGAGCCTTTCCACGGCGGAAGCCGGGCAGTAGCGCCTGGCGCTGATACTCGCCCGCCACCTTCTCCACTTCCCGGGCGGCGATCTCGGCCGGCACCTCCACCGTCAGCCTCTTCTTGACCCCGCTGACATCCACCACGTCGGCACGCACTTCCATCCCGGCTATTGTACTGAAACGCGGTGCCGTCTGCGGGTCCTGTGCCCCTGCTGTAAAGTTCGCAGCCCGCCTGCCGATTCAGTTCTGTGAGGCGTTCGCCGGCAGCGGCCAAGAGCCGGCGGGACCGGACTGGGACCGACACCGTCGGAAGGGATCCGGCCCGCACCAGCGAACACACTGAGCTCGACCGCGGGGTGTCTGCGGTCCCAACAGCAACCGGAGGCAATCATGACGTCCCACTCACGACAGTACCCACCTGCTGGGTGCTGACGCCCGACCTCCGACTCCAGCCAGACGCAGGTCGAAGCGCGGCACGCCTGGCGTCTGCACTCCGGAAACTCAAGCTGCCCGCACTGTGAGGACAACATGTTGAATCGCATCAAGCTCGGACCAAAACTCATCGGGGGGTTCGCAACCGTCGCCGCCATCGCCGCCCTGATCGGGGTTTTCGGTGTCATGCAGCTTCAGCAGCTCAGCGAACAAGACATCGTCCTGCTGGAGCAGGGAACCAAGCCCCTGGCGACCCTGATCGCCGCTGTCCAGAATTACCAGCACTTCCGGATCAACCTCCGGGACGCCACGCAGGCCGACGATTCCTCCCGGATCCAGGACCGCCTGCGGCAGATGGACCAAGGCTGGCAAACCTTCCAGCAGGCGGTGGAGGATTATGACAAGCATTGCATGACCGAGGAGTGCCACCGGCTTGTGGGCGAACTCCGTCAGGCCTCCGGGGAGTACCAGGACGTGGTGCGGCGGGTGCGCCCGCTGGTGGAGCAGAATCGGGACGAGCCGGCCTGGGAGCTGATCGCCGGCGAGGGCGCCGCCGTCGCCAGCCGTCTTGAGACTGCGTTACAGAGGGTAATCGATCAGAAGATCGAGCTGACCGAGCAGATCGAACAGGCCAACTCTGCCGCCGCCAACCGCGCGACCGCCGCCATGATCGGCCTTGCCGTGGCGGGAGCGATGCTGGCGTTCGGCTTCGGAGCGTTCCTGTCCCGCTCCCTCACCCGGCCGCTGGGTGCCGCCGTGGAAATGATCCAGGAGATGGGAAAGGGACACCTGAGCCGCCGCCTGAACCTCGACCGGGAGGACGAGATCGGCGTGCTGGCCCGCACCATGGACCAGTTTGCCAGCGACCTCCAGAACTTGGTGGTTGGCGTCCTCAAGCGCATCGCCGGTGGAGACGTGTCGATGGACGTCGGGGCCAAGGGCCCCCACGATGAGATCGCCCCGTCCCTGGAGATGCTGACCAGGACCCTGCGCGGGCTGATCGCCGAGATCGCCAAACTGCGTGAGGCCGCCCTCGATGGCCGGCTTGGTACCCGCAGTAATGCCGCCGCCTTCACCGGAGCCTGGAAGGAAGTCCTGGAGGGATTCAACCAGACCCTGGATGCGGTCCTGGAACCCGTCAACGAAGCGACGCAGGTTCTGGAGAAGGTCGCCGACCGTGACCTGACCGCCCGGGTTCGGGGGGACTACCGGGGCGACCACGCCCGCATCAAGAACGCCGTCAATCAGGCAGTCGACAACCTTGATTCTGGGCTGCAGCAGGTGGCCGTAAGCGCCGCCCAGGTGGCATCCGCTTCCGGCCAGATCAGCTCCGGCAGCCAGAGTCTGGCCCAGGGCGCCTCCGAGCAGGCCAGCACGCTGGAAGAGGTCTCCAGTTCGCTGCAGGAGGTGACCTCCATGGCGGCTTCCAACGCCTCCTTCGCCCAGGAGGCCCAAACCCTGGCGCTTCAGGCAAAGGAAAGCTCTACCAGCGGAATGCGCAATATGGAGCTCCTCTCTGAAGCGATCCGCAAGATCAAGGCTTCTTCGGATGAGACTGCCAAGATTGTCCGGACCATCGATGAGATCGCCTTCCAGACCAACCTGCTGGCACTGAACGCAGCCGTGGAAGCGGCCCGTGCGGGGGAGGCCGGCAAAGGCTTCGCGGTGGTGGCAGAAGAGGTTCGAAACCTCGCCATCCGTTGCGCGGAAGCCGCGAAGAGTACCGCCAACCTCATCGAAGGGTCCGTAAAGAACTCCGATGAAGGCGTCCGCATCAACGCCCAGGTCCTCAAGGATCTCCAGGAGATCGCTCAGCAGGTGGAGCGGGTGAGTCAGGGAATGCAGGAGATCGCCACCGCTTCTGAACAGCAGCGTCAGGGGATCGACCAGGTCAATACCGCCGTCGAACAGATGAGCCAGCTCACCCAGTCCAGTGCCGCCAATGCCGAGGAGTCGGCCAGCGCCGCCGAGGAGCTGAACGGGCAAGCCGAGGAACTGAACCAGCTGGTTGCGGGATTCCGGCTGTCAGCCGGTGCCGCCATGGCAGTCCCGGCGGCGGTCGGTCCCCAGCCAGCAGTCAGCTCCGCGGTCGCCGCGAAGGTCAACGGCAAGGACCGGAACTGGAAGCCGAAGACCAGGCGGCTGGTGCTGGAGGACTCGGCTGAACATCTGGCTCAGTTCTGAGCGGGAGTGAAGGGACTCAAAAGACCAGACGGACCCGGGACGCTGGAATCGGCCGGGAGGGGCCCGGCGGCTACTCGTGCCGCAGGGCCTCTACCGGGTCCAGGGCGGCGGCCCGGCGGGCGGGCCAGAAACCGGCGGCCACTCCGACCCCCAGTGACGCCGCAACTCCGGCTGCCACCGCCCAGTTGGGCGGCACCGCTGAAAAACCCTGCAGCACCAGTTTGAGCAGCAGGCCCAGAGCCACTGACAGTCCCACACCGAGTATCCCGCCGATTCCCGACAGCACCGACGCTTCCACCAGAAACTGCGCCAACACCCACCGCCGCCGCGCCCCCAGCGCCAAGCGGAGCCCTACCTCCCGGGTTCGCTCGGTGACGGCAATCAGCATCACGTTGGCGATCCCGATCCCGCCGATAAGCAGGCTGATCGCCGCCAGAGCGAAAGTGGCGGACGCGATCCGAACACTAAGCTCATCGAAGGTCCGGATGATGGACTCCGAGGTGGACAAAGTGAAGTCGTCCGGTTGCTCCGGCCGCAATTGCCGCAGCCGGCGCAGAATGAACCGGCTCTGCTCGAAGGCCTGGTCTCGCTGGCCGGGCTGGGCCCTGATGTAAAGGACGACCCGGTCGGCGCCACTGAACCGCCGCGTGGCGGCTCCCAGAGGGATGGCCAGCACATTGTCCTGACGATTCTCTCCGAAGAATCCGCCCCGGCGGCGGGCCAGCTCTCCCACAACGATATAGGACTCGCCGGCCAACGTGAGCTTGCGTCCCACAGTGGCTCCCTCTCCGAACAGGGCGCGAGCGACGTTGGGGCCCACCACCGCTACCCGCGCACCCGCGCGATCCTCCAGTTCACTGAAAGGCCGCCCGGCCCGGAACTCCGCTCCCACCACGGCGAAGAAATTGGCCGACACCCCCTCCACCAGCACGGTATCGCTTTCGTTCCCACCCGCCCGGGCCACCAGGGGCCGTCCCCCCACCACCGACGGAACCTGCAGTTGCACGCCCACCTCGCGCACGGACTCCGCCAGGCGCTCAATCTCCCGGGCAAAGGAAGCCTTCAGCGGCTTCCGGTTCAGCTCGGCCTCCGTAGCCTCGGCGTAAGGATCGCCGGTAAGGTGGAAGGCAAACACATTTTCCGTACCGAGCTCACGAAACAGCAGGGCCACCTGGTCCCGCAGATTCGAAAGGATCGACGCCACCAGCACCACGGTGACGATTCCAATAATCACACCCGATACGGCAAGAAATGACCGCAGCCGGTTCGCCAGCATGGAATCGAGCGCCTGCCGGCAGGCGTCGGCAAGGGATGAAAGCCAGCGGCTGAGAGGGTTCCGATCCGTTTTCCGCATCGCCGTGTCATTCCAGGCGTAAAGCGTTGACCACCTCGATCCGGGACGCCCGGCGCGCCGGGTAGAAACCGGCCGCCAAACCGGCCAGGGCGGCCGCCAACAAGCCCAGCACCAAGGTGCTCTGCCCCAGCTCAACAGCGAAGTCCAGGACCGATGACAGGACTGCCAAGAGAGCCTCGGCCAACAGGAGGCCCAAGACTCCCCCGACGAGCGAGATCAATGTTGACTCCGCCAGCACCTCCATCACCACCCGTCGGCGCGTCGCTCCTACCGCACGTCGGACCCCGATCTCCCGCGTTCGCTGAGTCACCGATACCAGGCTGGTGTTGGTCACGACCACCACCGCTGCCAGCAGCGCCAGCAGCGAGACCGGCCCCACGGCGGCACCAATCCGTTCCGAGAGCTGCAGCACAAAACCTCGTGCCGCCTCCGGACTGAGGAGGTCGAAGTTGTCCGGGCGAGCCGGCCCGAGATGCCGGCGGGAACGCATGGCAGTCCGGGTCAGCGCTTCCGCCCGTTCCGTCCGCTCGGGGTCCCGTGCCCGGGCAAAAACCTGCAGGCTCGCCGGCGCCCCAAAGGTACGTTCGAAGGCTTTCAGGGGGATCCAAACGTAGCGGTCCAGGGAGACGCCGCCGCCGGTACCTTGTCTGCTTTGCACCCCTATGACCCGAAAACCGCGGCCCCCGAGACGAACCAGCCGGCCCAGGGGATCCTGGCCGGGGAGAACAAGATCGGCGACCTCCGCCCCGATCACCGCCACCTGTGCTCCGTTCCGGGCTTCCGCCTCCCCGAAAAACCGGCCCTCCCTGATTCCCAAATCACGGATTGCGAACAGCTCCGGCGAAGTTCCGTTGATGGCGACGCCTTCCAGCTTTCTTGAGCCGGCCACTACCTCGCCGCGGCTCTGGATCACCGGGGCATACAGGACCTCGGCGGAGGTACTCCGTTCCAGAAAACGCACGTCGCTGCGGCGGATCACGGGGTTGCGCTGCAGGCGTTCGGCCAGCTCACGGCGGCTCCACGGTCCGGGAATAACTTGCGCCAGCAGATAGCTGTCACTGCCGAACGCCCGGGTGCTGCTGATCCTGGCGTATTGCCGGAAGCCCTGCAGACCGCTGACAACCACCGCCGTCGTGGCCACGGCAACGGCCATCGCCACCACCGAAAGGACTGTCCGCAGAGGATGGCCCGCAGCCGACACTGTGGCCTCGGCCGCCACATTCCACCAGGTCCGTATCCCCAATCGAGTTTCCCCTCATGCCCACAGGACAGACATGCTAGATTTGACAACCATGATACGCCGCCTGTCGCCCCTGTTCATCGTGCTCGCCGCCGGCGGGGGCGGCGCCTACCTGTGGCTGAGACCAGCAGAGGCGGGTGTCGAGGTGGAGACCGTTGAGGCCGCCAGGCGGGAACTGTTCCAGTCCTGGGTGACAGCTTCCGGGGAGATCGTTGCGACCCGTTACGCCGACATCGGTACCGATGTGATGGGGAAGATCGTGGAGCTGGCGGTGGCGGAGGGACAGGCGGTGAGAGCCGGCCAAGTCCTGGCCCGCATCGACCCGGTTCCGGCTTCCGCCGAGCTGGAGGCGGCCGAAGGCCAGGTACGGGTATTCGAAGCCGAACGCGACGCCGCCCTGCAAGATGCGTCGGCGGTCGAAGCACAGTTAACCCGCAACCGGGCGCTTCTGGAAGAGGCCCGACTGAATCTGGACCGGGCGGAGCGCCTGCTGATGCGGGGCGTCGTGGCACAGGCTGAAGTCGATCGCCATCGCACCGAAGTGGGACGGCTGCGGGCCGAGATGGCCGCGGCTGAAGCGGCCGTCCAGCGGAGCCGTGAGGCGGTGACGGCTGCCGAGCGGCGGATTGCTCAGGCAGGGGCCCAGGTTAAACGGACTCGGGACACTTACGCCAAGACCGAGATTCGCTCTCCCCTGTCCGGCGTCGTATCCCGACTGAACGTCCGGGAAGGGGAGATGGTGGTGGTGGGCATCCAGAACCAGCCTGGGACCACCCTGATGACAGTCTCCGATCTGAGCGCGGTAAATGCGGAGGTCAAGGTGGCGGAGGCTGAGATCCTGCGGGTGAAGCTGGGTCAACCGGCGCGGGTTCTCCTGGATGCTCTGGGAGGTCGCGAGTTTTCGGGTGAGGTTGTGGAAATCGGCACCAGCGCTTTGCCCCAGGGAGGAATCGGGGCGGCTGCGCGGGAGTTCAAGGTCGTGGTCCGGATCCGGGAGGCGAACCCCGGACTGCGCCCCGGGCTCACCTGCGACGTGGAGATTCTGGCCGACGAGATCCCGGCGGCGGTTACAGTGCCTCTGCAGGCCGTCGTGATCCGCCGGATCGATGGAGAAGACCGGACGGGAGTTTTTCTCCTCCAGGAGGGGCGGGCGGAGTTTCACCCGGTGGTTCCCGGCGTCATCGGGGGTCTGGAGATGGCGGTACAAGGCCTGGACCCCGGCCTCCAGGTCATCTCGGGGCCGTTCCAGGTGTTGCGGGAGCTTCAGCCGGGGGTTCCGGTGCGGCGGTCCGGAATGGACCAGATGAGGTAGGGACCCAGCCGCCGGACTGTCCCCGGAATTGACACTTCCGGCACCCGGGCCGTAAAATTCTGAGCTTTCCCGACGGGGTGGGCCGCTAGCTCAATGGTAGAGCAAGTGACTCTTAATCACTAGGTTCCAGGTTCGAGTCCTGGGCGGCTCACCAGAGCCTCGCCACTCCCGGTGCCCTGCCTTGACTCGGATCACACGGATCACGCGGGTCCGCCGCCTTGTCTGGACCATCTCCCCTGACGGTCTCTACGGGTCGCTTGGAGTCGAGGGCCCGCTGGTCTAACCTTTGCCAGATAGCCAGTGAACTCTGGAGGACCTCATGTGGAGAAGCCGGCTCATCTTGACAGCTCTGGTCACCTGCACGCCCAGTCTGTACGCCCAAACCTCGACCGCCCGGATCTGGGAAGAGGACCTGGTCATTCCAACATGGAAGATCGGCCCTCCCGAAGCGAATCCCACCTTCGAGTGGAGCTCCCGCCGTCAGGAAGTCTACCCCTATCCCTATAAAGAGATTCTCACTGACGAGAAGACCGACCAGACCTATAGGGCTTGCTGGATCGAGAACGAGTTCATCAAGGTCCTCGTCCTGCCGGAGATCGGCGGCCGCCTCCATGGAGCACTCGACAAGACCAACGGCTACCGTTTCTTCTACTGGCAGCCCACCATCAGACCGGCACTTGTAGGGATGACCGGCGCCTGGATCTCCGGAGGAATCGAGTGGAATTTCCCGCATGGACATCGCCCCACCGGTTTCAGCCGGGTCCAGTATCGGCTGGTGGAGAATCCTGACGGCAGCAGGACAGTCTGGGTTGGAGAGCCGGAACTGGTACATCGGATGCGATGGATCGTCGGGCTGACCGTCTACCCCGGCCGCAGCGTCATCGAAGCCAAGGTACGACTCTACAACCCCACACCTCTCCGCCACTCGTTCATGATGTGGACCACCACCGCGGTCCATGCCAACGACGATTACCAGGCTGTCTTCCCCACCCGGGGAATGACTGGACATGGCAAGTACGAATTCTTCAACTGGCCCGTCCATGAAGGGGTGGATATCAGCTGGTGGAAAAACGTGCCCAACGCGGCCAGCTTCTTTGCCCTGGAGCCAGGCGGATTCTTCGGCGGCTGGGATCACGGCCGCCGGGCGGGGACGGTCATCGTCGGAGACCCGGGGATCGTCATCGGCAAGAAGTTCTGGACTTGGGGGACGGCACCTTTCGGAAGGCTTTGGGAGCCGATCCTCACCGACGGCGGCGGACCCTACCTGGAACCCCAGGCGGGAGCCTACTCCGACAACCAGCCTGACTACCACTGGATGGAACCAGGCGAAGTGAAGAGCTTCAGCCATTTCTTCTTTCCGGTCAGGGATATCGGCCTCTTCAAGGAAGCCAACGTACACGGCGCACTGAACCTGGAGGTGGAGGCCGATGCGCTCCATCTCGGCGTTTACTCCACCGCCATTCTGAAAGGGGCCCGAATCCTGGTGCACCGGGGGGAACAGGAAATCTTCAGCCGGACTGTGGATCTTGACCCCGGCCGTCCGTTTGTCCAACGCGTGCCAATGGCAGGGGCGGCTTCAGATCCCTATGCCTTCCGGCTCTCGCTGGCCGACGCCGAGGGCGAGACTCTGCTCAGCTACCAGCCCAAGCCGACCGAACCGATGACGCTCCCGAAACCGACGGAGAATTTCCCGAAACCCGAGGAGATCGCCTTCCAGGACCAGCTCTGGCACGCCGGTGACTGGACCTACAAGTTCCGGGAGCCGGGAGGGGGGCGGGTCTATTTCGAGGAAGCCCTTAGAAGGGACCCCGGCGATTCCCGATCCAACATCTCGATGGCGGAGCTCGAGATCAAGTCCTTGCGATACGAGCGGGCGCTGGAGCACCTCCAGCGGGCCGCCGCCCGCGATCCCGATAACGGGCGGATTTTCTATCTTCGCGGTATCGCCCTGGAGGCCCTCGGCCGTTACCGGGAGGCCCACGATGCCTTCTATCGCGCCAGCCATGCGGAATCTGAACTCGGCCGGGCCAACGCCCGGCTGGCCGCCCTGGCGTTGCGGCGGGGAGACGCCGCAACGGCGGTCGACTTCATCAGTCGGGCCCTGGAAAACAACTCCCTGAACCCCCAGTGGTGGGATATGAAAGCCACCGCTTTGCGTCACGCCGATCTCAGGGCGGCGGCGGAAAAGGCTGCCCGGCACGCGCTGGAGCTGGATCCTCTGGACGGCTGGGCCGCCCACGAACTGCACGTCCTCGCTCCCGGCCGCGGTGGCAATGCCGAGGCCCGTCTGGTCTCGCACCTCCTGCACAACCCCCAGACCGCCCTGGAAACCGTCCTGGGATACATCGGGATGGGGCTGTATCGGGACGCCGATGACCTGCTGGCGACGGTGCCGGAGGATGCGCTGGTCCGGTACTACCGGGGCTTCGTGGCCGCCCGGCTGGGGGACCAGGAGCGGGCGCGGCGATACTTCCGGCAGGCGGCGGAGGCATCATTGGACTCGGTCTTCGCCTTTCGCGCCGAAGAAACCGAGGTCTTCCGTACGGCACTGGAGTTCCAGCCTGAGGATGGCCGCGCCAATTATTTCCTCGGCCTGGTTTATGCCAAGGCTGGAGACGTGGACAAGGCGGCGGCCGAGTGGCAGGAGGCAGTCCGCCTGGAACCGGGAAACGCCCGGGCCTGGAGAAACCTCGGGCTGGCGCTGGCCCGGCAAGGCCGCGAGGCGCTGCCTCGGGCACTCGAGTGCTATGAAAAGGCGGCCCGCCTGCTGCCGAGGGACTCCCGGATCCTCCTCGAGCTGGACGAGATCAGGGAACGGCAGGGCGTCAGCGGCCGCCAGCGGCTGGAAGCCCTCCAACGGCAACGGGAGACAGTCGTGGAGAGGGACGAGCTGGTAGCCCGGCTGGTGGACCTCCTGATCGCGGAAGGCGACCATGCCGGAGCTCTGGAGTACCTGGATCGCCACCATTTCAACACGTGGGAGGGCAGTTACGGGATTCACAACGCCTATATCGAGGCCCACGTCGGAGTCGCTGAAAGGTCCAGCGACCCCCGCGAAGCACTGGCCCATTACCTGAAGGCCTGCGAGTATCCCATGAATCTTGAGGTGGCTCCCAGGGAACCCAACCTGCGTGGATTCCTTTACTACCCCATGGCCCGCCTCTACTCCAAGATCGGGGACAACACGGAAGCCCGACGGCTGCTCGAAGTGACTGCCGGGGAGAGCACCGAATACCCGACACTCGCCACTTTTTATCAGGCGTTGGCGCTGCGCGATTTGGGGCGCGAAGGCGATGCCGCACGACTGCTCTCGGAGCTGGAGGCGGAGGCCCGCCGCCTGATCGGGGCGGACTCCCAGCACTATCGGCGGATGGCAGACCAGGACCAGCAGGCCCTGGGCCATTACTACCTGTCCCGGGTGCTTGAAGCTCGGGGCCAGACCCGGGAGGCGCAACAGGAGCTGGATGCCGCCCGGGGGCTGGAGCCCGGGATCGCCCGCGAAGCGGTCATGATCGCCCAACGCGTTTTTGCCAGGGCTCACCAGTAACGGCCCCGACAGCGTGACCGGCAAGGCCTCTTGCTCCACCCGGGATTTGGAGGCTACCATCTAGCGTCATGGCTCAGGAAGTTGTCATTTACGGAAAGGGCGGCTGACCGTACACCCAGGCTGCCCGTGAGGAATTCAGCCGAAAGAAGGCCGAGGTCCAGTATCTGGACGTCTCCCGGGATGCATCGGCGCTTCGCCGCATGCTGGAGCTGAACGGAGGCCAACGACGCGTCCCCACCATCGTCGAAGACGGAAAAGTGTCGGTTGGTTTTGGAGGAACCTGAGGGGTTTAGGACCGGCGGTCCGCCGGTCCCGAGGATCATACGATGAGTGAAATCCGGATCGGGATCGTGGGCTTGGGCTGGGTGGCTGGAGCCCACATCGAGGCTTTCCGGCAGGTGGAGGGAGCCCGGGTGGCGGCGGTGTGCTCGCGGCGTCCCCAGGATCAGGCTGCCCTGGAGCGCCGGTTCGGCCTGCCGCTCAAGGCCTGTCAGGACTATCAGGCGATGCTGGCGGACCCCGATCTGGATGTGATCGACATCTGCACCCCTCACCCGCTGCATCCCGAACAGGCGATCGCCGCGGCCCGGGCCGGGAAACACCTGATCATCGAAAAGCCGCTCGCCACTACCTGGGAATCCGCCAAGGCACTCCGGGACGCTGTCCTCGGCAGCGGTGTCAGGGTGTGTGTCTGCTTCGAATGCCGATTCAGCAAGCACTTCAGTCTGATCCGGTCCGTCATCGAAGAGGGCTTGCTGGGCGACTTGCACTACGCCGAAGTCGACTACTACCACGGGATCGGACCCTGGTACGGGCAGTTCGGATGGAACATCCGGAAAGACATGGGCGGCAGCAGCCTGTTGACGGCGGGATGCCATGCCCTGGACGGGCTGCTATTCTTCAAGGACTCCCCGGTGGTGGAGGTGGTCAGCCATTCCAACCGCTCGTCCAGCGAGACGTTCCAGCCCTATGAATACGACACGACATCGGTGACACTGCTGAAGTTCGCCGACGGTTCGCTCGGCAAGGTGGCGTCGGTGATCGATTGCCATCAGCCCTACTACTTCCACATCCACCTGGTGGGGAGTCACGGCAGCCTGCTGGACAACCGACTCTACTCCACCCGGCTGGCGGGTCTGAGCAAGGAGCGCTGGAGCACCCTGGAGACGTCGCTGATCGACTCGGGGGATGTCAAGGATCATCCCTATCTGCCTCAGTTCCAAGCATTTGTCAACAGTCTCCGCCGCGGCGAGAACATGCCGAGAACCGACTTCGCGACTGCTTGGGAAACGCACCGCGTGGTGTTTGCCGCCGACCGTTCGGCGGCCGAGGGCCGGCCCGTTCGCCTGGAGGAACTCGTCTAAGGACGCACCCGGGGGCCCGTCTTTTCCGTTACCCGGTCTCTGTGTCACCGAACCAACCGTTCTGCGTAGATTAACACCGATGTATCTGCTGATTCTGGCCGCACTGCTGACATCCGTGCCAAACGACGGGCCGACCGCAGCCCGTTCCCCCGTCCCCCCGGCGGTGCCGCCGGCGGCCGAAGCTTTTGCAGGCGAACAGGAGCCGACACTGGACGGCCGGGTTCTGGACGATCCTGTCTGGCAAGGGGTCCCGACAATTACGGGTTTCTGGCAGATCACCCCCGAAGAAGGGAAGCCCGCGTCGGAAGAGACCGTCGTCAAGATCCTGTATACCCCGTCGACGCTGTACGTGGGGGTCGTCTGCTATGACCGCGACCCGGCCGGGATTATCGTCGCCGGCAGCCGAAGAGACTCGTCGTTGGAAGAAACCGACTCTTTCCAGATGATCTTGGACACCTACCGGGACTTCCAGAACGGCTACGTATTCGGCACCAACCCCGCCGGTCTCGAATATGACGGACACGTTACCCGGGAGGGGCAAGGCACGACAGGGCTCGGCGGCCAGACAGGGGGTTCCGGGGGTGGTTTCAATGTTAATTGGGATGCGGTGTGGGAAGTCCGCGCCGTAACGGGTGATTTCGGTTGGAGCGCCGAGTTCGCCATTCCCTTTCGCTCCCTCCGGTTCCGGCCGGACGAGGAGCAGATCTGGGGGTTGAATTTCCAGCGCAACATACGCCGTCGCCATGAGGTGGCGTTCTGGGCGCCCCTGCCCAGACAGTTCAACCTGTATCGGCTGTCTCTGGCGGGCACACTCAACGGTATCCGGCCGCCCCGCATGCGGAACCTGAAGCTCACTCCCTACGTGCTCGGCGAGAGCCGGCATGACCACCTCCAGTCCCGGACGAACTGGCTATTGGACGGCGGGTTCGACATCAAGTACAACGTGACTCCGAGCCTGACCCTCGACGGTACCTACAACACCGATTTCGCCCAGGTGGAAGTGGATGAGCAGCAGATCAATCTGGACCGCTTCAACCTGTTCTTCCCCGAGAAGCGGCCGTTCTTTCTGGAGAATGCAGGCTTCTTTACCGTGGGATCGCCCGGCGAGGTGGAGCTGTTCTTCAGCCGTCGGATCGGCATCAGCGAGTCGGGAGAGGTGATCCCCATCGAAGCCGGCGGCCGGCTGTCGGGACGGCTCGGAGAGCGCTACAACCTCGGACTGCTGAACATGCAGACCCAGGCCGTGGACGGGGTGGCGCCGGCCAACAATTTCACGGTCGTGCGGATGAGCCGGGAACTGCCCAACCGTTCCAATTTGGGCGGAATCTTCATCAACCGTTCGGCGTCGGGCGGCGCGGGCGGCGGGGCCGACTTCAACCGCACCTTCGCGGTGGACGGCAAGTGGGGTATCGGAGAATACGGCGAGGTTTCTGGTTTCGCGGCGGGTACGGCCGGTCCGGGCCAAGGCCACGACGAGCACGCCTGGCGTCTGGCGGCACTGTACGATTCCCGTTCCTGGTACCTCACGCTGGGCTACACGGAGGTGGGGGAAGGCTTTAACCCTGAAGTGGGTTTCCTGGAGCGGGACGGCTACCGGAAGCTCGACGGGATGGTGATGCATCGGATCCGGCCGTCGGATTTTATCGGCATCCTCGAACTGAGGCCCCACGTCAGCTACCGTGGCTATTGGAATTTCGAAGGCTTCCAGGAAACCGGGCACCTGCACATCGACAATCACTGGCAATGGAGAAGCGGCGCTGAGATCCACACGGGTTTGAACCTGACCCGAGAGGGAGTGGTGAGCCCATTCGAGATCTTTCCGGGTGTTGTCGTGCCGCCGGGGACCTATGATCACGCGGAAGCCCAGCTTGTGGCCTTCACCAATGAAGGGGCATGGATCAGTGTTCGCCTGGATTCCCGGATCGGCGGTTTCTTCGGCGGAGACCGGGTCAGGCTGGAACCTTCCCTGAGACTCAGGGCCGGCGAGAAGGTGAACGCGCGGCTGGCATGGAGCCGCAACGACGTCGACCTCCCATGGGGAAGTTTTCAGACTAACCTCGGCAGGCTCCGCCTCTCCTATTCCCTGACGCCACGGCTGTTTCTCCAGGCTCTGGTGCAGTACAACGACCGGGCAGACCTGTGGTCGGCCAACCTTCGGTTCGGCTGGCTTCAGTCGGGAAACACCGGCTTGTTCGTGGTCTACAACGACACACGGGGGCTCGACACCCTGCGGAATGAGGGCGGCCGGAGCCTGGCCGTGAAGTTCAGCAAGACCTTCGATCTTCTGGATTGATGGTAAGCTGAGGCACCAACACCGGAGTCAAGGGAATGGACGATTTACTGAGAATCCTGCAGGAGAACGCGCGCGAGCCTGTGGAGAGCATCGCGCGGATGCTGGGTGTCAGCGAGGATGAAGTGCGCGCCCGGATTGCGGAGTACGAGCGCAAGGGCCTGATCCGGGGATACCAGGCCATCCTCCACGAAGATCTCCTCGGCGGCGACCGGGTCACAGCCGTGATCGAAGTCAAGGTGACCCCGGAAAGGGAAGACGGCTTCAACAAGGTCGCCCGCCGGATCGCCGCCTTTCCCGAGGTGCGTTCCCTTTACCTGGTTTCCGGGACTTTCGATCTGCTCCTGTTCGTGCAGGCCCGGACGCTGCACGAGGTGGCGTCCTTCGTCAGCGAGAAGCTGGCACCCCTGGCTGGAGTCACCTCCACCTGCAGCCATTTCATGCTGAAAACCTATAAACATCGCGGGCTTCTCATGGAGCCTCCCGAAGAGTATGAAAGACTCAAAATCTCCCCGTAGCTTTGTGGCCGACCTGGTCCAAGCCATCCCGCGCTCGGGAATCCGCGACTTTTTCGACGTTGTGAACCGGATGCCTGACGCCATCAGTCTGGGAGTAGGCGAGCCGGGATTCCCTACCCCATGGCATATCCGCGACACCGCCATCGACGCGTTGGAGAAAGGCGCCACCGGATATACCTCCAATCTCGGACTGCAGGAGTTTCGGGATGCGGCGGCCGAGTACGTGGAAACCGCCTTCGGTGTGCGGTACTCACCCCAGGATGAGATCCTCACCACAACCGGGGTCAGCGAAGCGCTGGACCTGGCGATTCGGGCGGTGGTCAATCCCGGGGATGAGGTCATCTATCACGAACCCTCCTACGTGTCCTATCGGCCGGTCATCCAGCTCGCCCACGGTGTGCCTGTGGCAGTCGAAACCCGTTGCGAGGATCAGTTCCGCCTGACACCGGAGGCGCTGGCGGGAAAGATCACGCCGCGAACCAAGGCCATTTTGCTCAATTTCCCCAATAACCCCACGGGCGCAACCCTCGGCGTCGACGATCTTGCGGGCATCGCCCGGCTGGCCTGCGAGTATGACCTGTTGGTGATCTCCGATGAGATTTACGCCGAGCTGACCTACGAGGGGCGCCACCAGAGTCTGGTGGCGTTGCCCGGCATGCGGGAACGGACTCTGTTGCTGCATGGATTCTCCAAGGCCTGGGCCATGACCGGGTTTCGTCTCGGCTATGCCTGCGGGCCCCGTGAGCTGGTCGGCGCCATGATGACCATCCACCAGTACACGATGCTCTGTGCTCCCACCCTCAGCCAGATTGCCGCCGTGGAGGGATTCCGCCGGGCGGACATCGACGTTCCGGAAATGCGGGCCCGGTTCAAGCTGAACCGCAACTACATGATCCGGTCGTTCGAAGAGATGGGCTTGCGGTGCCCCCTGCCGCGCGGAGCTTTCTACGCTTTTCCCAAGGTGGATGATCTGGGATTGAGCTCGCGCAACTTCGCCTTGCGGTTGCTGGAGGAGGAACAGGTGGCGGTTGTCCCCGGTGAGGCGTTCGGCCCGTCCGGCCAAGGCTTCGTCCGCTGCTCCTTCGCCACGTCGTTGGACCGGATCAAGGAGGCGATGGCACGGATGTCGGCTTTTGTCGGCCGCCTCCGGGGCGAGGCGTTGGAGGGCAAGGCGGTTACGGGGTAACGTGACTGCGGGTCGAGACCTCGCCACCACGTTACCCCGTTACCCGCTTGCCTGGCTCGCTGTTCGACTACGGTCCCACCACCGGGGAAACCGGCAGGGAAGTAAACTCGCCGGGGTTGGGCCCCAGTTCGAGGGCGATGGCCGAGAAGGAGCCGTCTCCCGTCGACAGGTAGAGCGTGCCCTGGAAATCACCCAGGACCAGATCCTCGAAGAGTTCGTCCATGAACTGGGCGATCCTGCCGTTGGCAGGAATCGTCTGCTCCACGACCGTGTCTTCAGGGTCTCCAGCGACACCCTGCAGAGCGAAGCTCACGGTGATGGGATGAGATTCGTTATTCCGTACCGCGATCGCCGACCGGAGGCTGCCCTGAGCACGCACCGGCACCAGCGCGCGGTTCAACGGCGGCGCCGAACCGAATCCGGCGATGCCGATGGTGGGAATGCCGAAGCGGATGATTCCGCCGATCGGGCCGTTGGCCACCGCCTTGGCCGATCCCAGAGCCAGATCACCCTGGCCGTCCGTGGTCACACTGAAGGACCCCAACGGCGGGATCTCGAACTGGACTTCCGAGACATTTGCCACCTGGGCGCGCGACCCTCCCCGCTGAGTCCCCACTAGTCCTCCACCCACCAGCCCCACGGACAGAGGCCCACCGTTCACATCCTGGAAGTACAGCACTCCCGCCACCTCGGTGGTGGTGGACGTATTGGTCAGGGTGATGGCGGAGTTGAAGCCGCCGCCGTTGCCGAACTGGGGGAAATAAAGCGCGGCTGGCGGCGGTGGAATCTGGCCCCGGATGAGCCCACCGGGTTCCGCCGGGTTGTGGACATTGACATAGAGCAGGCCGGCGTTCAGATCCGCGAGGAAGCTGTCGAAGTCCGGACAGCCCGGGAAATCGTCCCAGCTCACCTGGTCGATGATGGTGGTGGAGGCGTTGAATCCGAATACCACCGGACCGGCAACTCCCGGGGCGCCCCGATGAATATGGGCCGCAGTCACATCCGCCACGTCGTGGGTACATGCAATGGAGAACTGGGTCCTGAGCGGATCCAGGGCAGCGACACACCCGCCGGTCCGATCCGTCTCGTTGCCATCCTCTTCACCGGTAAGCGGGAAGGCTACCGCTGCATCCATGGGCGGCCCGATCTGTCCCCGGATCTCTCCGCCCTGGAAAGCCTCGGAATGGATGTTGACGTAAAGCTCGCCCGCCAACAGGTCCGCAATATCCCCGGCAGCGAACTCAAACTGCCCTTTGAAGGGGGAGGCCACCGAGTCGAACGGGAAATGTACAGGTCCCGACTCCCCGGGTAGAGCCCGGTGGATGTGGGCAGCGATGGCATTCTCGACATTGTGGCTGCAAATGATTGTGAACGTGCTGTCCCCCTGGTCCAAGTACCCCAGGCAAAGACCAGTAGCTTCGGAATCGTTGGCCGGCACCTGCTGAGAACCGTCCAACTGCACCTGGAAGACCTGGCCCAATGCCGGACCGGTCAAACCGGTCAAGCACAACAACAGAAAAATCCCAATCGCTTTCTTGTCTTGCATTGCCTTCATAGCCTCCAGAGTCTGACTTGCGGGAATGCGCCAGTTCCTCCCCCGAAAAACTCGTGACTACCGAATCCAATTACCTGATACCGCCTGGCGGTGGTTCGGCCGAGCGAGGGCCGGTTAACGACTGTTTTGTCGAGAACATTGACGCAGAAGATCGGATTTGTCAACCGGTTGTTGCCGGAGCGATCATGCTCTCCCCTGAGGCCCCGTCAGGCTACCAGGCTGCGCACCTCATCCAGCTTGCCGGCGCTGCCCAGTTTTTCGTTCTTGTGGGCAATGAACTTCGCGTACTCATCCATGAAAATCTTTCCGGGCTTGCGCAGATCGAATTCCGCCGGGTGGTCCCGGAAGTACTCCCGGTGTACGCGACACCACACCAGCCGCCCGTCGGTGTCGATATTGACCTTGGTCACACCCAACTTGGCGGCCCGGGCGAACTGATTCTCGTCCACACCACGAGCGCCTTTCAGATTCCCGCCGGCCGCATTGATCCGAGCGACCTCTTCCTGGGGCACCGAGCTGGATCCGTGCATCACCAGCGGCAACCCAGGACACCGCTTCTGAATCTCTTCGATGACCTCAAAATGCAGCGACTGAGACCCCGAGAACTTGAACGCACCGTGGCTGGTCCCGATGGCACAGGCGAGGCTGTCGCAACCGGTCCGCTTCCAGAATTCCTCCGCTTCACGCGGGTTGGTCAGTTTGGCGTCCGACTCCTCGACCTTCACATGCTCCTCGACTCCCCCGAGCATCCCCAGCTCGGCTTCCACAACCACTCCCCTGGCGTGGGCGTAATCCACAACACGCTTGGTGATTTCCACATTCTTCTCAAAGGGTTCGTGGCTGGCGTCAATCATCACCGAGCTGTAGAAGCCGCTGTCGATGCAGTCATAGCAGGTCGCTTCATCGCCGTGGTCCAGGTGCACCGCAAACACAGCCTCCGGGAAGATTTCATCCGCCGTCCGGATCATGGCCTCAAGCATCCGCTTGTCCGTATAGGAACGTGCACCCTTGGAAATCTGGATGATGAAGGGCGCCCGGCTCATGATGTTGCCCCGGAACAGGCCCATCGTCTGTTCCAGATTGTTGATGTTGTACGCGCCGACAGCGTAATTGCCGTAGGCATGTTTGAAGAGCTCTTTGGTTGTCACGATCATGGCGGAATACAGTCCTCCTTGAATCAGAACGCTGCACCAACCGCGGTACGAACTGGAACTCGTTCCGAGCCGCGCCGGCGTCTCCCCGAGCCACAGGCGCAGGGCGAACTTCCAGGCGACTCGGAGAGTATACCACCGCCCGAAGCTGAGGAACCGCCGAATCCCGGCTCTTCAGCGCGCTCCCGGCGGTGCTCAGGCCAGCGGTGACGCCCCGGCGCCAGCCGCCGCGCGTGCCACCAGCTCCCGCAACCGGTCCTCCTGCTCCAGCATGCATTGAACCAGCCGGAACTGGGTCCGGCAGCGGTCCAGATTGTGGTCCTGGCGGCGAATCTTGAAATAGGTGTCACCGGCGAGGAAATCGGTCAGAAACCTGCAGCCGATGATCAGGGTGATCATCTCTCCCGCCGTCACCAGGTGATCCCGCTCGGCTGGCGTCAGGAATTCAGCCGCCTCGGAAAGGTAACCGCGGACGAGCTGCTCATACATGTCCAGCTCCAGGGTGACGCGCGACAGGTCACGTTCATCTTCCGCCGCCCGGGAAGTGCTGGTCCGGACCATGTCGCCGAAGTCATACAACGCCAGTCCCGGCATGAGAGTGTCCAGGTCGATGACACAGATCCCTTCGCCGGTCTGGTCGTCCATCATCACGTTGTTGATCTTGGTGTCATTGTGGGTGGTTCTGACAGGTATCCTGCCGGCCTCCACCTCCCGTGGGAGCACGTCAAAGATCCAGGCGTGGCGCTGCAGAAACTCGATCTCGGCCCGCGCCTGGGCCGCCCGGTTCCGGACATCCTCGGCCAAGGCCCGTTCGAACGCCTGATAACGCCTGGGTCCGTGGTGAAAGTCCGGGATCGTCTCGTGCAGAGGCGGAGGCGGCAGATCCGCCAACATCTTCTGGAACCGCCCGAAGGCGCGGGCAGCCTGATATGCCTGTCCGGCATGCTGCAGCGCATCCCATGTCCGGGCCTGCTCGATGAAGATGTAAGCTCTCCAGTAACCGCCCTCGGGATCCCGCCAGTAGCACGCACCCTGACGGGTGGGGATCACGGTCAGCGTCCGCCGTGACACGTCGGGAGTCCCGGCAGCCTCCAGCTTGGCGCGGATATGTCCAGTCACCCGGCAGATGTTCTCCATCAGT
Organism: uncultured Acidobacteriota bacterium; assembly: GCA_964524795.1. Classification (GTDB taxonomy): domain Bacteria; phylum Acidobacteriota; class UBA6911; order RPQK01; family JAPXNP01; genus CAZGEH01. The sequence continues at coordinate 514,872 of CAZGEH010000001.1, forward strand.
GACGGCGGATCGCGAAACACACGATGGTTGATCCGCTGGAACAGGTAGCGCACCGGACGGCCGCCCTGGTCCATGGTTACCGCGTAGGTGTCGTTGATGTGGCCGGTGCCATACGGAACTGCATCGACGAAGTCCCCCAGAATGGCGAAGGCTTTGACCACCGTTTCCATTCCAGCCTACCAAAGTCGCTCCGGGTACAACCCCTGCTTCCTCAGATTCTCAAGCTCCGCGCGAACCGCCGGTACGTCCTCGCGATAGGTGACACCGAACCACCGGTCACGGGACGGAAGCACCCGGACGACGGCTGTTCGGGCGGCGATCAGCTCATTGACCACCGTCGGGAGGAAAAACTCCTGTTTCAGGTCATCCCCGTATCTCTCCAGAAAGTGCCGGAAAGAAGCAGCCAGCGGCTGCAAGAATTCCGGCGTGAACCCCCACAGGTTCATGGATACCAGCTCGTCACCGGACAACGGATGGGGGTGTCCTTCCTCATCGAAATACCGGGCGCTCCCCTCACCGGCAGGCTCGATGCGGGTCCGCTCCACAATGCTGAGCAGGTGCATCGACGGGTCGACGCTGCAGACCCCACGCGCCACGCTGCCGTGCGCCGACAGGGTGTTGCGAAGGCGGTACCCCACCAGGGCGTACTCGCCGGAGCCTGCCTCCAGATGGCGTGCCATCAGGGCCAGCGAGTCCCGGCCGTAGAAGTCGTCAGCATTGATGACCGCAAACGGCTCATCCAGCAGTTGGCGCGCCGTCAGCACGGCATGACCAGTTCCCCAGGGCTTGACCCGTCCGGCTGGCGGGAGCCGGCTGCCCAGTCCCACCTCCAGCGTCTGGTCCACCAGCACGCAGGGGATCCTGCGCTGGAAACGGCAAACAAATCGGGCCTCGAAGACGTCGTGAATCTCGGGCCGTACCACAAAAACAACTCTGCCGAAGCCCGCCTCGACAGCGTCGAACACCGAGTATTCCAGGAGGGTTTCTCCGGCCGGCCCGACTCCCTCCATCTGCTTGAGACCGCCGTAACGGCTGCCGATTCCGGCCGCCATGACCAGCAATATAGGCACCGCTCTCTCCTCAGGGCGGCAATATAGCAGTTCTGCGAGACTGGAACCTGCTCACCGCCGTCTCCTCCGCCTGCGGCAGCGGTCTCGGAGCAGGGCCAGGCGAACCGGTCCGGGGGACGCGCGGGACCTTTTCCTGTACGATGCACCGTCATGCAGGTGCACGCACTGGACTGGGTCATCGTGGCCGTTTCGGTGGCCGTCTGCTTCATCCCGGCACTGCTGTTTACACGGAGGGCGGGCAGCAGCACGGACGAATTCTTTGCTTCGGGCCGGGCCGCGCCCTGGTGGCTGATCGGGGTATCGATGGTCGCCACCACCTTCAGCACCGACACCCCCAACCTGGTCACGGATATCGTGCGTCAGAACGGGGTGGCCGGCAACTGGGTGTGGTGGGCCTTCCTGCTGACCGGCATGATGACGGTTTTCCTTTACGCCCGGCTGTGGCGCCGTTCCGAGGTGCTGACGGACCTGGAGTTCTACGAGATTCGCTACCGGGGCAAGGCCGCCTCGGTGGTGCGGGGCTTCCGGGCGATCTACCTCGGTCTGTTTTTCAACTGCGTGATCATGGCGACGGTCAACCTGGCCGCGGTCAAGATCGCCAACGTCATCCTCGGCTGGCCGCAGGGGCAGACCCTGATCCTCTGCGGCATTCTCAATGTCCTGTTTGCCGCCACTTCTGGGCTGTGGGGTGTGCTGGTGATCGATCTGGTCCAGTTCGGCATCGCCATGACCGGTTCGTTCGCAGCGGCCTACTTCGCCCTGCAGCAACCGCAGGTGGGCGGCCTCGCCGGTCTGGTGGAACGGCTGCCCGCCGAGACCCTGTCATTTCTGCCCAGCTTCGGCAACTGGGAGGTGCTGTTGCCGGTCCTGATCATCCCCATCGCCGTTCAGTGGTGGTCCGTGTGGTATCCCGGGGCCGAACCGGGGGGCGGCAGCTACATCGCCCAACGCATGCTGGCGTCACGATCCGAGCGCGACGCGCTGGGGGGAACCCTCCTGTTCAACGCCGCCCACTATGCGTTACGGCCGTGGCCCTGGATCATCGTCGCCCTCAGCTCGTTGCTGGTTTACCCGGAACTGGCCGACATCCAGCGAGCGTTCCCCAATGTCGACCCCAAGCTCATCAACCACGACATGGCGTACCCGGCCATGCTCCGGTTCCTGCCGGTGGGCTTCCTCGGCATCATGATTGCCGGTCTGCTGGCCGCTTATGTCTCCACGATGATCACCCACCTGAACTGGGGAACTTCATACCTCGTCCACGACTTTTACCGCCGGTTCATCCGCAGGGAGGCGTCCGAACGCCATTACATCGTGGTAAGCCGTTTCGTCACCGCCGGGTTGATGGTCCTGGCCGGATTGCTGACCCTGGTTCTGGAATCGGCCAAAGACTCCTTCGATATCCTGCTTTCGGTGGGCGCCGGAACCGGCCTCATCTATCTGTTGCGCTGGTTCTGGTGGCGGGTCAGCGCGTGGAGTGAAATCTCCGCCATGATCTCGTCGTTCGGGATGGCGGTGGCACTGTTCCTCCTGCGCAAGAGCGGCATGGACATTCCGGCCCAATACTCGCTGCTGGTGATGATCGCGGTCACCTCAGCCGTGTGGTTGGCAACCACGTACCTGGCCCCAGCCACCGATCGCCGGACGCTGCTGGAGTTCTACCGCCTGGTCCGGCCCGCCGGCCCCGGCTGGAACTCGATCCGAAGGGAGACGGGTCTGGAGTCCTCGCGAGACAGCCTGCCGATGTCGATGCTGGGTTGGACGCTGGGAACGGCTGCGGTTTGGGCGGCGCTTTTCAGCACGGGAAGTTTCCTGTTGGGTCGCCCGGGTCCCGGCGTCGTCCTGGCCCTGGTCTGTGTGGTCAGCACAGTCTGGCTGGCACGTATCATTCCGGGACTCTGGGGCGGTTCAGAAGCCCGCTGATGGCCACGCCGCAGGCTGTGAACCCTGATGTAGTCGGCGGCCCGTCTGGAGCGGCCTTGAAGCGCTTTAGTGGAAACCGAAAAGTTCCTTGTCCTGGCTGAGCCGGATGAGAAAGTCTTCGGCCAGGGCGCCCACCCCGTCCGGTTCCAGACCGACGGCCTTCCAGATCGCCTCCGCGTCCACCGTCTCCGCCACCCGCCGGACAGGGCCGATGCCCAGGCTGTGACAAAGCCAGTTCGATGCCTGCACCAGGACGGACAGCTCATGGAAAAGGACTGACCGTTCCGGCTCGTGGTGGCAGGTCACGACCTCCGCGATCGCATCCGGCAGATTCCAGGCCTCGGCCACCAGTTCGCCGGCCTCGGTGTGAGTCCAACCCAGATAGGCGCGTTCCGCCTCCAGAGTTGAAAGATCCGGGTTGGCCTCGGCACAGGCGACTGCTTCCAAAAAAGCCTGCGGAAACTGCAGATCGAACAGGATCTTGCCCACATCGTGAAGCAGGCCGGCCACAAAAGCGTCGTCGGGGTCCGCCAGCCGCGTCCGCGCCGCGATCTCGCGGGCGGCCAGAGCCGCTCCCAAGGCATGTTCCCAAAGCTGGCGCCCTTGGGGAGTCTTGCGAATCACACCGCCCAGCGAAGCAGCGATGACGACCCCCCGGATTTTCCGATTCCCCAGCAGCACGGCTGCATCACGAACGGTCCGGATCTCCCGGGTCCGCCGGAAGAAGGCGGAGTTGGCAATCCGTAGCACCCTGGCGGTCAAAGCCTGGTCGCGGGCGATCAAATCGCTGAGTTCGCCGACGCCCAGGTACAGGTCCGACGTCATCTCCAGAATGCGCCAGGCCACTTCCGGAAGGGGAGGGAGTACATCAATATCGAGCACCGGCCGGGTGGGAACGGAGCCCGCCGGATGCAGCAAGTCGGGAGATCGCCCCATCGCGCTGTTCATGGCGCTCCCATTAGAAGACGGGCGGGCGTCGGCGGTCCGTGACGGCACTCACCGATCTGCGGCCGCGAATTCGCGCATCGCGTTGAGGTTGGCTGCGGGAGTTCCCCGCGGGATCTCGCAGCCCGCGCCGACGATATAGCGCGGACCAGCCGCGGCAAGACAGGCCGCAAGGGCCGTCCGGATCCGCTCCGGGTTCCCGTTCAGCACCAGTTCCACCGGGTTGAGATTGCCCAGCAGAATCTGCCGGGGACCCATGGCCGCTCTGGCCTCGTGCATCGGCGAGGGGTAATCCAGATCCACGATCTCACAACCCAGAGCTCCCATGTCCGCCAGCAGCGGGCGGGTGTTGCCACAGATGTGAAGCCTCACCGGCACGCCCAACGCCTGCACGCCACGCACCAGCCGCTGCTGGAAAGGCCAGACGAAACGCCGGTAGAGAGTCGGCCCCACCAGCGACGAGGCGGCATCGCCGATCCCGATGAAGTCGGCGCCCGCTTCCACCTGGGCGGATGCAAACCGCAGCTCCATCTCCACCACGAACTCGAAAAGGGCTTCGACAAAGCCGGGATCGTCGTAGAGATCCAGCATCAGATTGTTGATCCCTCGCAGGTCGGCGCCCTCCGCACAAGGGCCTTCGATCCATCCTTCCACCAGACGGCGGTCACCCGCCTCCCGACGCAGCAAGGAGATGCCCCGCAGCCGGTCCGACATCCGGGGCGACTGGTGCGGATCCGGGATCTGCAAAGAATCCAGCCGTGACTTCACCAGGAGGAGGGCCCTCGATTCATCGATGGCGGGCGGCTGGTCATCAAAGAAGTCCACCGCCGCACCGCAGTCGGCGGCCTCTCGCGCCGGATCCGAAATCACCGACACATAGTCAATGTCGAAACGCTCTGCGGTCACCTGCTGTGCCTCGGCCAACACACGGTAGTCGGTCACATATTCCCGATAACTGGCGCCGATCTGATCGGCGGCGAACATCATGGTGATGGGCATGAAGGGCCGCCGATCTACCGGACGGTTCTGCAGAAAGTCGAGAATCCGCTCCCTTCCCGTCATTCAGGCAATCCTCCTTCCGGGCCAAGGATGCCCCCACCCCGGGGTGGAAACAAGGCGCTGCGGGCAATCCTGCCAAGCCCGGCAGGTTCCTGCCGCAGTCTGCCGCCAGGCGGGAGGAAAAACGGACCTATAATGAAGCCATGGGCCTTGGCTATCCCGCCCGCTATTGGCACGGGCTGGAGGACGGGCGAATCCAGTGTGACCTGTGCCCCCGGTTTTGCCGCCTCCACGAAGGGCAGCGGGGACTGTGTTTCGTCCGCATGCGGGAAGGGGACAGTCTGGTCCTGACCACTTATGGCAGGTCCAGCGGTTTCTGCATCGACCCCATTGAGAAGAAACCCCTCAACCACTTCCTTCCCGGCACTCCGGTTCTCTCGTTCGGGACCGCCGGCTGCAACCTGACCTGTCGCTTCTGCCAAAACTGGGACATCAGCAAGTCCCGGGAGATCGACACTCTGGCGGACGCCGCGTCTCCGGAAGCAATCGCCGAGGCGGCGGTGCGCACGGGATGCCGGAGCGTTGCGTACACGTACAACGACCCGGTGATCTTTCTGGAATATGCCGTGGACGTGGCCCGCGCGTGTCGGGAACGGGGGATCTTCAATGTGGCGGTCACAGCGGGCTACATCTCGCCGGAACCGCGTCGCGAATTGTTCCGGTGGATGGACGCTGCCAATGTGGACCTCAAAGCCTTCAGCGAGGACTTTTACCGGAATCTCTGCACCGGCTCGCTGCAGCCAGTTCTGGACACCTTGGTCTACCTTCGTCGCGAGACGCGCGTGTGGTTCGAGATCACCACTCTGCTGATTCCGGGTGAGAATGACTCCGAAGGCGAAATCGATGCGCTGACGCGGTGGGTTGTCCGCGAACTGGGGCCGGACGTACCGTTGCATTTCACGGCGTTCCACCCGGACTGGAAGATGCTGGACCATCCCCCGACTCCACCCCAGACCCTGGCTCGTGCGAGGCGGATCGGACTGGCCAACGGTCTGCGTTATGTCTACACCGGAAACATCCACGACGTGGAAGGACAGAGTACCTGGTGCCACCACTGCGGAAAGCTGCTGATCGAACGCGACTGGTACCGTCTCGGTGCCTGGAACCTGTCGCCGGAAGGCGCCTGCGCTTTCTGCGGAACCCCCTGTGCAGGACGTTTCGAGGCGGTCCCAGGCACTTGGGGTGCCCGCCGGCAGAGAGTCAGGTTGACCGCTTGAGCCCTTTACCTGAAAGTCGCGAAGCCGTAACCTTTTCGGCATTTCCTGTGAGGATGTGATTCCGGCGGATGGAAGACAGCGAACGATTGCAGCTCGCCAGCCTCGTCCTGGCGCCGTATATCCAGAAGGCTACGGCTCTCATCGGCAAGGCCCGGGCGGTGGGCGGGAACCAGTTCCGCCATGCGATGGCCACCCTGGCCATTCTGATCGACTACCACTACACCGACCCCGTGCTGCTCAAGGCGTCGGTGGTGCACGATCTCCTGGAGGATTGCGGGGAGCAGGAAGCGGCCGGCCTTGCCGCCCTTGACCATGACGGCAATCAGGTGATCGCCCTGGTGCGCGAGGTGACCCGTTCCGCCGAGGACAAGGAGCACTACCTCAGGCGATTGCGGGACGGCGGCAGCCACAACGCCAAGGTGCTCAAGGTGGCGGACCGTATCAGCAATCTGACGGACCTCAGCTCCGACGTCTTCCCTCCGGAGAAGATCCTCAAGTACCTCAACGAAACCCGCGATTTCGTCCTGCCCATGGCGGCGGAGGTCAACGCCGAGATGGAAAAGGAGGTGCGCGACCTCATCGCCAAAAAGTCCGAAGCTTTGTCCCGCGGGCATTAGGGGGAGTCGGGAGACGGGACACGGGAGACGGGAGGGAGGCACGCGTCCGATGGGCGCCTTTGCGACCGATTCCAGCTCAATGTCCCGTGCGGCTCCCTCCCGTGTCCTGTTTCCCGACTCCCGACTCCCCCCTCAGGATCGCCGCCAAAGGCTCATGAATCCTGCCGTTGGTGGCCAGGCATTCGCGGTCGTGGATGGTTCCCGGAGTTCCGTCGAATCGGGTTACCTTCCCGCCGGCTTCCCGCAAGATCAGCATCCCGGCCGCCACATCCCACGGATTGAGGCTCAGCTCCCAAAAACCGTCGAACCGGCCGCAGGCCACGTAGCAGAGATCCAGGGCCGCCGACCCGTCACGGCGCACCGAGCGGGCCGCCATCATCACTGCCGAAAACAGCTTCAGGTTCCCCGCAATCTCGTCCTCCTGGTAGGAGAAACCAGTACACAGCAAGCTGTCTTCCAGCCGTTCTTCCATCGAGACGTGGATCGGTCTTCCGTTGAGGAAGGCGCCGTAGCCTCGCCTTGCGGTGAAGAGTTCCCGCCGGAGTGGATCGAACACCACCCCGACAACCAGCTCGTCCTGTCTTTCGACACCGATCGAGACACAGAAACAGGGGTAACCGTGGGCATAGTTGGTGGTGCCGTCGAGGGGATCGATCACCCAGCGGAACTCTGCTTCGCCGCCGCCATTACCGCCTTCCTCCGCCAGGACCCGATGAGTGGGAAACCGTCCGTGGATCCGCTCCACAATCAACCGCTCGGAGGCGAGGTCCGCCTCCGTCACCAGGTTCACCCGCCCTTTCTTGGCGATGGAGAAGCCTCTGCGCCGGTGTTCCAGCAGCACTCTCCCCGCGGCCCTCGCCGCCTCCACAGCAGTCTCCAGGAGGTTGGTCTCGATCGTGGTTTCCATCCAGCGCTATCCCTTCGTCTCCCGGCCTGTCCCCGGGTCCGGCGCCGAAAATTCAGCTTCGGCTCAGAAGTGCCACCGCCTCGGCAGCAATGCCTTCCCCGCGGCCGATGGCTCCCCGGCCCTCCATTGTGGTGGCCTTGATGCCCACCTGGCGGGCTGAGATTTGCAGGGTACGGGCGATATTGGCTTTCATCGCCCCCACATGGGGCCGGAGGCGAGGCCGCTCCGCCAACACCGTCAGGTCCACGTTGACAACATGGAATCCCCTGCCCCGGATCAGCCGGAACACCTTTTCCAGAAGAAGCAGGCTGGAGGCTCCCCGATATCGTTCGTCGCTGTCCGGAAACAGGCTGCCGATATCGCTCATGCCGGCGGCTCCCAGCAGGGCATCCATCAGGGCATGCAGCGGAGCGTCCGCGTCGGAATGGCCCAGCAACCCACATTCATGTGGAATCTCGACTCCCCCCAGGAAAAGGGGGCGTCCCGGCGCAAAAGGATGGAAATCGAACCCGTGACCGATCCGCAGTTCGGGTGGACCGCCGCCAAGGGCAGATTCCAGCCGCCGCAGATCTTCCGGCCAGGTGATCTTGACGTTTCCCGCCTCACCCTCCACCGTGTGCACCTCTCCAAACCGTTCCGCCAGGGTGGCCTCGTCGGTCGCCGTGAGTCCTTCGCGGGCGGCCATGTCCAGGGCGCGGCGCAACAGCTCCGCAGCGAAGCCCTGCGGGGTTTGGGCCAGCGCCAGCCGCTCCCGGGACAGGGTCCGAGTCACCTTCCCCTGCCGCACTTCCTTCACCGTGTCGGGAATCGGAACCACGGGAACACAAGCTCCCCAGAGGCGGGTTGCTGCCAAAACCCTCTCTACCAGCCTTGCACTGACCAGCGGTCGTGCGGCGTCGTGGACCAGCACCCACTCCACACTTGGCAACTGGAACAGCCCCCGGCGGACAGACTCCTGCCGGGTCTCACCGCCGGCGATAACGCTCAGGCGGCCTTCCGGATCCAGCTCCTTCACTTCGCCGGCAGTGCGTTCGACGAAGTCGGGCGGGACAACAACCACTCCCCGGTCAATCCATGGAAGCAGGGTTTCCAGACCAACCTGATACAGCGGACGCCCCCGAAACGGCAGGAACTGTTTGGGGACAGCTCCCCCGGCTCGGGAGCCGCTCCCGGCAGCAGCCAAGATCAGCCCCACGCAGTCCTTGGTCGGTGATGAACCACCCGTCGCCATCTAGAATCCCACTGCTTCCAGGAACTCCAGCGCCGAGGCCACCGGTTCCAGCTTCACTCCCGGCAGGCTCTCGGGCAGCGGAAGGTTGCTGCGGGGAAGAGCCACCATTCCGAAGCCCAGGCTCGCCGCTTCCTTGACTCGGGTCTGGGGATGGCTGACGGCCCGTACTTCGCCGGCCAAGCCTACCTCCCCGAAGACAACCACGTCCCCCGGCAATGGACGATCCCGGAAGCTCGACACCACCGCCGCCACCAGAGCCAGGTCGACCGCCGGCTCCGCTACCGTGATCCCGCCTGCCACATTGACGTACACATCACTTCCCAACAGATGCAGCCCCAGTCGCTTCTCGAGCATCGCCAGCAGCAGCGCCACCCGGTTGGGATCCACACCCGTCGCCATCCGTCGAGCCGTGCTGTAGCTGGATTGCGAGACCAGCGCCTGCAGCTCCACAAGCACGGGGCGGGAGCCCTGCATGGCACACAGGACCACCGAACCCGGCACTTTCTCCGCCCGTTCTGACAGGAACAGCCGCGAAGGATTCTCCACACACTGCAGGCCGCCGGCCGTCATTTCGAAGATCCCCAGCTCATTGGCGGGACCGAAGCGGTTCTTCGCTGTGCGCACCAGCTTATGGTTCTGGTGGCGGTCCCCTTCGAAGTAAAGGACCACATCCACGATGTGTTCAAGGGCCTTGGGACCGGCCAGAGCTCCGTCCTTGGTAATGTGTCCGATCAGAAACACGGGCAGGTGACGCTTTTTCGCCAGATGCAGGAAGGCCATGGCACACTCCCGGATCTGGCCGATGCTGCCGGGAGCCGACTCGAAACCTTCCGAGTACACGGTCTGGATTGAGTCGACCACGAGGGCTCCCGGCTCCAGTCGCTCCACTTCCTCCAGTACCCGCTCGACACAGGTTTCACCCGTGATATACAGCCCGTCTCCCCGGACCCCAAGCCGGTCGCCCCGCATCTTGATCTGCCGGGCCGACTCTTCACCCGCCACGTACAGAACTTTGAGGTTTCGCCGGGCCAACGTCTCCGCCATCTGGAGCAGCAGGGTGGATTTCCCGATGCCAGGTTCACCTCCCAGCAGTATCACCGAGCCCGGTACGATACCGCCTCCCAGAACGCGGTCGAACTCGGGGTTGGCGGTCACGATCCGCTCGAAAACCTGGCGCTCCACCTCGCTGTACGGCAGAGCCGCCCCCCCGGGTGGCGAAGTGGCGGGCGACGGGCGGGCGGATTCCTCCACCAGAGTCTCCCATTCGCCGCAGGCAGGACAGCGCCCCATCCAGCGCTGGCTGCCGGCGCCGCAGGACTGGCAGACGTACAGGGGCTTCAACCCGGTCTTGGCCATGGGTTTCACTCAATATAGACCCGGCTGACACGGGGACCGATGGCAGTCAGGACTTCATAGGGAATCGTGTTCAACTGCCCTGCCAACCCCAGCGCCGAGATGGGGGAATCCGACGCCTGCTTTAGAAGCGTGACTTCGTCGCCGGGATGGATGCAGGGGAGCTCAGTCACGTCAACCACAGTGAGATCCATGCTCACCCGACCCACCACCGGGGCGTAACCGCAGCGTGTCAGCACCTGGCCCCGGCTGGACAGGGCGCGCGAATAGCCGTCGGCGTAGCCGACCCCGATGACGGCGAGGCGGCTGGCGCGGGCCGCCACCCATGTCGCTCCGTAGCCGACGGTTGCGCCGGCGGGAAGCCGGTTGACCGCCAGCACCCGCGCCTTCCAGGTCAGGATCGGCTGCAGGCCGGCCAGTTCGGGGCTATTCCCGATCCCGTACAACGCCAGTCCAGGGCGCACTGCATCCAGCAGTGCCGGCTGGTACTTCAGTCCCGCGCTGTTGGCCAAGTGTCGGCGCACCGCCATCCCGGTGGTGGCGGCCTCAAAACGCCGGATCTGGGCCCGTGTGAACTCCGGGTCCTGGTCGGAGCAGGCGAGGGTTGAAAAAACCCCTTTCAGGCGGGGCCCCAGCCGCTGCGCGAGCTGTGGAAGGGCCGCTTCCGGTACCCCCAGACGTCCCATCCCGGTTTCCAGCTCGATTTCCACGTCCACTCCCGGCGGAATTTCGTCGCGGAACAGGGCGGCGGTCAGACGTAGGGCACGGAACTCCGATTCATCGCCGGGTTCGCATCCTCCCAGGACCAGGATTTGGGCATCGGGGAGGAGTTGGCGGATCTCACCGGCTTCTTCCAGCTCGGCCACCGCAAAACACCGTACCCCGTACTGCCACAGGGCCTGCGCCATCCGGGCAAGTCCGTGGCCGTATGCATTGGCTTTGACGACGGCGATGATCGGGCGGCCCCCCGCCAGGCGGGAGACAACTCCCACGTTGTGGCGTAGTCGCGAGAGCGAAATCTCAACCCAGGAGCGTCTCATTCCAGCTCCGGAGCCAGGTTCTCGAATTTCGTGTATTGATCGAGGAAGGCCAGTTTGATGGTGCCGGTGGGACCGTTGCGCTGCTTGCCGATGATGACTTCCGCGGTGCCGCTGTCCTCGACGTCGGGGTCCCTGCGGTAAAGGTCCTCGCGGTATACAAAGAGAACCACATCCGCATCCTGCTCGATGGATCCGGACTCGCGCAGGTCTGAAAGCTGGGGACGGTGGTCCCCCCGTCGCTGCTCGGGCGCACGGCTCAACTGCGACAGCGCCAGGACCGGGATATCCAGCTCCTTGGCCAGGGCCTTCAGCGAGCGGCTGATGGTGGAAATCTCCTGCTGGCGATTCTCGAACCGGTCGCGTCCTCCCGACATGAGCTGGAGGTAATCCAGCACCAGCAGGTCCAGTCCGCGTTCCGCCTTGAGCCGGCGGGCTTTGGACCGCATCTCCAGAATCGACAGGGCCGGCGTGTCGTCGATGAAGATTTTCGCCCGGCCCAGCCTCCCCAGCGCCCGCGCCAGATCCTTGTAGTCCTGCTTGGATGGATAACCGGATCGGATCTTGTGGCTGTCGACGTGGGCCTCGCCGCAAAGCAGTCGCATGGAGAGCTGATCCGCGGACATTTCCAGGCTGAAGATGCCGACGGTCTTTTCCGCATGGAGGGCGGCATGTTGGGCGATGTTCAGGGCCAGACTGGTTTTGCCCATGCCGGGCCGCCCCGCCAGGATGATCAGATCCGAGCGCTGGAGACCGGAGGTCATCTCGTCCAGCCGCCGAAACCCGGTGGGGATACCGGTGACCATTTCCCGGCCCCCCTCCAGCGACTGGATGTGGTCCCAGTTCGCTTGCAGGACTTCCGACAACGGCACAAAGCCCCTTCGGACCCGCTCCTGACTGATCCGGAAAATGGATTGTTCGGCCTCCTCCAGCAACACCACCGGATCTTCCTCGCCGGAAAAGCTGCGCAGGAGGATTTCGTTCGACGAACGAATGAGCTTGCGCAGGATCGCCTTTTCCTTGACGATCCGCGCGTACTGCTCCAGGTTCGCCAGCCGGGGGACGCCATCCATTAATGAGGCCAGATAGACCGTGCCCCCGACGGAGTCGAGCAGGTTCTCCTTGACCAGCTCCTCACGCAGGGTCACCGCGTCGATGGCTCGGGCGGCAGCGGAAAGCTGGGCCATCATCCGGAAGATCTGCTGATGGGAAGGCAGATGAAAATCGCTCTCGTCGAGGATCTCCGCCGCCTGATCGAACAGGCGGTTGTCCAGCATGACCGCCCCCAGAACGGCGCGTTCAGCGTCCAGCGAATGGGGTAAGGACCTTTCGACGGTGATGGGCTCGACCATGGAAGAAAGTCATTCTACCGAAAGGCACCCACTCCCAGCCCCCCTCTCCCCCCCGGGGTGGAACAAGACTGATGGACCCATCGTAGAGCCGCACCGGAGGATTCCGGCCGGCCGGGAAGCGGGTCGCCAAAATCTGCAACGGGCGGTTTAACCGGACGGATTCCTGGGCCCTTTTCAGCGGCGAGCCCGACGCGGGAAAAGGGGAGCCGCCTTGGGCAGGCTGGCAGCGACGCCGACCGGCATTTCATGGCCGGCGCCGCCATGACTCCCGCCAGTCGCGAAACGGGAAACCCGGATATGAATACGCCGCCGTCCGCGTGGCGGAGATCAGCCGGTCTTCTGCAGCTCGGCCAGCCTGGCGTTCACGTCCTCCACGATCTTGTCGCTCTCGACTCCCCGCTGCAGCATCCTGGTCACGGGCTCGTCGCCCTCCGGCACGACCGACAGCAGGATCGAGGTTTCGACCTCATGATGGGGACGGATCTCCACGGTGAAGTTGCCGACACTCTTGATGGGCTGATCCAGAAGGATCTTCCGGCGGTCCAGGTGGATACCGTGTTTCTCCAGGACTTCCGAGACATCCTTGGCCGTCACCGAACCGAACAGGACGCCGGTCTCTCCGGCCTTCCGGCTGATGACGACATGCACCAGCCGCAGTTGATCGGCCAACAGCTGCGCCTCCTCCACAAACCTGGCTTCCTTCTTGGCGTGGGCGATGCGCTGCTGTTCGACCATCTTGAGGTTCCCGGGCGTCGCCGGGACCGCCAGCTTCCGCGGGATCAAAAAGTTACGGCCGTAGCCGGGAGCGACCTTGACGATCTGCCCGCGACGGCCCAAGTCGTAGACGTCGTCGATCAGTATGACTTCCATGGAATTTGACACCCTCCTGGGCTACCGCTTGACGTAGGGGAGAATCGCCAGGTGGCGCGCCCGCTTGATCGCCAGCGTCAGTTTTCGCTGGCAGGGTGCACAGGCCCCGGTGATCCGGCGGGGAACGATCTTCCCGTTATCCGTGATGAACTGGCTGAGAAAACGTGCGTCCTTGTAATCGAAATGGTACTTGCCTGCACACATCTTGCAGAACTTCTTTTTCCTCACCATAAAGCTCACTCCTGCTCGCTCATCTCGGCTGCGGCACCGGAGGAGAGTTCGGGAGGCCGGTCCTTGCCGCCCTTGCGCTGGCGCCGGGCTTCCCGGCGCTGCTCGAACTTCTCGGCCCGCTTCTGCTCGAGGTCGACCCGTACCGAGAGAAATCGGATGACGGCGTCGCTGACCTTGAACCGCCGTTCCAGCTCGGCGACCGCTTTGCCGGCAGGTTCATCGATGGTCAACACAGTGTAGTAACCCTCGTTATGCTTCTCCACCGGAAAAGCGAGCCGGCGCTTTCCCCACTTGTCGACTTCCACAATTTCGGCCCCCATCTCGCGTGCGACCTGCGAATAGCTTTCGACCTGCTGGTCGAACTCCTCCTCGGTCAACGTGGGAGCGAGAACGAATACTACTTCGTATCGTCTCATGGTCTGTGTACTCCTCAGTTGAAAGCGCTCCATCTTAGCACAGCGTCCGGGATCAGCCGGATCCGCTAGACCAGAAGGGGCGCGATCACCAGCGAAACGATGGACATCAGCTTGATGAGGATGTTCATTGCGGGTCCGCTGGTATCTTTGAACGGATCGCCCACCGTGTCACCGACGACGGCAGCCTTGTGGGCATCCGATCCCTTGCCTCCCATGTAGCCGGCCTCAATCAGCTTCTTGGCGTTGTCCCAGGCGCCGCCGGCATTGGCCATGAACAACGCCAGCAGGACGCCGGAAAGGGTCGCTCCGGCCAGCAGGCCCCCCAGAGCCGCCGGTCCCAGGAGGAAACCCACAACCACCGGGGTCACGACCGCCGTCATCCCGGGCAGCACCATCTCCCGCAACGCCGCCCGGGTGGAGATGTCCACACAGCGGCCGGTATCGGGCTTGGCGGTCCCTTCCATCAGGCCCGGGATCTCCCGGAACTGGCGCCGCACCTCTTCCACCATGGCGAATGCCGCCTTTCCCACCGAGGACATGGTCATGTCGGCGATCAGGAAGGGGAGAATCCCGCCCACGAAGAGTCCCACCACCACGTCCGGTTCGACCAGGTTGATCGAGGTCAGACCCACCGTTTTGGTGTACGCCGAGTAGAGAGCCAGCGCGGTCAGGGCTGCCGAACCGATGGCGAAACCCTTGCCCATGGCGGCGGTGGTGTTACCCAGGGCATCCAGACTGTCCGTAATCTTGCGGGTCTCGGGTCCGAGACCGCTCATCTCCGAAATGCCGCCTGCGTTGTCGGCAATCGGTCCGTAGGCATCCACCGACATAGTGATGCCGACCGTCGCCAGCATCCCCACGGCGGCGATACCGATTCCGTAGAGGCCAGCCAGGTTGTACGCCACCAGGATGGTGGCGCTGATCATGATCACCGGAGCCGCCGTCGACTGCATGCCCACCGCCAGGCCGGTGATGATGTTGGTCGCCACCCCGGTCTTGCAGGCGTCCGCGATGCGGCGGATCGGCCGCCCCCCGGTGTAATACTCGGTCAGGAGGCCGATGACGACTCCGGAGAGCGTCCCCATGAAGATGGCTCCGAAGATTCCCAGCTCCAGTTGCAGAAAGTTGACGGCCACCAGGGCCCCCGCCAGCATCAGCACGGCGGCCAGGATCGTCGAGTAGCGCAACGCGGGAGCCGGGCCCAGGTTCTGCAAAATCCGGATCGAGGCCACTCCGATCAGGGAGGCGACCAGTCCAACCGCGGCCAAGAGCAACGGCAGGGTCATGTAGGCCAACATGTTGTCAGGATTGATGTTCAGAACCAGCGAGGTGCCGGTGGCGGCAATCGCGATCGTGGCCACAAGCGAGCCCACGTAACTTTCGAAGATGTCGGCGCCCATTCCCGCGGTGTCGCCGACACAGTCACCCACATTGTCCGCAATGGT
The DNA here is from genome assembly GCA_964524795.1 of uncultured Acidobacteriota bacterium. Taxonomy (GTDB): domain Bacteria; phylum Acidobacteriota; class UBA6911; order RPQK01; family JAPXNP01; genus CAZGEH01. The sequence goes on from CAZGEH010000001.1 coordinate 530,545, forward strand.
CGCCGGGTTACGGGGATCATCCTCCGGGATGCCAGCTTCCACCTTGCCGACCAGATCCGCGCCGACGTCGGCGGATTTGGTGTAGATGCCGCCGCCGACCCTGGCGAACAGGGCGATCGACGAAGCGCCCATGGCATAGCCGTTGATGTCGCCCGCTGTGATCAGGCCGGCCTTATAGAGCAAAAAACAGACACCCAGACCAATGAGTCCGAGGCTGGCCACCGAGAGACCCATCACGGCACCGCCCGAGAAGGCCACGCTCAGGGCGCGGCCGATCCCGGACTCACGAGCCGCCTGGGTGGTCCGGACATTCGCCCGGGTCGCCGCCTTCAGCCCGAAAAAACCTGCCAGCATCGAACTGCAGGCGCCACCAAGAAAAGCCAGAGCCGTGTGGAAGCTGATGGCATAACTCAGGAGAGCGAAAACCACCACCACGAATCCGGCCAGGATCGTGCATTCGCGGCGCAGGAAAACCATGGCTCCGAGGTGAATCGCCTCGGAGATCTCCAGCATGCGCTGGTTGGTGACTTCGATCTTGCGGATGTACAGGAAGATCAGGCCGGCGCAGATCAGGCCAACCACCCCCACTACCGGAAACCACATCGACAGGTCCATCTTGAACGACTCCTCCCGGCCCCGAATATCCGCTTGCAACCACTTTCGCCCGGGCCGGACTTCACTGTGAGCGGCGGGAGTACGAACCGGTGCCCGCGGGGAACCCCTGTTCCTGCGCTACCGGATCGGACCGCGGTCAGTTGAACAATGCCATTGTGTGTTCCATTCCCTGTGCCAGGTAGCTCTCGACGCCTTCTTCACAACGATCCAGCGTCTGCTCCAGGATTTCTCTCTCGTCTGCTTCGAAGTTGCCCAGGACATAGTCGGCCAGATCGGGAATCTCATGCAGGGTTCTCACCCCGATTCTCAACCGGGGGACCTCGGTCGTGCCCAGGCAGTCGATCACGGACTGCATCCCCCGATGGCCGCCGGAAGTCCCTCCCGGGCGAAACCGGATTTTGCCCAGCGGCAGAGCCGCCTCGTCGTAAACCACCAGGCAGGCATCCGGCACGATCCCGTAATAGCGGACCAGCTCAGCCACCGCCACTCCGCTCAGGTTCATGAACGTGAGCGGCTTGACAACAAGTACCTCCCGGCCGGCCGCGGAACCCCGCGCGGTCAGCGCTCTGGGAGAAAACTTTCCAAAGTTGAGATTCCACCGCCGGGCCAGGCGGTCAGCCAACATGAATCCGACGTTATGGCGGCTCCGGGAATAACGGGAACCGGGATTTCCGAGCCCCGCGATCAGGTACACGGTGGTTCAGCGCCTCCCGCGTCCGGCCGCGGACTCACTCTCCCTCTTCTTCCGCCTCCGCCTTGCCGCGCCGGATCACTTCCGGCTCGGCCGGCACCTCCGTGGTCGCGGCAGGCGCCTCCTCCTCCACTCGAGGCGCGGCCACTACCAGGACCACCAGGTGAGGATCGTTTAGAATCCTGATTTTCGAGGTATCGACCTGCAAATCGGAAACCCGCAACACGTCGCCGATCTCCAGGTTCGAGACTTCCACCTGGATGTGATCGGGAACCTCGCTGGGCAGACATTCAACCGTAAGCTCCCGCAACACCACGTCCAGAATTCCGCCGGCCTTCACCCCAGGGGCGGTTCCCACCACCTCGACCGGGACCTCGAACTCCATGACTTCATCCATGGCCACCCGCTGGAAGTCGACGTGCAGCAGGGTTCCCTTGACCGGATGGAGCTGATACTCCCGGATCAGGACATCTTCGGAGCGACCGTCCACCTCGAGCTTGAAGATCGTGTTCCTTCCGGTTTCGGAGGTCAGGATCTCCACCACCTTTTTCGGATCCACCACAATGCTCACATTCTGGGACCCGTGCCCGTAAAGCACCGCGGGAACCGAGCCGCGCGCCCGCAGGCGCCGGCTGGCATTCTTGCCGAATTCCGACCGTTCCTGTGCCTCCACCACCACTGGCGACATAGTGCAAGCTCCTCGAAAAAGCGCTATTGTAGCAGGACTCCGCACCTCGTGCGACCGGCAGGGCGCCGGAATCCGGATCAGCTCTCCGGACCCGAGAGCTGGACAAACAAACGGCTCACGGACGTTTCCTCGTGAATCGACTTGATGGCCTCCGCCAGAATCGGGGCGACGCTCAGGACCTTGATCTTGGGAATCCTCCGTTCGGGACTCAGGGGGATGGTGTTGGTGATGAATACCGCCTCGAACTCCGACGCCTGCAGGCGCTGGATGGCCGGCCCCGAAAGTACACCATGGGTGGCTGCGGCAAATAGCCTCAGCGCCCCTTTCCGACGCATCTCCATGGTGGCATTGACAATCGTCCCACCGGTGTCGATCAGGTCGTCGACGATGACCACGTTGCGGCCGCCGACGTCACCCACGATATTCATAACCTCGGCTTCGTTGTCACCCACCCGCCGCTTGTCGATGATGGCCAGATTGGCTTTCAGGTACTTGGCATAGAAACGCGCTCGTTCCACACCGCCCGAATCGGGAGAGACGATGCAGAGGTTGTCGAGCTGCATTTCCTTCAGCGCCTTGATCAGGACCGGTGTCGCATAGAGGTGATCGACCGGAATGTTGAAGAAGCCCTGGATCTGGTCGGCATGCAGATCCATCGTCAGCAGGCGATGGGTGCCGGCGGCAGTCAGCAGATCGCCCACGAGCTTGGAGGAGATGGGCACCCGCGGCTTGTCCTTCCGGTCCTGCCTGGCGTAGCCGTAGTAGGGGAGCACGGCAGTGATCCGTCGCGCCGAAGCGCGCTTGAAAGCGTCGATCATCACCAGCAGCTCCACCAGCGTCTCCGCCACCGGCGGACTGGTGGGCTGCACGATGAAGACATCCTGGCCCCTGACGTTCTCCAGGATCTGGAAGGCCACCTCGCCGTCGCTGAATCGTTTCAGCTTGACCTTCCCCAGCGGGACTCCCAGGTGATCGCAGATCTCCTGAGCCAAAGGCAGGTTGGCACTGCCCGAAAAGATCTTCATGTTCGACATGGTGTTCAGACTCCCGTCCGACGGAACCCAGTGGAGCCTCCCGCCGGATCCCCCTCAAGCGTTCAGCCCCAGCCGCCGGCGGTACTCCGCGCGCGGCACCGACCAGTACAGGCCGACTTCACCCCAGCCGTGCTGACGGCACCACTCGCCCGCCCGTTCAAGGCTGGACACCTCTCCGGTGGCAAACAGAGCCGAACCGCTGCCCGAAAGCAGGGCAAGAGCGCAGCCGTGCTCCAGCAGCATCTGCTTCAGCCTCCCGAGCACGGGATAGGCTGAAAGAATCGGCCTCTCCAGGTCGTTGCGCAAGTCAAACCAACGCCCGCCGCGCAAGGCCTCCGGGAAGTGGCGCATTGTATGGTCCGGTCGCGCCAATGTCAAATCCGCGGGCGGCTGCGGCGCCAACCGGCGGTAGGCCTCGGCTGTCGCCACCGGGAATCCCGGCCAGACCACCAGCACGGGCAGGCGGACTCCTTCATCGGGCAGGACCTCGATGACTTCCCCGCGGCCCCGGCCCCAGGCCAGGCCCCCCTGGAGGAAGAAAGGCACGTCGGAACCGGCAGCCGCCGCGATCTCCTGCAGCTCCTTTTCCCCGACCCCTGGGGCCAGCCGGCTCAGCGCCAGCAGGGTGACCGCGGCATTGGAGGAGCCGCCACCCAGCCCGGCCCCCAGAGGAATCCGCTTCTCCAGCCGCATGCGGAGACCCAGCCGCTCGCCAAGCCGGTCCTGGTAGGCTTCAGCGCACCGCACCACCAGATTGTCCGGGCCTGCCGACAGTTCGCGGCCGGAGATTTCAAGCGTGATTCCCCCTTCGCAAAGCTCGAATTCAAGGCTGTCGCACAGATCGATCGTCTGGAAGACGGTGTCCAGCTCGTGGAAACCGTCCGGGCGCCGGCCGAGGATCCTCAGATCCCAGTTGATTTTCGCGAAGGAAGGAAGCACCAAGGCCACGGCTGGGACCTTCCCGGCTCGCCGGCGTTCACTTGCCGGACAAAGAAGCCCTTAGTGTCTCGAGTTTCCTCCGGACCCGTTCGGACTCCTCTTCCTTCTCGGCATGCCGGATCGACAGCTCGTAGCACCGGCGGGCTTCCTCCGCATTCCCTTTGCGGGCATAGAGGTCGCCGAGATGCTCCAGGATGACAGGGTCGGTCCGCTGCAGGCGAACCGCCTTCTTCAGGTGGAGCTCCGCATTGACCAGATCGTCCTGCTTGAAATAGACCCAGCCAAGGCTGTCCTGGTAGGCGCCGTTGTACGGATCCAGCTCCACCGCCCGGAGAAGATACTGGCGGGCCTCTTCCAGGCGGACACCGCGGTCCGCCAGCATATAGCCCAGGTAGTTGAGCACGTCGGCCTGGTCCGGGTTTCGCCGGAGGATGTCCAGAAACTGGCGTTCGGCGGCTTCGTAATCTTTCAGCCGCTCCAGAACCGCTCCCATCTGGAACTGAAGCTGTTCACTGTCGGGAAACCGGGTCAAAGCCGAACGCACGACTTCCTGGGCCCTCTCGAACCGGTCCCGCGCCAGATACAGTTGGCTGGCGGCCAAAAGGAGAGCCTCAGGTTCCTCGGCGTCGACCGCCGCTTCCCGCAGAAACCGGACGCCGTCGTCCACCCGGCCGTCCGCCGCCAGCGCCTGGCCTCGAGCGATCAGAACATAAGTGTTCCTCGGGGCTTCCTTCAGCAGTTCATCCGACAACTGCTTCAGCTCGTCCACGCGACCGGCCCGCTGGAGGGTATAGAAGAGGCGAAGGCGTCCGTCGAGATCGTCGCCTCCCAGCTCCCGCGCTTCTTTCAACAAGGCGATGGCTTCGTCGAAGCGCCCTTCTTCCTCCCGGATCAGGGCGAGGTTGGTGAGGAAGATGCCACGATAGGGTTTCACGGCAGGCCGCGAGGATTGGAGCATCTCCTCGATCCGTTGGGCGGCCTTCTCCCGCTCGCCCATCATCAGCATCACGCTGGTGTACTCGTAATTGACGTGCACACTGTCGGGGTCGGCGGCCAGCAGCGATTCCAGCAACTCGGCAGCCTCGGCGAGACGGCGTCCCTGGCGGTAGGCCCGGGCCAAATCCAGCTTGAGTTCCGGCTGCGAAGGATGGATCTGCACCAGCCGCTGCAGGAAATCGATGGACTCCTCTCCCCGCCCCAGGGCCACCAGAGTCCGGGCCAGTCCTTCGTTCAGCCTGGGATCAGGACCGTGCGCCAATCCCCGGCGATAGACTTCCTCGGCCTGTTCCAGCTCGCCCCGGCTGCGGTATAACCCGGCCAGCATCAGAATGTACTCCGGGATGTCGTCCCGGATCTTGAGCCCCTCCCGGAGAATCGCGATCGCCTCTTCAATCCGGTTGAGCTCCACCAGGGCCTGCGCCTCGAAGTAATACCCCTTGATCGAGGAGGGGCTGGCTTGCCGGAGCTGACGGAACAGTTCTGCGGCACGGGCGTATCTCCCGCTCTGGAAATGGAGATCGGCCGCATACTGCAGAGCTTCCAGGTTGGACGGATCGAGAGTCAGCACCGATTCGAACTCGGCGAGAGACTTCTCTCTCATGTTCGGCTGCTCCCGCGAGCTGTAGTAGATCCGTCCCAGCAGCAGGAGGGGCTCCGGATCCCCCGGATCCATCTCGACCGCCTCGCGGCACACCTCGACCGCCCGGGCGATCTCGCCCGCCTGCAGGAGCAGCTCGGCCACCCGGGTGCGCAAACCTGCGTCCCGCGCTCTCATCTTCAGCACGGCTTCGCACTGCTCGACGGCCCGGTTGTTCTCACCCGCCTGCAGCAGGGTATCCGCGAATTCCAGCCGCAGATCCACACTGGACGGATTCAGTTCCAGGGCCTTGCGGTACTCCGCCACCGCCTCCGGGAATTCATCCCGAAACTGCAGCAGCTTCGCCCTTGAAAAGTGATAGTAGGACTGGGCGAGGTCCGAGGACTGCGCCGGCGCCCGGAGAGCACACAACGCCATCCCCATCATCACTCCCAAGACCCACTTGAGCGGCTGCCTCATTGCGCTCCCACTGCCGAAACAAACTGGAGATTGTCGGCGAAAAACAGCTCGATCCCCGCCAGCGGCTGGTCGGATCGGACGCGGAGATAGCCTCCCACCTGGGCAGGGAGGTCGGGAAACAGGTCGATCAGCAGGGAGGTCAGCCGCTGTCCGGGTTCCAGGAACGCATCGCGGGCACGGACCGTCTCGCCGTCGCTCTTGTGCACCTCGATGGTTAGCTGGGCCGGTTCATCCCCCGGATTGACCAATGCCAGGCCCGTGGAAAGCCCCAACCCCTGAGCCACGTGCGAAAAGACCAGATCCTCGGACAGGCTCCACGACAACGGCAGGCTGGTCATCGCCTTTCCCTGGAAAAGCTGGATCTCCGCGCTGCCTACCAGGCCCGGCTTGTCCGATTCCGCCACCAGCCAGCCCCCGATGGCGGTCCCGGGGTCCTGGAGCCCGAACCATTCCTGGATGCTCCGGCGCAGCGAGACCCCGGCCCCCAGCTCTACCGTCACCGGGGCGGCCAGGGCCGCTCCCTCGTCATCCAGCAGGGTCAGGGTCACCTGGATCGGGATCTCGACGGTGGTGTCCTGGTCATTCTGCTTGCGGGGATTGGAGTTCACCAGCTTGAGAAAGGTGTCCGCCCCCCCGAAGACCGCCACCTGGGGCACCAGCAGCCGCGTGGGTTGCGGGTCTCGGACAGACACGGGGGTCCCCAACAGGGACGACATGCGTTCGCCGTCGAAGTAACGGGCATAAGCGACCACACCGGTGGCGGTGTTCACCACCAGGTAGCCGTCCACCCAATTCTGGAAGGCGCTTTCCGGAAACAGCGCGATGTTTTGTTGGTCGTTGGGATCAGGGTCCCGGACGGGGGCTGAGTACAGGCTGCGGGCGGGGACCTGCCGGTTGAAGGTACCCAGTACCTTGCCGTCCTGGCCCACCAGGTTAACTGTGTAGTTCGCCGTCTGCCGGTTGGGATTGAGCACCGTCAACTCGGTGACCATGCCGCCGGTAACCCGGGCTTCGGGAACCACCACCTTTTGCGATGTCACACCCGTCGCCACTGTCCCGTCCAGACGTTTGAGGTTGTGGTCACCCGTCAGAAAAAAGCTCTTCAGAGCCGGCTGGTCCGAATCCAGATCGAACCATCCCTCCACTTTCGCCCCGCCGGCTGCCACAATGATCTCCTCGCTGGTCCGGGCCAGTTGCGCCCCTGGGGCCAAAGTAATTATCCGTGGGTTCACAAACTCCACCACGTCGGTGGTGTCTGACTTGTCGGCAAACTGGATTCCGGTGTTGGAGAGACCGGTGACGATGACTTCGGCCGCTTCCGTCGAGGCGTTGGTCAGAGCGATGCCGGTGAAGAGGCTGGAATCGGAAGCCGCCCGGGGTACGAACCAGTAGTCTGTCCTGCGGACCAGATCAATAGTGTTGGCATTGAAGTTCAGCACTACCAGCACACTCTGGTCCGGGGTGTAGGCCAACTGCAGCGGTGCGGAGGAAATCTTGGAGCCGCCCCGGTCGACCTGACCGCCAATCTCCACAAAGCGGGGGAACTCGTCGGTGAGGAGGTTGAAGACCATCAATGTGTCGCTGAGCGGCGCCGCCACGTACATCCAGCGTCCGTCGGGCGAGAAAACCGGCCGCGAACGGGGCCGGAATTCGCTGCGCAGGGGCAGCAGCCGCCGCGCCTCGGCGGCACCCGGTTCGATGACGGCGAATTCCAGCGCCGACATGACCACAAATCGGCCCGAGGGAGCCCAGTAGCTGGCAGTGGCGACGCCCCCCACGTTGTATTTCTTGAATTCGCCCTTGGTGAAGTCGATGAGCCAGGCACGGTCGGTCGACAGCTCCGGTATCAGCGCCGCACCGCTGAAGGTCTGGTCGGCAATCATGCCGTACTTGCCATCGGCGGAAATCGCCACCGTCGTGGTGGCCGTGAAATCATGGATGATCGGCTCTTCCGTCACCCCGGGGCCCGTCCGGGGGGCCAGCGTCCGCACGATCTGGAAGGAGACCGGGTCGACGATGGCCACCGCATCGGGGTGCTCCAGCCGGTTCAGGTTGGTGGATCCCACCAGCACCACCGTCATGAAACTGAAGTCCGGGGCCATGGTCATGGAGGTAGGCCGGCTGCCGGGGGTGAACTTGAGCCGCGGGCCGACCTCCGTCATCGTGTCCACGTCGAAGCGGATGAGCTCGTCGGTGGCGGCGGAAGCGACGAAACCGGTCTTGCCGTCGGCCGAGAACAGGATATTGTTGGCAAACGAAAGGAAAACCTCCGTCAAGTCCAGGCGGCGCACGGCGTGGGTCGCCGCATCGATCATGGCGATGGTCGCGACCTGTTCTCCGAGAAAGTTGCGTCCGGATTCAGGCAGATTCCGCAAAAGCTCCAGGCACACCACGCCGAAGGCACTGCCGTCGGGCGTCATCGTGATCTGGGACGGGTTCTTGCCTACCGTGATCAGATCGAGGATTTCGCCAGTCTTGGGGTTGAAGGCGAGGACCTTGTCCGAGCCGCTGAAGCTGACGAAGGCCTTGCTGGAATCGGCCGTGAATTCGATGTTGGGAGCGAAGTTCAGGTCGACCGTCGAGGTGGAACTGCGGCTGATGCCACCCGACTCCACCACTCCCGGGCCCACGGGGACCAGGTTCACATCGAACTTCAGTTTGTCGTCCAGCTTGGCGGGCTCGATGGTCTTGAACCTCCGCTGAGCCTGGGCTGCTCCGCAGACCGCAAGCAGAACCACCGGGATGGCGATCCAACGACGAACCAGACGCACCATAGAAAGGTCATTATACGGCTTCATAGAATTCCCGCGACCCGCCCCCCCACACCTCCCCCGAAGGCAAGGATCGATTCAACTCAACAGACCGATTTCGAAGCGAATTGTGTCAACCAGCGGGCGATGCCAGTAACCATTGACCCGGTCCACAAACAGGTGCTCGAGCTCGGAGAGGTGGTGGACCCAGACTTCGCCGGGCACTGCCACCACCAGGTTCCGGCCATCCCATCGGAGCGGCCGGGTGAACCTCGCCAGCTCCGTTCCCACCATCTCGGGCCACAATTCCTGCAGCAACAGCAGGGCCGCCTCCGGATCTTCCATGACCCGGGCCAGGACCTGCTTCATGAATTCGCCGGCGGGTTTCACCTTGTCAGGGATTCTACCCGAGATGACGCCCAGTCGGCGGATCGCTGGACACGGAGTTCTTCCCGGACATGGATCCATCCCCCGGGCAGTGCGATTTTCCTTCTCCATCTCCGCGGATTGATGCAGTAAAATGACGCCACCGCGCTGCGCCGGCGGGACCAGGCGGATTGCTTCGCTGACGGAGTGCCTCACGAGCTGCCGGGGAGCGGAAGGATATCTCGGTTCAGGCCGGTGCGGGCTTCGCGGGGAACCCGGCGGTATCGGGATGGAGCGGACACTGCTGCTGAATGCCACCTACGAACCCCTCCAGGTCGTGTCCTGGCAGCGCGCCATCCGCATGTTGTTCCAGGAGAAAGTGGAGGTGGTGGAGAGCTATAACCGGGAGATCCACAGTGTCCGCTTCGCGATGCGGGTCCCCTCGGTGATCCGTCTCGTCCAGTTCGTGCAGGTGCACCGCGTCCACCACCAGATCAAGTTTTCCCGGTCGAATCTTTTTGCCCGCGACCAGTACCGCTGCCAGTACTGCGGGCGGCGGACCCCGGAGTCCATGCTCACTTACGACCATGTGCTGCCCGTTGCCCGGGGTGGACGCAAGACCTGGGAGAACATTGTGACCGCATGCATCCCCTGCAACCACCGCAAGGGGAACCGGACTCCCGAAGAGGCCGGGATGACTCTGCTGCGGCGGCCGCTGGCCCCCAACAGTTTTCCGATCCGGATCCAGCTCCTGTTTCAGCGGCTGCAGACCCCGGATTCCTGGAAGTCCTATATCTTTTGTGAGCAGTGAACGACAACGGCTACAGACCCTCCCCTCCACCCAATCCACCGTCGAGCCACTATCTGGCCGTGTTCGCCCGTTACCCGCGAATGGGCATGGTGAAGACGCGGCTGGCGGCGTCGCTGGGAGCTGAGGCCGCTCTCCGTTTTCACCAGGCGAGCCTGCGCCTGGTCATTGAGCGGCTCTCCTCAATCCCGGCACAGCGTTTTCTGTATCTGGCTGGCTGCAATCCGGAAGAAGCCGACACCTTGCTGGCGGCCTGGCCTCCCGCGGCGCATTGGCAAGTGCGCCTGCAGACGGGCGGCCACCTCGGACAGCGCCTGAAGGCTGCTTTCCAGGAGCTGTGGCACCCGGGCGCCCGGGTGGTGTTTCTGGGCTCCGATGCTCCTTCACTGCCTCCTTCGCTGGTGGGAGAGGCTTTCCGTCGCCTGGACTCGGTGCCGGTCGTGCTGGGCCCGGCTGAGGATGGCGGCTACTACCTGCTCGGCCTCAACCGTCCCGTCGAAATGGTCTTCTCCGAGATCGAGTGGGGTACCGCCCGGGTCCTGGAACAGACGCTCGAACGGGTCCGGAACTTGCCGACTTCGCTCCTGCCGTCCTGGTTCGACGTGGACGACGAGCCCGCCCTGCGGCGGCTGCTGCTGGACCTGTCAGTCGCCGACCGCCTCCGTGAGCTGGGTGCGATCGACGAAGGGGGGCTGGTATGATGGCGCCGTTTGCGGACTGACACCAAGACACCACTTCCTCAGGAGGGCAACATGGCAAAACCTCTGGGTCGACGTGATTTCGTGAAATCCTCGGTGGCGGCTACCGGGTCGGTGCTGCTGGTCAAACCGGAAACCGCTTTCGGAACTGCCGCCAACTCCACCCTGAACCTGGCTCTTCTGGGCTGTGGCGGACGCGGCACGGGCGTGGCCGGGGATTTCGTCGCCCACACCAACACCCAGGTGACAGTCCTGGGAGACATGTTTGACGATCGTCTCAACGCTGCCGAGACCCGCTTCAACCAGCTCCAGACTGAAAAAGGGCGAAGCAAAGTACTCAGGAAATTCAAGGGCCCGCAGGCCCACCTGGAGGTGGCAACCAGCGACGTGGACATCATCCTGATTGCAACTCCTCCCTACTATCACCCGGAGCACCTGAAGTCGGCCCTGGACGGCGGCAAGCATGTTTACCTGGAGAAACCGGTGGCCACCGACGTCCGGGGCTGCATGCAGGTGGCCTCCCTGGCGGCCAGGGCGGAGGGCAAAGTCTCGGTCGACGTCGGTTTTCAGATCCGGAACGGCAGTCAGTTCGCAGAACAGACGCGCCGCCTCCACGAGGGAGCGATCGGCGACATCGCCTGTATCCACGGGTTTTACTTCGCCGGGGATCTGCCCCGCCGGCCGGTGGAGGGTTTGACCCCGGCCGCGGCCAAGCTCCGCAACTGGATCTTTGACCGAGTTCTGGGGGGAGACATCATCGTCGAACAGAACATCCACATCATCGACGTCTACAACTGGATCCTGAAGTCCCACCCCCTTCGCGCCGAGGCGACGGCGGCACGCAAGGTTCGAACGGACATTGGAGACGTGTCCGATCATTACATGGTGACCTTCTACTATCCCAACGACGTCCGCGCCAGTTTCGCTTCCACCCAGTTTCTCCCGGTGTGGGGCAGCGTCGGCTGGCGGTGTTTCGGACCCAGGGGATTCTCGGAGGCCTTCTACAGCGGTGGGCTGAAGATTCGCGGCAGCCAGAACTGGGATGCGGTGGAGACCGCGCCGGGCGAGAAGCCGCCGGAAGTGGATCCACTGGGTGATGCGACCCCGCTGAAAGCCCAAGGCTTCGTCGAGAGCATCCAGAGCGGAAAGTTCCACAACCAACTGAAACAGGGGGCGGAGAGCACGCTCAGCGCCATTCTCGCCCGCCAGGCAGCCTATGAGGGACGGGTGGTCTCCTGGGGCGAACTTCTGGCCTCCGACCAGCACTGGGAGCCCGATATCGATCTGGCGCGGGCCGGAGAGGTTTAAAGGTTCAAGGGGTTCAAGGGTTTAAAGCTTTAAAGGTTTTTAAGAGGCGAAGGGGTGGGGTTCGGGATGCTCACTTCGAAGCCTTCGACCGATCGAGTACAGGCGGTTCCCTGCTCAAACCTTTATTAGACCTTTGAAAACCTCTGAACCCTTAAACCTTTGAACCCTTGAACCTTCATTCCTCCCAATGCCACGACCCTGGCGTGCTGAGCCGGATCGCCTGGGAGTCGACGGGTGGTTCGCCTTTCTTCGGCTGGACCTTCACATAGCTTCCATCCGGCAGCAAACGCCAGCACTTCTGGTTATCGCGCAGGTGAAGCTCCAGGATGTCCTGCTTGACCGCGGCCTTCAGGCGCACATCCTCGATGGGGAACAGCACCTCCACCCGGCCGCTGAGATTGCGGGGCATGAGGTCGGCACTGCCCATGTAGATCTCCTCGTTGCCTCCATTGCGGAAATAGAAGATCCGCGAGTGCTCCAGAAACCGCCCCACGATTGAGGTCACCGTGATGTTCTCGCTCACTCGGGGCACACCCGGGCGCAGACAGCAGATTCCCCTCACCTGCAAGTCCACCCTCACTCCGGCCTGGGAGGCCTGATAGAGCGCCCGGATACACGCCTTGTCCACCAGCGAGTTCATCTTGAAGATCAGATGGCCCGAGCCCTCCCGCTCGTGGCACTCGATTTCCCGCTGAATCTTCTCCAGCAACTGCTCCCGCATGGCGCCGGGCGCCACCAACAGCTTGTTGTAGCGCTTCTGGCGCGAGTAACCGGTCAGCGCATTGAACAGATCGGAAACGTCGTCAGCGATCTCCGGGTCGGTGGTGAAGAAGCCGAGATCCGCATAGATCCTCGCCGTGACGGGATTGTAGTTGCCGGTTCCCAGGTGAACGTACCGAACAATCCCCTCGGGTTCCTTGCGGACCACCAGACACATCTTCGCGTGGACCTTCAGGCCCAGCAGGCCGTACACCACGTGCACGCCGGAGTGATCCAGTTCCCGGGCCCACTCGATGTTGTTCTCTTCGTCGAAGCGGGCCTTCAGCTCCACCAGGGCGGAAACCTGTTTGCCATTCTCGCGCGCCTCCTTCAAGGCGCGGACCACCGGGGAGTTGGGACCCACCCGATAGAGGGTCTGTTTGATGGCCAGGACGTCCGGGTCGCGAGCCGCCTGGCGGACGAAATCCACCACCGGGCTGAAGCTGTCGTAGGGGTGATAGAGAAGCAGGTTGCGCCGTCGAATGACCGAGAAGATGCCCTTGCCCGACGCCAGAACCGGTGCCACCACCGGCTGAAACGGCGTATCCTTCAGATCCGGCCGATCCAGCCCGGTCAGTTGGATCACGTCGGCGATGCCCACCGGAATGTCAGTGGTATAGATCTGATAGGGAGCCAAGTCCAGATTGGAGACCAGAACCCGCAGAAACTCCGGCGGCATCGCCGGGTCCACTTCCAGCCGGACCGCAAATCCGAAGTGCCGCTGTCCCACTGCCTCCTTGGTCGCCTCCAGCAGATCCGATGCTTCGTCTTCCTCGATCTCCACGTCAGCATCACGGGTGATCCGGAACGGGTATGCCCCCACCACTTCCAGACCCGGAAAAAGCAGGTCCAGGTTGGCTGCCACCAACTCTTCCAGCCACACGAAATCGCCGCTTCCCACGTCCCCCAGGCCCAGCCGCTCGTGGGATTCCGCCGTTTCTTCCACCGGTACCCGGACCAGCCGGGGCAGGACATGCGGGACCTTCAGGCGGGCGAACCGCCGCCCATAGCCCGGATCGTTAATGATGACCGCCAGATTCACGCTGAGATTGGAGATGTGCGGGAACGGATGACCTGGATCATAGGCCAACGGCGTCAGGATCGGATACACCTCCTGCTCGAAGTGCTGGCGCAGCAGTTTTCGCCGCTTGCGGGACAGCGAACTGTGGGACACGATCCGCACGCCTTCCGCCGCCAGCCGCGGCACCAGGTCCTCCCTCCAGCATCGGGATACAGTCTCCAACATCGGCAACAGACGTTCCCGGATGGCAGCCAACTGCTGGCTGGGAGTCAGTCCGTCGGCCGGTGCCTTGAGCGCGCCCTGGTTTAGCTGGTGCCGTAATCCGGCCACCCGGATCATGAAGAACTCGTCCAGATTGCTGGCGAAAATCGAAAGAAACTTCACCCGTTCCAGCAGGGGCAGGGAGGCGTCGAGCGCCTCCGCCAGGACCCGCCGGTTGAATTCGAGCCAGCTTAGCTCCCGATTGAAGTAGTAGGTGGGATGGTTCAGGTTGGGCGAACCCGGACGCTTGCCGGATGCCACTTCCGACCTCCGCACCCGCTCGACGGTAGCCATCGCATCTCCACCCGGGCGTCCCGTCCCACAAACCGGCCATAGGGGGCTTGACACCCGGTTTTCAATAGCTTAACAGAGTCGCCGGACACCCCCGAACAGCGGGGGAATGCCTTACAACCAGCCAGGAACTGCCCATGAAGGAACTCCTGTTGATGCGCCATGCCAAGTCGGACTGGGACACCCCCTTCGAGGGGGATCACGAGCGGCCGCTTTCCCGCAAGGGAATCCGCGACGCCCAAGCCATCGGGCTCCTGCTGAGGCGGCTCGATCTGGTACCGGACCGGGCAGTTTCATCCTCGGCGGTCAGAGCGCGTCGCACCCTGGAGATGGCGGCTTCAGCTGGCGACTGGCACTGCCGCCAGGAAGCAACGCCCGATCTGTACGAGTGTTCGGTGGAACAGGCCTTCCAGGTGCTGCAGCGGGCAGGCCGGAAACCGTCGCGGGTGCTCCTGGTCGGGCACAATCCCGTCTGGGAGGAGTTTCTCGCCTGCTGCGTGGGTGGAGGACGATTCCGGCTGGGAACGGCATCGCTGGCCCTGGTCCGCTTCCCCCACTCCGACTGGGCAGAGGTGGAGCCTGGATCGGGAACCCTGGTCTGGCTGGTCAAACCCAAACTGCTGGAGGCGGTTTCCGGGGCTGGGTAATGTTAAGGCTTCAAAGGTCAAACGTCGAAGGGGGAGGTTTGTCGGTGAGGACGACTCTTCGGGTGCTGTGCGTGCTGGTTCTCTTGAGTCTCGTGGTTTCGTTGCCGTCTGCTTCCGCGCAGCCGGGCGAGGCCGCAGGCCTTACCCCGCACGATGTCGCCCGCATCCGGCAGGTCGCCACAGCGGTGATCTCGCCCGACGGGCGAAAGGCTGCCTTCATCCTGAGTGTCCCCCGTGTGCCCGGCACTGACGAGGACGGCCGGCCATGGACCGAGCTCCACGTGATCGATGTTGACTCGGGGACCCAGCGGCCGTTCATCACCGGAAAGGTCGAGGTCGCCTCGATTGCCTGGACCCCCGACTCGCAAACCATTCTGTTCGTGTCGCGCCGGCCCGGAGATGAGACCCGGTGCCTGTACGGCATCGACCTTGCCGGGGGTGAGGCTCGCCGGCTGCTGGCCCTGGAGACGGACGTTTCCGCCTACAGCGTGGGAACGGGATCCACAGGCGGATTCCGGGTCGCCCTGCTGGCGGAGGAACCGCTGCCCAAAGAAGTCCAGGAACTCAGGAAGAAAGGTTTTCGCCAGCAGATCTACGAGGAGGATTGGCAGCCGAAACAGCTCTGGGTGGCCGACCTTCCCGGCGGGAAGCCCGAGCGCCGCGATCTGCCGGGCAGCGCAGTCAGGGTGAGTCACAGCCCGGTCGCAGGCTCTGATACTCTGGCCCTCACCACCGTCCCCCGCGCCCTGGTCGACGACGTCCTGATGCGCCAGTCCGTGACCATCCTGGCTGGCGGGCGCCAGGTGCCCGTGGAGAACCGAGGCAAGCTGGAAGGCCTGTTCTGGAGCCCTGACGGCCGCCGCCTGGCACTGCTTTCGGGAGCCGATCTCCATGACCCCCACGCCGGGAAGGCTGTTCTAGTGGACGCAGTTTCCGGGCCCCTGAGCCGTCCCGACCTGGGGGACGAAAGCTCGGTCTCGGACTTGGCCTGGCGTGATTCCGAACGGCTCCTGGTCCTGGAGGCGGCCGGGGTCTCGACCCGTCTGCGGGAGCTGGACCTGCGCAACTCCAGCCTGCGGACCCTCCTGGAGGGAAGCGGGCCGATTCTGACCTCCCTCAGCCTGTCCCGGGACGGCAGGCGGGCGGTTGCTCTGGGTCACGCCCCGGACCACCCTTCCGAGGTCTTCCTGCTGGAGGATCCCTTCACCGAAGCGCGGCGCCTGACATGGTCCAACCCCTGGCTGAAGGACCGGAGACTGGGACGCCAGGAGGTGGTCCGCTTCAAGGCGCGCGACGGCCTGGATCTCGAAGGGATGTTGATCCACCCCCTGGACCGTGAGGATGGGCATCTCTATCCGCTGATCCTGACGGTCCACGGAGGGCCGGAGTCCCATTACAGCAACGGCTGGTTGACGAGCTATTCCAACCCCGGCCAGATGGCGGCGGCCCGAGGGTTGGGAGTCTTCTATCCCAACTACCGGGGAAGCACCGGACGGGGAACCGCCTTCGCCAAACTGGGCCAGGCAGACGCCGCGGGGCGGGAGTTCGACGATCTGATCGACGGGGTGGATCACGTGATCCGGCTGGGCTGGGTTAACCCGGCCAAGATCGGTGTCACCGGAGGCTCTTACGGGGGTTATGCGACCGCGTGGTGCTCCACTTATTACAGCCACCGGTTCGCGGCCGGGGTGATGTTCGTGGGTATCTCCAACAAGATCTCCAAGGTGGGGACCACCGATATCCCGGACGAGGAATACCTGGTTCATGCCCTGAAGCGGCCGTGGGAGGACTGGGATTTCTTCCTGCGGCGCAGCCCGGTTTACTACTCCGATCGCCACCGGACACCGCTGCTCATCCTCCATGGCGCCGACGACCCCAGAGTCGATGTGGGCCAGTCCCGGGAGTTGTATCGCCACCTGCGGCTTCGGAATCAGGCGCCGGTGCGGCTGGTGCTTTACCCCGGCGAGGAACACGGCAACCAGAAAGCGGCGGCCCGTCTCGATTACAGCCTTCGGATGCTCCAGTGGTTCGAGCACTACCTGGTCGGCCCCGGTGGGGACCCTCCCCCTGGTGCTGTCAACTACCAGCTCGAGACCCTGAAGCCTGAACCGTGAAGCCCCGGGACAGGGGAGACCGTCACCTTCCGAAGCAGCAGGTTCCATGTTTTTTCCCAGGTTCGGACTGCGCGACAATGTGCTGACCATGTGGGGAGTCGGTCAGTCAGAGGTGGGCATGCTGCATCACGACTGGGCTGGTTTGTTGCTGGTGGCGGTGGTTTTGGCCGGAGCTTGCGGACGGCCGGAGCAGGCTCCGTCGCCATCAGCTTCTCAGACCTTCGGAGAGGCGGTCCGTTTCCTGCAGTCGCATCAGGAGGTTCTCATCCTCAGCCGCGGAAGCGCCCAGATCGCCGTGGTGCCGGCCTGGCAGGGCCGGGTCATGACCAGCACCAACGGCGGCGCGTCCGGACCCAGCTTCGGCTGGATCAATCACAAGCTCATCACGTCCGGCGAACTGCAGCCCCACATCAACGTGTATGGCGGCGAGGACCGTTTCTGGATGGGGCCCGAAGGAGGCCAATATGCGATCTTCTTCCGCCCCGGCGACCCCTTCGATTTTGACCACTGGCAGACGCCGGCCTGCATCGATACCGAGCCGTTCGAAACCGTCCGGGTCAGTGACACTGAGGCCGAGTTCCAGCGGGAAGTCGAACTGACCAACTATTCGGGAACGAAGTTCAATGTCCGCATCCATCGGACTGTTCGGCTGCTGGATGATGCGGAGATCCGTTCGACTTTGCAGGACCTGGAGCCGGGACTCCGTGTCGTCGCCTTTGAATCGGAGAACCGGCTTGTCAACGCCGGCGGCGAGCCCTGGTCCAAGGCCACCGGGCTGTTGTCGGTCTGGATTCTGGGCATGTTCAACCCATCTCCTCAGACCACCGTCATCGTGCCTTTCGTCGAGGGCAGCGAGCAGGAGCTGGGACCGATCGTGAACGACAGCTATTTCGGAAAGGTGCCGCCGGAGAGGCTGCGCATCGGCGAGAAGGCCCTCTCTTTCAGTGCGGACGGCCGGTATAGAAGCAAGATCGGTCTCAGTCCCGCCCGTGCGCGGGATCTGCTCGGGAGCTGGGACGCCCAGAACGAAGTGCTGACTCTGGTTCGCTATAACAAACCTGAGGGCGTGGCCGACTACGTCAACTCGGAATGGCGGCTGCAGGAGCAGCCCTACCGGGGTGACGTAATCAACAGTTACAACGATGGCCCACCAGCGCCCGGTGTCCCCCCGATGGGGCCTTTCTACGAATTGGAGACCTCATCGCCCGCCCGGGAATTGCAGCCGGGAGAGGAGGTACTCCACATCCACCAGACCATCCACCTCAGCGGCGACCGGGCCGCCCTCCATCGGTTGGCGGAACGGTTGCTGGGAGTGTCTGTGGACCCGCTCGCCATCCCTTAGCCCGCTGCCGAGGTCGCCTTTCAGTGCGAGGCTCCGCCTTGGAGCTGTTCCAGATAGGCCACCAGGTCGACGGCTTGCCTGACGGTCAGCCGTTCCCCGTAATCCGTCATCCTGGACTTCCCTCCGGTCATGATGTTCACCTCGCTGGCGGTCTGGCCAGCGGGAGGCTGCGGCTGGGCAAACTGATGGGACGGCGCGACGATGGACTCAAACAGATAGAGGCGCGACTTGGGAGAGCCCGTCGCCCCCAACGCCACGTAGGTCGGAGTGATCGTGGTGGGTGGAGGATACTCGTCCCCCTTGACCTCATGGCACCCGTAACACTGAAGTTCGGTGAAAACCGCCTTGCCGGCAGCCGGGTCCCCGTCCGGCAGCACCAAAGGGGTTTGAGAACAGGCGCCTGCCGCCAACAGCGAAGTTGCGAGAGAAAGCAGCCCATGGCCTCTCATAGGTCCTCCTTCCTTCTCCTCTGGACCAACCAACTGGCAGCGATGAGGCCATTGTAACGAATGTACTCCCCGCTGTCTTGACCCGGCATCTACTGGCTGTTGCCGCCCGGGAACAGGGTCAGGGAAGGCGGAAGCAATACCAGGCGTCTCCGGGTTTGGTTTCGGGCTTGCCGCCGCCCCCGGCCGCCACGATGACATACTGGCGCCCGTCGACCTCGAAGGTTGCCGGCGTGGCGTACGCACCAGCATCCAACTGGAACTCCCACAGCGTTTTTCCGCTCTCGGCGTCGATGGCGCGGAAGCGTTCATCCATGGACGCCCCGATGAGGACCAGACCGCCACGGGTCACAAGCGGCCCCCCCATGTTGAAGGTGCCCGTGGGCGGATAGCCACGCCCTTCCAGTTCAGGGTAGGTTCCCAAAGGCACCTGCCAGACAAACCGCCCCTCGTTCAGGTCAATGGCAGTCAAGGTGCCCCACGGCCGCAGGTTCACCGGAAAGCCCTCCGGATCCCGGAACACATTGTGGCCGCTTGCCACGAAAGGGACGTCTCCGGCGAAAGTCAGGTCGGCCGGGTCCAGCCGGACGGTGGTTTCGAGCTGCTTCTCGGTCAGAAACGCGAGCAGGGACTGAAGTTCCACCTCGGCGAGATGCCCAAAGGCCGGCATCTGCCCGCGGCCTTCCCGGATGGTGCGGCGGATCTCCCCGGGATCACGATTCCGCAGACCCTGTTTGAGCCGGCTCAGCGAACTGGTGCCCTCCGCCGCCACAGAATCGTCCAGACCGTGACAGGCCGAGCAGTTCGCACCGAAGAGCTGGCGGCCCAGCGCGCCAAGGGTGGTTTCGGCGGGAGGGGTCGCCTCGACCATCGAGATCCACTCGGCTTCGTTGCTGGCGTTGACGTACAGGACACCGGTTTCCGGATCGAAGGCGGCGCCGCCCCAGTCCGTGCCGCCGTTGAATTGCGGCAGGACCACCGACGGCTCCAGCGAGGGCGGCAGAAATATGTCCCCCGTCCTCATCCCCCGCAGTCTTTCCAGGACATGCTCCCGGGCTGCCGGGTTCAGATCGGTCACCTCGGCCGCCGTGAAACGCTGCTGGGCGTAAGGCGGCGGCACCAGGGGGAATGGCTGGGTGGGCCACAGTTTCTCACCTGGAAGATCGGAGGCAGGTACCGGACGCTCCTCCACCGGAAACAAGGGGACGCCGGTCTCCCGATCCAGCATGAACAGGTGCCCCATCTTGGTGGGCTGGGCGACGGCATCGACCAGCCGCCCTTCGCGCCGCACTGTGACCAGGTTCGGGGGACAGGGGAGGTCATAGTCCCAGACATCATGATGGACGACCTGGTAGTGCCAGATCCGTTTGCCGGTCCGGACGTCCAGGGCGATGACGCAGTTGCCGAAGAGGTTGGCCCCGATGCGGTTTCCACCGAAGTGATCGTAGGCAGGGGAACCGGTCCCGAAGAAGACCCAGCCGCGCCTGTGCTCCAGGGTGAAACCGCCCCACGCATTGGCGCCGGCGGCGGTGAGCCAGGCGTCCGGCGGCCAGGTTTCGTAGCCGAATTCCCCCGGATGAGGAATCGTGTGGAAGATCCAGCGGAGTTGCCCGCTCCGGGCGTCGTAGGCACGGACATGTCCGGGCGCGGCCGGACCCGGCCCTTCCCCCACCATTGCGCCGACAACCACGAAATCCTCGAAAACCAGGGGCGGCGTGGTAGCACTGACCAGCAGCCCGGCCGTGTCCCGGCCCAGGTTCTGCCGCAGGTCGATCCGCCCTCCGGCTCCGAACGCGGCCACCGGCCGGCCGGTGGCCGCCTCCAAAGCGTAGAGGTAGGGGCCGGCAGGAAAGAAGATGCGCTGGTGGTCGCCACCATCCCACCAGGCGACGCCCCGGTTGACACCGCCGCCGGGCGCGTCGCCGAAAGGGTCGAAGCGCCAGATTTCCCGGCCGGTCGCGGCCTCCAGAGCCAGCAGCTTCAGAGCCGGCGAGGTCAGGTAAATGATTCCGTCGACGATGATGGGATTGCATTCGATCGTGGTGGGGGGATGTTGGCGGGCGTCGCCGGTGCGGAAAATCCATGCCGGCTGGAGCTTCGCCACATTGCCGCGATGGATCTGATCCAGGGTTGAATACTTCGAGCCGCTCCAGTCCCCGCTGTACACTGCCCACTGTCGGTAGCTGGCCTGAGCCGGCACGTCGTCGTGCCGGACGGACACACAACCGGCGCCCAAGAGGGCCAGCAGCATCAGGGACGTCCCCTTCGGAAGCGTGTCTGCCCGGAACGGGAACCTGCGGGAATCTGAGGTCGTCTTGTCTTCTGCTCTCATTCCTCCGTCCTCATTCGTCGTCCGCCGATGATACGGGCACAGCCTCAGTCTGTAACCCGATATGTGATGCCTCAATAAAAATCTTGACATGGACGCGAGTTTACGCTACAGTTGCAAGTAAAATTGCAGGAGCTGATCGTGTTGAGGCGGTGGCGGTTTGTATATGCCTTCCTCTTAGTTTGGGTTTTTTGGGCGCCGACGGGATCATCAGCCCAGTTCATGTGCCATCGTGAATGCCCCGAGGAAGACTTGGCCCAGTATTGGGAGCGTCTCGACTGCTGTGGGCGGGATGGCTGGATCATTCTGCATTATCCAATCGCCAGCCCACTCGAAGCGCCCTTCAGTTGCACGTTTGCAGAGCCGTTTTACCCGATCGTCGGCTGCGGGCAGTTTACCGGCGGGAGCTGCAGTTGGTGATACATGGTGGAGGACTATCCTCTGAAGAGCTGCCCGCGCTGCGGGGTTGAGTGTGCGTAAGCCAGACGCCGTGCAAGATGCTGCAGACCGTTGGAGGCGTACTGCAATGAGAATGTGCAACCCGGTCTTGCTTGGGTTACTGTTGACCGTGTCCTGTCCCCTGCTGGCCGGTGGCCAAGACGTTCTCCGATTCCCACACCGGGAACGTCTGATCGATATGGCCGTCGCGCCGTCAGGCAGGAGCTTCATCCTGAACGAATCCGGCTATGATGAGCTGGACACGACCAGCGGGGCAATCGTACCTCGTCGATTTGATCCGACTGCTCTCGGGATGGGCCTGGTTTTCCAGCGGACTGCAAATCTGGCGATATCCACGGATGGATCCGGCCGCCCGGTGATCCTCTGGCGCGGCCGTCTTGCCGACGGCTCGGCGCATCTCTTCGTGTCCAACATGGAATCAGGAGAAACCGTCGAGCTTGCCCCTTTCGGACTCAGCCGGGTCCATGATTTTGCGACGTACGCCGACGGGAGACTCCTTGTCGTCGGCCTGGGCCCACCGGCTCCCTCCTCCCTGCTCCATGAGTTTCGCGCCAACGGCGAGCATGTCCGTTCGTACCATACGCCTGACGCTTCATCCGCCGACGAGCCGGGATACTCGGTCGTGGCGGTGCTGGGGACTCCGTCTATCTGGTCCAAGGGATCAAGTCGTCTCGGGTCCACGAGTATCGGGCGGGTCAACTGGTCGCCACCTACGACCTGGGCGACGACGGAAAGGCGAGGTTCGTGTGGGGGATGGCTGCCGGGCCCGACGCTGTTTGGGTACATGCGGTATCTGGCACCGAATCAGAGGCTACCGACCGGACCGGGACTCAGCGCTTCGCGGCCCTCTTCGATGGCGGGCAGGAACTTTGGACCATCCGCAGCCGCGTACTTGCTCTGGTCGACTCGGGGTTCGATTCCGCCGCCCCCATCCTCGGTGTGCTCCCCGATGGCCGGTTTGCGGCGGTGAAGTTGAGAGGAATCGGCGCGCCGTTTCTCGAGCCCCTATCGCTGGCGAGTCGGTAGCGGCAAGCGGATGCTTCCCGGGGTTCCTCGGAACCGGCTGATCCCGGGTTCCGGGGTCCCAGAGTTCCAGCGTAGCGCCCAGCCTCCGAACCGTGACCTCGCCACGGCAGACCGCTCGCTCGCTGGCGCCTGCGCTCTGAACAAGTCAGCGCCTTCGGCGTCCCAAGCACCCGCCTTGGGATGGGGAATCGCTCAGCCACCGGCGGGCTATATACTGGGCGGATGCAAGACGGCCGGCAGGAAACGGAAGTTTACTCGGTCGGACATGTCGAAACGCTGGTTCATGGGCGCTTCCTGATCCGACGTGTGCCGGTGATGCCGGCACCGCTTCTCGTGGGCTTCCACGGCTACGCCGAAAACGCCGCGGACCAGATGGAACGCCTCCGCCGAATCCCCCAGGCTGAACACTGGCTGATCTGCTCCATCCAGGCCCTGCACCCCTTCTACACGCGCTCGAATGGAGAGGTCGTGGCGAGCTGGATGACCAGCCTGGATCGCGAACGCGCGATCGAGCACAACCTGGAGTATGTCCGCCGGGTGCTGCAGCGCCTGGCGCGTCACTTCGAGGGCATGGGAATGCCACCGCTGTTCGCCGGGTTTTCCCAGGGAGCCGCCCTGGCCTGGCGGGCGGCCTGCCGGCTGGGCAGCCGGGGCGTCATTGCCGTGGGCGCGGAAATTCCACCGGAGCTGACCCTCGAGCAACTGGCTGCCGTTCCCGCGGCGTTCCTGGCGCGGGGGACCAACGACCGCAAATACCCACCTGAACGCATGGCCTCCGACCTGTCCCGGCTCGAACGATGCGGGGTGGAGGTGCAGACAGCGGAGTTTCCAGGAGGTCACCTTTGGAACGAGGCGCTGGATCCCCACCTGGCCCGCTTCATCGAGCGGCTCCCTTGCTGCTCCGGGACCCGCCCCGTCGCTCAGACCAAACCGTAGCGGACCAGCAGCTCCCGATCCGAGATCAGGTCCGCCGGTTTTCCGTCCGCCACCAGGCGGCCGCGATCGAGGACCACCATGCGGTCGGCGATTTCTTCCACCAGCGGGAGGTCGTGGGTCACGATGAGCTGGGTCTCCGGGCGGTCTGCCAGGACCCGCAGGATCCGGCGGCGCCCCCGGGCGTCCAAGGCCGAGGTAGGTTCGTCCAGGGCCAGGATCCGGGGACTCATTGACAGCACGGTGGCGATGGCGGCGAGCTTCTTCTCTCCCAGCGAGAGCTGGTGCGGCGCCCGTTCAGCCTTGCCGTTCAAGCCCACCGCCTGCAACGCCGCTTCAACCCGCTCTCTCACCTCCCCTTCCGGCAGTCCCATGTGCAGGGGCCCGAAGGCCACGTCGTCATACACCGTCGGACAGAAAAGCTGATCGTCTGGATCCTGGAACACCTGGCCTACCATTGACCGGATCCGGCGCAGGTTGGCGTCGTTGACCGGTATGCCCGCCACGAAGATCTGTCCTTCGCCTCGTAACAGGCCGTTCAGGTGCAGCAGGAGGGTGGATTTCCCGGCTCCGTTGGCTCCGACAATGCCGGTTTTCTGACCCGGCGGCACCACCAGGTTGATCCCCTCCAGGGCGCTGAGACCTCCCGGGTATCGGAAGGAAAGATTCCTGATCTCCAGATCCGGGGTCATGTGAACCTTCGTGCTCCTACCGCTGCCAGCAACAGAAACGCCGCTGCCACGAAAGCCCAGTCGCGCGGGCGCAGCGAGCGTGCCGGGAGGCCGCGGGGCTGTCCGTCGAAGCCCCGCGACAGCATCGCCGCATGCAGCCGCTCACTGCGGGCATACGATCGCAGGAACAGGCTGCCCAACATCCGGCCGGCGATCTGCAGATTGAGCAGGAGCGATGCCGGGAACCCAGGCCCGGGCCCTCCGCAGCGGGACGCCCGCGCCCGCATCATGGCCATGCCTTCCTCACCAATGACCGCCAGGTATCGATGCATGAGTCCCATGACCCCAATCAGGGGGGCGGGGACCCGCAGGGACGCCAACGCTTCCAGCAACTCGTTGCTTGGCGTGGTCCAGTTCAGCACCAGCACCACGGAAACCGACAGCAGGATTTTCGCCGAGACGGTGAGATACAGTGCCAACCCGGGAGAGGTCACCGTCACGCCGACCAGAGGGAGTCTTGCCGCCTCCGCCCCCGGAGTCGTGAGCGGAATCAGAGCTGCCGCCAGCAGGAAAGGTACCGCCAGCAGGAAACCCTTGACCAGGTAGGACCATGGGACCCGAAGGACCGCCAAACAGACGGCCACGACCGAAGCAGGTAGCAGGAGGCTCATCCAGTCGGCGACCGGAGCCAGGTTGATGGCGGCGATCAGCGTCAGGGCCGCTGACAGTCTGGATGTGGGATGGATACTGGGAGACCTGTCCAGCAGCCCTCCGGACCCGAGGTCCAAGCTAGTCCTCCGCGCGCCGGGCGGCGAACCGTCCCACGGCCCGCACGACAGCGAAGACGGCAAGGGTGCCGATCACCATTGCCAGCATTGTCGAGGGGGCCCAGTGGCTGAGAAAACCTACCGTATAGTCCGGGAACAGTTCGAAGAACGAAGGCTGCGCCATGCGGGCGAAACCACCCTCCTCCGCCACCACCTCGAGGCCGTCGGGGCTGGAGGAAGCAAACGGGGCGAGTAGCGCCAGCCCCAAGGCCGCCAGCAGCGCCAGGGTCGTGGCAATGGCTGACCACTGGCCGGCTGGCCGACGGGCAGCCACCGTAAGATCAGGCCTGGCGGATTCCAGGAGGCTGAGTGCGGCCACCGTTACCACCGCCTCGACCACCCCAACCAGGGCGTAAACTCCGGTCAGCGCCGGCAGGGACAGGGACAGGGGGTAGGTTCCAGAAAGACCAAGTTGAACGGCGGTGGCCGCGGCCCCCACTTCCACAGAGAGCCAGGATCCCACCAACGCGGCCAGCTTGACCCCTCCCGTCAACCGGTGCATCAGGGTGAAGGCGGACGAAGCTGCGAAAACCGCCAGAAAGGCCATGTTCAGAAGGTTACAACCCATGGCAAACAACCCGCCGTCCTGAAACAGCAGTCCCTGGACCAGGACCACTGCCACCATCACCACTGAACCCGCCCATGGGCCCAGGAGGATTCCCGCCAGGGCCGCCCCCAGGACGTGGCCGGAAGTTCCGCCGGCGATGGGAAAATTCAGGGCTTGCGCAGCAAAGATGAACGCGGCCAGCACTCCCATCAACGGAATCTGGCGGTCCAGGAACTGGAGCCGGGTCTGACGGAGTGCCAGCCACACCAGCAGTGCCCCCACGACCCACCCGACCAGGGCGACGCCGGGGCTGAGGAAGCCATCAGGGATGTGCAGGGCGAGCACGTCGGCAGTCATCCGCTGCAATCTAGCACACTCCGGCGGGAAAGCGGATCCCCAGGGACGGCCGCGCCGATGGTCCTGCGAGCAAACTCCGCCGACTTTTCCGCGCGCCCCAGCTCATCCGACAGGAGGTCTTCAGCCTCTTTCCCGAGGCTGGATGCCCGGCCCACAGCACGCCCGGGAGTCTGGACCATCCGTGCGACCCCGTTCAGAGTTCCGGCCCTGAGCGGCGCAAGCCTACGGCACGTTCAGGGGCCCTCAGGCCGGAAGTACTGAGGGTACAGACGGCGGGCACAGTCCGGACAGAGGCCGTGGGAAAACAGGACCTCAGAGTGCTCCTGGATATACTGTTCCATCTCCGTCCAGGCACCCGACTTGTCACGGATGCGCTTGCACGCTGCACAGACTGCCAACAGCCCGCTCAGTCGCTTCAGTTCGTCCAAAGCTCCCTGCAGTTCAACGATCAAGCGCAGGTTCTCCCTCTGGATGCGATGGCGGTACGAATTGTCCGCCACAAAGCAGATGGTAACCGGCGCCCCTGACATTCCGGTGAATCCCAGCCCTACCTCGATGGGGAACTCCCCTCCGTCCCGGCGCACGCCGGTCAGGTCCCGGCCGGTACCCATGCGCCGAGCGTGAGGATCGGCGGTGAAGCCGCGGCGCTCCTCCTGGTGACGGGAGCGGAGCCGTTCCGGGATCAGGGACTCGACCGACCGGCCGCAAAGATCACCTCCGGGATATCCAAAGATTTCCGCTGCACAGGCGTTTGCAGCGCAGATGGTGCCGCCGGCGTCCACCAACAGAACACCCAAAGGCACCGCCTCCATGAAGGCGCTCAAATGTGGATCCAGCTCCATGTTTTCGTCCTCGGTTGTGACTGCCCGGCGGGCAGGTTCGCGACTGGCACCATCTTATCCAAGCCCGGGTAACGACTACGGCTGTTCTGCCGATAAACAAAGGGTTCACCCCGACCGCGGTCGGGTACTGTTGAGACTGTAGACGCCATGGCTGTACCGCAGGAGCTGATCCGCAGCATCGGGCATCTTGCCCCCATGCCGGTCACCGCCCAACGCATCCTTTCAGTCCTCAATGATGAGGACGTGTCGCTGGCGGAGATCGCCGCCATCGTCGAATATGACGAGGCCCTGGTCGCGAACACGCTGCGGGTGGCCAATTCGGTTTTCCATTCCCGCAGCCGGCCGGTGACCACCATCCGGGCCGCAGTGGTCCGCCTGGGCTCGACCAACCTCTTCAATCTGATCCTGGGCCGGCATCTGCGGTCCCTCGCGACAGCAGCGCCACTGTACGATCTCAGCGAAAACGACCTTTGGATGCATTCCGCGGTGGCGGCGCTTGCCGCCGAGGAGATCATGACGGTGTCCGTGGCCGAGATCCCCCAGCTCACAAAAATCGCGGCCCTGGTGCATGACGTCGGCAAGCTCATCATGGTGCGTTACTTTAAGTGCGACTTCCGGGGGGTGCTGGAACGGGCAGACCGCTGCGGGACCAGTTTCGTGGAGGCGGAGCGCGAGCTGCTGGGCTGCGATCACGCAGAAGTGGGGGCCGCGGTGGCTCGCCAGTGGGGATTCCCGGAGCCGGTAACGTACGCCATCGAGTACCACCACTCGCCTGCCCCGGAACCCAGCTCCGTCCTCGACGTCGTGATCATGGCCAACCTCGTGGCCAAGACCCTGGCCACCGGGCTGGGAGCGGAAGGTATGAACTTCACCGTGGATGAAGGATGCCGCAAACGGCTGCAACTGGACTTCAACAGCTTCTGCCGGATCTGCGCGAGGGTTGAGGAGGGGATGCACCAAGTGAAATCCCTTTACGGTGTTGCCTGAATCAGGGCAGCGGCTGCCAGTGCCCATCCCACCTCACCTTGGTTCCCACTGGCGAAGACTTGGCTCGACGCTAAAGTTCTCCGCCGCCCACGCCGAAAAGATAGGGGACAAGTTGTGTCGGTAGGGTAGCAGCATGGCCGGTTCTTCGGACCCGGGCGGCGGATGCAGGAGTGCCTACTCATGGAGGGGAGGCCTCTGGAACGCTGAGAAGCGCTGACCACCTTCCGGCCGGGCCTGTGCCGGCTGGGCCGGCGGCAGTTACGGGCGAAACATGGACGTCGCAACCGTCATCGGCATCCTGGCAAGCGCCATCATCGTATTTCTGTCGATCTTCGCGGGTGGCAACGCCGGGCTGTTCATCGAATACAACAGCATTCTCATCGTTTTTGGGGGAACTCTCGCCACCACCCTGATCCGGTTCCCCCTCAGCAGCGTCCTCGGCACCCTGGCGGTCACCAAGAAGGCCTTCACCAGCCGCTTGCCTGACCCTTACGAGGTGTTGGAGGAGCTGGTCGGGTTGGCACGGAAATCCCGGAAAGACGGCCTGCTTTCCCTGGAGGACTACAAGACGGACGATCAGTTCCTGACCCGCGGGCTCACCCTGGTGGTGGATGGTGCCGAGGCCGAAGCCGTGGAAAGCGTTCTGCTGACCGACATCCGCTATCTGAAGCAGCGGCACCGGCAGGGGCAGGACATTTTCAAGGCCATCGGAGATGCCGCCCCGGCTTTCGGGATGATCGGCACCCTGGTCGGCCTGGTCATCATGCTGTCCAACATGTCGGACGTCGAGAAGCTGGGTCCGGCGATGGCAGTGGCGATTCTGACCACCTTGTACGGCTCGTTGATCGCCAACATCGTCGCCCTGCCGATCGCCAAAAAACTCGAAATCCGCAGCCGGGAGGAGAGCCTGATCCGCGAGCTGATGCTGGTGGGGCTGGTGAACATCGCCAAGGGCGAGAACCCGCGGATGATTGAAACAGTCTTGAAAGCATTCCTGTCCGGCCGGGATATCCCGGCGGAATCGCCCAGGCCCCGGGAGGTGAAGGCGGCATGAAGTTCGATGAAGAGGAAGAAGATGGCGGCGGAGGTGCTCCCGCCTGGGTGGTCACTTATGGGGACATGATGAGCCTGTTGCTCGTCTTTTTCATCATGTTGCTTTCCTTCTCCGAGATCGACGCCACCAAGTACAGGGCACTCACCGAGTCGCTGCGTGAGGCATTTGGCTCGCAGCGGGTACAGGACATGCACGCTTCACCACCGGCCGATTCGATGATCACGGAAGGGAAGGGGGCGATGGACCAGGCCATCCTCAACGAACTCCGTTCGATCATCCCGCAGGCGTTTCCCGGTGCATTACCCAACGAACACGACGGGCGGGGGTATCTGTTGCGCGTCCCGGGAAGGGTGCTGTTTGAGACCGGCAAGGCGGATCTCCGGCCCGAGATGAAGCCTCACCTGCGCCGCATGGCCGAGCTGCTGGCTAACCGCCCGGAACTGACGCTGCGCATCGACGGCCATACCGATGACGTGCCGATCAGCAACGAACGTTTTGCTTCCAACTGGGAGCTGTCGGCAGGGCGCGCCCTGGCGGTCGTGCACTTCCTGATCGACGAGTGCGGCATTCCCCCAAGCCGGCTTTCCGCGGCCAGTTTTGCCGAAAGTCGGCCGCTGGTTCCCAACGATACGCCCGAGCACCGGGAGCTCAACCGCCGCGTCGAATTTCGTTTTGTCCAGGAAACTGAGGGAGACAGTGATGAGTCCAGCGATGGGAGCGACGCAGCCTTTCCAGAATAGCTTAGATCGTGTCTCAACTGCGGCCAGGGGCCTGATGGAAGCCGGCTTCATCGGACACGGGCCAAAACCGGGGGGCGGCGCCAAGGTTTTGGTGGTGGACGATGAGACCACGATCCGGGAGCTGTTGTCCCACTTCCTGACCGCCCGCGGTTATCGATGTGGACTGGCAGATTCAGCGGAAGCCGCGCTGCGGGAGATGGCACAAGGTGAATACGATCTGGTGATCTCGGACATCCGGATGCCGCAGGTCACCGGACTCCAGCTCCTGGAGCAACTGCAGTCCACTTATCCCGCGGTCCCCGTCATCCTGATCACCGCTGTGGCGGATCTTGATACCGCTGTGGACGCCATGAAACAGGGGGCGGCCGACTACATCACCAAGCCGTTCGATCTGTCCAAGGTGGTCACGAGCGTCCGCAATGCCCTGGACTGCCGGCTCAAACGCCTCCAGGACGAACAGTTGCGAACACGTCTGGAAGAGCTCGTTCAAACCAAATCGTGCGCCCTGGATTCAGCGCTGAAGGCGCTGGAATGCGAACGGGACATGACGCTGGAGGCGCTGGTGAAAGCGCTGGACGCCCGGGAAAGCGAGACGCGGTGTCATTCCCTGCGGGTCCAGGGCTACGCCGTCCGGCTGGCCAGAGCCTGCGGAATTGACGGACAACAGCTCGAGGAGATCGCCCGGGGCGCTCTTCTGCACGATATCGGGAAGATTGGCATCTCCGACACCATCCTCCTGAAGCCGGGCAAGCTTAGCGATGACGAGTGGGTGGAGATGCGCAAGCACCCGAAGCTGGGATACGACATTCTCAAGGGGATCAATTTCCTTGACGGGGCGGCGGAGCTGGTCCTGCGCCACCACGAACGATGGAACGGATCCGGCTATCCAGGCGCGCTCAAAGAGGACTCCATTCCCTTCGGGGCAAGGATCTTTGGGGTGGTGGACTCCTTCGACGCCATGACCTCGGACCGGCCCTACCGCCGGGCCCTGACTTACGAGTATGCCCGGGATGAGATCTTGCGCCTTTCCGGGGTCCTGTACGACCCCCGCGTGGTCGAGGCATTTCTGGCGATCCCCCGTTTCGAATGGGATCAGATCAGCAAGCTCTCCGCCGGACTCGGCGGTTAACCCAGAAAGTCATTTCCGTCTGTTTCATGATTGAACCAAAGAATGGATGGCAACCACTAAACTCTACGCTGCTCTTGCCGATATGTAGAGTCGTGAACACGGTCTGGCTGGTACCAATGAACCAGCCGTAGTCGGGCAAGGATGCCCAAACACAACCTTCAAGGAGGACACTACAATGGGAGGTTTTAGCGTACTCAACAACCTGTCGGGCCTGATTGCGCAGCAGCAGTCCAGTGTCACGCAGATGAACCTGCAGAAAACACTGTTCAAGCTGTCCACCGGTTCCCGCATCAACACCGGAGGAGATGATGCCGCAGGCTTGGCCATCGCCGACGGGTTGCGGGCGCAGGTCCGGTCTCTGCAGCAATCGGTACGGAACGCCAACGACGGAGTCGGCTTCATCCAGGTGGCTGACAGTTCGCTGGGCCAGGTGACCAACCTGCTGAACCGGGCCGCGACGCTGTTGTCGGAAGCCGCCACCGAAACGGTGGCCGGAAACAGCACGGCGTTGAGCAAGATCAAGTCCGAGCTGGAGTCGCTGTTCAACGAAATCGACCGCGTCGGTATCGCCACCAAATTCAACGGCACCGACGTGTTCTCCAGCAGCTCAGTGGCGGTCTTCATTGGTGACACCACCAACGCCACCAGCGCTTCGGCGGCCCAGGTGTCCTTCACCGTCGGCACCCTGAGCGCATCCGGACTGCTCACCAACACCACCTTCGGTGGCAGCGTCACTGCCCGGACCATCACCCTGGCCGACGCGGATGACGCCACCGCCATGCTGGAGGACGTCAAGGACGCAATCGACACAGTTGCCGGCAAGCGGGGTGACCTGGGCGCGGTGATGAACCGGCTCGAGAACTCGGTCTCCATCATGCAGGCCCAGATCCAGAACCTGACAGCGGCCGAGTCGCAGATCCGTGACGCCGACATGGCGTTTGAGATCGCCAACCTGACCAAGTACCAGATCCTGTCCCAGGTGGGTCTGGCGGCGATGGCTCAGGCCAACGCGGTCCCGCAGGGCGTGCTCTCGCTGCTCCGGTAGCACGGCCTGGTTCGACAGTTTAGTTGAGCCGCTCCGGCCCCCCGGAGCGGCTCAATCCGTTCGAGGAGGGAGCCATGGCGGATAACCCGATAGAACCACTCAGCTTCAAGAGATCGGTCCCGCCGGAATACGCTCCAACTCCGCCCCCCAACCGCAGAATCTCCTCCCAGCACGAGGCCGACACTGGAAAGGCGGAAGCGAGCCGGCAGGTCCAGGCCGCCAGCTTCGAGGGTCCATCTCAAGACAGCGTGAAACTGGTCCGTGACGAAACCACGGGCCGTTCCTTTGTTCAGATCCTGGATCGGAAGACTGGAGAGGTCATTTACGAAATCCCCCCGGAACAGCTCAGGAAACTTGCCGAGCTTTCCGAAATGGTCAACGGAAACGTAGTCGATACGGTCGCCTGATTTCGACGGAACGGAATAGAGAATATGGGAGGCTTTTCATTCACTGGATTGAGCGGGGGGCTGGATGTCCAGGGGCTGGTTTCCCAGATCATCTTCGCTGAACGGGCCCCCATTCGCAGAATCGACACCCGCATCTCGAATTTCGAAGCCAAAATCAAGGCGTACAACGACCTGAATTCACGACTCAGCGAGTTGCTGACTACGATCGAGAATCTCAATCAGGAGTCCAGTTTCGCAGCTCGCAAGACGTCCAGTTCAGCTGAATCGGTCCTGACGGCTTCGGCTGACTCCACGGCGGTGGAAGGCACGTACCAGATCACTGTCGGGCGACTGGCGCTCTACGACAATTTCGTGTCGGGTACGGCCTTCCAGACGGCCACCGACGCCATTGGAACCGGCAGTTTCGATCTGACGGTAGGATCGACGGTCACCACCATCACCATCGATTCCTCCAACAACACCCTGGACGGGCTTCGCAAGGCGATCAACGATTCCGGTGCCGAAGCCACCGCCGCCATCATCAATGACGGCACAGGGTACCGGCTGACCATCACCAGCAAGTCATCGGGCTCGGCCAACGCCATCTCCATCACCAACAACACCCTGACCCTCTCCGACGGCTCAACACCCTTCACGTTCAGCCGTACCCATAGCATCGCCAGCTCGGCGGAGCTGGATGCCCAACTGACGGTCAACGGTCTCTCGGTCACCAGCTCCAGCAACACTGTGGAAGGAGTGATCGAGGGCGTCACCCTGAATCTGCGGGATACATCGGCTTCGACCGTCACGCTGCAAGTGACCAACGACGTGGATACGGTCAAGGCCAACCTCAAATCCTTCGTCGAGGCCTACAACAAGGTCTACAGCTACATCAACGGCCAGTTCCAGTATGTGGAAGGCGTCGGATCAGGCATCTTGGCCGGGGAGTACATCCTGAGGGACCTCCAGGGACAGCTTGCGCAGATCGTGGGCGGGAGTGTCGCCGGCGTCGGAACCCTGTCCAGCCTGGGCCTGC
Source organism: uncultured Acidobacteriota bacterium (assembly GCA_964524795.1). Lineage (GTDB taxonomy): Bacteria > Acidobacteriota > UBA6911 > RPQK01 > JAPXNP01 > CAZGEH01. The sequence continues at coordinate 563,747 of CAZGEH010000001.1, forward strand.
TGGGCATCGAAATGAAGAACGACGGTACCTTGACCATTGATTCCACCGTGCTGGACGAGAACCTGTCCGAGAACTTCGACGCCGTGAAAAGCCTGTTCGTAGCTGTGGGGACGCCGACCCATTCGAAGATCAGCTACGTCACGGCAGGCTCCGCCACCCAGCCCGGCACCTACCAGGTGGACATCACGGCGTTGGCCGAGGCGGCGACCATTACCAGTCCCAACAGCATCGGGCCCACCCTCGGGGTGGACGAAACCCTTACCTTTACTATGGGCTCCAAGTCCAGCCAGATCCTCCTGAACAGCGGCATGGACCTGGACGCCATCGTGGACGCGTTGAATTCCGCTTTCGACGCCGACGGCCTGGCGTTGACCGCTTCCAAGTCTGGATCCCAACTGGTGGTAACCAGCGACAAGGTCGGCCACACTGTCTCGTTCTCAGTTGTCTCGGATGTGGATTCAGGTGGAACCGGCATCGGGACCTCAGGGCTGTCCGATTCCGGCGCTTCCGTAGCCGGCACCTTCACCGACCTGGCGACCATGGAAATCTCCACCGCCACCGGCAACGGTAATGTACTGGAAGCCACTGACGGGGATGCCAAAGGACTCCAGATCAGTTTCTCGGGCACTTCGACCGGGACGTACGGTTCGGTGTCTTTCACCGTCGGCATCGCCGAACAGCTCGACCGGCTCCTGACCCGCACGACCGATTCCCTGGAGGGACCGATCCACAATGCCGTGGAAGGATATCAGTCGGACATCCGGACCCTGAAGCAGGATATTGATGCCCTGCAGCAGCGTCTGCTCCAGCGGGAGCGGTACTTGATCCAACAGTTCTCCAAAGCCAATGAAGCTCTACAGCAGATGCAGTTCCTGCAAACCAGCCTTGCCAGCCAGCTCGCCGCTCTGCTCTGATGCTTCAGAAGGAATCATCGACCATGGGATACGCGCCGAATTTCGCCAGCCGATACACCGCCATGGAAGTGGCTACCGCCGATCGATTCGAACTCCTGCTGCTGCTCTACAAGGGTGCGATCAAGGAGGCCAAGCTGGCGATCCAGGCATTCCAGTCGGGCAACATCGAGGCGCGGGTCAACCATTTGAACAAGGTCTGCGCCATCATCGGAGAGCTAAGAGCGGCGTTGGATTTTGAGCGGGGTGGCGAAATTGCCGTGTCACTGGAAAGGCTGTACCACTACATGACTCGGCGGCTGAGTGACGCCAACCTACGGCGCCACGCCGCCCCTGTGGAGGAGGTGGCGAAGCTGCTTGAGGTCCTCCTGTCCGCATGGGAAGAGGCTCGCGGCAAGAGCGAACAACCCCTCGCAGCTCCGCCTGAGCCCCAAACCATGCGGGATCGGCTGACCCTGCACACTTCCACCGGCCCGCGAAGTTCCATCTCGGTCTGAGACGGTGCGAGCCGAGCGGTCCGGGACTTGCTTCGGAGCAAGAACATGCGCGAGTACCGAACCCTTCTCCAGTTGCTGCGTTCTCAGGCTGAGGCACTCCAGGCCGATGACCATGACCGTGTGTCCGCCCTGGCCCCGGCGGTAGCGGAATACTCGCAGCGTGTGCAGGCTGCGGGTGCACGCCTGTCCACCCTGACCGCCGGACAGCGGGCCGAACTCCGGGACCTGCTCAAGGAGCTGCTTGAACAGGTCGAGTGCAATCGCCGCCTCTGGCAATCCGTGGTGGACGCCGGGGACAGCCTGAGGGAGAACCACCGGGCGGCCCGCCGGTACGCCGCCAGTGTAAGCAGCCGTCAAGAACCGCCGTCTCCCCGCTTCCAGGTGGATGTCTGATCCTGGCTTCATCCTTCCGGTCCGATCCCCGCCAAATTCCTGACGATCCTCTCCCTCAAGCGTCAAGCCCCTTGGTCCTCTCGGGTCCCTGCACACAGGAGTCCTGCAGGCGGGAACCGCATCCCCGCCGATTCCTGCGATTGGCACACCCCGTGCTCCCTGGCCCTGCGAGGAAGCCCATGGACGCGAACACCCCACACCTGATGCAGGAAGCCATCAACCAGGCCGCGCGGCACACCGGAGAGCTCCGCGCCATCTGTAACGTCGTAGCCGAGGACCTCCGGGGCGGTTGTCTGACCGATGCTCTGCCCCGGCTGCAGGCACTGCTGGAAGGAATCGGCTGCATCTCGCAGGCGCTTCAGCTTACCAAACCGCTGCAGCTCTCACGGGGAATCGAACCCGCGCTGGACGCCATGCCACGTGCCCTCGAACCCCTGGTAGCGGCGCTGGAGAACCGCGACTGGACATTGGCCGGCGAAGTCGTTCTCTTCGAACTGCAGCCCGTCCTGGAAGGGTGGTTCGGCGATCTTCGCCGTCTCAGTAGCGAAGACCTCAGCGATGCGGAACTGTAAACTCGAGATCAGCGGCGGCCGCTCAGGAGAACCGGCCCTTGGACTGCGCCTGCCCGACGGGAGGAGGCTGGCCCTCAACAGTCCTTACGACCCGCGCCGGGCGGCGGAGCGGTGGGCCTCCCAGGCGGCTGTCGGCCCAAACCAGGTCCTGATGGTGCTGGGTCTGGCAGCCGGCCATCACCTGCAGGCATTGGCACCCCGGCTGTTCCCTTCCAATGACGTGATCGTGCTGGAGCCGGTCGCCGCCATCCTGGAAACGATGAACGACTTTCCCTCGGTTCGCCGGATTCTCCACGACCGGCGCTTCTCACTGGTCACCGACACGGAATCCTTGTGGTCCCAATACGACAGGCTTCCCAACGGATGCTGGAAAGGCCTCACCTGGCTCGCGCTTCCCGCCTATGTCCAGGCGTTCCCGGAGCTGGCTGCACAACTGCAGGAAGACATTGCGCGCCGGCAGGTCGAACTGAAGATCCAGCGCAGCACGGTGTTGGGAACCGCCGTCCGCTGGCAGCAGAACCTGTTCGCCAACCTGACGGTCCTTCAGCGGGCCGCCCCCGTGTCCCGTCTGTTCGGCTCGCTGGAGAACGTGCCGGCGGTGATCGTTGCCGCAGGACCTTCTCTGGAACAGAATGTGGACCTCCTGAAAGAGGCCCAGGGAAGAGCGCTGATCGTGGCCACCGCCACCGCGGCACGCAAGCTTGCAGAAGAAGCTCTGCCCTACGACCTGGTGGTCTCCGTCGACCCGCACGAAGTCAACTTCACAGCTCACTTTGCCGGTGTAAACCATGGCCGTCGGCCGCTTTGCTTCGACCCCACTTTGTGTCCCGCGGTGCTGGGCGGCCATGAGGGCCCACTCGGTCTGATGCGGATCTTCCCCGATCTGGCCTGGCTCGAACGCTACAGTCTGGAACCGTTCGGCGAGGTCAAGACCGCCGGCTCGGTAGCAGCCGTGTCTTTCGACCTGGCGCGCCGGCTGGGCTGCAATCCCATCATCCTCATCGGGCAGGACCTGTCGTTCACCTCCGCCTCCACCCATGCGGGAGGGACCTTTGTGCCCGGTTTCCCGATGACCGTGCCGCGGGAATGGCTTGAAGGCGATCAGGAAAAGATCCGCCGCATGGCGGCGGCCCAGCCCTCCAATCCCTGGTTCCACTCGGTGAGACGACTGCAGGTCCCCAGCATTCATGGCGGGACCGTTCCCACCGACGAGAAGCTTCTTGGAACTCTGGTGTGGTTCGAACGGGAGATTGCGAGCTGCAAAGACCGGCTGACGGTCATCAACTCCTCGGCGGCCGGAGCCTGGATTCGCGGCGCCAGGCACATCCCGTTCAGGGAGGCTTTGGAAGAGTACTGTCCGCAAAGCGTGGGTGCTGCGGTGGAGCGGGCAAACCAGATGCTCGGGCAACCCGGTGTTTTCGATCAGGGGCGGCTGCTGGAGGACCTGGTCCGCACCCGTCATGAGCTGTCAGCCCTGGAAGTTTCACTGAACCGGGAGCCGGCGGTTCCGGACCTGGAACGTGCCGCCTTTCACTTCGAACGCTCCAAGACCGTCCTGCATTTTCTGGCGACACCGCTGCTGGTCGGTCTTTTCGATTTGAAGGGGAAACAGGAGGCCGGTGTGATCTCCGCGGAGAATTTCCGAAGCCAGGCAGCAGCGGCCTTTCACGGCTACCTCAAAGCCGGGCTGTCGATGCTGGATGAGGTGCTCAGCGCTCTGGAGACGTCGGCTGGGACTCGCACATAATGGGGCACCGGGCCGCCGCTTCGCCCTGGTGTATCGTGAGGAGGCTGGATGGAGGCTACGAAAACGGATCCACTCAAAGGGAAGACGATCCTGGTGACCGGTGGGACCGGATCATTCGGGCGACGGTTCGTCACCCTGGCCTTGCAGCGCCACGAACCGAAACGGATCATCGTCTTCAGCCGGGATGAACTGAAGCAGCACGAAATGAGGTCCCGCTGCCGGGACACTCGACTCACTTTTTTCCTTGGCGACGTCAGGGACCGCGACCGGCTGTACCGGGCGTTTCAGGCTGGGGTGGATTTGGTGGTGCACGCCGCCGCCCTCAAGCAGGTGCCAGCCTGTGAATACAACCCTTTCGAGGCGGTGAAAACCAATGTGCTGGGGGCCCAGAACGTGATCGACGCCGCCATCGACTGCCGGGTCCCAAGGGTGCTGGCGCTCAGCACGGACAAGGCGGTCAATCCCGCCAACCTCTATGGCGCCAGCAAACTGTGTGCGGAGAAGCTGTTCGTCCACGGCAACTCCTATGCGGGAGGACGCGAAACCCGTTTCAGTTGTGTCCGCTACGGAAACGTCATCGGCAGCCGCGGCAGTGCCCTGCCCCTGTTCTTGAAGCAGCGGCGCGAAGGCACGATCACCGTCACCGACCGGAGAATGACCCGCTTCTGGATCAGTCTGGATCAGGCGGTCAGCTTCGTCATCAGTTGCTTCAGCATGATGCGGGGGGGAGAGGTGTTTGTGCCGAAAATCCCCAGTATGTCGCTGTTGGATCTGGTCCGGGCCATCGCACCGGAATGCCAGGTGGTATTCACCGGCATTCGGCCGGGCGAAAAACTGCACGAGACCCTGATCTCGGCCGATGAGGCCCGCCACACGGTTGCCTTGTCTGACCGCTATGTCATCTTGCCGGAGAACCCCTCGTGGGGTCCCCGAACCAATGTCAACGGAGGTGGTTTGCCCGAGGGTTTTGCTTACACCAGCGATACCAACACCGAATGGCTCTCAACTGAGCAGCTAGACGCCATGCTTGGCACCCGGACCTTCGAGTGGGACCGCCAGCCGCTGGCGGAGGAGTTTGAAAACTACGGAATGGATTCCTTATAGCCGACAGGATCTGGACGAAGACGACATTGGGGCGGTCGTCGAAGTGCTGCGGTCCGACTTTCTCACCACGGGCCCGCAGGTCGAGGCCTTCGAGGAGCGGTTCGCCCATTTCGTCGGCGCCGCTCACGCCGTGGCCGTCAGCAGCGGGACGGCCGCTTTACACTGCGCGATTCACGCCGCCGGAGTCGGGCCGGGTGATGAGGTTCTGGTACCTGCTATGACCTTTACCGCCACCGCCGCCTCGGTGCTGCACTGCGGCGCCACGCCCGTCTTTGTCGATGTCTGTGCGGACACGCTGCTCGTTGACCCCGCCGCTGCGGCCCGCCGTGTCACTCCGCGTACGCGGGCGTTGATCGCAGTCGATTACGCCGGTCAGGCCTGCGACTATTTGAGCCTCCGCGAGATTGCGGCCGAGCATGGTCTGGTTTTGCTTGCCGACGCCTGCCACGCCCTCGGGGCGTCCCTGCACGGGCGCAAAGTGGGCAGCGTGGCGGACCTGACGGCCTTCAGCCTCCACCCGGTCAAGCCGGCCACCTGCGGTGAAGGCGGTGTGATCACCACCGATTCGGCCCAGTGGGCCGAACGGATGCGCCGGTTCCGGAACCACGGCATCGACCAGGATCACCGGCGGCGGAGGGGGTGGAGTTACGACGTCCTGGAGATCGGCTTCAACTACCGCCTGACCGACTTCCAATGCGCCCTGGCGGCCAGCCAGCTCCGCAAGTGCGAGGAGCGGCGGCAGCGGCGGGAACAGATCGCCCGGAGCTACCGGGAGGTCCTCGACGGCAGGGGTCCGCTGCTCCCCCTGGAGGTACTTCCGTCCCGGGTCCATGCCTGGCATCTATTCGTCATCCGCTGCGATTCTCCTGGGCTCGGTTTCACAAGGGATGAGTTGTACCGCCAGTTGTCGCAGCGCGGTATCGGTACGGCGGTCCACTATCGGCCGGTCCACCTGCATCCGGCGTACCGCAAGAAGCTGGGAACCGGACCCGGGCTCTGTCCGGTAGCCGAAGAGGTCTCCCAGCAGATCCTTTCCCTGCCCATCCACAGCGCGATGACCGACGAGCAGTTGGAGCGGGTCCTCAGCACGCTGGGAGAGCTGTGCAGGATGAGCCCGGCCCACCCGGAGGACAGGGGGACCATGGCGGGGTGACCGGACCAACCTTGCAGCCGGCCATCCTGGTGCGGCTGGAGCGGATGCTTGCGGCTGCCGGCGAAATGCCGCATTTCCCTTTTGTCGCCTCTCGGGGCCGCGTTGAATACACCGACGCCGCCAACTGGCGTGGACATCCCGGAAACTGGACTGGAGGCTTCTGGCCGGGGATGCTGTGGCTCGCCTGGCGGTGGACCGGCGACGCGCGATATGCCGAGCTTGCTCATCGTGCGTGCCGACTGCTGCGAGTCCGGCTCGAATGGGAACGCCATGACCTCGGCTTCCTGTTCTACCCCTCCTGCGCAATCGGTGCCCGGCTTACAGGAGATCTCCGGCTGCGGGAAACCGCCCTGACGGCGGCAGAGAACATGTTACGGCTCTGGGATCCGGTGGTCGGGATGGTCTCGATCGGGGCGGTGCCGGGTGAAGTGCAGGTGGCGGTCGATACTCTGGCAGCACTGGAACTCCTGACCTGGGCCTCCGACGAAACCGCGGATCCCAGATTCGAACAGGCTGCACTGCACCACTTCCGGAGGTCGATGGACATTCTCGTCCGCCCGGACGGCTCAACCTACCACGCCGCACGCCTGGAGTGGGGAACTGGACGGCTCCTGTGGAGAGGCACCTGGCAGGGTTTCAGTGACGAGTCCTGCTGGAGCCGGGGACAGGCCTGGGCCATGTACGGAGCTTCCGTGCTGATGGCAAAGACCGGTTTCGGGCTGGAGCTCCCCGCGGGGGCGGACCGGCTGTTCGATTTCTGGGAGCGGCACACCCGAGAGGACGTCTTGCCGCCCTGGGATTTTCATCCGAATGCGGCTCCGGCGCCCGACAGCTCGGCGGCGGCCGTAGTCGCTGCAGCCCTGGTTCGGCATCCCGACCCCCGCCGGCGGCTCCAGGGAAAGCGGCATCTGGAACTGCTGGAAAGGCTCGCGCTGACTGGCGACGGTTCCACCGAGGCGGGGCTGCTCCGCCATGGCTGCAGCCATTTCCCGCGGGCTCAGGGCGTCGACTGCTGCACCATCTGGGGAGATTTCTACTTCATGGCGGCGGTGGATGCGGCGGAGGAAGGGAGCTGAGGCGGCGGCAGGTCCCGCCGCCTCCCTGTGCTGTCAGGACTCAGCCTTATTGATTGAAGGGCGCGGCCCGTTCAATCCACTTGGCCAGATCCTTCTCCTTGGGATTGATGGGCGTACCGGGATGGATGGAACCGGACGGGCAGCGCTCCGCGGCCTGCACCAGGTCCTTGTAGGTTCCATTCTTGGGGTCGGTGATGGTCGCCTTCCCGTTAGGTCCGTAGACAAACAGCCTTGGATTGACCTTCATGCAGTCGTCACAGGCGGTACAGGTATCCTGGTCGATCCAGGGAGCCACACCCGGCTCGGCCTCCTCCTCCGCCACGGCGGCCGGCGCCGCTGCAGCCTTTGCGGCTGCCGTGAGGGGCTGGGGTGGGGCCCCCTTCGCGGCCGGCTGGACGGTCTGGGTGGGACCGTTGCCTCCGATCGCCGTTGGGACCGCTCCGGGTGTGGCGGCCGCCCCGGCCGTCGCCGCCGGACCCGTGAAGGAAGTGATGAAGCTGCTGAATGAAGAAGCGCTTTGACCCATGAGCGCTTCCGCCATCCGGCGCGCCACGTCCTGCGGATAGGTCTTCTTGAGGTTCTCGATCTCCGCTTCGTACTGGGCCCGAATGGCGGCGATCCGCTCCTCGAACAGGGCTTCCTGCTCCGCGGCAATCTGTTCCCGGACGCCGTCCGGGATGAGAACGCCCGCCATCTCGCGCAGCTCCCGCCAGAAGTCCAGGCGTTCCCGGCCCAGTTCCACGATTTCCTGCGCCACCGTCATGCGATCCAGGCGTTGGTCCTTGGTGAGGACGTAGATGAAGGGGGTCTTGCCCTTGGCTTCTTCGGCGCTGAGTTTGAGGTATTCGTGATAGGGAACGAGCTCTCCTTTGACCTTGCTGGGATCAACGCGCTTGAAGTGTTTGCCGAAACGGGTCTCGGTGGCGGCCCAATCGGCGATGGTCAGGGGCAGGGTCATTGTCTGCTCGTCGCCGTCGGCGTCCTTGTACTTGAGATCGTAGGTCGGCCATTCCTGGTCGAGGGCGGGATTGCCGTCCAGACTGAGGCGTTCGCTCAGCGAGGTACCGGCGTCCGGGTCATAGATCATGAATGGGACGGCACGGCTTTCAAGGGCCAGCTTTGCGTTGTGTTCCGAAGCGTTGTCGGGGATGCCGTGTTCGGTCTGGCAGGGGGAATAGATGTTGAAAACTGCCGGCCGCCGGCTGGCCAGCCCTCTCAGGATGCCAGCCACCAGGTGGGCGGGGGACGCCTGGGAGGATTGCAGGACGTAGGAGGTCCGGTGAGCCATGGCGATCAACGAAAGTTCTTTGCGGGCTTCCGTCTTGCCGCGCTGGACCCGGCCGTAGGTCGCCATGTCCGATATCTGGCCGACGAAACCGCTGGTACAGGCCTGTCCGCCGGTATTCGAGTAAACCTGGGTGTCCAGAACGACAACCCGGATCGGCTTGCCTGAGGCCAGCAGTCGGGACAGGTTCTGGAAGCCGATGTCGTACATGGCGCCGTCGCCGCCCATGGCCACGATAGGGGGGCACAACAGGAATTCTTCGTCCGTGAACTCCTTATAGGTGAACCCCTGGAAAAACTCGTCATGAACCTTGGGGTCGTAACTGTCGTTGACTTCCAGCTCGGCCCGGCGGACGAGGGCGAAGTTGTCCGCCATTTTCCGCATGTGGCCTTCGAAGATCCCGATCGCCAGCGAAGGAGCGTCCTGGAACAGGTGGTTGGCCCAAGGGAATGGATAGGGGTTGTACGGATAGGTGCTGCCCCATACGGAGGAGCAGCCGGTGGCGTTGGTCATCCCCAGAGCCGACCGACCCTTGCCGCTGGGACCACTCTTGTATCGCCAGCTCAGGTCTTTGAGTTCACGCAGCATGCGGGTCAACTGCTCGAGCCGCTTGCGGTTCTCGCCCGCCAACTCCACAGCCACGGTTCCCGAACCGCTGACGCCATCCAGATCCACGTCCTTCGCCAGCAACAGTCTGGCTTTTGCATCCAGCCTGGCAATCAGGTTGTCGAGCTTTTCCACGAACTTCCGGACGTGAGGCTGCAGTGAGGCTTCAATGGCTGAAACGACCAGGTGCACGGCCGTCTTTTCGCCGCACCCCATGCAGGAGCCGTCGCCGCCCACCATCATCCGGTAGTTGCCCTTCTTGAGGAGCAGCGTATGCAGGACGCCGATCCCTTCATGCAGGTCACGGACCTGGACGAAGCGGTCCGGAGTATCCGGAAGCTGTTCCCAGAACTTCCAGCCTTGCCGCAGATCGTCAATCACCTGCTCGTCCTGTTTGATGGTGATCAGTGCATTGTCGGGACAGACCTCCACGCACAGGTTGCAGCCCTTGCAGGCGTATGGGTTGATGGTGACTGCCAGCAGCCCGCCGGTGCCTTCCTGCTTCTTCTCGGGCACGTCGAAAAACGGCAGCGTCTTGGCCACCGGAAACTTCTGCAGGATCGCTGCGACCTTGACGAATTCCTGGTCCGCCGCCTCCTTGCGTTCCGGCTCCAGGTCCTTGACCACGTTGTGGTAGGCCAGATCCAGAACGCTGTCGAGGGAGGGTTTCGGCAGGGACTTGAGCTGCTTGCGGATCTCAGCGGCGAGCGGCTCCACCAAAGTCGGGAACTGCACCAGGGGCTTGCCATTGCCGGCGGCACGTGCCGCTGAAAGCAACAACTGGTCGATCTCCAGTACCAGGCCAGGAATCGCGGCGTCCGGGCATTGGGTCCAGCAGTGGCCGCAGCCGGTGCAGTTCTCGGCGACGAACTTGGGAACCTCGAAACGGATATTGGTCATGTCGCGGAAGGTTCCCGTGGCCGCCGGAATCGCGCTCAGAGCGGCGAACGGATCAGCCAGAGGATCCTGGCCCGTGCGATAGAGGTCGTACACCTGGTCATAGAAGCGGGCGGCGTCGGCGATGCCCGGAACCGTGGTGGCCGATACGTGCGCCGGCTCCTCCTTCTGCTTGATCTCGACCAGCATCTCACGCCGATCGGGCAGCTTGGACCAGTCAAGCTGTTTGACCTCCCTGTACCCCCGGCTGATGACGCGGACGTTGGCTTCCACCACCTTGGCGCCCTTGGCGCCGAATTTGGCATTAAGCTGGTCATGGATCGCCTTGAACAGATCCTCTTCGCCCAGCTTCTCCCGTTCCATCAACGGTGAGGCGGCGAAAAAGGCACCCTGGAAGGCCGCTCCCTGCATGCGATATTGCAGCTCCAGATCAGGGGCTTCGGCACGCGCGATGGCGAAAGCATCCAGGTGGAACACCTTGATCTTCTTCTCCCGGATGAATTCGCGCGCCCAGCTCGGGAAACTGAACCAAAGCTCCTCAGGAGTCAGGTCACTCTGAATGATGAACACGCCGCCTTCGCTGAGTCCGGACAGCGGGTTGGAGTGGCGGAAAACGTTGGGATCCGGAGACAGGACCACATCCACGAAACGGAGATCGCAGTTCAAGCGGATGGGCTCCCGGGCAAACGACGCGTAGAAGGTCGTGGGCTGCCCCTTCTTCTCCGAGCCGTACTTGGGATTGGCCTTCACATGCATGCCGAGCAGGTCGGACAAGGTCAACGCCAGATTCTTGCCGGTGGTGATGGCACCCCATCCGCCCACGGAATGGATGCGCAGCGAGAGCGAGCCCTTGGGCAACAGGTTGACATTGGGTTCGGGCTCCAGCGCCAGTTCCTGGACCTCGGGGTAGTTCTCGAGGATCTGTTTCTGGTGCTGGTTGAGCTGTTCGGAGGTGCCGCGGCGCAGGAAGTCGATGCCCAGATAAAACAGCCGGCGGCGCCGGGCTCCGGGCAGCATGTTCCGGATGGCTGCCAGCAGGTCTCCCGGCTGGGTGTCGCGGCTGCCCAGACCGAAGCACCCGGAGTAGAAATCAGGTGCTTCCTCCCACCCGTAGGCAGGAATGCCGGGATAGGGCAGCGGCCCCTCTCCGGCACGGTGGTTCTCCATGGCCTTCAAAACTGAGCTGCGGATCTCCCGCAGCAGGGGAGCATCGGCAGCCAGGGGCTGGTCCACCCGTTCCAGGACCAGCGCGCCCTTCTTTCCGCGCAGGAGCGCAGCCACCAGGTCTCCGGGAAAGGGGCGGAACATCGTCAGATTCAGGACCCCGATCTTCAGTTTCTCGGTTGACCGCAGGTAATCGCACACCTCTTCCAGGTTCCACACGATCGAACCCTGGCCCACCGCCACATACTCGGCATCCTCCAGCCGGTATCCGGAGGCGCGGCGGTAGCGGCGGCCAGTCAGTGATTCAAACTCGGCAAATACCTGATCGGTGATTTCAGTAATGTGGTCGAAGAAGAAGGGCCGCTGGGCGGCAACCCCCTGAGCATATGAGTCCTGGTTCTGGACGACTCCCAGCATGGCGGGGTAGTCAAGATCGAACAGTTCCGGCACCCGGCGCCGTTTCTCGCCGAAGAGCATGCGCTGGGCCGGGGTGGGGCAGGCGATCAGGTCGGACGGATCGCCCAGGAACTCCCTGACCAGCTCAGGCTCCGGCAGCCGTAATGTCTCGATCACGTGGGAAGTCAGGAAACCGTCCTGGGCACAGATTCCCGGATTCAGGCTCAGTTCGGCAATCTTGTGGGCGCACAGGTTGAGATCGGCAACCTCCTGGACGTTCTTGGCAAACAGCTGGAAGAAGCCGGTATCGTCCACCGAGTGGTAGTCGTCGTGACCACAGTGGATGTTGAGGGCATGCTTGGTCATCGCCCGGCAGGCGATGTTGAGGACATAGGTCAGGCGCTTGCCGACGGCGGCGTACAGGGACTCGTGCATGTAAGCGATGCCCTGTCCGGCGGAGAAGTTGGCGGACCGGAGGCCGACCAGGCTCATGCCGGCAGTGACCGCAGCCGCGGCATGTTCCCCTTCCGGCTCGAAGAACACGAGCCGGCGTCCAAATACATTGGGCCGTCCGGCGGCTGCCGCTTCCGCAAAACCCTCACCCATATTGCTGGCGGGAGTGATCGGATAGACCCCCCCGGCTTCGCTGCCGGCCGTCTCCATGGCGACCGCCGCGGCGGTGCCGTCCATGGCCTGCATTACGCCCGGATACTTCACCTTCTGACCCTTCTCGTTTCCCATCAATCCTGGCTCCCTTCGCAGCATCAAAGGCGTCCAGCCCTGCACCGCTCCGAACTCGATCAGGTCCCGGAATCTGGAAGAAGGGACGCCGGAGAACGGCTGATTTCGGCAGGTTTGCTGTGTTCGCCTCTGGCTGATGCCGTGTTTGTGGTTTCCCTCATGTGAAAAGCAACTTCTGTACCCGTCACAGCCTCACCCGCAACCGGCGGGCCGAGCCGCCCGCTTTCCAGCAAGTCTTGGGGGCCCGCACCCCTGGCGGCTCCAACCCGAGTTCGGTCCCCAAGGGGGGCCTGTCCCGGCCAAGTGTGAGTTTTCACCCAACTTTTCTGTGGCAAATCACCGTCTGAAGTGGGCTACTTCACCAGCTTCGACAAGGCACGGAAGGTATCCCCGTCCGCCACACGCTGAAGTTCGAAGAGAAGCATTTCTGTGGAGGTGACACCCGCACCGGCATCGCGCAGCCTTTGCAGTGCAAACCTGAGGTTGGATTCCGTACGGGAAGAGACGGCGTCCCCCACAACTTCCACCCGGTAACCCTCCGCGAGAGCGTCCAGAGCCGTCTGATACACACAGACGTGAGCCTCGATCCCGGCCAGGATCAGGGTGGAACGTCCGGTCTTCGCCAGCTCCCGGTGGAACTCCCGGCAGCCGAACCCGCTGAAAGTGGACTTGGAGATCGGCCGGCAACCTTCCAGCGCCTCCCGGATCTCCGCCACCGTGGGACCCAGCTTTTCCGGCACCTGCTCCAGCCAGAGCACTGGAACCTGCAGCAGGCGGCACCCGCGGATCAGCCGATCGAGTTCCCGGAACAGGTTTTCCCGGCGCCACATCAGTTCAGCCAGCCGTCCCTGGACATCCACCACTGTCAACACGCACGAACCGGCAGCGAGAGTCTGCAGTGTCATCGCCGAGACTCCTCAGGGGCCGCATCGCGCTCGCGGCATGCCTCCAGCGCCTGCACCAGCCGGGAGAACAGCCGGGACAGTCGGGTCGAGCTGCAGCTCGCCGCCTCCAGGACGTGCCGGTGGTCGAGCCGCGCCGACAGATTCCCGGCGGCCAGATTGGTGATGCAGGAAACCGCCGCCACTTCTCTTCCCATCTGCCTGAGGGCGATCACCTCGGGTACGGTGGACATCCCCACCGCGTCAGCGCCGAGCTGTCTCAGCATCCTGATCTCGGCCGGGGTCTCATAGTTGGGTCCCCGAACGGCGGCATAGACTCCCTGCTTGAGTTCCAGGCCCTCCTCTTCGGCACACCTGTGGAGAAGCTCCACCAGTCGCCGGGAATAGGCCTCGGTGAGATCGGGAAAGCGCTCGCCCAGGAAGTGCAGGTGGGGGCCTTCCAGAGGACTGGTGGCGGTAAGGTTGAGATGATCTTCCACCACCATCAGGTCACCCGGGCTCAGGTCAGGGTGAATGCCGCCGGCAGCATTGGTCAGGATGAACTCCCGGACACCCCACCAGGCCAGGACCCGCACGGGGAACACCACCTGGTCGGCGGGTTGGGACTCGTAGAGGTGCACTCTGCCGTCCAGAACGGCTATCGGGCAGGACTCCAGATTGCAGAGCCGGATCCGGCCAGGATGGCCGGGAGTCTGGGGAGCGGGGAAATGCGGGATGTGGCGGAACTCAAGCACGCGATCCGAACCCGATTCCGGAACGACTCCGCTGAGACCGCTGCCCAAGACCACTGCCACGGCGGGGGCTTCGCCCCACCGCGACCGAAGGACTTCGGTGGCGGCACACAACCGGGAGCGATACTCGAGGACTGGATCCATCGATCCCCCGAATGGCAGTTGAACTCAAGCTGCGGCGCCGGCTGCTGTCTGGCGCCGCAAAAAAGAAAGACCCGGGGCTGAGCCCGGGCCCATCGCCAAACTTCAGCCGGCCGGGAGTCAGACCGACTTGTACTGTTTCTTGCGGGCACGTTTGATCGCCAGCGCCCTTTTCAGGCGCCGCTTCTCGCCCGGCTTGAGGAAGTAGGTATGTTTCTTCGCTTCGCGGATGATGTCTTCCTGCTGGACCTTGCGCTTGAAACGTCGCAGCGCGCTTTCCAGCGACTCACCATCCTGCACAATGACTGCAGCCAATTTGTATCAACCCCTTTCTGTCTGATCGTTTTCTGGAAAAAGAGAGAGTGTAGCGGCGAGGGCTTCAGGCTGTCAAGGAATCCAGAAAGCCGTCCAGTTGTTGCAGTACGTCGCGGGAGAGGCGGCCGCGGATACGGTCGTCGTCATAGACGGCCCGCAGCACCGTCACCACCGCCGCCTGGTCCCGCCGCGGCATGCCTTCCTCTGCCGGACGACCCAGTAACAGGCTTTCGCTTCCCCGGGAGGACCGGGCGGGCGGCCGGCGGGCGGCTTCCTCCAGCAGTTTCAAGGCCGCCCGAACATCGCCGTGACGATACAGGTCGGCCACCAGGCCTTGGGCCTGGACGGTGGCCAGCACCGCGGCAAAACACGGGTAAGTGGCACGGTGGGACGAGATCAGGCGGGACAGCGGCGTCGCGGCCGCCGCGGCGCGTCTTTTCCCGACCAGCCAAAGCACCAGCAACAGGAGTGCTGCCGCCGCCAAGGCACCCAATCCTCCAACCAACCACCAGAAATACTCTTGACCCGGAATCGGCATCACAAGCCCCCCCAAAGTCCCGGTTCGTAATACTTCCGTTTCTCGAGCAGCCGCCGCAGAAGCTGCTGCTTCAACTCCTCCGGGTAGTCATCCTCGCGGATCTGGCGCGCTACTTCAATCGCCTCCGGGAGGCGATCCAGCACCTCATAGCTTTCAATCAGGCTGAGCTGGGCGTGGAGGCGGCAGTCGCCGCATGGTTCTTCCTCCAGGACCTCCAGGAACACACGGCTGGCGGCTTCGTGTTCACGCCGGATCTGATGGATCACACCGCGACGGAGCTTGGCCAGGTGGCGGAGGTGGGGGTCCTGGGAGCCCCCGCCCGCCAGCCGGCCGAACTCCTCGAAGGCCAGTCCGAATTCGTTGAGTTTGAAGTGGATTTCGGCGATCCGGAACTGGATTTCATCCCGCGCCTGGGCGGTGTATGGGCCGGTCAACGCTTCGTTGAGCCAGCGCAGGGCGTTACCCGGCTCGTTGAGCTCCAGCTCGTAGATGTCAGCGATCCGCAACCGGCTGCCGCCGGCCCAGCGGGATGCCGGATAGTCGCGCACCACCCTTTCGAAACAGGTCAGGGCGCTGGCCGGATCGTCGAGGCTGTAGTAGTAGATCGTACCGGCCTCCCACAGCGACTCGGGCGCAAACCGGGTGGTGGGGTATTCCTTCTCGATTTTCAGATAAGCCTGCACCGCCTCCTGGAATCTGCCTTCCCGCCAGAGGCCCTGCGCCCGTTCGAAGGACACTTTCACATCGGAGCGATCCGCTTTGAAATACCACGCTCCAATCATCAGGCAGAGGACCGGCGCCAACAGGATCCACCGGCCTTCAGCTCTCGTCCCCCTCACCATTCTCCTCGCCGGTATCGGGTTCCACAATGGTTATGTCCGCCACCCGATCGCCTTCCTCGAGATCAATCACTTTCACTCCCTGGGTGTTCCGGGTAACCGTCCGGCGGATCCCCTCGATGGACACCCGGATGATCTTGCCCAGAGCGGTGACCAGGATGGCGTCAGCAGGATCACACACGTGCGCGACGCCGATGACGCGGTCGCCTTCTCCTTCCGAATGGATATTGATGATACCCAGCCCTGCACGGGACTGGATCCGGTATTCCGAAAGAGGAGTCCGTTTGCCGTAGCCGTTCTCCTTGACCGTGAGGACATCACCGCCCGGGGATCGCAGCACGCACATGGCAACGACTTCGTCACCGGCACGCAGCCGTATCCCGTGGACTCCCCGGGCATCCCGACCCATGGCGCGGACATCTTCCTCGGAGAAGCGGATCGATTTTCCGTTCCGGGTACACAGCAGGATCTCGTCCTTCCCGCTGGTCAGCTCGGCCCGCAACAGGGCGTCGCCCTCGTCCACGCTGCAGGCGATGATTCCCGCTGCACGCGGATTGGCAAAGGCTGACAGCCTGGTCTTCTTGATGTGACCCCGCCGGGAAGCCATAACCACATAGCCGCCGCGGTCGAAGCTGTCGATGGAGATGATGTCCGCAACCTTCTCGTCCTTGCCCAGATTGATGAGGTTGACGATGGGCTTGCCCTTGCCGGCCGCCCCCACCTCGGGGATCTCATAAACCTTCAGCCAGTACAGGCGGCCGCGGTCGGTGAAGATCAGGAGATAGCTGTGGGTCCAGGCCGAGAACAGGTAGTGGATCAGATCCTCGGCGGAGCTGACCGACATCCCTTTCCGGCCCTTCCCGCCGCGTCCCTGGCTGCGATAGACATCCAGCGATGTCCGCTTGACGTATCCGTTACGGGTGGCGGTAATGATGACCTGCTTGTCGGCGATCAGATCCTCCAGGGTGAGTTCCGCCTGCTCTTCCACAATCACGGTCCGTCGAGGATCGTTGTACTGTTCGCGGATCTCCAGCAGCTCTTTGCGGATAACCTCCTTGAGCACACTCTCCTCGGACAGGATCTCCTGGAGGCGGGCGACCTCCTGCAGGAGCTGTTGGTACTCCTCGTTGATCTTCTCCCGTTCCAATCCGGTCAGCCGTTGCAGGCGCATTTCCAGGATGGCCTGTGCCTGGGGCTCGGACAGTCCCAGGCGGATCATCAGCGACTGGCGGGCATCCACCGGCGAAGGGGCTTCCCGGATCAGGTTGATCACCTCATCCAGCCGATCCAGCGCCGTCCGCAATCCTTCCAGGATATGGGCCCGTTTCTGGGCCTTGTCCAGTTCGAAGATCGAACGCCGCCGTACGACCTCCCGGCGATGTTCGAGAAAGTGGTGGAGAATCTCCCGCAGACCCATCACCCGCGGCTGTCCGTCGACCAGAGCCAACAGAATCACCCCGAACGAGGTCTGCATCGGCGTCAGTTTGAACAGGTTGTTCAGGACGATATCGGGGATGGCATCGCGTTTGAGTTCAATGACGATCCGCATCCCTTCCCGGCTCGACTCGTCCCGCAGATCGCTGATCCCTTCCAGGCGTTTCTCCTGGACGAGCTGGGCGATGCGCTCGATCAGCTTGGCTTTGTTGACCTGGTAAGGCAGTTCCTCCACCACGATGGCGGTACGGTCCCGCCCCGTTTCCTCGAACTTGGCGCGGGCCCGAAGCTGAATGACACCGCGGCCCGAGCTGTAGGCCTGGACAATTCCCTCCCGGCCGTGGATGAAACCGGCGGTGGGGAAGTCGGGTCCGGGGACCACCTTGATCAGCTCCCCCAGATGGACCTGGGGATGGTCCAGCACCAGCAGCAGGGCATCCACGATCTCCCCCAGGTTGTGGGGGGGGATGTTGGTGGCCATGCCGACGGCGATTCCCGACGCCCCGTTCAACAGGAGGTTGGGAACACGGGTGGGAAGCACCAGCGGTTCGGTCAGGGATTCGTCGTAATTGGGCTGGAAGTCGACCGTCTCCTTGTCGATATCCGCCAGCATCTCCTCGGCCAACCGCGACATCCTCACTTCGGTGTAACGCATGGCCGCCGGCGAATCCCCGTCGATGGATCCGAAGTTCCCCTGCCCGTCCACCAGCGGAGCCCGCATCGAGAAATCCTGCGCCATCCGGACGATGGTGTCGTAAACGGCCGCCTCCCCGTGGGGATGGTACTTGCCGATCACCTCGCCGACCACACGGGCCGACTTCTTGGGGGGCTTGTTGTGGAAGTTGCCGAGTTCATGCATGGCGTACAGGACTCGGCGGTGGACCGGCTTCAACCCGTCCCGGACGTCGGGCAAGGCCCGACCGATGATGACGGACATGGCATAGTCCAGGTAGGAGGACTTCAGCTCTTCCTCAATATTGACCGGCAGCTCGCGGGGGGAGTTCTCCATGGCGGATCAGATGTCCAGGTTCTTGACGTTCAGGGCGTTGTCTTCGATGAATTTCCGGCGCGGCTCCACCTGGTCGCCCATCAGAACGGTAAAAATCTCGTCGGTTTCAATGGCGTCCTCAATGGTGACACGCAGCAGCGTCCGGGTCTCCGGATTCATGGTGGTTTCCCAGAGCTGGATGGGGTTCATTTCGCCAAGGCCCTTGTAGCGCTGAATGGTGACGTTGCGTTTGCCGGTTCCCAGCAGCAGATCGACCAGCTCCTCGACCCCGTCTACCACGCTTTCGCTGTCCTTCTGGTGAACCACCAGCCGTCCGCTTTCGAACTCCAGCACCCTGAGGTAGAGGCGGAACAACTGGTGCCATTCGGCGCCGGAGAGAATGCCGTGGTCAAACACCACGGTTGGACCCGAGTCCCTGGAGAGCTTCAGGTCGTACAGCGAGTACTCCTCGTCGAACATCACATCGGCGGCCAGTCCGGCGCCGCGCAACCCTTCGCAGAGGCGGACCAGCACCTCCCGGTCGCGAAGCAGTGCGTCTCCTTCCAGCGCCAGGTCCCGGAGCTGGGTGTCACGCGCCAGGTGCTGCAGAACCACATCCAGCATTCCGTTGGAGCCGATCTTGCGGCCGAACCGGTCCCGGATCCTGCGGTACTCCATCAAGTCGTGCATCTTCTGGACCAGCTCACGCCCTTCATATTTCTTGCCCGAAGACTCGACCGTGACCACGACGTTCTCCGTCGCCCGGGACATCAGGAACTCGGTCAGTTCGCTCTCCCGGTGCAGGTAGGTTTCGGATTTCCCCACCTGGACCCGGTAGAGCGGCGGCTGGGCGATGAAGACGTGTCCCGCACGCAGAAGCTCGGTCATCTGGCGGTAGAAGAAGGTCAGCAGAAGCGTCCGGATGTGGCTGCCGTCCACATCGGCATCGGTCATGATGATGATCCGGTGGTAGCGCAGGCGCGACGGATCGAAGTCTTCCGGTCCGATGCTGGTTCCGAGCGCGGAGATCATGGTGGCGATTTCCTCGTTGCTCAGCATCTTGTCGAAGCGGGCCCGCTCCACATTGAGGATCTTGCCCTTGATGGGCAGAACCGCCTGCGTCCTCCTGTCCCGCCCCTGCTTGGCGGAGCCCCCGGCGGAGTCTCCCTCGACGATGAACAGCTCCGACAACGCCGGATCCCGTTCCTGGCAGTCGGCCAGCTTACCCGGCAGCGAAAGGTTCTCCAGGGCTCCCTTGCGGCGGGTCAGGTCGCGCGCCTTGCGGGCGGCTTCGCGCGCCCGGGCGGCTTCGATCGCCTTTTCGACAATCCTTCGCGCCTCGGCGGGGTTCTGCTCCAGGTACTGGGTCAGGCGTTCGTTGGAGATCGCTTCCACCAGCCCCTTGACTTCGCCGTTTCCCAGCTTGGCCTTGGTCTGACCTTCGAACTGGGGGTCCCGCAGTTTTACGCTGACCACCGCGGTCAGCCCCTCGCGGACATCCTCCCCACTCAGGTTCTGTTTCAGGTCCTTGAGCAGATTGTTGGCGGTGGCGTAGGCGTTGAGGGTTCGCGTCAGCGCAGCCTTGAACCCCACCAAGTGGGTCCCGCCTTCGACGGTGTTGATGTTGTTGGCGAACGAGAAAAGCGTCTCGTTGTATCCGTCGTTGTACTGCAGCGCGATCTCCACCTGGACTTCGTCGCGCTCATCGCGGTAGTAGATCGGGGGATCGTGCAGGACATTGCGGTTCTTGTTGAGATGAAGCACGAAATCCACGATCCCGCCCTCATAGCAGAAATCCTGCTCCCGGTCCGTCCGCAGGTCCTCCAGTGTGATGCGCACCCCCGGATTGAGGTAGGCCAGTTCCCGTAGGCGCTGCGAGAGGGTGTCGAAGCTGAACTCGGTGGTTTCAAAGATGGTGGGATCCGGCAGGAACGTGACTTTGGTTCCCCGTTTTTCGGTACGTCCGGCCGCCTTGAACTCGGTGGTGGGAACACCGCGGGAATAGCTTTGTGTGTATACGATGCCATCCCGCCAGATCTCCAGATCCAGCCGGCTGGACAGGGCATTGACCACGGAGACGCCTACCCCGTGCAGTCCGCCCGACACCTTGTAGGCACCGCTGTCGAACTTTCCACCCGCATGCAAAGTGGTCATGACCACCTGGGCTGCCGGTAGGTTCTTGGCGGGGTGGATGTCGACCGGGATTCCCCGGCCGTCGTCGATAACGGTGACCGAGTTGTCCACGTGAATGGTCACCTGGATGTTGCGGCAGTAGCCCGCCATGGCTTCGTCCACCGAGTTGTCCACCACCTCGTAGACCAAGTGGTGCAATCCCGCGGCACCGGTGGAACCGATGTACATGGCGGGTCGCTTGCGGACCGCTTCCAAACCCTCCAGAACCTTGATTTTGTCGGCGTTGTATGTATCCAGTCCGCCGTTGGGGACGGTCTCATCCACACGAGTACTCATGGTCTTCTGCCTGCGACTTCATTTCTCTACCGGGGTATCACCCGCCGTGAGCCCTTGCCCAGGAAGGCCGGACAGCCGGCCAAGCCCTCCCGGAGCTCGGCAAGCCCATTTTCGAAAGGCCCCTCCCCTTCCTGGGGAAGTACTGTAAAGCCTTGAAATTATAACACATTGGATGAGGTCCCGGCGGGCGGTCCGGAGGTAGTGGCAAGCGGCCCGGCGGGCGGCAATCGGCACCGGTGTTTCACCCCGAGGGGTTCCGGTCAGATCTTGATCGGCATCACGACGTAATTGTAGTCGTACCCTTCGAGGGCCGACGGCTTCAGGAGCGCTTGGGTTTCCCGGTCGCGTAGCCGGACCGACACCTCTTCGCTCTCCACGGCGGTCAGAAAGTCGAGCAGGTAATACGCGTTGAACCCGATCTCCAGCGGTTCGCCTGAATAGCGCACCGCCAACACCTCGCGTGCCTCGCCGAAGTCGGGACTGGCCGACGAAATCTCCAGCAGTCCTTCCTTGAGGTTGAGGCGAACCGCCCGGGATTGTTCCTCCGCCATGACGGCGGCCCGGCGCAGTCCGTCCGCCAGCTCCAGGGTGTTGACCGAGAGGTGGATGTTGTTTTCCCGCGGGATGACGCGATCATAGTTGGGGAACTGACCGCTCAAGACCCGCGACACCAGCAGCCGATCCCCGATCCTGAAGAACAGGTGGTTGGCGGTGTGACTGAAACGGACCTTCTCCGCCCCCATCGCCAGCTTGCTCAGCTCCACCAGCGCCTTCTTGGGGACCAGCACCCTGATTCCCCCCTCCGGGACCGGCAGGGAGGTGCGATGCTCGATCAGGACCAACCGGTGGCCGTCGGTAGTGACAAAAGTGAGGCCGTCAGGGTCCACGATCATCTGCGCCCCGTTCAGCGTGTAGCGGGACTCTTCGGTGGTAATGGCGAAGATGCAGCGGCTGATCATGTAGCCCAGCGCCTCGCCGGGCAGATCCACTTCTCCCGCTTCCTCCACCGGCACCTCCGGGAAGTTCTCCCGTGACATGCCTGCAACCTTGAAACGGGAACGCCCGCATGACAGGTTGATCCAGTCCGCCGACGCCGCTTTGAAGTGAATGTCCTGATCGGGAAGCAGCCGTACGATGTCGAACAGTTTGCGGGCGGAGATGGTGGCCGATCCCGCCACTCTCACCTCTGCCCGGCAACTGCAGCGCAGGGACACATCGAGGTCGGTAGCGGTCAGCTGAAGGGTGTTACCGCTGGTCTCCAGCAGCAGGTTGGACAGGATCGGAACCGTCGTCTTCCGCTCCACGATGCTCTGCACATGTTGGATCTCGCGCAACAACTCCGACTGCTTCACCGTGAGGTCCATGCTGCGTCACCTTCCCGAAACATCTACTGCAACGATTCCAGCAGACGGCTGATGATCGCCTTCAGCTTCGGATCCGACTTCTGCTGGCGTTCAACTTTCCGGATGGCGTGCATCACCGTCGTGTGGTGCTTGCCGCCGAACTCCCGGCCGATCTCACTGAGGGAGCTCTGTGTCAGTTCCTTGCTCAGATACATGGCGATCTGGCGCGGCTCGGCAACCCGCCGCGAATTGTCCTTGGCCTTCAACTCAGAAACCTTGAGCTGGAACTCTTCGGCCACATTTCGCTGAATCTGGCCTATTGTAATCACGCGGGTCTGGCTTTCCACCAGGTTCTTGAGCACCCGCTGCGCCAGCCCCAGCGTGACCGCCTCCCCGGTGAGGCTGCTGTAGGCCACCAGACGGACCAGTGCGCCTTCCAGTTCCCGGATATTCGACTTGATGTTGGCGGCGATAAACAGCGTCACATCGTCGTCCAGATTGACACCTTTGGCGGCGGCCTTCCGCCGCAGGATGGCGATCTTGGTCTCCAGATCCGGCGGCTGGATGTCGGCGATCAGCCCCCACTCGAACCGGCTGTGCAGCCGCTCCTCGAGGGTCGCAATCGACCGGGGCGGAGCGTCGCTGGTGACGACAATCTGCTTCTGGGCATCGTACAGGGCATTGAAAGTATGGAAAAACTCCTCCTGCGTGCGCTCCTTGCCGGCGAGGAACTGGATGTCGTCCATCAACAGGACGTCGATGTTCCGGTACTTTTCCCGGAACTGGATCATCCGGTCGTAACGGATGGACTGAATCAGTTCGTTCATGAACGACTCGGACGACATGAAGCTCAACGTCAGGTGGGGTGAATGGCAACGGATCCGGTGTCCGATGGCATGCATGAGATGGGTCTTCCCCAGACCCACCCCCCCGTAGATGCAGAGGGGGTTGTAAGCGCAGGAGGGCTGGTCGGCAACCGCCAAAGCCGCCGCATGGGCAAACTGGTTTGAACAGCCGACCACGAAGGTTTCGAATGAATATCGTGGATTCAGCCCGAGACCCGCTTCCGGTTCCTCGGGACGGGCCTCACTCTTCCCCGGGGGCCCGCCGTTGGTGCCGCCGGCGCCGTGTTCGTCTTCAGCATGGAAGACGATTGTCCAGTCCCCAAGACAGCACTCCCTGACAACCTCGTCCAGGAGCTTCCCGTAGCGTTCCGCCAGCCAATAGCGGAAGTGCTGGTTGGGGACCAAAACCCGGATCTCCTTCCGCGCTTCGTCCACCGCCTGCACGGCCGTCGGCCGGAACCAGACCTCGAAGTGCTGGACAGGGATCCTCTCTTCAATCTTGGCCAATATCTGTTCCCACACCCACATGTTGCCAGACTCTCCCCGCATTTGCCGCCGGCCGACGAGCAGCCTCCCTCAAAGCCGCCCCGCGCCCTCCCGGGTTGCCAGACCAGTTCGACAGCTTCCGCCGACACTCCCACCGTTCAATCCATGCACATCTTTTCCACAAGTTGTGGAAAACGGCTGTGATGTTTTCCTGGGAGCAATTCGGAACCGAATTGTGTCAGCTGGCCCGGATAAGCTAACACCGCCTCCGGCATCCACGCCAGACAAATCTTTCCCGGGCCCTTATTTTGTGCGTTTTGTCCTTATTTCCCGGCTGGTTGTGCGTGCCGACCTGAGGCCGGATATGAGCAAATGGCGGAGAGCTGACATAATCCCGCCCCGATATCCATGACGGCCCCTTTTGGGGTCGCGAAACTCCGGACAGGAAGGGTGCGTTTAGGCGATTTCAGCGGTTTGGAAATGGGGTCGAAGCTTCTCCCAGGTCGCCGGAAGCTCCTCCGGGATCACCCTGGTTTCACCCACTACCGACACGAAATTGGCGTCTCCGACCCAGCGGGGCACCACATGCAGGTGCAGGTGGCCGGCGACCCCGGCGCCGGCACAGGAACCGAGATTGAAGCCCACGTTGAAGCCATCGGGACGATAGACCCGGCGCAGGGCCTGCTCGCAACGACGCGCTTCGAGGGCCAGTTCAGCCAGTTCCTGGTCGGAGGCTTCCGCCAGCCAGGCCACATGCCGGCAGGTGGCAACCAGGAGATGTCCCGAGGTATAGGGGAAGCGGTTGAGGACGGTAAAGGTGTGAGTCCGGCGACCCAAGACGAGATGTTCGCGGTCCCTGGCGGCTTCAGCGGCGATCCGGCAGAACACACACTGGGTGTCGTCCCGCCGTTCTGTCAGGTACCGAAACCGCCAGGGTGTCCAGAGATTCTCCATGCCGGGGAGATCAGGAGTTGATCAGTTCCTTCAGCTCCTTGCCGGGCTTGAAGTAGGGCACTTTCTTGGCCGGGACGTGGACCCGCTCCCCCGTTTTCGGGTTGCGGCCCTGCCGGGGAGAACGCTCGCGAAGACGGAAACTGCCAAAGCCACGGAGTTCCACCTTCTCTCCGCGTTGCAGCGAGTCGATGATGCTGTCCAGAACGGTCTGGACAATCACCTCAGCATCCTTCTTGCTCAGTCCCGACGAACGGGACACGCCGTCCACCAGTTCAGCTTTCGTCATTGCGCTCTCCTCCCTTGGCCAGCTCAGCTTTCTTCTTCAGCTCGCCCAGCTGAGCCCCGGCCAGTTCCCCAATCGAAGTGGTCGCAACCTCCGGGGTATAGGTCCACCGTTCCTCCGGCTCCTCCTCTTCACTGAGGGCTCGAATCGACAGACCGATCTTCCGTTCCAGGAGGTTCAGCTTGATGATCTTGAAGTCCATCTCCTGGCCAGGGGAGAACTCGTCCTCCGGGTTCTCGATCCGGCGGGTGCTCAGTTCCGAAACATGACACAGTCCCTCGATCCCTTCCTCGATTTCGACAAAGGCGCCGAAGCTGGCCAGCCGGATGATCTTGCCCCGGACCACGTCGCCCACCTGATGGCGGGAGAAGAACTCCTCCCAAAGATCGGGTTCGAGCTGCTTGATTCCCAACGACAGCCGCTGGTTCTCTGCGTCGACATTGAGGACCACGGCTTCCACTTCCTGGCCTTTCTGCAGGACTTCGGAGGGATGCTTGATCTTCTTGGTCCAGCTCAGGTCGGAGACGTGGACCAGGCCCTCGACCCCCTCCTCGACTTCGATGAACGCGCCAAAATCCGTGAGGTTGCGGACGATGCCGCGGACGATGGAGTTGATGGCGTAAGTCTCTTCGACCAAGTCCCACGGATTGGGCTCGGTCTGCTTCATGCCGAGGGAGATCCGTCGATTGTCGGCGTCCACATCCAGAACCACGGCTTCCACCTCGGCCCCCACTTCCACCACCTTCGAAGGATGCTTCAGCCGCTTGTTCCAGCTCATCTCGGAGATATGGATCAGACCTTCGATGCCCTCCTCCAGTTCCACAAAGGCGCCGTAGTCGGTGACGCTCACAACCTTGGCCCGAACCCGGGTACCCTTGGGGTAACGGCGGGCGGCCGAGGTCCAGGGGTCTTCGCCCAGTTGTTTGTAGCCCAGGGAAACCTTCTCCTCCAGCCGGTCGAACTTGAGCACCTTGACCTTGATCTGGTCGCCGATCTTGAACAGGTCTGAAGGGTGATTGACCCTCCCCCAAGACATATCCGTGATATGGAGCAGTCCATCGATACCGCCCAGATCCACAAAGGCACCATAGTCGGTGATGTTCTTGACGACGCCCTCGACGATTTTCCCTTCCTCCAGCGTGCGCAGCGTCTCTTCCTTCTTCTTGTAGTACTCCTCCTCGAGAACGGCTTTGCGGGAGAGCACGATATTGCCCCGACGCTTGTTGACCTTGATCACCCGAACTTCGATTTCCTCACCGCGGAAGCTGTCGAGATTGCGGACGGGATGCATGTCGACCTGCGAACCCGGCAGGAACGCCCGCACTCCGATGTCCACCGCCAGCCCTCCCTTGATCCGCTCCAGGACCCGTCCCTTCAGGATCGACTGGTCCTCGTAAGCCTTTTCGATGGCGTCCCAGATCTTCATCCGTTCCGCCTTCTCGCGGGACAGCACCACACTGCCGTCGACCTCGATGCTTTCCAGCAGGACGTCGACCACATCCCCGGGCTTGACCTCAACCTCGCCCTTCTCGTTGCGGAACTCCGCTGCAGGGATCACCCCTTCCGACTTGAACCCCACATCCACAACGACCGATTCATCCGAGACCTTCAGGACCCGCCCCTGAACCACCTCGCCTTCCGCGAAGTCCTTCAGGCTTCGGTCGTACTCATCCAGGATCGCCGCGAGGTCGATCTGACCCGGATCTTCAATCACCGGTTTGGGGGCCACGGCCACAGCCTCCGCCTCCTGCTTCTTACTTACGGTTGGTGCCATCAAACAAGAACCTCCTCGAGAATATTCTGAAATGCGCCCCGCGGGGAGCGCTCATCAGTCTGGGTTTCCCCGGCCGGGCACCGTGACGGCGGGCTCAGCCTTGGCGGGGAAGGAACGGGACAGCGGACGTCCATCCCGGGACTCGGGACTAGTGCTCGAAAACCGAAACGCTCAATAAGGATTAACCCCTGTCGCCCGAAATTTGAAAGAATCCCTTATACCCTTGAGTTCAAACGGTTGTCAAGGTCACCGCCCCCCCCCCCGGCGCACAGGCGCCTGGGAATCGCCCTCCCGGCCACCACCCACGGGAGGCGAAGTTGGCCACGGCCGGAAATGCGGCCGCGGAGAACAGGCTGATCGACGCTGGCCCGACCCCGACGAATCTGATACACTGCAAGTTTCGTCCTTCGCCGGAAGCCTGGTGGAGGGCCTCAAAGGAAACGCAATGAAGGCTGGAATTCATCCGGAATACACCACCGTCAACGTCAGTTGCGCCTGTGGCGCCCACTGGCAAACCCGCTCCACCCGGGGGGAGGACATCCGCCTGGAAATCTGCTCCAACTGCCACCCCTTCTTCACCGGCAAGCAGAAATTCGTCGATACGGCCGGGAGGGTCGAGCGCTTCCAGAAAAAGTTCGGCACCATCCTCCGGAAGAAGTAAGCCCGCGGGCCAACCATGTTCGACAAGCTTGCCGCCGTCGAGGAGAAGTATGTCGAACTCTCCCGCCAGTTGAGCGAACCCGAGATCGTCCTCGATCCCAGGCGCTACCAGAAGCTTGCCAGGGCGCACGCCGACCTGGAAGAGATCGTCGAGAAATACCGGGAATATCGCTCGCTGGAAAAATCCCTGGAGGAAACCCGCCGACTCCTCCGGGAGGAAGCCGACGAGGAACTCCTGCGCCTGGCGCGCGAGGAACTGGCGGAACTCGACCAGCGGATCGCCCGTTGCGGCGAGCAGCTTCGCTTCCTCCTGCTCCCCAAGGACCCCAATGACGAACGCAACGTCATCCTGGAAATCCGGGCTGGCACCGGGGGCGACGAAGCCACCCTGTTCGCCCAGGAAATCTTCCGGATGTACAGCCGTTATGCGGAGTCGAGGAACTGGAAGGTCGATATCCTCTCCGTGACTCACTCGGCGGTGGGCGGATTCAAGGAGGTAATCGCCTCCATCAGCGGCGACCGGGTCTACAGCCGCTTGCGGTTTGAGAGCGGCGTCCAGCGCGTCCAACGGGTTCCCCAGACCGAAACCCAAGGCAGGATCCATACCTCCGCCATTACCGTCGCGGTACTGCCGGAGGCGGACGAGGTGGAAGTCCAGATCGACCCCAACGATCTTCGCATAGATACCTACTGCTCCTCTGGACCGGGCGGCCAGTCCGTCAATACCACCTACTCCGCCGTCCGCATCACCCACCTGCCAACGGGTGAGGTGGTGACCTGCCAGGACGAAAAATCCCAGATCAAGAACAAGGCCAAGGCCCTGAAAATCCTCAGGTCCCGGTTGTACGAGCGGGCCATTGAGGAACAGCAGCAGGAAATTGCAGCCAGCCGCCGGTCGATGGTGGGCTCCGGCGATCGCAGCGAGAAGATCCGGACCTACAACTTCCCCCAGAACCGGGTGACCGACCACCGCATCAACCTGACCCTCCACCGGCTGGACTCGGTCCTGGAGGGAGACCTCGACGAGATCATCGACGCTCGTATCACCCACTACCAGGCCGAGGCGCTCAGGCGCCAGGCGTTTGACTGATGTCCGTGACCCTGGGAGAAGCCCTTTCCCGAGCGGTCGGCTACCTGCGGGAGCGGGCCGTTCGGGAAGCCCGACGCGACGCCGAACTCCTGGTCTGCCGGGCCGTTGGAGTCGACCGGACAAGGCTCTACAGCCATCCCGAAACTCCTCTGGCTCCGGCCCAGTTACGGCGCCTTCAGGAAGATCTGGAGCGCCGGGGGACAGGTTATCCACTGCAGTATCTGCTGGGCATCCAGGAGTTCTACGGCCGGGAGTTCATCGTTTCCGAAGCGGTCCTGATTCCACGCCCTGAAACGGAGGTGGTCGTGGAGCTGGCGCTGGAATTGCTCGCTTCCACACCCGCCCCCGCTGTTCTGGATGTGGGGACAGGTTCCGGATGCATCGCCGTCACCATCGCCTGCGAACGTCCGGACTCCCAGGTTACGGCGACCGATGTGTCCGGAGAGGCACTTGAGGTAGCCGCAGAGAATGCCCGCCGCCTGGGGGCCGGACCGCGAGTCAGGCTGGTCCGGGGGAATCTCCTGGAGCCGGTACGGGCGGAGGGCTTTGATCTGGTGGTCAGCAACCCGCCCTATGTGGCGGAGGCCGATCCCCGCGTCGCCGCCGACGTCCGCCGCTGGGAGCCGAAACTGGCAGTTTTTGCGGGCAAGACCGGCCTCGAGCTACACCAGCGGCTGCTGGCGGAAGCAGATACGGTGCTGCGGAGCGGAGGCTTCCTGGTGCTGGAGGCGGGACAGGGACAGGTTCCGGCCATCGAGCAGGCCGCGTCCACCGCGGGCTGGGAACTCAGCCAGGTCCGTGAAGACCTGGCGGGAATCCCTCGGGCCGTGGCGTTCCAGCGCCGGTGATTCGCGGGCGGACCCTCCCGGGGGCGGTCCTGTCCCAGGCGTCTGGCCCGGGTCCGTCCCCACCGGGACAGCCGCACGACGGGAGGCCGGATTCAGCGCGTTCCGGAGCCATCACCGCCCTCCCGAACCTGGACCGGCCGCTCCAACACCACCATCCGCCACGAGGGAATCTCGATCAGCGCCAGCCTGAACATGTACTTGCCAGGTGGCGCAAGCAGGCGGTTGGTGTAGATGATGCCCCGCCCATCCCGCAGCTCGCCCAGGGCGAGCTGGGCCCGGAAAACCTCCCTCAGGCGCGCCACTTCCTTCCCGTTGAGATCGCTCAGTACCCCGATCACACCAAACTGGGTACGTATACCGCCCTTGGTGTCCCGTTGCAGGGCGTAAGGACTGATCTTCAGACGGAACGGAAGACTGGTCTGCCCGCCAATGCTCCGGGGACGGAGGATGTCCATGTCGGCGCCGATCTCGTGGAAGAGGCTTCTTTCCTCGGTGAGGCCTTCCAGCGCTGAATTGTCGAACAGGGCGGCGATGTAACGTTTCTTTCCCGCTTCGCGGTCCGGCAACCGCTCGAAAATGCCGTGAACCGAGACGTCGGGCCGCGTCACCCGTACCTCGATGTTGCGTTCGGCCCGGTCCAGCTCGGGGTGCTCGGTGTAGTAGCCGAGGGTATAGAGGTTGCCGAAGAGTTCATCGTTGATCTCGGCCAGGACGTTGTCGAAGTCGAGTATGGTTTCAAAACCGCCGAAATGCCGGCCGCCCGTCCGTTCCGACAGGCTGGCGAAAGCCCGTTCTTTCTCTACCCGGTCCTGTTCGGGCCCGCTGTCTTCCTGGTTGCGTGCGGGGCCGATGTAGAGCTGGGCCGCCGACGGCACCCACACGGTATAGATGGTGGTGTCATGCTGGCGGGCCAGCGCCGACGAGGCCATGGCCCGGGCGTAAGCGTCGTCGAGACCATCGGAGACCACAATCAGCACTTTGCGGTCGCCGGGCCGGGTACGTTGAGCCATCCGGCTGATCAGCGTGTTGACCGAGGCATAGATGGCGGTTCTGCCCAGATGGGGCCGGGCTGAACTAAAGGCGTCCAGCGCCGCCCGCCGATCGGACGAGAAGTCATGGAACACCATCAGCTTGTCTGTGAAGCCGAAGATCCCCACCCGGGTAAAACTGTGGATGTTCTCGAAGAAGGACTGGGCGGCCAGGATTTCCTCGGCCCGGGTGCCGAACGTGCTGCCGCTCACGTCCAGCAGGAAGGCCAGCCACAAAGGCTCCTGCACGGAGGCCTCCCGGCTCGGCGCCTGGAAAAAGGTCACCGGGCGCTGGCGCCCGTTTTCGTACACCGTGAACTGGTCAGCCGACAGCCGGTTGACAAACGCTCCAGAGGAATCCTTGACGGTGAACCGGAGGGTGACCAGGTTGACGTCCACCCGGATGCGCTGATCATCGGGCTCCTGTCCCCTCGCCGTCACCAGCGTCAACGCCAACAGCCAGCCGAGGCGCCGGGTCCGCCAGGGGATCAACCGGGTGTCGTTCATCAAATCGAATGGGTCCGGATCAGGTCGAGGAACTCCACCCTCGACCGCTGGTCTTCCCTGAATTTTCCAAGCATCGCTGATGTGATCATTTTACCGTTCCGCTTCTGGACACCGCGCATCATCATGCACAGATGCTGTGCCTCCACAATCACGGCCACACCGCGCGGGTTGATAGCGTCGCGGATCGTTTCAGCCACCTGTTGGGTCAGACGTTCCTGGACCTGCAACCGGCGGGCGAGGATATCCACGATCCGGGGAATCTTGCTCAGCCCGATGACTTGGTTGCGGGGCAGATAACCGACGTGACAGCGCCCGAAAAACGGCAGCAGATGGTGTTCGCACAGGCTGTACACCTCGATGTCCTTGACGATCACCATCTCGTCGTACTCGACGGTGAACAGGGCGTTGTTCAGGACTTCCTGGACGTCCTCCCGGTAGCCCTTGGTAAGAAACCGGAACGCCGCTTCGACTCTCCTCGGGGTATCCCTCAGGCCTTCCCGGTCTGGATCTTCACCCAGCTCGACCAGCATCTGCCTGACCAGCTCTTTCATGCCCGCCCAGTATAGTCCACCTCCTTTCAGGAGGTTTCACGGGCGGGCACCTCTGAATCCCGGCCGAAACGCCGCTCAGCACGAGCCCTCAAGCCGTCCAGACGGGACTGCAGGCAGGCCAGCCCTTCTTCCAGCTCGGAGGACGGGGGCACGTGGACGGGTTCCCCAAATTCCAGAAACCCGCGGGTGAAGGGTTTCGGAATCCGGAAACCATCCCAGCTCCTCAAAGTCCACCGTCGTTCGACTTCCACATGGAAGGGGAGGATGGGGGCTCCGGTCCGCCGGGCCAACTGGATTGGTCCCGGCTTGGCCCGGTAAACCGGTCCTCTTGGACCGTCAACGGTGAAGGCGACGTCCCGGCCTTCCTCCAGCCGCCGTCCCATCTCCAGCAGTGCCGCGACTGCGCCCCGGGTGCTCGATCCGCGGGCGGTGCCGAAGCCAAAGCGCCGGATGATACGGGCGATGAACTCTCCATCCTGGTGGCGGCTGGTCATGACCACGATGCCCTGTCCCCGGAACAACCAGGTCCCCGAAAAGATCTGGTTGTGCCAGAAACAGAGGATGACCGACCGGCGGCGCCGCCGGAAGTCCTCCAGAATCCCGCTTCCCAGGATCTCGTAACGGATGGTCCGGCTGATCACCTGGACCAGCGCCCAGCCGGCAGCCGCCACCAGGGACAGCCCCAGCCGCCGGCCCAGGCTGAGCTCAGTCCCCTGGCTCCTCATCCTGCCTCTCGCGGTGGGCCGCCAACTCGCGATCGATCTTGAGAATCTCGTCGATGAACAGCCGGCGGCACTCAGCAGCAAACGGATTCTCCCGTTCCATGTCCAGAAAAAGCTGCTGGGTATCCCGCTGCACCGTCTTGACCAAGCGGTAGAAGGCTTCCGGCCCGGGGGTGGAGATGGGTTTGACGCCCCAACCCAGCCGGCCCATGGCCTGGGCGATCAGGTGGAAGATCGCCTGACTCAAAGCAATCTGCCGGTCGTGCTCTTCGGGAGTGGTTTCCACCACCACCAGCTCCAGCGATTCCAGGAAACGCCGGATCTCCCTGTATTTCTCCGGCTGGATCCGGATCGGGCAGACCGCGATCTTGAGACCGGCGATCCCGTCCTTACCGCTGTCCGGACCGAATAGAGGATGCGTTCCCAAGATCTCGACCTTTTCCGGCAACTGGCCGACCATCCACTGCACGGGCAAGGTCTTGACGCTACAGGTGTCCACCACGATTCTGCCGGGCGCCAACCGCCCGGAGATCTGGCGGCAGACTTGCGCCACCGCCGAGATCGGGACGGAAAGGATCACGATTTCGCAGCCGCAAACCTCTTCCAGGCTGGACGCCTCAGGCAAGCCGGCGATCCGCGACGGATCCCGGTCGAAGACCCGCAGTTCCACGTGCTCCCGCAGATGGCGGAGAATCATGGATCCGAATCGTCCCGCACCGATCAGGCCCACCGTTCGGAATTTCACAGGCGGATTCTATAATGACGGCGCCGATGGCGGAGAACTGTCTGCTGTCCCTCCACAGTTGTGCCCCCCGGGAAGCTCTTCGGGACTTCACCGCCCCGGTGTGGATCTGTCCGCCTTGCGTACGCGTCGACCGCCTGTGGAACGGCCGGCGGCTACCGCCCGAAGCGCGTGAGGCGGGAACGTTCACTGTAGCCTCAAGGTGGTCCGCCGACGCGCTGTACTTTTGCTTCGACTGCCGTTTCGACCGCCTGGACGTGAACTCCGACGGGGGGCTGGAGGGCCCGGTGGACCGACTCTGGGAGTTCGACGTGGTGGAGGTGTTCCTTCGACCGCCGGGCGGACCGGAGTACCTGGAGGTGGAAGTGAGTCCGCTGGGGCAGTGGCTGGACTTGAAGGTGATCGTGCCGCGCCGGGAAGTGGACTGGAACTGGCGTTCCGGGTTATGGAGCCGGGTCCGGGTGGAGGGCGTTCATCATCGCTGGCTGACGGTGATGGAACTCCCCTGGTGCCGTCTCTCGGATTTGGGCCGGGGCGGCCGTGTCCCCCCGGCAACCGGCGACGCCTGGCGGGTCAATCTTCTGCGTTGTGCACGGGGCACCGAAGGCCGCCTCCATGTATCCTGGCGTCCGACCTTCACACCGGAACCGGACTTCCATGTCCCTGACGCCTTCGGCCACCTGCTGTTTGTGGATCGCGAGCCACTCCCATGAGCCGAACTCGAGCAGCGCAACCTGCATCGCCGGAGCTCCCGCGCATGGAAGCGCCGGACCAGGATGATCTGCTGGTTTTGGAGCGGCGCCTCTGGGAGGCCGGATTCCTCGACGTTGCCGGTGTCGACGAGGCCGGGATGGGCCCCCTGGCGGGGCCGGTCTTTGCCGCCGCAGTGGTCTTCGGTCCCGGAGTCCGGCTGGAAGGAGTCGCCGACTCCAAGACCTTGTCCGCCCACCAGCGCCAGGAGACCGAAAAGCGGATCCTCCGCGAGGCGAAGGCATGGGCTGTGGCCTGCGCCGAGGTGGAGGAGATCGATCGGCTGAACATCTATCAGGCGGGACTGCTGGCAATGAGACGGGCGGTGGAGGCACTGACACCGGAACCCAACCACCTCCTGGTCGACGGACGACTGATCCCGGAATTCCCCATCCCCCAGACCCGGGTGGTCGGGGGAGACCGGCGGAGCCACTGTGTTGCTGCGGCGTCCATCCTCGCCAAGACGGCCCGCGACCGGCGAATGGTGGAACTCGACCGGCTCTACCCTGGGTACGGCTTTGCAGAACATAAGGGCTACCCCACCCCGGCGCATCGCGAAGCCCTGGCGCGGATGGGACCGAGCCCGATCCATCGGCGGTCGTTCGCCGCGGTCAGTGAATTCGAAGGCACTTTCAGCCCACGGTTCTTTTCCATCCGGGAGCAAATCACCTCCGCCGGGGACCTCCGGGAGCTGGAAAATTTACTGACCAGGGCGGCTCTGGGCAGTCCGTCGCTCACGGGAAGCGAATTCAGGCGTATCCGGGAGCTGTGCAGCCGCCGCAAGCGCGTGCTGGCCCGTACTCTTCCGGCTGCCGAGGTATAGAATGGACCGGGTTTGGACCCCGATGGATTGGACGGCAGCCCGGACCCGCATGGTGGAGACTCAGCTGAAACCGCGGGGCATCCGCTGCCCGCGAGTCCTGGAGGCCTTCCTGAAAGTACCCCGCCACCAGTTTGTTCCCCAGAAGCTGCAGCCGGATGCCTACCGGGACTGTCCCCTGCCCATCGGCGAGGGGCAAACCATCAGCCAGCCTTACATGGTGGCCAGCATGACCGAGGCGCTGGCGGTCGAACCGGGTCTGCGCGTTCTGGAAATCGGCACCGGCAGCGGTTACCAGGCCGCGATCCTGGCGGAGCTGGGCGCTGAAGTGTACTCCGTGGAGCGGATTCCATCCCTGGCGGAACAGGCCCGGCAGCGTCTCGAGGAACTTGGCTATCAGGTGCATTTGCGGATCGGCGACGGAACCCTCGGCTGGCCCGAGGAGGCGCCTTTCGACCGGATCATCGTGACCGCGGGCGCGCCGTCGTTGCCTCCACCGCTGGCAGAGCAACTGGCGGTGGGCGGCCGTCTGGTCATCCCCATCGATGAAGGATTCTCACAAGTCCTCTGCGTCTACCGCCGGGATCAGGATCGCCTGCACGAAGAACGGCGGGAACACTGTACGTTCGTCCCCCTGATCGGCGAGTTCGGCTGGAAGCGCTGATGGCTTGATAGTGGGGACGGGAGAGGGAAGAAGGAGACAGGCGTGCGGGGCTGCCGGCGGCGGCTGGTGTCCTCTCCCGGATCCGCGAGATCCGTAAGATCCTCGCAATCCGCGAGATCCGCGAGATCCCGTGATCCGAGTTGCGGCCCACCCTCCCCGGCTCCGTGTGCGGAGCCACCCTGAACACCCCCCTCGAAAACCGCTAGAATCAACCGGCGCCGTCCAACCCCGACGGTACGGCGAGGGAGGAAAGCGGATGTCTGGACATCGCACCACGGAAGCAGGCAGCCACGACCAGCGCACCTGGGACCACCGGTGGGGTTTTGCCGATACCCAGTTCATTGTTCACCCCGACGGCGCCGTCGAACTGACCGGAGACCGGTATCCGCTTTGCGGCTACCGGATGTACGACTTCGTTCCTTATGTGGAGGAAGTGCTTGGAATCCGCCTCGATCTCCGGGATATCAAGCCTGAGCAGACTCCGAAGCCGATCCCACCTCCGGTGCGCAACGAACCTTTCCTGGCGGAGCTCGGCGGCTCACTCCGGGAAGACCAGTTCAGCGCCGGCGATCGCGAACGCCTCATCCACAGCCACGGCCAGACCACCACCGACGAGGTTTATCGGGTGTTATACGAGCGGCTCGACCGCTATGCGGACCTGGTCATTTTCCCTGAATCCGAGGCCGACGTCGTCCGGGTGGTGGAATTGGCAGCCCGCCACCAGGTGTGCCTCGTTCCCTTCGGAGGAGGGACCAGCGTCAGTTGTGCCCTGAGTCTCCCCCGTAACGAAACCCGCATGATTGCGGTGGTCGACCTGCGGCGAATGAACCGCATCGAATGGATCGACCGCGAAAACCTGCGCGCCGGTGTCCAGGCAGGTATCCGTGGCATGGACCTGGAGGAAGCACTGCGCCGGGAGGGCTACACCTGTGGACACGAGCCGGACAGCATCGAGCTCTCCACCCTGGGAGGCTGGATCGCCACCAACGCCAGCGGGATGAAGAAGAACCGCTATGGCAACATCGAGCAGATTGTGGAAAAGGTGCGCATGGTGACCCCGGCCGGCGTGGTGGAGCACCTGCAGTCACTGCCGCGGGTTTCCATGGGGATCCAGCCGCAGTGTCTGGCCTTTGGCAGCGAAGGCAACCTCGGGCTGATCACCAGCGCGGTGATCAAGATCTTCCCGAAGCCCGAAGTCACCCGTTACGGTTCGCTGGTTTTCCCCAGCATGGAGCACGGGATCCGTTTCCTCCACGAGCTGGTCCATACCGGATTCATCCCGGCCAGTATTCGGCTGGTCGACAACATCCAGTTCCGTTTCGGGCTGGCGCTCAAGGCTCATACCGAGGGAATGGCGGCTTTTCTCGACCGCCTCAAGAAGTTCTTCGTCACCCGGATCAAGGGTTTCGATCCCGACCAGATGGTGGCGGCAACCATCGTCATGGAAGGCTCCCGCGACGAGGTGGAGTACCAGCAGGAGAACCTGTACCGGCTGGCCGGACGTTTCCATGGGATGGCCGCCGGGGCGGAGGCGGGACGCCGCGGCTACATGCTGACCTACGCCATCGCCTACATCCGGGACTTCGTCGCCCAGTACCACATCATCGGCGAGACCTTCGAGACTTCGGTCCCGTGGTCTCAGATCCACCAGGTCTGCCGCGCCGTTCAGGAAAAGGCCGCGGAACAGCACAGGGCTTTCAGGCTTCCCGGCAAATTCTATGTATCGTATCGAATCACCCAGATCTACCACACGGGGGTCTGCATCTACTTCATGTACGGCCTGTACACCAAAGGGGTCGACCGTCCGGCCGAGGTGTTCGGGCGCATCGAACACTCGTTGCGTGAGGTCATCCTTGCCAACGGCGGGTCCATCTCCCACCACCACGGAGTCGGGAAGCTGCGGAAAGACTTCATGGGGGCGACACTTTCGCCGGCGGCGGTGGAGCTGGTCCGCCAGATCAAGCAGGCCGTCGACCCGGACAACGTGTTCGGGATACGCAACAACATCTTCGCGGGGTGAAACGTGGCTGATCTGCCGTCCAGAGTGCTGATTACAGGAGCCGGTTCAGGGCTGGGCCGCCGCCTCGCCTGCGATCTGGCAGCCCGAGGCTGCCGGCTGGCACTGGGTGACCGCGACACGGAGGGACTCCGGGAGACCTGTGAGCTGATGGGAGGGGATCCGGGCCAGGTCATCGCCCGGACGGCGGATGTCACACGCGTCTCCGACTGCACCGCCCTGGTCGCTGCGGGCGTGGAGGCACTGGGTGGTCTGGACGCGGTGGTGCTTTGCGCTGGGATCAGCATGTGGTCCCGGTTCGACCAGGTGCAGGATCTGTCGGTCTTTGAAAAATTGATGGCCGTCAATTACCTGGGCGCCGTTTACACGGTCCACTCCGCCCTTCCCTGGTTGCGGCGCAGTCACGGCCTGCTGGTGGCGGTTTCCTCGCTGCAAGGCGAAATCGCCCTGCCGTATCACTCCGGCTATTCGGCTGCCAAGCATGCCCTGAACGGTTTTCTCGACGCCCTGGAGTTCGAGCTGGAGGACGAGATTAGTATCTTGACGGTCATGCCCGGATGGATTTCCGGAACCAACCTGCGCCGCAATGCGGTGGTGCTGGAGTCCGGTACGGGGCCCCGCCGGCACAGCCGTCATGCGGTTTCGGTGGAAGAGTGTTCGCAGCGGATTCTGCGGGCGATGGCGCGGGGCGACCGCGTCCTGTACATCCCCCGCAAGCTGGCAGCGCTCAGGTGGTTGCGGCTGGTCTCGCCGGGCCTGGTCCGGCACCTGATCGGACGGGCGGTTCGGGCGCAGGGCACCTGACCGCTCAGCCTCGGGCCAGCTCGGCGAGGAACCAGGCCGCGGCTCGGGTCCCGCGGCGGAAGTTCTCCAGGTCCAGATGTTCGTTGGGAGCATGGGCGTTCTCGTCCGGCAGGCCGATGCCCATCAGCACCACCGCTGCACCGAGCCGTTCGGAAAAGGTTGAGACCACCGGAATCGAACCACCTTCCCGTTGGAATACCGGTTTTCGTCCGAAGGCCAGCTCGATGGCCCGACCGGCCGCCACCAGCCCCGCATGCTCCCGTGAAGCCACCCACGGCTTGCCTCCGTGCAGGCGCCGGACCTCGACCTGGATGCCGTCGGGAACCCGCGAGCGGACATACTCCTCAAACAGGTCGGCGATGCGCGCCGGATCCTGTGCGGGGACCAAGCGCATGCTGACCTTCGCCATCGCCTTTGCCGGCAGAACGGTCTTTGCCCCCTCTCCGGTAAAGCCGCACAGCAATCCGTTAACCTCCAGCGTGGGTCGGGCCCAAAGCTGCTCAAGCGGCGAGTATCCTCTCTCCCCGTTCAACCCCGCCACCCCCAGGTCGTCCTTGAAGCGTTCCAGGTCGAACGGCAGCGCCGCCCACTCCTCCCGCTCCGCCTGCGTGAGCGGCAAAACGGCATCGTAAAAGCCGGGGATGGTCACCCGACCGTCGGCATCCTTCATGGAGGCCAGCAGTTGGGCCAAGGCCATCCCCGGATTCCAGACCGGGCCGCCGTACGACCCGGAGTGGAGGTCCCGGTTTGGTCCCCGCAGCCGAACCTCCATGTAAGCCAGCCCGCGCAGTCCATAGCAGATGGAGGGAATTCCCGGAGCGAACATCGCGGTGTCGGAAATCGCCACCACGTCACAGGCCAGCCGCCCCAGGTTGGCTTCGATGAAGGAGTTCAGATTGGGGCTGCCGATTTCTTCCTCGCCTTCAACCAGGAACTTCAAGTTGACCGGCGGCCCACCTGCGACTTGGGAAAATGCCTCGAGGCTCTTGAAGTGGATCATCATCTGCCCTTTGTCATCGGTGGCTCCCCGGGCGTAGATCCGGCCGTTGCGGATCGACGGTTCGAAAGGGCCGGACTCCCACAGCTCCACCGGGTCGACCGGCTGCACGTCGTAATGACCATAGACCAGCACCGTCGGCAAGCCGGGGTCCTGGATCCGTTCGGCGAAGACCACCGGATGGCCGCCGGTCGGACATACCTCCACGGCGGTGGCGCCGGCCTGGCGCAACTGGCGGGCAACGAACTCGGCTGCCTCCCGCATATGCGGACGGCAGTTGGGGTCGGTACTGATGCTGGGAATCCTCAGGAAAGCCTTGAGCTCGTCCAGAAACCGCTGGGAGTTCTCTTCCAGATAGGTGACGATCTTGTCCATGGCGATGGCCTCTTGTCCTGATACGGGGAGGTGCCCCGTCTCTGTGGAAATTCACCCGCCGGCCGGCGTGCCGAAGACCCGGTCGAAGACCGCAGCCACGTGCTTCACCTTCTCCCGGTAATCGAAATTCCGCCGAATCTCGTCCGCCGAGAGATAGCGGCGGATGTCGGGATCCGCCAGGATCAGGTCCAGAAATCGGGCGCCCTCGTCCCACACCCGCATGGCGTTGCGCTGGATCCACAGGTATGCGTCCTCGCGCAAGGCGCCTTTGCGGCACAGTTCCAGCAGCAGCGAGCCGGAGTAAATCAGACCGCCGGTGAGTTCCAGGTTTTCGAGCATGCGTTTCGGGTCTACCACCAGTCCCTGGAGGACCTGGTTGGTCTTGACTGTAAGGTAGTGGGCAAGGGTCGTGCTGTCCGGCAGGACCACCCGCTCCGCCGAAGAGTGGGAGATGTCCCGTTCGTGCCAGAGTGGAACATTGTCAAGTCCTACCATGGCGTTGGCGCGCAATACCCTGGAAAGCCCGGAGATCTGCTCGCAGGTGATCGGGTTCCGCTTGTGGGGCATCGCGGAGCTGCCTTTCTGGCCCTTTCCAAAAGGTTCGAGCGCTTCCCGGACCTCTGTCCGCTGGAGGTGGCGGATCTCGACGGCAAACTTGTCATAGGACGCGCCGAGGATGGCCAACGTACAGAGGTATTCAGCATGACGATCCCGCTGCAGGGTCTGGGTTGAAGCCTTGGCGAAGCCGATCCCCAGCTTCCGGCAGACCTGTTCTTCCACCTCCGGCGGCAGGTGGGAGAACGATCCCACCGGACCGCTGATCTTGCCCACCTCGAGATTCTTCCGGGCATGACGGAAGCGCTCCAGATTCCGCTCCATCTCGCTGTACCAGACGGCCAACTTGAGACCCAGTGTGGTGGGCTCGGCATGGACGCCGTGGGTCCTGCCGATCATGGCGGTCATCCGGTGCTGAAATGCCTGTTGCTTGAGGGTCTCCATCAACTGGAGCATCTCGGATTCGATTAGATCGGAGGCCTCACGTACCTGGAGGGCCTGGGCGGTGTCGACGACATCCGTGGAAGTCAATCCCAGATGGACGAATCTGGACTCCGGACCGATGGCTTCCGCCAGGGCGGTGGTGAAAGCAATGACGTCGTGACGGGTGATCTTCTCGATCTCGTGGATCCTCTCCACCGAGAAGGCGGCTTTGCGGCGGATGATTTCGACTGCTTCCGCCGGGATCTCCCCCCGCTCCGCCAGGACTTCGCAGACAGCGATCTCCACTTCGAGCCAGGCCCGGAACTTCCGTTCTTCCGACCAGACCTGGCGCATCGCAGGCAGCGTATAGCGCTCGATCATAACCCAACCACTATGGAGGGGCCCTCCTGACGGGTCAAGTGGACGGAGGTCCAAGGCGAGGGGGCCTGCGGCCCCTGGGCCAAGGCGCGCTGCGCGGAGCTCAACGCCAGCTCAGGCAGGTTGTTCTGCCGGCTCAGATGGGCCAGGAACAGATGGGAGGGTGTCCCGGCCAGACCACTGGTCAGAAACTCGGCCAGGGCGCGGTTGGAGAGGTGTCCGTTGGCACCTGCCACCCGGCGCTTGAGGAACCAGGGATAAGGTCCCAGCCGAAGCAGGTCCTCATCGTGATTGGACTCGAGCACCAGCCAGTCGCACCCCCGACAGCGGTGTGCCAGCTCCCGGTTGACTTCCCCGAAGTCGGTCGCCAGCAGGCCGGTGATGCCCTCCGCCCGGAAGCGGAATCCCACCGGGTCCAGCGAGTCGTGGGGGACCGAAAACGATTCGACCTCCACATCCCCCACCGGGAAACAGTCTCCGCTCCGGAAGACCTCGAGGCGGTCCCAGTCGCGCAGCCACGGCACCTCTTCGAGAGTACCGACGTTGACGTAGATCGTCAGTCTGAAACTCTCTGCGACACGAAGTGCGGCCCCCACATGATCGGAATGGCCGTGGGTCAGCAGCAGTGCACCCGGCCGGCTGCCGCCCAGATTGGCCTCCCGGAGCCTGCGACTCAGGCTGCGG
Organism: uncultured Acidobacteriota bacterium; assembly: GCA_964524795.1. GTDB lineage: Bacteria > Acidobacteriota > UBA6911 > RPQK01 > JAPXNP01 > CAZGEH01. The sequence goes on from CAZGEH010000001.1 coordinate 604,946, forward strand.
GGACCGAAACCTGCGTCCACCAACAGTCGGGTCCGTCCAGTTTCGATCCAGGTACTGTTGCCGCTGCTGCCGCTGCCCAGAACCGCAATTTTCACAGTGGGATAGAATGTAACAGCGAGGTATGAAAGGAAAACAGCTCCTGGGGATGGACCGGGAGGAACTGGCCGCCGTGGCCGCGGAGATGGGTGAAAAGCCTTTTCGAGGCAGGCAGTTGTACGTCCAGATCTACCGCCGGAAGGTGGGGTCATTTGCCGAGATGACCGACCTGGCCCAGAGTTTCCGCAGCCGGCTGGAGGAGCGGTACACCCTTTCGCTCCCCGAGGTGCAGCGCCGGAGCGACTCCCAGGACGGAACCGTCAAACTGCTGTTGCGGCTGGAAGACGGACAGATGGTGGAGACTGTCCACATCCCCGAGGAGAACAGGGACACCCTGTGCATTTCCTCGCAGGTGGGATGCGATGTCGGGTGCACGTTCTGCCTGACCGCGCAGATGGGTTTCCGCCGCAATCTCACACCCGGCGAGATCGTGGGCCAGGTGCTGCGGGTGATCCGCGAGGGGCTGGTGGGGGAGAACGGGTTCAATATCGTGTTCATGGGGATGGGAGAGCCGCTCTATAACTATCGCAACGTGATGAAGGCTTTTCGCCTCCTCACGGATCCCGAAGGAATGAACCTCTCCCACCGCAAGATCACAATCTCGACTTCCGGTGTGGTCCCGGTGTTGCGGCGGATGGCGGCGGAACCAGTGGTCCCGAACCTGGCGGTATCCCTCAACTCCAGCACGTCGTCGCTGCGCGACCGCATCATGCCGATCAACCGGAAGTGGAGCTTGGCGGAACTGCTGGAAACCTTGCGGGCGTTCCCGCTGGAGCCGCGCCGCCGGATCACCATCGAATATGTGCTGCTGCGGGACGAAAACGACTCCCCTGCAGATGCCCGCCGGCTGGCGGAGCTGCTGCAGGGGCTTGCCGTCAAGATCAACCTGATCCCGTACAACCCGAATCCCGGTCTGCCCCACCGGCGTCCCGAACCTGAACGGGTGGGAAGGTTCCAGGCGGTCCTCTCCGAGCACAACCTCGCCTCCTTCGTCCGTCGGACCCGCGGTGCGGACGTGTCCGCAGCCTGCGGCCAACTGGCCTTTCTGGAGCAGCCGCCGGCGCTGCTCCAAGTCTGAGTTTGGGAACACCATGCCCAGTTTCTTCATCGCCACCTTCGGCTGCCGTACCAACCAGGCGGACAGCGCCGGGCTCAGAGACGAGTTCCTCCAAGCCGGCTACCGCGAGGCCAAACACCCGGCCGACGCAGCCGTCATCGTGGTCAACTCCTGCACCGTGACCCACCGGTCCGACCAGCAGGTCCGCCAGCTTGCACGCCGGCTGAGGCGGCAGAACCCGGCCGCACGGCTGGTAGTGACCGGATGCTATGCGCAGCGGGACCCGGAGGCGCTGGCTTGCATCGAGGGTGTCGACGTGGTGGTTGGCAACACCCACCGCGACCACCTGGTACCCATCAGCCTCGAGGCTAACGGCCGGACGGACGGGATGCCGGGAGCCATCCATCGGGAAGACTGGGCGAAATTCCGGTCGATCCGGCCGGTACCAGCCGAGCACCTTGGCCGGCGCAGCCGCCCCGTGGTCAAGATCCAGGACGGCTGCGACGCCACCTGTTCGTACTGCATCATTCCTTTGGTCCGAGGTCCCAGCCGCAGCGTTCCACCCGACCAGGTCCTTAGCCAGGTGGAAAGTCTGGTGCAAGCGGGGTTTCCCGAGATCGTTCTCACCGGGATCCACATCGGCACCTATGGCCTTTACCTCAACCCTCGCATGCCCCTGGACCGGCTGCTGGAACGGATCACCGAGATTCCGGGGCTCGGAATGGTCCGGCTCAGTTCCATTGAGCCCATGGAGTTGTCTCGGCGGGTCATCGAACTGGCGGCCCACAGCGAACGCATCGCACCCCATTTCCACATTTGCCTGCAAAGCGGCTCGGACCGGATCCTGCGGCTCATGCGCCGCCCCTACGACCGGGCGCGGTTCCGCGACCTGGTGCGGGAAATCCGGGAGAGGCTCCCCTTGGCGGGAATCGGGACCGACGTCATCACCGGATTCCCCGGAGAGACCGAGCAGGATCACCGGGAAACCGTCGCTTTCCTGGAAGAAGGGCTCTTCACCTATCTGCACATCTTTCCCTATAGCGATCGCGCAGGCACCCGGGCATGGGGAATGCCGGAGAAGGTTCCGCCAGCCGTGATCCGGGAGCGGGCCGCCGAGCTGCGCCGGCTGGGTCGGCGTCTGCAGGGGGAATTCGCCCGGCGGCTGGTGGGCGAGAAGATTCGATTCGTGACTCTTTCAGAGGAAGTTTCCTGCGGCCGGGAAGCCCTCACGGAGAATTACGTGCGGGCCGCAGTGGACTCCGCTCTGCCGCCTGGAACCCTCGGGCGGGGAGTTGTCACGGATTGCCGCGGCGACTTCCTGCTGATACGGGCAGAGACGTTTCATGTCCGGAAGGGTCCGGGAACCTTTGCTGGTATGACGGCCGGCAGGCAGGCTGCAGGGTCTTCCGGTTGAGTCGGCGGAGGTTACTGTGCAATCAAGCCGTAATTTGGCGGTCCTGGCGTTTGGCGGAAACGCGATCATCCGGAGGGGTCAGTCCGGGGACATCCATACCCAGTTCGCCAACACCCGCAAAGTGCTCGAGGGGGTCGTGGGATTGGTGGCAGAGGGCAAGGGACTGATCATCGTCCACGGCAACGGGCCCCAAGTGGGGGCGGAACTGGTCCGCTCCCAGATGGCGTCGCACGAGGTACCGGAGCTGCCGCTGGGAGTACTGGTGGCCGACACCGAGGGCGGCATGGGGTACATGATCCAGCAGTGCCTGCAAAACGTCCTGTGGAAGCATCGGCTGAAGAAGCCGGTCGTGACCATCCTGACCCAGGTGGTGTGCAACAAGGACGATCCCCGCCTGCAACAGCCCACTAAGCCCGTGGGGAGGTTCTTTTCGGAGGCGGAGGCGCGCCGGCTGATGCGGGAAAAGGGCTGGTACATGAAGGAAGATGCCGGCCGCGGCTGGCGTCTGGTGGTGCCGTCGCCCCGGCCCCAGCGCATTGTGGAGCACAAGACGATTTCCATGCTGGTGGACGCCGGAGTCATCGTCATTGCCGGAGGCGGGGGAGGTATCCCCATCGTGGTGGAAGAAAACGGTGATTTCGAGGGACTGGACGTGGTGGTGGATAAGGATTTCACCGCCAGCCTGATCGCCCGCAACCTGGGTGCGGATACCTTGATCATCGCCACGGACATCCAGAAGGTTGCCCTGGATTTCAACACCCCCCGGCAGCGCGATCTGGATCATCTGACGCTGGAGGAGGCAGAGCGGTACTTCGCTGAGGGGCACTTCCCGCCGGGCTCCATGGGCCCCAAGATGGAGGCTTCGATCGAGTTCCTGCGTGGAGGCGGAAAGCGGGTGATCATCGCGTCGCCGGACCAGCTCGCCGAGGCCCTGCAGGGGAAGGCGGGCACCGTGATCACCAGTTGACCGCCGGGGCCTGGGCAGTACGGAGACAGGAGGCTCCACGGCGAAGCGCGGATGTGGTTCCCACAAGAGCTGGAAAGCCCCTGGCCCTTGGCGAAAAACGCTCACCACGCCTGCGTGGCGTCTTTCCTGCGGAAGATCGGTCCGGAAGATTGAGTGGAGGCATCCCTGGTACCGGACGACTTCCCACCGGCCCTAGCGGTCAGGTGGTCGCAGCGGACCGGCCGGCGGGCGACCATCCGTCGCTCCGGGCTATGATGTTGCAGTGGACCGTGACGGTTGGCTCATCATCCTTGACTGCGACGGTGTCCTGATCGACAGCGAATATCTGGCAGCCCGGGTCGAGCTGGAAGAACTGGCCCGAATCGGCTGTACCATCGGAATCGACGAGTATTTCGCCTCCACGCTCGGCCATACCGAAGAGGACCAGATCTGGAACGAGTGGGCGGCCCGCTTCGGGCGGACGCTTCCGGAGGGGTTCGGCGACCGGACCCGGGCCAGGGTGGCTGAGGCCTTCCAGGCCGAACTGCAGGTCATCCCGGGGGTTGAGGAGGCTCTCCAGCGCATTTATCATCCCAAATGTGTGGCTTCCGGAAGCCGGCTGGACCGGTTGGAGCGCAATCTGCGGCTGACCGGTCTGATGCGTCACTTTGAGGGTCGGTATTTCAGCGCCACCCAAGTGCCGCGCGGTAAACCCCACCCGGACCTCTTTCTGTTTGCAGCCAGTCAGGTCGGGTTGAGGCCGGAGCGATGCATTGTGGTGGAAGACAGCCCCTCCGGTGTGCAGGCAGCGCGCGCCGCGGGCATGCATCTGCTGACGTTCACTGGAGGAACCCATGTCACCCCCGGTCTGGTGGAGGCGCTGAGGAGGGCTGGCTCGGACTTGATTTTCAGCTCGATGCACAAGCTGCCGGAACTGGTGGCAGGGATCACCGGCTGATCGTTTCCTTTGTCGCTTCCAGTCCCGTCTCGCTCACGTTCACATAAGGGAGAGCTCATGAGTACTACGTTCGAAATTCATGCCAGGACGAAGCCGGAGCTGGATCCGGGCTTCGTGCCTGCAGCGCTTTGGAACCGCGCCTTTCTGGCTGCGGCGCGAAGGGAGAAAGCCGAAGACCTGGGAGTCGCCGTGGTCCAGGACGCTGAGACCAATGTGGTCCGCTTCCCGCTCTTGCGCCATCAGGGGGAAGGAGCCCGCCTGAACCTTCGTTTCGCCGAACGGTTGGTGAAGTTCCTGCTCTGGCAGAAGGGCGGCCACGAGGTCTGCATCCAGGGGCCGGTGGAGCTGGTGGCAGACCTCCAGAAAATTTACTCGCCCGGCGGCGCCCGGGCATTTGACTGGGAGTTCATGGGCCGGCGGATCTATGGCCGGGAATTCCGAATCCGCCCGGTGCGGACTCTCCCGGCGCCTCGACAGCTTCTGCAGTCCCTGGGGGGCCATCTCGACGGCTGCCGGATCGGCTTCGATCTGGGCGGCTCAGACCGCAAATGCGCCGCGGTCATCGAGGGAGAGGTGGTTCACACCGAGGAAGTGGAGTGGGACCCCTACTTCCAGAAAGATCCGGACTGGCACTACGAGGGCATCAACGACTCGCTGAAAAGGGCCGCCGCCAGGCTGCCGCGGGTGGACGCCATCGGCGGCAGTGCGGCCGGAGTCTACGTGAACAATGAAGTCCGGGTCGCCTCGATTTTCCGCGGCGTCTCGAAGGAGGATTTCGAAACGAAGGTACGCCCCCTGTTTCACAACCTCCGCAGGGAATGGGGGAACATCCCGTTCGAAGTAGTCAACGACGGCGAAGTCACGGCTCTGGCCGGGTCGATGGCGTTGGGCGACGGAGCCGTGCTGGGCATCTCGATGGGCACCAGCCTCGCAGCCGGTTACGTCACCCCGGACGGCCACCTGACCGGCGGACTCGATGAACTGGCGTTCGTGCCGGTGGACTATCGTCCGGAAGCCCCGCGGGATGAGTGGTCAGGAGACCTTGGGGTTGGAGTCCAGTACTTCTCCCAACAGGCGGTGGCGCGTCTGGCTCCTGCCGCCGGCTTCCATTTCGCCGATGAAGTTCCTTTCCCCCAGCGGCTGGTTGAGGTCCAGGAGCGGATGCAGAGGAATGACCCACGGGCGGAACGGATCTACCGGACCATCGGAACGTATTTCGGTTACACCGTCGCCCATTTCGCCGACTTCTACGAGATCCGCCACATCCTCCTGCTGGGTCGGGTCATGTCCGGCCCGGGCGGAGAGCTGATCATCACCCAGGCCCGCCAGGTCCTGCGGGAGGAGTTTCCCGAACTGGCTGAGCGGATCGACATTTTGACGCCTGGGGAAAAGGAGAAGCGCCACGGCCAGGCAGTGGCGGCCGCCAGCCTCCCCGAGATCCCCAGACAGCAATGAACCGGAAGGAGCCCTATGCGATTCCACAAAGACTCTGCTGAACTGTTCGTTCCCGACGGGATGGCTCCAGAATCCTCCCTGTCCCGAACCACCCATCTGTGTGTGGGCGCCCACCAGGACGACATCGAGATCATGGCCTATCACGGGATCGCGGAATGCTTCGGCCGTGAGGACCGCTGGATGACTGGAGTCGTCGTCACCAACGGCGCCGGCAGCTCGCGGACAGGCATCTACGGCCACTTCACCGACGAGGACATGCAGCGCATACGCCGCCGCGAACAGCGCAAGGCGGCGGTAGTAGGTGAATACGCAGCCCAGATCCAACTGGATTACACTAGCGCTGAGGTCAAGGATCCCAGGCTCTCCGCCGTCGTGGATGACCTCTACGCCATCTTTCAGGCAGCCTCTGCGGAGGTGGTTTACCTCCATAACCCGGCAGACAAACATGACACGCACGTGGCCGTGCTGCTGCGCAGCCTGGCGGCGCTCCGGCGGCTTTCCACAGACCGGCGGCCTCGAACCGTTTACGGCTGCGAGGTCTGGCGCAGTCTGGACTGGGTCAACGATGAGGAGAAAGTCGTACTGCCGGCTTCCCGGTACCCCAACATCGCCGCGGCCCTGGTAGGGATCTTCGACTCCCAGATCTCCGGCGGAAAGCGTTACGATCTGGCCACTGCCGGCAGGCGTCTGGCCAACGCCACCTATTTTGCATCCCACGCCAGCGATGTGGTCGATGCGGCGACCTACGCTCTGGACCTGACTCCTCTGGTCCAGGATCCGTCGCTGTCCATTGAGGAATTCACTCTGGGGTATGTGGACCGATTCCGCAGGGATGTCCAGTCGCGGCTGGTCCGCTTCCGTTAACTGACCGACACCGATTCCCTCGCGGGGGTTGCCCGCATTTCCGGATCTGCTCCTCAAGACCCAGCAAGGAGATTGCTCATGCCCGAACAGAAGCGAGTGCTTATCATGGGAGCCGCCGGCCGGGACTTCCACAACTTCAACGTGGCGTTCCGCAACCGCCCGTCGGAACGGGTCGTCGCCTTCACCGCCTTCCAGATCCCCAATATAGCGGGCCGGGTGTATCCGGCCTCCCTTGCAGGAGAGCAGTACCCGGATGGGATCCCGATTTACGACGAGGCAGAACTCCCCCGGCTGATTCAGGAGCTCGTCGTGGATGAGGTGGTGTTCAGTTACAGTGATGTCTCCCATGAGGAGGTCATGCACCGGGCGTCGCTGGTCACCGCCGCGGGGGCCGACTTCCGACTGATGGGAGTGGCAAGAACGCGCCTGCGCTCGCGGCGACCGGTGGTCTCGGTGGGGGCGGTCCGGACAGGTTGCGGAAAGAGCCAGACCACGCGGAAGCTGGCGGAGATTCTGCGTCGTCGGGGCAAGACCGTGGCGGTGGTCCGTCACCCCATGCCCTATGGCGACCTCGAGCGGCAACGCTGTCAGCGGTTTGCCGAACTGGCCGACCTGGACCGCCACGGGTGCACGATCGAAGAACGGGAGGAGTACGAGGGGCACCTGAACCAGGGACATGTCGTGTACGCGGGCGTCGACTACGAACAGATCCTTCGCCGTGCCGAAGAGGAGGCCGAGGTGATCCTCTGGGACGGCGGGAACAATGACACTCCTTTTTACGAATCGGACCTGCACATTGTCCTGGTAGACCCGCTCCGGCCCGGCCACGAGACCCGCTACCACCCGGGTGAGGCGAACCTCCGCCTGGCGGATGTGGTGTTGCTGGGAAAAATGAGCAGCGCCCGGCCGGATGATGTGGCGCTGGTCCGCTCCAACGTCCGCCGGGTGAACCCGCGGGCGCGCCTGATCGAAGCTGATTCTGTCGTCAGCGTTCCCGACCCTGAGCGGCTGCAGGGTAAGCGGGTCCTGGTGGTTGAGGACGGGCCCACCCTGACCCACGGCGAGATGAGCTTCGGCGCCGGCGTCGTCGCGGCGCGGCAGGCAGGCGCGATTCTGGTGGACCCCCGCCCCTATGCCGTTGGATCCATCAAGGATACTTACTCCCATTTTGCCCAGCTCCAAGACGTCCTGCCTGCCATGGGTTACGGGAACCGCCAGGTGGAGGAGCTGGAGGCAACCATCAACGCGGTTCCCTGTGACCTGGTTCTGGTGGGCACGCCGTTCGACCTGTCCCGTCTGATCCGGGCCAACAAGCCCATGGTCCGGGTGTCCTACGAGCTGGACCCGGCAACCAGCGCAGCCCTGGGGGAGATTCTGAAGCCGTTCTGCGGTTGAGCCAGGTCCGGTGTCCTCGTTCCCCTGGTGGCGCGCCACCGGAGGACGCCGCTTGCCGCTCTCCCAGCGGGTCGGCGGCGGCGGGCGGGTCACTTCCGGACTTCGCCGTTCCTCAAAGCCGTTTGACCCCGCTGCGCGAGAGCAGGAACCCGCCGGCCGCCAACGCCAGCACCGCCGAAAGGATCAGCAAGGCGGTCGACGGCGACAGACGGTCCGCCATCGCACCGGCCGAAAGGTCACCCAGTGGCATCCCGCCCCGGAAAGCCAACATGAAGATGCTCATCATGCGGCCTCTCATCTCCTCGGAAGTCGCCAACTGGACCAGCGAGGTGATGGATGCAAACAGGACGATCAGACAGAAACCGGTCAGAAACAGCACCACACAGCTCAGGACAAGGCTCCGGGAGACCGCAAACAGCGCCAGGAGGCAGGCAAAGACCACCTGGATCCGCAGGGCAAACAGGCCTTGCCGCGACGCGCGGGCAAAAGTGGCATAGGCCAGGGCGCCGGTGATGGAGCCGGCACCGGAGACCGCCATCATGGTGGAGTAGCCCAATGCTTCCAGCCCGAAAACGTCCTTGGCGAAGACCGGCAGCAAAGTAAGCAAGGGAACCCCGCAGAAGGTGCTCACGAATCCAAGGACGGTCAACTGCCAAAGGGAACCCTGCTCTCGGATGTAGCGGAATCCTGCGCCGATCTGCGTCAGGACGGACTCATCCGTCCGTTGCGGGATGAACCGCGTGCCGATCATCAGCAGAGATACCACCACCGCCAGAAATGAAAGCGCGTTGAGCCCGAAGCAGAACACGGCCCCCAGCGAAGCGAAGGCCGCTCCCGCGATCATCGGCCCTACCATCCGGGCCAGGTTGAACTGGATCGAGTTGAGGGCGACTGCGTTGGGAACGTCTTCCCGCTTGACCAGGGTCGGGATCAGAGCCTGGTATGCGGGCCCGCCGAACGCCTGCGCGCTGCCGGCTACGAAGACCAGGATTAGGAAGTGCCAGATCCGAATCACGTCCAGGTACACCAGCACCGTCAGGGCGACCGCCACGGCCATCTGGACATACTGGGATGCCAGGAGCAGCTTCCGCCGTTCGAAGCGATCGGCGAAAACACCGCCCACCAGGGTGAACAGGATGATGGGGAGCTGGCCAAGGAAGCCTACCAGCCCCAGATAGAACGGCGACGCAGTCAGTTGCAGCACCAGCCAGGACTGGGCGACCAACTGCATCCAGTTGCCGGTCGTTGAAGTGAACGCTCCCAGCCAGAGGAGGCGGAAATCACGGTACTGGAACGCTCTGAACGTTCGGCTGAGAGCCCAGTCCCGGCCGGCCCTTTCAGACATGGGGCAGAATTATGACACGAAGCCGGCGCTCTCCCGGCCGGCGGGGTCGCCTGGCCAGGTGGTTCCCGTTTCGGCTTGGGCCCGAGGCTGCGCAGCGTTGCCCGCCCAGCGGCCCCCCGGCAGGACGCCAGGCTTGCGCCGTGTCACGCTGCAGGCTACCCTTCGGACGGTGCAGGTGGTGGGAGAAGGGGTGACATCTTGAATCGACTGCCGGCGGTGTGGACGCTCTTGTGGTTCACCGGTGCCTGCTTTTGCGGCGCCTTGGGTTCTGACCTCCAGTACCACGTGGTTAGCGCCAATGAATGGCTGTATCCGGACTCAGTCATCCCGGAGCCGCCCAGCCATGCGATCGAACTGCATGCCGCCCGCGGCGGCCGTACCGGGCTGCAGGTGCTGTTGCGGGGGCTCCAGGCCGGTAAAGCCCTGGACTATCGGCTTGAGGGAGATCTGCCGGCTGAGGTTTACCAGTTGATCGACGTCCGGGTGCCGGAAAACTCGGGCCCACCCTGCAGCGCCGTTCCGCCCGACCAGCCTACCCCGGAAGGGGTGATCCGCAAGGCCCCCTACCGGGTCTACGAAGCGCTGAGGCCGCTCCAGCCGGGTGATCCCGCCCGCGGAGCCACCGATGCCCTCTACATCTCGCTGAGAGTCCCCAGTGACGCCGCTCCCGGGAAGCGTAAAGGAGTTCTGGAAGTGGATTCTGCAGGGACAGGCGCGCGGGTTGAAATCACCCTCCAGGTGTATCCGGCGCAGGTGCCTGAGGCTGGTCATCTCCGGGTGACGAACTGGTTCAGCACCGGCCACATGGCACGTTTGCACAAAGTCGAGCCCTGGTCCGAAGCGCATTGGGATCTGCTGCGCAAGTATGCCCGGATGATGCGCCGGGGCCGGCAGACCGACTTCATTGCGGTACGCCCGGAAGTGACCAGGACGAACGGCGGGGAGTGGGAATTCGATTTCTCCCGCACCGAGAGGATGATCCGCATGTTCCTGGAGGAGGGGTTCACCCACATCGAACTCCCCCACATCGCCGGCCACGACCGCCGCAAGGAAGCGGTCGCCCGCTTTGTGATCCAGGTGAACGGAACTCCGGTGCCGGCGACATCCCACGAGGCTTACGCCTATCTGGCCCGATATCTGCCGGCTTGGGCAGAGATGCTGCGCCGCAACGGCTGGTATGACCGGGCGACCCAGCACATCGTCGACGAGCCTCCGCCCAAACACTTCGATGAATACCGCATCCTCGCTGGAACCGTTCGCAAGTTCCTGCCGGGAATCCCGCTCATCGACGCCCTCGGCAACCCCGCTCTGGACGGGGCGGTGGATATTTGGGTCCCCCTCAGTGCCAGTTACGAGAAACATCGTGACGATTTCGAGGCTCACCGCCGCCGCGGCGACACGATCTGGTTCTACACCTGTTGCGATCCTTCGGGTTTCCATCTCAACCGCTTCATCGACACCGAGCTGTTGCGAACCCGGCTACTGCACTGGGCCAACTGGCGCTACCGCCTGGACGGATACCTCCACTGGGGGCTGAATCAGGTGATCGCGGTCCAGGACCCCTTCGAGGACACGACGCCGCCCCACGGGCCCTACGGAGAATTCCACCTGCCCCCTGGGGACTCCCACATCGTTTACCCCGGAACGGAGGGGCCGTGGTCCAGTGTCCGTTTCGAGGCCATGGGTGCGGGTATCGAGGATTACGAGCTGCTGAGAGCGGTGGCAGCCCGGGACGAGCGGCTGGCGGACGAGATCGGTACCCAGTTGGTTCGCACCTTCACGGATTACGACTCGTCCACCGCCGGTTTCGAGGCGGCGCATCGGCGGCTCCTGGAAGCCGCCAGCGTACGCTGAGCAAGGCGCTGGCGGCCCAGTCCGTGTGATCCGCGCCGATCCGTGTGATCCGCGCCGATCCGTGTGATCCGCGCCGATCCGTGTGATCCGCGTGATCCGCGTGATCCGCGTGCCGACAAGGGGGTTCAGTTCCGGGCAAGGCCGCGCTAGGATTTGCCTGACAGGAGGAGTCGTGATCAGCGCCTGGTGGACCCTGCTTCTGATAGCCTTCGGAATCGGATTTCAGGACCCTGTCCTTTCCGATCTGCAAATCTCCCATCTGCGTTGCGAGTACCGGGTCAATCCGCTGGGAGTGGAAACCCCGTCTCCCCGCCTTAGTTGGACCCTGGAGTCAGACCGTCCCGGAGCCCGGCCCACCGCTTACCGGATCGTGGTCAGCGATGCCCAGACCGGTGAGACGCACTGGGATTCCGGCAAGGTTGCCTCCGCCCGCACCTTCCACATCGAGTATGCAGGTCCAGCTCTGGAACGGGAGCGCCGCTATCGCTGGAAGGTCCAGGTCTGGGACGATCACGACCATCCCACTGCCTGGAGCGAGGAAGGCTGGTGGGAAATGGGACTGGAGCCGGGAGCGCCTTGGCCGGCCCGGTGGATCGCGTCGCCCCTGGAGAAAGACGGCAGCCCCTCTCCTTCGCCTGTGCTGCGCCGCGAATTTCGGGTAAAGGCGCCTCTGCGCGAGGCTCGCCTGTACATCACCGCCCTCGGACTGTACGAAGCCTGGCTTAACGGCCGGCGGGTGGGAGAAGACCTCTTCACACCCGGCTGGACCAGCTATTCCAAGCAGCTCCAATACCAGGTGTACGACGTGACCCCTTTGCTCCGGGAGGGACGAAACGCTCTCGGCGCCATCCTGGGAGACGGCTGGTATCGGGGATACCTGGCGTTTGCCGGGCGGCGGAACCTTTACGGCCAGCGGCGGGCCCTGCTTGCCATGTTGCGCCTGCATTACGCGGACGGGAAGGTGGAGACCGTCGCCACTGACGCCAGCTGGAAAGCATCCACCGGGCCCATTCAGGACGCGGACTTCTACATGGGCGAGACTTACGACGCCCGGCTCGAGATGCCCGGCTGGGCCGAACCCGGGTTCCAGGACGCAGACTGGACGCCGGTGGAAACCCTGGAGCGCGACCATCGTCTGGTCGCAACCGTCGGGCCGCCTGTCCGCCGGATCGAGGAGATTCGGCCGAAAGAGATCCTGACCACCCCGGCAGGGGAGACCGTGGTGGATTTCGGCCAGAACCTGGTGGGATGGGTCCGAATCAAGGTGCAGGGGCCCGAGGGAGGTCGGGTCCGGCTGCATCACGCCGAGGTCCTCGACAGCAAAGGCAACTTCTATACCGAAAACCTGCGGGCTGCCAAACAGGAGGTCACCTACGTACTCAGGGGGCGGGGGACCGAGGAGTACGAGCCCCACTTCACGTTCCAGGGGTTCCGGTATGTACGGGTGCTCGAGTTCCCGGGCCGGCCGACTCCTGAGAGTTTCACTGCGGTCGTCCTGCACTCGGCGATGACGCCTACTGGAACCTTCGAATGTTCGGATCCCCTGATCAACCAGCTTCAGCACAACATCGTTTGGGGCCAGAAGGGCAATTTTGTCGACGTCCCGACGGATTGCCCGCAACGGGATGAACGCCTGGGCTGGACGGGCGACGCGCAGGTCTTCGTCCGGACCGCCGCCTTCAACATGGATGTGGCGGCGTTCTTCACCAAGTGGCTCCGCGACCTGGCCGCCGACCAAACCGAGGACGGGCGGGTACCGTTTGTCGTTCCCGACGTCCTGGGCGGATTCGCGTCGGCCGGGTGGGCGGATGCGGCGACTATCGTCCCATGGGCTTTGTACGTGAGGTACGGAGACCGGAGACTGCTGGAGGAACAGTACCCCAGCATGAAAGCCTGGGCCGACTTCATTGCCCGGACAGCGGGCGAAAGTCATCTCTGGAACACCGGCTTTCATTTCGGGGACTGGCTTTCCGCCACGTACCGGGACTGGTCCTTCCCGGCGGCGGTGACCGACAAGGACCTTATTGCCACGGCGTTCTACGCCCACTCGACAGACCTGGTCCGCCAAGCGGCGGAAGTGCTGGGCAAGACCGAGGACGCCCAGCTCTACGGGGAGCGGTTTCAACGGATCGTGACCGCCTTCCGCCGCGAGTTCCTCACCCCCAACGGGAGGCTTTCTCCCAGTACCCAGACTGCCTATGCCCTGGCGCTGCGTTTCGGACTGCTGGAAGGGGAGTGGGAGAAGGAGGCGGCACGGCGTCTGGTGGCGGACATCCGGCAGAAGGACGACCACTTGTCCACGGGCTTCCTGGGAACTCCGCACCTTTGCCACGTTCTCACCGAACAGGGCTATCTCGATGTGGCTTACACCTTGCTTCACCAGGACACGTACCCCTCGTGGCTTTATCCGGTGAAGCAAGGCGCCACCACCATCTGGGAACGGTGGGATGGAATCCGGCCTGACGGGACCTTCCAGGATCCCGGCATGAATTCCTTCAACCACTATGCTTACGGCGCGATCGGCGAGTGGCTGTACGAGGTGGTGGCGGGAATCCGTCCCGATCCCTCAGCCCCCGGTTACCAGCACGTGAGGATCCAGCCTCGCCCGGGGGGAAAACTGACCTGGGCGAAAGCGTCGTTGAACGCCATGACCGGCCGCATCGAGTCCGGCTGGTCCCTGGTGGACGGCGAAACCCGGATCGACGTTCGCATCCCCCCAGCCAGTCGGGCCACCATTCTCCTGCCTGGTGTGGCGGAGGGCAAACAATCGCTTCTGTACCGTGCCATCCAGGCGATGCCGGGGGTCAGCAAAGTGGAAGTGGGGAAGGATTACCTGGTGGTCCACACCGGATCCGGAAGATTCAGTTTTCGCTACTGAGCGCCGGACCCAGCCGCAAACCGCGCACCGGCGTGACCCCCCAGGCTGCCGGCCCGGGGGGCGGGGCTCCTCCAGCCAACCCTTGGCGACAACGCCTATCGGCGATCGCGGATCTGCATCAGTAACAGGACCACGGCGAAAGCCAGCAGGCCGATGGCGCCTCTCCAGTAGGTTACGGACGGGTGCCCCCACAGGGAACCGTCCCCCACAAACCTGCTGAAGGTTCCTCCCAGAAAAGCCAATGCGGCCAGAATGACCAGCGCCCAGACTGTTTCTCTCATGGTCTATCCTCCCGCCCGGTGTGGTGGGCGCACTCTCCCGGGTGCCTCCGCGAGCTCAAAACTCCACGATCGCACCGTCCCCGATAGTTACCCGTTCCCGGGTTCCGGACACTTCCACCTCGTACTCTCCAGCCGGGAGTCCGAACTGTGCGTTCCCGTAGTCGGATCTGATTTCCACTCCGTCCTTGAGGACCCGCGTCTGCGTGCTGGAACCGGCCGTCACTTTGAGCACACCCACCTTGATGCGGGTGTCGTGCCGCGACTGGATCTCGACACCCTCCAGCCGGACCTTGGACACGACGACGTCATATCGGCCGGGCAACAGGTCAAAAGTCACGCTGCCGTAATCCCCGTCGGCGGCTTTGTCCTGTCCGGCAGGAAAGACGTCGATCCGGGTACTGGAGGGATTCGAACCCTGCGGGAACACCACCATTAGCCGCCCCAATCTGCCTGCCAGTTGAGCGTTCTCCACAATTTCGTAGGCGGCAGCCGAATCCGTCGGCGGCGGCACCGCCGTGGTGGAATCGGGGCTACCCTCCGTGCTTTCCGCCTCTGGGCTGGCCGGTGCTCCCAGGTTGACATGGATGCCGAACAGCTTCCATTGCGGATGCTCATAGATGTACTTGAGTTCGAACTCCAGCGGCTGCGGTCGCAGCGGGTAGAAGCCGGACAGCACCAGCAGGCCTTCGCCGCTGGTCGATGGCGGAGCGCCCAGTACGGGGTCGAGGCCGTAGACTCCGGAGAGGTCCAGTTTCTGATCCACGAACTGACCGAAGACCTGCCGCAACTGATCGGCGGTGATCTGCGTCTGCCAGCGGGCTGAGATGTTCTGGTGGAAGGGACCGAAATCCCCCGCCTCCACCGCTCGGGCGAAGTCCGTTATCGTGCCATGGACCAGGGCCTTGAGCTGGTCATCCCCTGGGATCGACGGCTCGCCGGACGGCGACGCCAGAGTCGCTCCGGCTCGAGGAGTGGTCAAAGAGATGACCTTCCAGCCGCCGGACTCCTTGACCAGTTTCATCGACAAGGGCAGCGTTCCCCCGTCCGCCAGAGTCACACTCCCCTCCAGGGACGCCTGGTCGTTTTGGACCTCCCGGCTGCTCCAGGAGGCGGATCTGCACCCCTGCAAACCCATGGACTCCACCGCCCGGGAAAACTCCTCGAACGACTGTTGGGCACGCAGAGACTCAGCCGCTGCCTGGTAAGCCTCCTGTGATTTGCCTTCGGACAGCATCGCCAGGAATTGATCCGCGGCTTTCACGGCGTCCCCGGTAAACCAGAAGACGAACACCAAGACCAGTACCGCCAGCACAACAGCTACGGCAACCGCCGCCAGACACCCCTTCTTCATGGCCTCCTCCCCCGGCGCCGCTCGGCGCCCGCCCTCGCAGGTACCGGACCGCCGGCACGGCCAACCGCCGCAAGCGAATCAGTCACCCCAAGGTTTGAGCTGCAAACTTGAAACGAATGGTGCTCTCCGTGACAAGCGGTTGTCAATGGACATGCCGGGCGGGTCGAGTTCCTGTCCCCCCCGCATGGGTGGACTTGAGTGTCAATGAATGCGTGGTTTCGGACCCGCAGGGTATACAATGAGTTGCGGCGTTTCTTGTGTCGGGGGACAGCATTTGAGGAGTGTTCAAGCGATGCGCAAGACGACTTTCCGGTGGATTGCTCTGACATCGACCGCCTGTTTGCTGGTCATGGCCCTGGTGGCGCTGTCCGCTTCCAGACCGACGGTGGCTGCGGCAGCCGAGGCGGATGGCCAGAAAATCTTCATGGCGGACAAGTGCAACATGTGCCATGACGTCTCGACGGTGGGCATCAAGGCCACTGTCAAGTCGGAAAAGATGAAGGGACCCGATCTGGTCAACCTGGACAAGGACGCCGACTGGATCGCCAAATTCCTGAAGAAGGAAGTGGACCTCAACGGGAAGAAGCACAACAAGGCTTTCGGCGGCAGCGCCGATGACCTCAAAGTGCTGGCAGCGTGGATTGCCGCCCAGAAGAAGTAGCCCTGCCGCGCCCCTGACTCAGGGGCCGACCGATCGTAGAGCTCGATGAGCGTCTTGCTGGCTTGGCTCGTCCTGGTCCTGGCGTGGGGAGGCGGCAGTGCGGCACAGCTCCGTGAACCGTCTCCCCGCGACGACTTCACGCTCCGGGTGGAGATGATCCCGATGCGGGACGGCGTCCGGCTGCATACGCTGATCCTGACGCCGAGACAGGCCGACGGGCCCCTTCCCATCCTTCTGGAGCGTACCCCCTACAATGCCGCTGGAGCCCTGGGAGGCAGGGCCACCACCCGCCTGGAGGTGATGCGCGGTCCCAAGTTCCTCGATGGCGGGTTCATCCATGTCATCCAGGACATTCGGGGGCGGTTCCAGTCAGAAGGCAAAGCCTCCACATACAGAGTTCCTAGGGGGCAGTTTAACCGCTCCGAAACGGATGAAACCACGGACGCCTGGGACACCATCGACTGGCTGGTGAAGAACGTTCCCAGCAACGGGCGGGTCGGGATCTGGGGCACCTCCTATCCGGGATGGCTGACCCTGGCAGCCCTGCGGGACCCTCATCCCGCCTTGGCTGCGGCGGTTCCGTTCAACCCGGTGGTGGACGTCTGGAAGGCCGACGACTGGTTTCATTGGGGGGCCTTCCGCGCCTCCTATGCCTTCGAGTACATCTACCAGATGGAAACCCGCCCCGGCGGATCCACCCCTTATCCCTTTGAACAGCGTGACCTTTACTCCTGGATGCTCGGTCTGGGCTCGGTGTCCCAGGGCCTGGGTTCCCGGCTGGATGCCAGGCACGAAATGTGGACGCGCCTGATGGAGAACCCGGCCTATGGGCCGTATTGGCGCGACTGCGCAGCCGATCAGTGGTTCGAACAGCTTCCCCGCCTGGTGCCCACTCTCCATGTGCACGGCTGGTGGGACCAGGAAGACATTTACGGAGCCCCGGCGGTCTACCAGGTTCTCGAGGCGTATGACCGGCACAATGACCTCAATTTCTTCGCCGCCGGACCCTGGTACCACGGCCAGCATTTTGCCGACGGCAGCCGCCTCGGCGCCTTGGAGTTCGGAGAAGATACGGCCAGGCGTTTTCGGGAGGAGATCCTGGCTCCGTTCCTGCACCGCTTTCTGCGCGCCTCAGGGGAAACGCTCCCGGCGCCGGTATCCGTCTTCGAGACCGGCAGCAACCGCTGGCGCCGTCTGGACCGCTGGCCGCCGGCCCGCACGGTGCGGCCGCTGTTTCTTCAGGCTGACCAGTCTCTTTCTTTCGACCGGCCGCCGATGGACGGGGGTTACACCGATTACAGCTCGGATCCCGCCAAACCCGTGCCCTACGCACCGCGTCCCAACCTGGGTTCCGACTACGGCAACCCACTGGCGATCGAAGCCTGGCGAAGGTGGCTGGTGGAAGACCAGCGCTTCGTGGACGGACGTCCCGACGTGGCAACCTGGGTAAGCGAACCGCTGAACCGACCCTTGACCATCCGCGGTCCGGTCCGGGTCCGCCTGTTTGCCGAAACGACGGGCACCGACGCCGACTGGGTGGTCAAACTCATCGACGTTTATCCCGACGACGATCCCCATTCCGTCGCCATGTCCGGCTACCAGTTGATGGTGACAGCCGACATCTTCCGCGGGCGCTATCGCGAGGACCTGGAGCACCCGCATCCCATCCGGCCCGACACCGTTCTGGAGTACTCATGGCCGTTGCCCCACGCCAACCACACCTTCCGGGCCGGCCACCGCCTGATGGTCCAGATCCAGAGCACCTGGTTTCCACTGTACGACCGCAATCCCCAAACCTTCGTCGATTCGATCATGACGGCACCGCCGAGCGCCTATCGGGTCCAGCGCCACAGGATCCACCACAGTGCCGCATGGGCCACCGCCCTGGAACTCCCCGTCGACCGGGATTCCCGCTGAGGACCCCAGCCCGCGTGGCCCGGTGAGCGTCCGCCAGCGGCACCCTCGCCCGAGCCCCGCAAGGAACAAGTGCGGGGATGATCGCCTTGCCCATTTGCGCGATCCTCGGCCTTCCGGGCTCTTCGGGCGTCGCGCCTTGACGGAGAAAAAGGGGTCAAGTATGTTGCCGTGACTCCACAGAATCACGAAAGGCGGGGACCGGGGAACCCTGCGGCCTCGTGTTTCTTGTGCCTGGAGGAAAGAGAGGCTTCGGTGGGGGGCAGCGCGGCGATTCCCGCCAACCAGCCGCTGGGTTTCACGGCGGCTTTCGCGCCCCGCCAGCTTCAGCTTGGCCTGCGGTTCACGTTCTGAGCCCGTCGCGGCGGGATTTCGCCGTCTCTGATACAGTGTTAACGACTTCCCGGATGAAGAATACCAAGGCGATCAAGCGCTACCTGGACCTTGCCGACGTAATCATCCTGGTGCTTGGAGCCGACGAGCGGGTCCGGCTCATCAATCGCAAGGGGTGTGAGACCCTGGGCTGCTCCGAGCACGAGATCCTGGGCACCAACTGGTTCGACTGCTGGCTCCCGCAGCGGATCCGGGAATCGATTCGAAACGCATTCCACGAACTGCTCCGCCAGGAACGCAATCTCGAATTCTTCGAGAACCCCGTGCTGACCCGTTCGGGGGAGGAACGTCTGATCGCCTGGCGCAACGCCTTCGTCAGGGACCGGAAGGGGCGTGTCCAGGAGGTGATCAGCACCGGGGAAGACGTCACTCAACGCCGCAAGACCGAGATGGCCCTGATCGAGAGCGAGGCCACGTTGCGGGCGATCCTGGAAACCTGCGTCGACGGCATTATCACCATCGACGAGTCAGGGCGCATTCTTTCGTTCAATCCGGCGGCGGTCCGGATTTTCGGCTACCGGCCGGAAGAAGTCCTTGGCCAGGAGGTAGGGATTCTCATGCCCGAACCCTTCCGCCACATGCACCAGGCATATATCGACCACCACCTGGCGACCCGGGAAACCCGCATCATCGGCCTGGGCAGGGAGGTGACCGGACGCCGCAAGGATGGGTCCCTGTTTCCGCTCTATCTGGCGGTCAGTGATGTGAGCATCCGGGGGCGGAAGATGTTTACGGGGATCGTCCGCGACCTGACGGATTTCAAGCGCCTGCAGGAGGAGATCATCCAGTCCCAGAAACTGGCGGCCATCGGCGAGATGGCAGCGTCTGTGGGACACGAGATCAAGAACCCGCTGGCCGGCATCAGTGGAGCCATCGAGATCCTCAAGGACACTCTGGCCGAGGATGACGCCCGCCGCCAGATCATGAACGACATCCTCAGCGAGGTCCGCCGGCTGGACAACACCGTGCGGGATCTGCTGGCGTTTTCACGGCCCTGGAACCCCGATGCGCAACTATGCAGACTCCATGAAATTGCTGAACGGGTGGCCCGCAGTTTCCAGGAGCAGGAGGAACTCGGGGACCTCAGCATCAGCCTGGAGAACGAAGCCCAGAGCTCGGCCATGGTGGATCCGTGGCTTTTCGAGAAGGTCCTGTGGAACCTGCTGGACAACGCCAGCGACGCCATGAGCGGTAGCGGCGAGATCCGGTTGCGTTTCTCCGACGGCCCCGGGTATGTCCAGATGGTGGTGGAGGACAGTGGAGCCGGTATCCCGCCGGAACACCTGAAAGACGTGTTCCGGCCCTTCTTCACCACCAAGAACCGCGGCACCGGCCTTGGACTTGCAATCTGCAAGAAGATCATGGACGCCCACGGCGGAGCCATCACACTGACCAGCAGTCCTCACAAGGGCACCCGCGTCACCCTGCAGTTTCCGTCCGGCGAGCGGCAGGCGCCACGGCCGACTCACCGCCGCCACAACCTGTGACCTCGCAGCCGCTGGCTCCCGCTTCCGGCTTCAGACTCCCGATGTCCCGCGCCCGAGCCGGAGGCTGCCTGGTCGCCGAGGCGGGTGAAAAGACCTACTTTCCGGGCCCGGACCAACCATTTCTGATAGACTTGTGGGGCAAATTCCCCAGCCGGCTGACTCTGTCGTCCTGAAACCCCGACAGCACGGTTCGGGCACCGAAATTGCTATCCCTATGCCGCCAAGCAGGACTGCAAATTCCACGGGTAAGGCGAGCATGAAAACCGTTCTGGTGGTCGACGATGAGAAACTGGTGAGGTGGTCCATCCGCCAGAAGCTGGAGGCGGCAGGCTACCAGGTGCTGGAAGCCGAAACCTGTGCCGATGCCCTGAACCTATTCCAGGAGAACCTGCCCGACCTGGTGACGCTGGACGTCCGCCTGCCCGACGGCAGCGGTTTGAAGCTGCTGCTGGAGATGAAGAAGTCCTCGCCCAACACGCCCGTCATCATGATCACTGCCTTCGGCGCGGTTGAGGATGCGGTGAAGGCGCTGAAAATCGGTGCCTACGATTACCTGGAGAAACCGATCAATTTCGACCGGCTGCTGCATGCCCTGCAGAACGCGCTGGAAACCAGCTCTCTCAGGGAGCAGGTGGACCGGACCAAGAAGGAACAGAAGAACACCTATTCCCTGGACAGCATCATCGGCGTCTCGGAGGAGATCCAGGCGGTCAAACAGCTTGTCCGCAAGGTGGCGGTCAGCGAAGCCAATACGATCCTGGTCCAGGGCGAGAGCGGCACGGGGAAGGATCTGGTGGCCAAGGCGCTGCACTACGAAAGCAACCGCAGCCGCCAGCCGTTCATGATCCTGAACTGTGCCGCCATACCGGAACAGTTGCTGGAAAGCGAACTGTTCGGCCACGAACGGGGTGCCTTTACCGACGCCAAGGCCATGAAGAAGGGGCTGTTCGAACTGGCAGACGGCGGCTCCATCTTTTTCGACGAAATCAGCGAGATGGCCCTCAACCTCCAGGCCAAGCTGTTGCGGGTCCTGGAGGACCAGACCTTCCGCCGCATCGGCGGCGTCAAGGACATCCACGTGGACGTAAGGGTCATCTGCGCCAGCAACAAGGACATCGAGGAAATCGCCCGCAAGGGACAGTTCCGGGAAGACCTTTTCTACCGGCTCTCCGTCATCCCCATCACGCTGGCGCCGTTGCGCGAGCGCCGCGAAGACATCCCCGTTCTGATTGACTACTTCGTGCAAAGCTACAACGCCCGTTTCAACAAGTCCGTCCAAGGGTTGACCGAGGAAGCCCGCCGGGCCCTGGAAAGCTACGACTGGCCCGGCAACGTCCGCGAACTGCGCAACGCCATCGAACGCGCGATGATCCTGCAGGATGAGGGACTGCTGAGCCTGGATCTGTTTCCCCTGCGGATCGCCGAGTATCGCGGGGAGCCGCGCCCCTTGAGCGGCAACGGAGGCTTGCGGATCCCGGACAGCGGAATCAATCTGTATGAGGTTGAGAAGCAATTGATCCAGCAAGCGTTGGTCAAGGCAGGGGGAAACCAGAGCCGGGCCTCCCGGCTGCTTTCCATTACCCGCGACACGCTCCGTTACAAGATGAAGAAATACGGACTTCGCAAAGGCTACCCGCTGACCGCCTGACAGGGGCCGCCATGATCATCGGAATCCCGAAAGAAGGACGGGTCGTCCAGGGGTTCGAGGAGAAACGCGTCGCTTTGACCCCCGCCGGGGTTCGGGAGCTGGTCAAACAGGGAGTCCGGGTTTTCGTCTCCGCCGACGCGGGGACCGGCGCCGGATTCCGCGCCGCCGACTACCGCGCGGCCGGAGCTGAAACAGCTTATTCCAACGAGGAAGTGATTCGCCGGGCTGACGTCGTCCTGCTGGTCGGGCGCCCGGATCCCGCCGAGTGGCCCTATTACAACCCTGGGACGGCGCTGATGGGTTTCCTGCGGCTGGGGACGGCGGAAGCCTCCCTGCTCCGCTTTCTCTCGGAACGGGAACTGACCGCAGTCGGCTACGAGGCGATGGAGGAAGAGGACGGCTCGTTGCCGATCCTGCGCACTTCCAGCGAGATCGCGGGCAAAATGGCGGTCCAGCTCGCCGGCCGCCTGCTGGAAAACCAGTCAGGCGGCCGCGGCATCCTGTTAGGCGGCCTGCCGGGAATTCCGCCTGCGGACGTGGTCATCGTGGGCGGCGGCACCCTCGGATATTACGCCGCCCGCTCCTTTCTGGGCGCGGGTGCTTCGGTCTATGTCCTGGACATCGACCTGCGCCGGCTCCAACAGCTGGATACCCTCTTCGAAGGCCGGGTCGTCACCGCGCTGGCCAACCAGAGCAACCTGGAGAAACATGTGGCCTTTGCCGACGTGCTGATCGGCAGTGTTCTCGATCGGGGACGGGTCTCGCCGGTGGTAGTGAGTTCGGCGATGGTGCAGAGCATGCAGCCGGGCAGCGTCATCATCGATTTCTCCATCGATCACGGCGGATGTGTGGAGACCTCGCGGTTGTGGACCGGAGGTGGGTTCCTGTTCACCGAGATGGGGGTGGTGCATTTCTGCGCGCCCAACGTCCCCGCGCTGGTGGCGCGTACTTCCTCCCACGCGTTGACCAATGCCCTGCTGCCCTACCTGGTCATGGTGGCACGACTTGGTCTCGAAGCCGCCTTGCGCCGGAGCAGGACTTTGCGGCAGGGGCTGTACCTGTATCGAGGAGTGCTGTCCAACCGGCTGGTCCAACCCGATCTGGTTTCCGCCGATCTCGAGACGGTGGTGCATGGGCTGGATTGACGTCTACCAGCAGCGCAAGAGGTCTCTGGACGAGGCTGCCGGGATGGTGGCATCCGGCACGCGGATCTATATCAGCGGAAACTCCGCCACCCCCTTCGCCCTGCTGGAAGCGGTCGCACGCCGGGTGCCGGAGATCCGCGACATCGAAGTGGTCCATGTCCTGTTGCTGGGGGACGATCCCCTCTCCCGTCCGGAAGCCTGGAACTTTTTCCGCCACAACTCTATGTTTGTGGGCTCCACGGACCGCCTGATGGTGAACGAAGGACTGGCGGATTACGTCCCCGTCCATCTGCATGAGATCCCTCGCCTGTTTTCCGAGGGGCTCCTGCCGCTGGACGCCGCGTTGATCCAAACCAGTCCTCCGGATGAACACGGTTTTCTGAGTCTGGGGGTGGAATGCCTGGCCACCATGTCGGCGGTGGCCAACGCGCGGACGGTGATCGCCCAAGTCAACCAGCGCATGCCCCGGACCTTGGGCGACTGCTTCGTCCACGTGGCACGGGTCCACGCGGTGGTGGAGGCTGACCAGGAACTGCCGGAATTGCAGCGTTCGGGATTCGGAGAAACCGAGTGCCGGATCGGCCGCCTGGTGGCGGAATTGGTGGAGGACGGCTGCACCTTGCAGTTGGGGATCGGCGCGATCCCCGACGCCGTGCTGGCCAGCCTTGGCAGCCGGCGGGATCTGGGCATCCACACCGAGATGGTATCGGACGGCATCATGGAGGGGGTCGAGTCCGGGGTCATTACGGGAGCGCAGAAAACCCTGCACCGGGGCAAGGTGATCGGGACCTTCGCTCTGGGCAGCCGGCGGCTCTATGACTACCTCCACAACAACCCCCTGTTCGAGTTTCATCCGGTGGATTACACCAACGATCCCGCGGTGATCGCGCGCAATGACCGCATGGTGGCCATCAACTCAGCGATCGAGGTCGATCTCACGGGACAGGTCTGCTCTGACTCCATCGGCAGCAAGATCTATTCGGGTTTCGGAGGTCAGGTGGACTTCGTCCGCGGTGCCGCCCATTCCCGGGGGGGACGTTCCATCATCGCCTTGCCCTCCACGGCGCTGGACGGTCAGGTGTCCCGGATTGCACCCTCCTTGAAGCCGGGGGCTGGAGTCGTGACCACCCGCGCGGACGTCCACTACGTGGTGACCGAATTCGGGATCGCCAAACTGCGGGGGCGCAATCTCCGACAGCGGGCTGAAGCGCTGATTGCCATCGCCCATCCCGATTTCCGTGAGGAACTCATGGAAGCAGCCTGGGAAAGAAGGCTGATCCCCCGTGCGATCCCGGCCGGAGAATTGCCGCCGGAGACCTCCGCGTAACCGGTGACGCCTGCCGTGTCCCGTTCAGGGATTTCGGGCGCCGCCACTGGCTGGGAACGGCGGTTGCAGGTTCGCAACGCCGGGCACGACCCCGTGATGGCGCAATTTTACATACTGATTTCGCGAGTTTGCGCTTTACGTTGTCGGTAGTTGGGTGGTAAATAGGGGGTGTCACCTAACCACCACAAGTCCCGGGGACCGGGCTCGACCCTGACCCGCAGAGCCCAGGCTCTTCAGTTCGGGCCCGCCCCGGGGCGGACCTTGCGGACCGGCGGCGGCCCCGGTGTAAACTCGGCACGATGCGGCAAGAAGCGGCGTTCGGCAAAGTCATCGTCAGAACCCGAGACCAGCAGCTCTTCCGGGGTTTCTCCAAAGCCGAGTTCATCGACGACCAGAACGTCCGTATCATCGATGCCAAGGGCAATCAGCAGAGTTTTCCCCTGCAGGACCTGAAGGCCGTCTTCTTCGTCCGGGACTTCCAGGGTGACCCCTCCTATCGGGCGGTGAGGTTTTTCGCGAAAGAAGACCCGGCACCGTGGTTGTGGGTCCAGCTTACCTACCAGGACGGCGAGATCATGGAGGGTCGGGTTCGGAACTCCCCCGCTCTGCTGGACGGAGGCGGATTCTACCTGTGGCTGTCCGACGAAGGCGCCAACAACGTTCTGGTCTATGTGGTGAAGTCTGCCCTCAAGGACTTCCGGGTGCTGGCGCTGAAGCGCTGAACCGCCTCAGTCTTCCCCGGGGCGGATCTCGTACTGCTCGATCTTGGTAAGCAGGGTCTTGTAGCTGACGCCCAGCTCCTTGGCGGCCTTCGACTTGTTCCAGTGGGTCTTGCGGAGAGTCTTGACGATCAGGTTCCGCTCCACCTGACAGATCGCCCGCCGGGTCACCTCTTTCAGATCGAGCGATCCACCGTCGTTTTCCCTCAGGTAATCCTCGGCGATCTCGTCGACAGTCTCCACCTGCTCCTGATTCATCTTTGCCGCCAGTTCCCTGCGGATGGCCTCCGCATCCTGCAGGACCACGTACCGCCGCACCAGGTTTTCCAGCTCCCGGACGTTGCCCGGCCAGTGATACGCCTGGAAGGCTTCCATGAGCTCGTTCGGGATGGACTCCACTTCGGCATCGTAGTGGCGGGAGAACTTCTCCAGGAAGTAACGGCAGAATGTCGGGATCTCCTCCTTGCGGTGGCGCAGAGGGGCGACGTTGATGTTGACCACATTGAGGCGGTAGTAGAGGTCCTCCCGGAATTTGCCCTCCCGAATGGCTTCCTCCAGTTTGCGGTTGGTGGCGGCGATGACCCGCACGTCCACCTGCACCTCCTCGTTGCCGCCAAGCCGGGAGAACTGGCCGTCCTGCAGGACCTGCAACAGTTTGGCCTGAACGGAGGCCGACAACTCGGCGATTTCGTCCAGGAAAATGGTGCCGTGGTTGGCAAACTCGAACTTGCCGGGGCGGTCGATGTAGGCGCCGGTGAAAGCTCCCTTGCGGTGCCCAAACAGTTCGCTTTCCACCAGCTCGGTGGGCAGCGCCGCACAGTTCACTTTCACGAACGGCTTGTCGGAAAGCCGCGACTTCTCATGAATGAACCGCGCGATGACATCCTTCCCCACGCCGGTTTCTCCCGTGATGAGCACGGGGATTTTGGACTTCGCCACCTGCAGAGCCGTCTTGCGAACCTCCTCCATGGACCTGCTCTGGCTGATCAGGTAAATGCCTTCGCTGCGGGGCTTCGGTTCCGCCGGACGCTCCGGCCGCCCGCATGCCAGTTCATTGATCGCCTGGCGCAGTTCGTCGGCGGAAAGAGGGGTGCAGAGATAGTCGCGGGCTCCTTCCTGGATGGCCTTCACGATGGCACGGGGGTCGCGGGACGACGAGAGAGCAACGACAGGAATGGCGCCCGCCTGGCGACATACGTCGCGCACGGACACAGTGCTGCCGTTGCTGACCTGGGGATCGAAGAAGATCAGTTCAGGATTCGACTGGCCGCTCTCCAGCAGTCGCTTCGCCTCGGCCCAGGTCCGACAGGTCAGGACCTCGAAGCCAGCCGCCGCCAGATGCCGCGCCAGGTACTCCAGCACTGGCTCCTGATCGTCGATGCACAGCACCTGGTGCTGGTATTCCAAACGCCCTCCCCGCCTGCCGACCGGTCAGGGCCGCTGTCCCATCGCGTCCCGGCGGCCCAGCCTCCTCAGCAGACCCTCGACATTACATCTATTGTCACTTTTGTCTCGAGAAAGTCAACCCGGAGCCTGGTGACCCTGGTGACAGCCAGCCCCCTCTCCGGAACCCTGGTGCAACGGCGTGCCTCCTAATGCAGATGACAGATTCGCAAGAGGCGGGAAAGTTGCAAGCCAGATCACGGAGGAAAGCGCGAGGAAGGCTGTCCGACTTTGCGAGCACTCCGTCAGAGATTCTCACAAGGCTGCTGGGAACACCGCAACCGTACTTGGCCGTGGGCCGGTGTGCCGTCCAGCCGATGCCTTGCCCGGTCTGTGGTTACAGCGGGCGTACCGGCATGGTCGCCAACTGGTTCGGACGGGTCTGCAGGACGGTTGCCGCGATTCGACCCGAGGTCCCCACCTTCAGCAAACCCCGGAACTGGGCGAAATTGACCGGTGTCTGCCACTGGAACTCATTCACGAACAACGCCTGCTGAGCGAAGGCCGCCAGCACCACCGGGTTGGCGGCCGCCACCAGAGCCCCCGCCTCCGAATACAGTTCGGCCGTGAGTGTGGTTTCGGAATCGGAGAGATTCATGGCGGCGATGCCGGTGTTGATGCCGGCAGGCGTATCGCTTTCCACGGGAGCGGTGAAACCCTCAAAGGTGGCGGCGCTGGCCCCCACACTGGCCAGACCGAAGGTACCGCCGAAGGTCAGCACCCCGGTAATCGAGGGCGGCGCTTCCACCCGTGCGGAACCGACCACCAGACCGCCCGTGCCGTCGGTTCGCAGGACCCGGACTCCCCCTGCTGGCACCACCAGGTCGTAGGTCCCGTTGTGCTGGTTGCCGGGTAGCGTGATCCGGTCACCGGCCACGTTGAAGCCCAGGTCCGCTCCGTTCGAGCCCCGCAGTCTGACCGTCAGATTGGCAGCCTCCGTGCCGGTGTTGGTGAAGGCGAGTTGGGTACTGAAACCGACGCCGTCGGCGAACTGGGGGAAGTTGAGGAATCTCCCCAACTGTACCCATGCGACCGTCAGGGTTGCACCGGCCTGCTGCGGTTCGACATCGGCCTCCGCCGACTGCACCATGGAATCCCGCAGCGAACCGACAAAAGCGTAACCCATCCTCGGGATGTCGTAGCTGCCATCCATCCAGGGGGAACCCTCCCATCCGCGACGCAGGGTCCGGGTGGAAACATCCCCACCCTCGCGCAGGGTCGTATTCTTGGTCGTGCCGTTCGGACTGGGGCTCAGGATTCCCCACCCCCCTTCTTGCCAGTAAAGCCCAAACGAGGGTGTGGCTGTGAAATCCTTCACGTATTCCTGAACGCTGCCGGAAGCCTCAAGCTCACCGGTTTCGGCGTTGATGCAGGCGAAGAAGAGACCCGGAACGTTTGCGCCAAATTCGGCATAGTTGTAGGCGAAGCCCAGCTCGACGTTCTTCAATTCCATCTTGCTCTGGAAGAAGCGGTTTTGTCCCGCGGGCTGCAGCCCCTGTCGCAAATACCGGTTCCAGACTGGGTTTCCCGAAGCCAGTTCGCGGGCCTCCACGGCGGCGCGGCGCTGGTTGGTGAAGATCTGGTCGTGCAGGAAATAGGCGGTCTCGGCAGCCACCACAAAGGAGAGCCTCATCGAGCCGAAAACGGCATCCCAACCGGCACCGGGGGGATCGAAGACCCATTTCTGCTGCCAGGTGTTGCCGGTGACTTCACCGAAGGGCCAGGTGCCCGAACTGGGATCGAAGAGCGCAGCGTAGAGCTTGCCCTGAAAACCGCCCAGGCTGATCCCCCCAAAGGTCCCCGGTATCTGGATCGTGTTCCAGGTGCCGTTGTTCACGCACGACACGTGCGGGGTCGTACCCTTCATCCAGCCGAAGCAGGGAGCACCGCCTGAAGCCTTCACCAACCCGAAACACGGGCCCTCGCAGAGCACCTGTCGCTGGGGAGTTTGAAACCAGTTCTCTCCAGCGCAACCGTTGGCACAGTTGTGGACAAAGGTTTCGAGCACATTCGTCCCGGCACCCCCGGAGATCGCGCCGGCGGCGTAGCTCCCGTTCTGTCCGAAGATCTCAGTCTCGTACAGGTTGGTGCCTGCCAGGCTCAGGCGGCCCTTGAAGACATCCTCGATACTGTAACCGTCCTTGTCGCATGGACAATCGGAGTAGCCCATGAGGGCCAGCGACGAGAGAACCAGCAGTACGACATGGCGTCGAGACATGAAATACCCCCAATCTGGTCAAGGCGGTTCCGGCAGGAAACGCGGGAAGGAAATTGGGACCATCATAGTCCCCGACGGCCGGCAGACACAACGGAAAAGTGGAGGGCGTAGATCGGTCCTCACATCACACCCGGAGCGAACGGCCGGAAAATGAGGAGGCAGTCAGGTTCCTACACGACCTGTTCTCTACCGGCTGCCTCTGCCGGACGCGAGCCTGTCAGCGGGGGACCGGACAGCAGGCCGGCGTGCCGCTTCTTCCCGCTTGCGGCTGGAGATGAGGTCCAGGATCCAGGGAGCTGCGGATCCCACTCACAGCTCGCCCCCTGAATCAACCTCTGGTCGCCGAATTGCGTGGCGGAGGGGGTGGGATTCGAACCCACGGTACGGGGGCTACCCGCACAGCGGTTTTCAAGACCGCCGCCTTCAACCGCTCGGCCACCCCTCCAGGGTGGGAACCGCATCTTACCACGGGTCCGGCGCATCCGGCTCCTGTCGGAGCCGGTCTTTCCCGCCGATGGATCGGGCCGGCTGCCCTGCAAATCCGCGCACTACGCCGCGTCGGATTCGCCTCTTGGCGAACCGCCGCCCTGCAGCGCCATCGCCCGCAGGTATTCCCGCCGCATCCGGGCGATCACGCCGATGGAAATCTCCTTCGGACACACCGCTTCGCACTCGCCGTGATTCGAGCAGTTCCCGAACCCTTCCCGGTCCATCTGCTCTACCATAGCAATCACCCGGCGCTCCCGCTCCACCTGTCCCTGCGGCAACAATGCAAACTGGGAGATCTTGGCCGCCGTAAACAGCGCTGCCGACGCATTGGGACAGGCCGCCACACAGGCTCCGCAACCGATGCAGGCCGCCGCATCCATCGCCAGTTCCGCCTTGTCCTTGGGAACCAGAACCACATTGGCATCCGGCGCCTGTCCGGTGTTTACCGAGATATAACCGCCGGCGGCGATAATACGGTCGAAGGCGCTGCGGTCCACCACCAGGTCCCGGAGCACCGGGAAGGCCCGTGCCCGCCAGGGTTCCACCACGATCGTATCTCCGTCCTTGAAATGACGCATGTGGAGCTGGCACAGCGCCGAACCCCGTTCGGGACCGTGCGGCGTGCCGTTCAACACCGCCCCGCAGGATCCGCAAATCCCTTCCCGGCAGTCGCTCTCGAACTCCACCGGTTCCTCGCCGCGGGCGATCAGCTCTTCATTGAGAACGTCCAGTACCTCCAGAAAAGACATGTCCGCCGAGGCGTTCGTTACCGTATACGGCACCAGCTTTCCCGGCTTGTCCGGTCCCGCCTGCCGCCAGATCTTGAGATGGAGGGTCATGCTTTTGGCCATGGCTTGCTTCCCGTCACTTGTAGCTTCTGGTTGCCGGTTGCACGTATTCAAACGCCAGCGGTTCGCGGTGAAGCACCGGATCCGCACCTGGTCCGGTATACTGCCAGGCCGCCACGTAGGCGAACTGCTCGTCGTTGCGCAGGGCTTCGCCATCGGGGGTCTGGTACTCCTCCCGGAAGTGCCCGCCACAGGACTCCTCCCGGTGCAGGGCGTCGATCGCAATCAGTTCCGCCAGCTCCAGGAAATCCGCCGTCCTGCCGGCAAACTCCAGGTACTTGTTCAGGAAATCGGCCCGACCCGGAACCCGCAGATCCCGCCAGAACTCGTCCCGCAGTCGCCGGATTTCTCCCACCGCTCTGCGCAGCCCCCCGGCATGCCTGGACATTCCCACCAGGTCCCACATCGTCCGGCCCAGGTCCCGATGGAATTGCCGCGGCGAGCGGGTGCCCCGCATCGACAGGAGCCGCTCCAGCCGGTCCGCCGCCTCCCGGGCGTTGACACTGAACTCCTGGCTGTCCGCGCTCACCGGAACGAACTTGGTGTCGGCCAGATAGTCGCCGATGGTATACGGGATGATGAAGTACCCGTCGGCCAGTCCCTGCATCAGTGCGCTGGCGCCCAGCCGGTTGGCGCCATGGTCTGAAAAATTCGCCTCGCCGAGCACAAACAGACCTGGAATCGTGCTCATCAGGTTGTAGTCCACCCAGAGACCGCCCATGGTGTAGTGGACGGCCGGATAGATCCTCATGGGCGTTCGATACGGGTCCTCGCCGGTAATCCGCTCGTACATGTCGAACAGGTTGCCGTACTTCTCCCGGATGTAATCGATCCCCTCGCGCCGGATGGCATCGGCAAAGTCCAGGTACACGGCCAGCCCCGAGGCCCCGACACCCCGCCCCTCGTCGCACACGGCCTTGGCGGCTCGAGAGGCGACGTCGCGGGGAACCAGGTTGCCGAAGCTGGGATAGCGACGCTCCAAGTAATAGTCGCGTTCCTCCTCCGGGATCTCAGACGGCCGCCGACGGTCGCCAGCCTGTTTGGGAACCCAGACCCGGCCGTCATTCCGCAGACTTTCGCTCATCAGCGTGAGCTTGGACTGGTAGTGGCCGGAGACCGGGATGCATGTGGGATGGATCTGCGTGAAACAGGGGTTGCCGAAAAGTGCTCCCCGCCGGTGACATCGCCAGGCGGCGGTCACATTGGAATTCATGGCGTTGGTGGACAGGAAATAGACGTTGCCGTACCCCCCTGTGGCCAGGACAACCGCGTGTCCGGGATGGCATTCGATGGCACCGGTGATCAGGTTGCGGCACACGATCCCGCGGGCCCTGCCGTCGACCAGCACCAGATCCAACATTTCCCGCCGTGTAAACAGTTCCACCTTACGCCGGTTGACCTGACGCATCATGGCGCTGTAGGCCCCCAGGAGGAGCTGCTGCCCGGTCTGGCCGCGGGCGTAAAAGGTCCGGGAAACCTGGGCGCCGCCAAAAGAACGGTTGGACAGGTACCCGCCGTATTCCCGGGCGAAAGGAACGCCCTGGGCCACGCACTGGTCGATGATGTTGTTGCTCACCTGGGCCAGGCGATAAACATTGGCCTCCCGTGCCCGGAAGTCCCCGCCCTTGAGGGTGTCATAAAACAGCCGCCAAATGCTGTCGTTGTCGTTGGGGTAATTCTTTGCGGCGTTGATCCCTCCCTGGGCGGCAATGCTGTGCGCCCGGCGAGGGGAGTCATGAATGCAAAACGCCTTGACGTTGTAGCCCAGCTCCGCCAGGCTGGCCGCCGCCGAGGCACCGGCCAGGCCCGTCCCCACCACCAGGATTTCATATTTGCGCTTGTTGGCGGGATTGACCAGTCTCAGCGAAGCCTTGTGCCTGTCCCACTTCTCGGCCAGGGGTCCGTCCGGTATCCGCGATTCCAGTTTCATGACAGCGATCCTCCCAGGAAGAACCAGACGGGAATGAACAGGAATCCGAAGCCCAGCAGCACCGCCGCCGCCACCCCGACACTGTAGATCACCGGAGTCCAGCGGGGATGGTGCAGGCCCAGCGACTGGACCGCGCTCCAGAACCCGTGCCGCAGATGCAGCCCCAGAACGACCATCGCCACCACGTACCACCCGGCGTACAGAGGGCTGCGGAACGACTCCGCCACCAGCCGGTACAGGTCGCGCACCGGTTCGCCGTCCAGATAGACGACGTAACCCTCGGCGATGCCGGGTCCGTACTTGAAAGTGATCAGGTGGATCACCGTGAAAACCAGAATGACGACCCCGCTCCAGATCATGGTGCGGGAAGAGAGATTCATCCGGCTGGGCCCACCCCGGCTGGCGGTCTGGGTATAACGTGCCGGACGCGCCTTCCAGTTGTTCCACGTGACCACCAGGGCGGTGTACATGTGGAGCAAGAAGACCACCAGCAGCAGAATCTCCACTGCGTACAACGCCCCGCCCATGCTGATCAGGCGGTGTGAGTAGCGGTTGAAGGCTTCGGGACTGACGAACAGCAACAGATTGCCGGCCAGATGCCCGCAAACGAACAGAAACAGCGCCAGACCGGTCAACGCCATCAGGAACTTCTTCGCCACCGTCGACCACAGCAAGCTCACCATGTCGGTCCTCCTACCGCATCCCTGCGCCGGTTTCGCACCCCCTCATCATAGTCCCACTCGCTTCGAGCCTCGACCCTTCACTCTTTCGGGCCAGGATGACCGTCCACGGCAGGGGTCGGGCCTCACCCAGCACCTGGAAGTTTCGCTCCACCAGCCGGCGAAACTCCCGACTCGACCAGTGCTGGACATGTCCGGGCGTGTTCCCCCAGTCCCTGACATAGCTCAGGCGGGCCAGGTTCAACAGCCGCCAGACCGGCTCCCGGGGAACACTGAGCAGCACGTCGCGGCGGCTGACCCGAAAGATCTCCTCAAGCGCAGGCTCCGGCTCCTCCAGATGCTCCAGGACTTCCGCCACCACCACCAGATCGAAGCTACCCTCCCGAAAGCCCAGCCGGTACACCGATTGGACCAGGAACTGTATGATGCCGGAGTTCGCCAGCGTCCTCCGGTCGAAGAGCCGTCCGGACAGGTCCACGCCCACCACCGCTGCCTCCGGATGCCACTGCCGGATCAAGCGGGTCAGGTAACCTTCCCCGCAGCCCACCTCCAGGATGGTCCGCGGGTCGCTTTGGGCAATCAGCCCCCGCACCGCCGTCAGGAAATTCTTGAACAGGTGACGGGCAAGGGGATTGGTCGACGCGTACTTGTTGTACACGTTGCCCATCACCACTTGCCGGGGTTTATCGGCCTTCACGATCGCGTCCCAGCTCCCGCAAACGTTCCTGCACCTGGATCTCTTCCAGGATGCGCCGGTTGGTGGCAATCAGGTCAGACAACAGTCCGGCGATACCCAACTGGAAGCCCATCAGCAACAGCACTGCCGCCAGGATCAGCGACTGGGTCTTGCCCCCTCCTTCGCCGATGGCCCAGTAGTAGACGAATCGCACGCCGATGAGGAACCCCGCGCCGAACACGGTTGCACCCGCCAAGACAAAGAAGCGCAGGGGTTTGTAGACCACGAAGATCCGGAGCATGGTCAGCAGCGAACGCTGGATGTAGGACGGAATGCTGCGGATCAGCCGCGATTCCCGCAGCGGCGCGTTGGTTCGGACCGGGACAGAGACCACCCGCATGTTGGTGAGTCCCGCCTGGATGAGGGTTTCGAGGGTATAGGTGTAGCTCGAAAACACGTTCAGCCGGAGCGCCGCCTCGCGACTGAAAGCCCGGAAGCCGCTGGTGGCATCCGCCACATCGGTATTCGAAACCTGGCGGACCACCCAGCTCCCCAGCCGCTGCAGCAGTTTCTTGAGCGATGAGAAATGGCGGATCTCTCCGATCGGCCGTGCGCCTACCACCATATCCGCCTCGCCGCGCAGCACCGGTGCCACCAGCAGAGCGATATCGTCGGCCCGATACTGGTTGTCACCGTCGGTATTGACGATCAGGTCGGCCCCCCTCCGCAGCGACTCCTCCAAACCGGTACGGAACGCCTCCGCCAGTCCACGATGAGCCGGCAATCGCACCACGTGGTGGGCCCCCGAGCTCACTGCCACCTCCGAAGTGCCGTCGGTACTGCCATCATCCACCACCAGCACCTCAATCCGGTCGACGCCCGGTAGTGAACGGGGCAGTTCCGCGAGGGTCGTCGGCAATGACGCCGCCTCATTCCGGCAGGGAATCTGGATGATCAGCTTCATGGAGACTTCGGACGGCGTCACTGATTTCCTGCATCAACTGCATCTTCTCTTCATGGGGCAGAAACGAGGACCTCACCCCCTGCAGCAGGACCCGGACCAGCTCTTCCCAGCTCAGGCCGAGGAATTGTACCGCCTTGGCAAACTCCTCCCCAAGCGTCGTCTCGAACAGCCCGGGGTCGTCGGTATTGAGCGAGACCGGAACGCCACGACGCAAGAGCAGGCCCAAGGGGTGGTCCCCCAGCATCGGCCAGGCCCGGGTACGGACATTGCTGGTCAGACAGACATCCAGGCCCACGGCGCGCTCCCGGAGGTACTCCATCAGCCTGCCGTCCCGCGCGGCCTGGATCCCGTGTCCGATGCGGTTGGCGCCCAGGACCTGCAGGGCATCCCAGATCGAGGCCGGTTCTCCAACCTCCCCCGCATGGATATGGGAGTAGACCTGGTGGGCGCGGGCCCACGCGAAAACTTCCCGGAACTCCTCGGCAGGCACCGACAGTTCGTCACCGCCGAGACCCAGTCCCGCAACGCCCCGCCGCTGAAATTCCACCGCCAGCTCCGCAGTTTGCTCCGCCGCAGCCCGTCCGAACTGGCGCACGCAATCCAGAATCCAGCGCACACGGATGCCGCTGCGTTCCTCGAACGTCTCGGCTTCGTCCAGCAGCGCCATCAGGATCTCCCGGCCATCCCGTCCCCACCGCCACGGGATCGCCGGGCTGTAGATAACCTCAGCGTAACGGATCCTCTCACCGGCCAGATACACCTGCAAGTCCTTGAAGATCTCAACATAGTCTTCGGGGCTCTGCAGGTGCAGGCAGACCTGGCGGAAGGAGGTCAGGAAGGAGTGAAAATTGCCGAAAGCATACACCGCTGCTCTCACGCCTTCGGGGTCAAGTCCGTCGAGCTCAGTGTGATGACGTCGCGCCAGCCGCATCAGCGTGTCGATCCGCACTGATCCCTCCAAATGCAGGTGCAACTCGACCTTGGGGAGCTGGCGGACGCGCGCGACGAGGTCATTCGGCTTCAACTGGCGTACTCCCGTGCCGGAGGGGTCAGCCGGCCGGATCAGCCCAACAACTGCAGCTCTTTGAGCCGTGTAATCGTCTCTTCAGAAATGAAGTGGTCGTATGTCTTCAGCTCTTTCGATGACGGCGCACGGCGCCGCATCTCATCCCAGCACATGGGAGAAACAAAGATCAGGTCGGCCTCCTCGACAATCTTCGCCACCAGGTCCTCGCGGTCAATGGGGGCGATCCAGAACTTCTTGCTGGTGCTGGGGTGATACAGGTTCATGAAGATGTCCCAGGAGGCGTGCATCGTCCGTTCATCCTTGATCACGATGGCGATGTTCCTGTGCCGGCAGGCTTCGAGGACCTCCGTGTAGATCTGGTGGCTGGGTTTGATCTCCACCACTTCCTTCTGCAGGCTGCGCGCCAGTTCCCTGACCTCGTCCATGTGCCAGCTCGTGGTCAGCAGATAGTCGGCCTCGCCGAGCTGGCGCAGGTTCTCCTCGGAGCGGGTACCCAGGGGCGCGGGAAACACTTCGGCGCCCAGGCGCATCCGCAGCTCCCGGGAAAAGATGAGCGCCTCTTCGTCGTGGTCCACCACCGCCAGCTTGAGGTGCCGCAAAGGGCTGCCGGTGGCGTAGCTGAGCAGGAGGCGGGCAAACTTCTCGGCCGACAGCCCCAGGCCCCTGGCTTTCTCGGAAACTTCATGCAGCAGCCGGAACACCGCCCGGCGCCGCATCTGTTCATAGTCGTCAGGGCCGCTGCGTTTCTTGAGGAAAGCGCCGCTGCCCTGGATCAGATCCAGGTAATCATCCTGCGCCAGCTTCTGGTAGACACGGCGGATGGTCTTGTAGTTGACCCCCAGAGCCTCCGAAAGCTCACGGATGGAGGGCAGCCGGTCGCCTTCCTTGATCTTTCCACAATAGATCGCGGAGAGCAGTTGCCCCTTGATCTGCTCGTAGATGTCCAGTTTGACTTTCCGGTCCAGATTAAACCTGATCATCCGGCTCGATCCGCGAGAGGCCTCCCATATATGGGTGCAGCACTTCAGGCAGACGGATGCTGCCGTCCGCCTCCTGGAAATTCTCCACGATCGCCACCCAAGTCCGGCCCACGGCCAGCCCGGAACCGTTGAGGGTGTGCACCAGGCGCGTCTTCTTCCCGTCGGCGGGACGGTACCGGATGTTGGCCCGCCGTGCCTGGAAGTCCTCGAAATTGGAGCAGGAGGAAATTTCCCGGTAGGTCCCCTGACTGGGAATCCACACCTCCAGGTCGTAGGTCTTGGCCGAACTGAAACTCATGTCCCCAGACGACAGGGTAACCACCCGATAGGGCAGGCCAAGCAGCTTCAGGATCTCCTCCGCGTCGGCGGTGAGCCGCTCCAGGGCCTGGTAGGAGTCTTCGGGTTTCGTGAACTTGACCAGTTCGACCTTGTTGAACTGGTGCTGCCGGATCAGGCCCCGGGTGTCCTTGCCATAAGACCCCGCCTCGCTGCGAAAACAGGGTGTGTAGGCGGCGTAAGACAGAGGCAGCTGAGACTCCTCAAGGATCTCCTCGGCGTGCAGGTTGGTGACCGGCACTTCGGCGGTCGGCACCAGGTAGTAGTCCGTTCCCTGGACCTTGAACAGGTCCGCTTCAAACTTGGGCAGATTCCCGGTTCCGAAAAAGCTCCGGCTGTTGGCCATAAAGGGAGGCAAGACCTCCCGGTAGCCGTGCCGGGTCGTATGCACATCCAGCATGAAGTTGATCAACGCCCGCTCAAGCCGCGCCCCGGCCCCGAGATAGCTGGTGAACCGGGCGCCGGCCACCTTCGCCGCCCTTTCGGAGTCCAGAATGCCGAGCGCCACTCCCAGATCCACATGGTCGCGCGGCTGGAAACCGAAGCGGGGAGGTGTGCCCACGACCCTTTCCACCCGGTTCGCCGTGGCATCGGGACCGATGGGCACGGACTCGTGGGGCAGGTTGGGGATCACGGCAAGGAAATCCCAGAGCTGCTTCTCCAGCTCAGCCAGCTCCTCGTCGAGGGCCTTGATCCGGGTCGAGACCTCACGCATCGCCGCGATGGGGCCGGAAGCATCCCGGCCCTCCCGCCTCAGCCTGGCGATGTCGTCGCTGGTGCGATTCCGCAGCGCCTTGAGTTCTTCGACTTCGATCCGGGCGGCCCTTTCCCGCTCATCCAGACTCCGGAAAGCCGGTTCGTCGAACGGGAATCCTTTGGCCGCCAGACGCGATTTGACGAGATCGAGGTTTTCGCGAATGAAGATGCGGTTCAGCATGTCCCCACTCCAGCCTCGTGCGAGCAACAGCGAGTTCGCCCCGCCTGCCGCCGGGACCCGCGGCAGGCGGATCATATCACGGCAGCCGGGGAGGAGAACGGCGCGGCCGGCTGAGGTCGGCGGAGTCGGCGCGGCTTGACAACCCGCCGGCCGGATCCTATATTGCCCCCTCAGTTTCGGAGCAGCCTATGCCTCTGGTGGAGTACCGATGTACCGAGTGCGAGCGCACGATTGAGGTGATCCAGAAATTCTCGGATCCCGACTTGCAGAACTGCGAGACGTGTGGAGGATCGCTGGAACGGCTTCTGTCTCCTCCTGCCATCCATTTCAAGGGTTCGGGCTGGTACGTCAATGACTACGCCCGTAAAGGAACCAATGGCAATGGGGCCTCGGCGCGGTCCTCTTCTGAATCCTCAGCCGCTGGTTCCGGCGACAGTGAAAGCAAGTCCGCAAGTACTGACAGCAAGTGAGGCGACTTGAAAGTTCTGCTTCTGGGAAGCGGTGGCCGTGAACATGCTCTGGCCTGGAAAATCTCCCAAAGTCCCCGCCTGACAGCACTGTACACGGCTCCCGGAAATCCCGGCACAGCCCGTCTGGGCACGAACGTCGGCCTGTCGCCGGGGGATCTGGACGGGCTGGTTGCTTTCGCGAGGGAGCACGCCATCGACCTCACCGTCGTCGGGCCCGAGGCGCCTCTGGTGGCAGGCATCGTCGACCGCTTCCAGCAAGCCGGCCTGCGGATCGCAGGTCCCACCCAGGCTGCGGCCCGTCTCGAAGCCAGCAAGGCCTTCACCAAACAGTTCCTGAAAGAACACGGCATACCCACCGCCGACTTCGAAGTCTTTGAAGACCCCGAACTTGCCGAGGAGGCCCTGCGCGACGGGCGGTTTGCCTTCCCTGCCGTCGTGAAGGCAGACGGACTGGCGGCAGGGAAGGGGGTCATGATCTGTCAGGATCTGGAGGACGCCGTGGATGCGGTCCGGCGGATCATGATCGAACGCTGGTTCGGGGATGCCGGTTCCCGGGTGGTGGTGGAAGAGTTTCTCCGCGGTGAAGAGGCTTCGTTCATGGTCTTCACCGATGGCGTCCGTGTGGTGCCGATGGTGGCCTCGCAGGACCACAAGGCGGCCTATGAAGGAGATCAGGGCCCGAACACCGGCGGGATGGGCGCCTATTCCGTCGATTCCATACTGACCCCGGAACAGCAGCAGTGGGTGCTTGACCGGATCATCCGGCCTACCGTCGACGGGATGGCCCAGGCGGGGACGCCCTTCCGTGGTGTCCTGTATGCCGGCCTGATGTTGACATCGTCAGGGCCCAAGGTGCTGGAGTACAACGTCCGCTTCGGCGATCCTGAGACCCAGGCGGTCCTGCCGCGTCTGCGGTCGGACCTGCTGGAGGTGCTTTCGGCGGTAGCCGACGGCGATCTGTCGCGAGTCCATCTGGACTGGAGTCCGGAAGCTGCGGTGTGCGTGGTGATCGCTTCGCGCGGATATCCCGGGAAGTATCCCGTCGGGCAGGAAATCACTGGGATCAAGATGGCCGCGGAGGATCCGCGAACTACTGTCTTCCATGCAGGCACCCGAGAGGAGAACGGGAAGCTGGTGGTGGCCGGCGGGCGGGTGCTGGGCGTCACCGCCACCGGTCCGGACCTGGAGGCCGCAATCATGAACGTCTACGAAAGCATCAACCGGATCCACTTTCCGGACATGTACTATCGCCGTGACATTGCCACCAGGGGACTGAAGCGGGCCTGAGTCCCGACGGATACCGTGATCCACGTCAACCAGATCGACTCCCACTGCCGCCGCGTGCTGGGCGTGCTGCTCGAAAAGGAGCAGGTCACCCCTGATTACTATCCGCTGACCCTTAACGCCCTGATTGCGGCCTGCAACCAGACCACCAACCGGAGCCCCGTGATGAACCTGAAGCGGCATGAGGTCCTGAGCGCTCTGCACACCCTGGAGCGTCACGGCCTGGTGCAGAGGGTCATCGGACCGCGGGCCGATCGCTGGAGCCACCTGCTGGTGCAGCGGATCTATACCAACCCTCCCACCCGGGCCCTGCTGACCGTCCTGCTGCTCAGGGGAGCCCAGACGCCCGGTGAGCTGAAGGCTCGGACAGAGCGCATGCACCTGTTCACGGATCTGCGGCAAGTCGAGGAAGCGCTCGGGCTTCTGACCCAGCACGACCCGCCTCTGGTCCGCCGCCTGCCACGCCACCCCGGGCAGAAGGAGACCCGTTGGATGTTGGCCCTGGAGGACGGTTCCGGGGAAGCGGAAGTAGCGCCCGAGGAACCGCCTGCAGAACCGATCGTCGAGGGCGATATCCCGGGCAGGTTGCGGGCCGTGGAACAGCGCCTCTTTCAATTGGAACGGCGGGTAGACGAGCTTCTGGGACGCCCTCATGAGGACTCCGCCGCCCATGAGGGGCAGGAATAGCCTCAGGGGAACCCATCAGGACTGCCTTGAGCCCGCTGGGCTGAAAGGGCTTCCGGCTCAGCTACCGGGCCTGACCTCTGTTCCCCGTGGCTTTCCCCCGGCCCTTGCCCTTACTCCATCACCAGCCTCGCCCGCAGAATGCCGCGGACGGAATTGGTGACCACGATCTCCTCAGCCCGCCGCAGTTCCCTGAGCCCGAAACTCCGCTCCCGAACGGACCAGCCCTGAATCAGCCGTTCCCGCATCACCCCGGCGAGCAGCCCGTCGCTGCGCGGCGGCGTCACCCACCGGCCATCCAGACGGATGAAAAGATTGCAGATACTTCCCTCGGTGACGCGGTTGCGACGGTTGCGGAAGACCACGTCAAACAGGCCGCGCCCCCGCGCTGCCTCCTGCGCGGCCCGATAGAGCTCCCGGCACGTGGTCTTGTGATACAGGAAGCGGTCGGCGGGATCGACACGCTCCTCGGCGAGGCCCAGCAGCACCGGTTCCACCACGGGTTCCGTCTTCGCCCATTCCAGCTTGAAGTTGCCGTCCCAGGCCACCTGCAATCGCAGGCGCCAGCCCCCCTGCCGTCCCGCTCCTTCGCGGTGCATTCCCGCCTCGATGGCGTCGGGATCCACCTCAAAACCGAAATAGCGGGCGCTGGACAGCAGCCGGCTGCGGTGTTCCGGCCAGTATCGCGGACCGTTCTCCCAGCACATCGTCTCCAACAGTTCGAAGGGGGGACTCTCCACGGTCAGGAAGCGGGCCTTCAGACGACACTCGTCCCACTCCTTCACCGGATCCGAGTCGGCCACGATCCCGGATCCGATGCCCATCACACCGCGGTAGATCCGGACCTCCGGCGTCGAGGCCTGGGGACTGTCCCCAACCTCTCCCCTCCGGCCGGTCCCATAAGACGGTTCCAGGACCAGGGTCCGGATTCCCACCGAGAGCCTGCCGCCAGTTGCATGCAGGGTTCCTAAAGCACCGCAGTAGACGCCCCGCGGTGCGGGCTCCAGCCCCTGGATGAGTTCCATTGCCGCAAGCTTGGGCGCCCCGGTGACGGAACCGGAAGGAAAGGTTGCGGCGAGGAGCTCAGGCACCCCGACGCCTGGTCTCAGGCGCGCGCTGGCGCTGGACGTCATCTGGATGACCGTTGGCAGCAGCTCCGTCTCGTACAGCCGGCTGACGTGGACACCGCCCGGCTCTGCCAGGCGACCCAAGTCGTTTCGAATCAGGTCGACGATCATCAGATTCTCCGCCCGGCTCTTCTCGTCCTGAGACAACTGACGCGCCAGCTCCAGGTCCTCGGCTTCCCAACGTCCCCGGGGACAGGTCCCCTTCATGGGCCGCATGCCGGCGGAGTCTCCTTCCCACGCCACGAACAGCTCGGGCGAAAACGACAGGATCCACCTCTCTCCCGAACGGAAGATTGACGCAAACGCCGCCGGCTGCGACCGGAACAGCCGCAGGAAAAGCGAACACGGATCCCCTTCCAGAATGAAATGCAGCCGTCCGGTGAAATTGACTTGATAGACATTTCCGCAGGCGATGTGGTCCTGGATGGTACGGACCCGCTCCAGGTAGCGGGCCCGGCCTGGCACCATCCGAACTGCCCGGATGCGGCATGGCTGCTCCTGCCAGGGTGTCGCCGCCGAAGACTTGGTCGGCCCGTCGTAGACTCCAAACTCCAACAGCGGCTGACGGGAGTTGGGGCGGAAGGCCGATGCCTGAAGCAGGCCGGCCTCATAGGCCAGCCAGCCGACCACGATCCCCCGCCTCCGTTCGATTTCGAGCCGCGCGAGAGCGGGCGGAACCTCCGGCGGCGTCATGGCGGTCAGCCATTGACGAGGCTGGATGAAAAGGCACTCGCTGGCCCCCGTCCTCGAAGTCGGTGCCAACCCTCCCAAAACCGCACCCCGGGAGGTCCGCAACAGGTCCGTGAGCAGCTCGGCAAACCGCCGGTAGCGGGCATGTGCCGGTCTGCCGACATTCATGGCCTTTTTCGTGTTCCCCAGACCGATCCCTTCGACAATCCCTGCTATTCCCGCCCCTCGCGGGCCCGCCTTCGCTTGAAAATCCACGAGATCCCGATACTGATCGTGTAGAGGATCACCATCGGCCCGCTCCACAGGAACAGGTTGAAGGGGTCGGTCGTGGGTGAGACCAAGGCGGCGATGATTGTGATCAGCAGGAAAGCATAGCGGAAGTTGCGCCAGAGGAAACCGGGGGTGACCAAGCCGAAAATCGACAGAAACGCCACCAGCACAGGAAGCTGGAAGATGGCTCCCATCCCCACCAGGATCAGCAGGGCGAAATCGAAGAATTCCATCGCCGTGATCATCGGCTGGAACTCGCGCCCGAACTCCTTGAGCAGGAAAGTCAATGCCGGCGGCAGGACCACGTAGTAGGCAAACGCTCCTCCCAGCACGAACAGGATGGTGGAGCTGATCAGGAAAGGAAGGGCGAAGCGTTTCTCTCTCCGGTAGAGGCCGGGGGCGACAAACAGCCAGACCTGAAGCAGCAGGAACGGCACGGCAAAGAAGATGGCCGCGGCGAAGGAGACCTTCAGGTAGATGGTAAAGGGTTCGGTAGGGGTGATGACCACCAGCCGCTCAACCACTTGTTTGATGGGTGCGGACAGAAAGCCGTAGATCTCCTCGCGGAAGGCCCAAGCACCCACAAACGCCACCAGGACTGCGGCCAGGGAATAGAGAATGCGGCGCCGCAGCTCGTCCAGATGCTCCAGGAAGGTCATGCGGCCACCCAGCTCGCGCTCTTCCGGATCCTCGACCTCGTCCGAGGAGTCGTCCCGCCGAACGGGCGGTGAACCGCTGCCGCCGGAAGCGGCCGGGACTGATCCAGAGGCTGGAGGGAGCTGGGTCCCTGCGACCGGCGGGGCTGTGGGGACGCTTTCCGCCACCGCCGAAGGGGTTTCGGCCGGCCCCTCGTACGGCGAAGACTGATCGGGAGGGAGCTTGGAATCGTTCATTCCGGGGGGCTGCCGCGAACGCGTTGGATCAGGAGTTGATATCGCGCTGGATCTTCTTGAGTTCCTGTTCCTCGGCCCTGACTTCCTCTTCCCAGGTACGTTTGAGCTCGTTGGTCGCCTTCTTGAACTCTGCCAGGCTCTTGCCCAGCGACCGGCCGAGTTCCGGCAGCTTCCGTGGCCCAAAGACCAGCAGAGCCACGACGAAGATGACCATCAGCTCCGGAAATCCCAGGTTCCACATAGATGATCCCAGCGCCGCCAGTGTATGCCACGGCCTCGAAGCAAGTCAACCGGATCGCAAAGCGAAGCGGATCTGAAGTGCCGGGCGCTGGGCAGGAGCCTGTCGCGGTGTTCAGTCGAGTGGCCCGAGCCCTCCTCCAGCGAAAGAGCTTCGGCGACCGAAGAAGTCTCAGTCAATGGTTCTGTCGATGGCTCTTCGCATGGAACAGGAACAACCGACACGAATACCGATGAACTCATGTTTAGCTGGGCCTTAATCCGCAGAACATGGTACAATGATCCTCTGACAAAGGGGGTGACTCATGACTCGTCTCTCTCTCTTTCTCTCTCTCTCTTGATCTGCTCCAGCTCCAGTCCAGGGCAGTCACTATGTTGCACGGCCAACGAGACCATTCTGTCATCGGACGGGATTGATCTCGCCAGCAGTAAGTTTGGTCAGTATCAGCCGTTGGTTTGCGCTCCTGGTCAACAAGTCACCTTGCACGCCCGCACCGTCTACGTCGGAAGCCCACTGGGTTGCTCCGGCGGTGGTTTGCCCTGTGGAACCGCCGACGCGATTGTCCTCGAGTGGAAGAACTGGTATCCCGCAGTTATCCAGGTAAACAATTCGGGAGGGCCCACAACGACGGCGCTATGCGTCGCGGAAGGCCAAGTTACCATTGGAGTGAAAGTAGAGGAGAGACACCAGTACTGCTCGAGATACGGTTGCCAGAGCGCCGCTCCGGCCTGCCCCGTCGTCACGGCGGTGGCCCAGGTCGCTCCGGAGTAAGCCCTACAGATACCGACCTGAAGGAGTGAGCCAAGCATTTCCGCGAGAACTCATCGGAGGACTCATCGCATGAGGATGACTGGATCGAAGATCTCGTCGAGGACCGCAGTGAAGGTCGACCGCACGGGCGAAATGGACGGGATCTGCATCATCTCCTGTGGAGCGAGGACGGCAAGGTCACAACTCATGGCTTGGGCGTGGATCAGTTCGCTGCTCTGTCTCTTTCCCGCAACAGCGGCGTCGGCCCAATCGTCGCAGGTTGGGACACTGATCACATCCAGAGGTTTCACGGTTCTGGTGGACGTGGTGGTTGCAGACGGAGCGAACCGGATCCGTTCTGGACTGGCTCCCCGAGATTTCCGCCTGTACGAGGACGGAGTTCTCCAGACCCTCGATTCCGTCCAGTTCTTGACGACCGCACCGGGAGAAGTTTCTTCCAAAGAGGAAGCGGCACTCTCTGCGCCCTCCGGAATGCTCATCACTGAAACGGCCACACAGGAAACAAGGGTGGGACCTTGGCCGGAGCCTTACCGCTACACGGTGATCTTACTGGATCTGGCATCCATGGACGTCGCCGCTCGCGTTCGGATCCTCGATGCCCTGCATGGCTGGTTTCATGACGACCTGCCCCCCCGAACTCGGGTGGCCGTCTTCGCCCTGACACCCTCATTCGGTCCCCTGACACCGTTTACCGACAATCGCACGAGACTGGCGCAGGCGATCGAGAAGGTCCGGCACTATCAGTCAAC
Organism: uncultured Acidobacteriota bacterium; assembly: GCA_964524795.1. Taxonomy (GTDB): domain Bacteria; phylum Acidobacteriota; class UBA6911; order RPQK01; family JAPXNP01; genus CAZGEH01. The sequence goes on from CAZGEH010000001.1 coordinate 649,838, forward strand.
TTTCGCTGCGGCCGGCGCTGATCTGCTTCGGGCCTTGGTGACGGAGCCGTTTGTGACGGGAGCTGAGGAGGATCCGTCGGGTTACCAAGCGAGTCGGATCCTCGATTCCTTGGAAGTCGCACAACCGGAGCTGCTGAACAACCCTTTCACGTTGCGAATCATCCGCGCGTACCTGACCATGCGGGACTACGTTGAGCGGCGTCACGCCGAGGCCGTCCTGGACGCGCTCCAGGCGGTGGCCCAAGGGCTTAACTCGGTACCCGGGCGGAAACTCGTGATTCTCGTGAGCGAGGGCTTCACCGCAGGAGGATTTACGGACCGGGAGCTGTATCGCACGGCCGAGACCGCAAATCAGTCCGGTGTGTCAATTTACGTCGTTCAACCTCAAGGACTGGAGACCCGCGGCGTCTCGAGTTCAATGGCTCAGCGGGGAGAGCTCTCCGAACTGAACGCCGAGTCTGCCATTGTTCGTAAAGACGCCGAAGCGGGAAGCACCCTGTTCGATCGCGCAAAGGTGGCGGGTTCCGACATGCCGGAGGCGGCTCTCCGGTATCTCGCCACCTCCACCGGCGGCTTCGTGGTTCGAAACACGAACGATCTCCGGAACGGTCTGCGAAACATCGCTCGCGAGGGAACGGCCTACTACTTGCTCGCCTACCGGCCGTCGCGGGCCGAGTTTGACGGAAGTACCCGGCTCCTGAAGGTCGAGGTGAGCGTACCTGACGCCCGGGTGTACCATCAGACATCCTATCGGGCAATCCCCCCGGGGCTGGAGGCCTTGACCACCGAGCAGTACCTTCTGTGGAGAGCCATCCAGCTAGGAGAACGACCTCTGGGTCTAGGCGTTCGGGGTAACGCATTCCTTTTCCCTGCCCTCCCATTCGCCAACAACGTTGCCGTCGTCATCGAGGCGCCAGTTGACTCACTGAAGTTCCGCGCTTCTCCGGCAACGGAACGCGCTCCTTGGCAGGCCCAGTTGACGCTGGATGCGTTCCTCCAGGAAGCTTCCACCGAGGTGGTCGTGTGGGCCCGCCGGGTCCCGCTGGATCTCCATCTCACCGACGAAGAGCGTCGGATCCTCGACCCGCTGACGATTGGCGACGAGTTTGCGGTCCCGCCCGGAGAATATCGTTTGACGCTCCTGGTGGACGATGTGGTGGGAGGGCGTTCGTGGAGGCACGAGGTAAACCTGCACGTGCCCTCTCCGCAGCTCCGGGTAGGGCTGAGCGACCTCATCCTGGGCAAACGGGTGGAGAAGACCGGCCAGGAGCAAACACTGCTGGCCGCTGACAGTGCGACTGTGGTACCAACCCTGTCTCCGGATTTTGGTTCTCAGGATCGGCTAATCTACTACTTTCGAATCTGTTCTGGTCGGGGTGAGGTGAAGGACGTGGGGGTCTCCCTATTCCGCAAAGAAGGCCCGGGGTCCCGAAGAGTGTGGCACGAGACTCTCCCCTGGAGGCGGGAAGGGCCGCTCTGCCGGCCGGTGGCGCGGTGGATCGATCTGGCCGGCCTGGATCCGGGACTCTACTTCCTGGCGGTCAAAGTGACCACGGACGACTCCGGCGAAGACTTGGAGCGGCGCACTTCCTTCCTGGTGAAAGGAGAGACAGCGCGCAGCGGCAGCACCCTGCCAAGCAACCGCGGGAAGGAGTCAGAAGACTCATGATCCACAGAAGGGAAAGCCCGCCCACTGGGACGAAGTGTTTAGCCCATTCCCCGGCTGTCCGGCTGAAGATCCAAGAGATTCCGATGCCGACTGTCCGTGTAGCGGATCCCGACCGCGTCGCTCTGCAGGACCGTTGAAGACATCGGTCCCAAGTGAGACCGGTGACAGTATTCGTGATCAGGATCAAGCGCGGCGAAGTTCCTGCCACCGGCACCCCCGGGGTCACCAAGTCCGAAGATCGTCAAGAACGCCACCGGCCCCGGTTGCTCCCATGCACCCGAGGGAGCAGGAGGGACCGCAGAGCCACCGGCCGTTCTCACCTTCCCGCGAGGCGTTCGGGCGGGTTGCTATATACTAGCCCAGGAACGCCTTTCGAAAGGTCCTTGGATGCGTTTGAGACTTGCCACCCTGTTGATGACCACCGTCATCGCCGCCACCCTGCTGGGAGGTCTGCTGGGCAGCCGCGTCAGCGCGAAGGCTACACTGGAACCTGACAGCGAGAAGCTCCTGCGGTCCTTTTCCGAGATCCTGGCCACCGTTCAGGAGAATTACGCCGACGAAGTCTCCTCCGACAAGCTGGTCGAGAGTGCGGTGCGCGGGATGTTGCGGACGCTGGACCCGCACAGTTCCTTCTTTTCCACCCAGGACTACGACCGCCTGCAGGAGGAGCAGAAGGGCAAGTATTTCGGTCTGGGGATCACTATCCGGCCGGAATCGCCCGGTTCCGGCCGGGTCGTGGTCGTGGAACCACCGGCCCCAGGAACTCCCGCTTACAAGGCCGGTCTGCGAGCCGGCGATGTGATCGCCAAGATCGAAGGCGAACCCATCGACGACTGGGACCTCAATACCGAAGTCATCCCGAACCTGAAGGGTCCCCAGGGGACCTACGTCAACATCACGGTGGAACGGCCGGGTGAACCCCAGCCGCTGGACTTCCGCGTGGTGCGGGACGAGATTCCGCTGTACACGATCAAGTACGCTTTCCGCGTACGTCCGGGAATCGGCTATATCCGGATCACGCGGTTCGCGGAGACCACCGGCAAAGAGCTGGACGAAGCGCTGGCGGAAATCGACGAGAGCACCCTCGAAGGCCTGATTCTGGATCTGCGCGACAACCCCGGCGGCGCTCTCAGCCAGGCGCTGGAGGTCTCCGAGCGCTTCCTGGACAAGGACCAGAAGATCGTCGCCACGCGGTCCCGCAACGGCAAGGAGAACCGCGATTACCGGGCCCGCCGGACCCAGAAATACCACTATCCGATGGTGGTCCTGATCAACCAGAACAGCGCCAGCGCCAGCGAGATCGTGTCGGGAGCGTTACAGGACCATGACCGGGCTCTGATCCTGGGTGAGAACAGCTTCGGCAAGGCACTGGTCCAAACCATCTTCCCCCTGCAGGGGAACCGTGCTCTGGCCCTCACCACCGGCAAGTACTACACCCCCAGCGACCGCCTCATCCAGCGCCAGTATGCGGGCAGTTTCTGGGACTACTATAACCACCGGCAGGAATCCATGAAGACCGACGAGACCAACCGCTACTTCACCGACGGCGGGCGGGTGGTGTTCGGAGGCGGTGGTATCGCCCCGGACGAGGTGGTGAAGCTGGAACGGCTGCCCCGGATCGTGCGGCTGCTGCAGAGAGGCCGCAATTTGTACCGGGAGTATGCCTCCAGGATCTATTCCGGGGCTGCGGCTCCCGGCTTGCTGACCGGTCTGCCTGGAAAGCTGGACGGCCTCACCGACGGGGAAATCGAAAAGGTGATCCAGATGATCCGCATCGAGGGGCCGGCGCTGGACGGCTTCCGCAGGTATGCCGCCGAGGCCGGCCAGGTGTTCTCCGACCAGGAATGGAACGAGAATGCCGCAGCCATCGCCAACCTGCTCAAGCAGGAGTTGCTGTTGTTGTTGATCGGAGATGAGGCCAGCTACCGGGTGGCGCTGGAACTCGACCGGCAGGTTCAGACCGCCATCCTCAGGCTGCCGCAAGTCATGTCTTTGCTGGCCCAGGCCATGGCCGACAGGCCGGCACGCTGACCCAGAAAGCCGTCCGGCAATGAAGTACTGCTCTTTCTCGCATGAGGGACGGGTTCGCTACGGCTTCGAACTGGAACCCGGCATCCTGGTGGACCTCCCGGAAACCCTGGTCGCTTTGCTCCGCGACGGAGCGATTCCCGCATCAGCCGAGAGCTTTGTCCACATTCCTGACCTGCGGGCCTGGCTGGCCGCCGGAACGCCCGCCTGGGAAGTGGCGGAGCAGGTCCGCAGGAACCTGCAGGCGCGGGAGCCCGCTGCCCGTCCCGGAGTCCTGCCGCTGAAACGATGCCGGCTGGTGGCTCCGCTGCGCCCGGGCAAGATCATCGGCGTCGGCCTCAACTACCGAAAACATGCCGAGGAACAGGGTGCGCCCCTGCCCGCGCGCCCCGTCCTGTTTTCGAAGTTTCCCACCGCCGTGATCGGCATCGATGAGCCCATCAAGATCCCCCCTGCCAGTCAAAAGGTGGACCCTGAAGCGGAGCTCTGCGCCGTGATGCTCGCCGGCGGACGCTACTTCTCCCGCGAGAAGGCGGTGGACAGCGCTGCCTTCACCATCGGCAACGACGTGACCGCCCGGGACATGCAGCACTCCGACCGGCAGTGGGTACGCGGCAAGTCTTGCGACACCTTCGCCCCCCTCGGTCCCTACGTAGTGACCCGCGACGAAATCGGCGATCCCCACAACCTGAACATCCATCTCCGGGTCAATGAGGAGTTGCGGCAGTCGGCTTCCACATCGGACCTCATCTTCGACAGCTACGCCTTGATCGAGTTCATCTCTGAAACGATCACCCTCGAGCCGGGCGACGTCATTTTCACCGGCACTCCCAGCGGCGTGGGGGTCTTCCGCGATCCGCCGGTGTTCCTCCAGCCGGGCGACCTGGTCGAAGTAGGCATCGAAAAGCTGGGGGTCCTCACCAATCCAGTGGTTGCCGGCTGAGGCCTGCCGGATCACGAAGACCGGGTCGCGACACCGGCCAGACGCCCTTGCAGGGGCGTCGTCCGGAACGAATCCGCTCCTCCGGCGTCCGGATTCCTGCGTCTGATCTTCCCACTCAGGCTGCCACCTGGATCACCTCGGAGGCTGCTCTGCGGCCGGCGGCGTCCACCGCCACCACCTGGTATGCATGCGCCCCCTGGGGTGCGGGCTGGTCATCGAACCAGAACGGCTCCTTGGTGACCTGGGGGACATGCCCCACGCTGCCCACCGGGACTCCATCGCGCCGAACTTCGTAGTGCAGGATCGGCTCGTCGGCGGCGTAGGCTCCCTGCCAGCTCAGCCGCACCACTGATCCCGACCAGGTCTGCTCCCGGACAGCGGAGACCTCCCGCGGCACCCCCGGGCCCTCCGCCCGCAACTGGAACCAGTTGGTCTGCCCCTGACGGGCGCGCAAGGCCAACTGTTCAATCTCCCGCCGGTCCGTCTCGCTGGAGTCTTCGACCCGGATCTGGGCCGCGGAAAGGTTCTGGGCAAGCTGGCACTGCCGGTCATCGGGATCGATCCGTCCGATCCCGATGATGGCGGTACAGACGCCGGGAGTCGACAGGGCGTACTCCACCAGGGGCCGGCTGGGCAACTCAGGCGCACCGACCGACGTCACCACATCCGCGGGCATGCGGGACCATCGGGGCTCCTTGGTGTACATGGCGCCGTCGGCGAACACCTTCATGGCAATGACCCCCACGTTCTTCGCCCTGGCTACCGGGATCGCATTGTACTGATGGCAGAGGTAACGCCGGTCGTTGGCGTTGATGGCGACCAGCAGGGTGTCCAGGATGTTCCGCTGATCCCGTTGCAGGCACTCCATGAGAACGGGAGACGAGAAGTGGCCCGTGATCCCGATGTGGCGGATCAGCTTCTCTTCCCGCGGATTCAGTCCGGTCCGGTTGGTGCCGTCCCGGAAATCCAGCAGTGCCGCCAAGGCACCGATCCTTTCGGCCTGCGGGTCCGGATCGTCGAGACTCTCGTAGATGGCATCCACTTCCTCCAGCGTGTTGAGGTTGTGGATCTGGAACAGATCCAGGTAGGCGCCCGGAGGATAGGCGCCCCGGCCGTCGCCGAACATCACGGAAAGCGACCGCCGCAAATCGTCCACAGCCGTGAAGTTCGGCCCTCCTTCCGAGCGGCTGAGGATCCCCTGGCGAGGAGTGCCGCGGGCATAGCGCACCATCGTCTTGGAAGCCACAAAGAGGGAACGGCGGGCCTTGTCGTCATAGCCGGGAGTCCCCGGGACCAGCCCCAAAGTATGGAACGCCTTGCCGAAATTGGCCTGGCTGGGACCGTAAACATTGGAGGTATCCAGGTAGTTGACCCCTGCCCGTACCGCCTTGACGATGATCGCCTCGGGATCCACGCCTTCGGGAGTCCACTGCAGGGAAGCCTGGCCACCCAGACCCAGTGTGGTCACCTCGAAGCCGGTGCGGCCCAAAGGGCGGGTCATCGGCCGGCTCACGGCCACCCGGCCGAGGCATAGGGCGGGAGCGGCGGTCCACCCCACCCCGGCGGCGGAAACCTGGAGAAACTGACGGCGAGACAGTTTGCTGTTCATGACATCCTCCCTTCCCCTCCGTCAATGCCCCGCATCCGGAGGTTCGATCACGATCGCCCGGTGGATCTCCACTTGCGGAACCTCGAGCCGAATCATCCTTTCGCTGAAATCGAACGGCAGTTCCCGGCCCCCAGGTTCCAGGGTCACCCGCCGGGGCTTCGGATGGCGGACGCGAACCTGGATTGGGCCCACCGGGGGAATCTCATCGAAAACGTGCACACGGCGGTCGGTGTGCGGACCGCCGGTGTTGACCAGGTGGATGACGGTCCTGTCCCCAGCCCGTTGAAGCGTTACATCCACGGTACGGGAACCGGTCACCTCGACGACGGGCTCGGGAAACAGCTCCCGCACCAGGGCATTGAGGAAGTCCCGGGCTACCGACGTCGCCGCATTGACGTAGCGCTCGCCGAGATCGAGATACACCGCGGCCAGTTTCCCGCGTCCCAGGGGACGGATCGAGGCAGCCGGAGCGGCAGGGGCCTCGAAATCATTGGCATCGCGCACGTCGATCCGCAGCTCGCCGAACGCCTGCACATCCTCAGCGAGCTTCGCCAACCTGGAGCGGGAGTTGACGCCCGCCATGCGACCGTCCCAAGCCAAACCGTTGACCCGTTTCTCGGCCGGCGACTGCCAGGTGATTCCCAGTTCGCCCGAAAACAGGTCGGCCGCGTCCGGACCGATCACCAGCAGACTCCCTCCTTCCCGGACAAAGCTCAGGAGCGCCTCCCGGAATTCCGGCGTGACCCAATTCCACTCCGGCCACACCAGCAGCGGATACTCCCGCATCCGTCCCCCCAGATGGTGTTCCATCACGACGTCCACCACATTCTGGCCGTCCAGCAGGCACTGGAGCGCTCCCCTCAACGGCGTCAGCTCCCCGTGCCAGGCGGCAAACAGCTTCTGGTTGAGGCGATAGAACGCGGCCCCGGAATAGATCAGTCCGATCTGGGGTACCGGAGTCGAACGGTGGCTGAAGGATTGCCGCTCGCGGCAGAACCTGGCCACCTCGGACATCAGGTCCATCTGCCACAGGCGCACCGACCCGTCCCTGCGTTGCGGGAAATAGGCCTGAAACCCGCCACCCAGGGCGATCACCACCGCGGCTTCCTGCTGCAACTGGGGAACGCTCTTGGTGCTGTACAGACCATCCGTCCAGGTGAAGCTCCAGGCCATCAGGTCCCAGGGCTTTCCCTGATGCACCATCGCGCGGCCTTCGATGCGGGCGGAGTTCACACTGTCGGTGGCCGAGAAATCTCCGGAAATGAAATCGACACCGACGGCCGCCGGCTCCGGCATCATCGACGAATATGCCCAGTTGCTCGCTACCTGGAAGCCAGGGTCAAAGCCGTGGAGAGCATCGACGCAGTGGGAAAGATAGCGGCGGAAACCGTCCCGGTTGAACTCAGTGAACGCCAACCAGCCCGGCTCGTCAGGGGTTCGAGGAGCCCGCTCCCAAGGCCCCGATTGCAGAAACCGCTGCACCACTTCGGGCCGGTAGTCCCGCTCGACCGCCCAGCATTCGCCATCGACCCAGACACCGTCCACCTGATACCGCTCTCGCAGTTCTTTGAGCTGCGGGATCAACAGGCGGTCTACGTAGGGCCCGAACACGGAAGTAAGGCGATCATCGGGTCTGCCTTCGGCGTCGATCCTCGCCCAGTCGGGATGTTCCCGCACGGCAGCGGCATCCCACACCCCGGAGTGATGGACGTAGAGGGCCACACCGCGGCGGGCGGTTACTTCCCGCCAGATTCTCAGGGGGTCCCGGACAAAGCCCGGGGCCGGGTGACCCACCTCGGTAGGGTAGCTGGAGATTCCCGGATGTCCTTTGCTGTCGACCTGGATGTAGTCCGGCTGGACCCGGTCGATCACCGCTTCCACCATCTCCGGGGTCACTCGGCGGCCCACGTCGGTGCAGTCGTCGCCGGCGTGGAAGTCGAAGTGGATGCCCAGGAAACTGTCCGCCCGGCGCAGCCGGGGAGGGCCCTCGGCGGCGGCCATAACGGACAGCAGGGCACCTGCTACGGTCACCAACCCGGCCAGCCGTGCGACCATGCCCACCACCCCTCTCCCGCCGCCACGGCGGGCGGGAGGAAAAACCCGCCCCGCTTCAGAACCGCAGCCTGTTCAGGTATTCGTAGCTCGCCTTGATACTGGCAATCGGCGAAGCCGGACGGTCGTGTTCGACGATGTAATGGCGAAGCCCTGCCTGGTCGGCCTGGGCAAACAGGGCCCGGAAATCAATGGTGCCGCTGCCGACATCCACCATGGCTCCGCTGGAATCCATATCCTTGACGTGGCACAGGACAAATCGCCCGGGGTGTCGCCGGAAATAGGACGGAGGGTCCTGTTTGGCGGAAATCATCCAGAACAGATCCACCTCCATGTCCACCAGCCCGGGATCGGTCTCCGATAACAGCACGTCGTAAGGGAGCTTGCCCTCCACGACCTGGAACTCGAAAGCGTGGTTGTGGTAACCGAAGCGCAGGCCTGCCGCTTTGCACCGTTCCCCAAAACGGTTGAACTCGGCCGCCACCCGGCGATAAGCATCCAACGATCCCCGCTCCGACTCGGGCAGACTGGGGACGATGAGAAACCGGTGTCCGATGGTGTGGGCCTGCTCAATCAGATCGTCCAACTGCTCGCGCACCGGTTTCAGGCCGACATGGGCGGCAGGGGCGGCGAGGTTGAGATCCTGTAACAACGACTTGATCTGGTCCGCGGAACGCCGGTAGTAACCGGCAAACTCCACTTCCCGGTATCCGGCCGCTGCCACTTCCTTGAGCGTCCCCTCGAAATCCTTTTCCATCAGCGAACGCACCGTGTAAAGCTGCAGGCCGATCCGTTCCAGGCGTCGTTCCGCACGGGCAGCCGCAAGTGAGGTGGCCAATGGCGCCGCCATGGCCATGGCCAAAAAGTCGCGTCTCTCCATTTCTTCTTACCTCCCTGACCGTCTTCGCAGACCGAAGGCCCCTCCCGCGGGGGACTTCCGGAGATCAAGCGGACACTGATCGACGAGCGGACCGGCCCACCGCCAGGATGCCTCGACCCTCAAAGCTCCTCGATGCTCTGAATGAGCTGGTCCACCACCGCCCGGTCGGTTTTCGGATTGAAGAACACCGCCTTCCAGGCCGGCAGGGACAGTCCGTGGGGAGTGTACCCCATGGCGGTCGTAAAACTGAGGCAGGCATCCTTCTGGGGGTCCATCATGTGCTTCCGTTTTTCGAACAGATGCCTCACTTCTTTGAAGTACCGCTGGTAATCCTTCTCCGCCAGCCGGCCGGCTTCCACCCGTCTCAGGATCTCCGCCGCGTTGCGTCCCTTGGGCAGCACCCACCAGACCACATTGCTACCGACCGTGTCCAGGTTCAGCACCTTGCAATAGTCCAATGCCTCCAGCCTTTGCTTCAGATAATGTGCCATCTCCAGGGCGTGCGCCACCAGAATCTGGTATCCGGCCAGACCGATCCCGTTCAGGCTGGCCATAACCGAGTAGGGACCGATGGCCGGACGGGAGCACTCCAAGGTAAACAACGCGGGATCGCGCCGGTACTCCGCCTCGGCGAAATACGGGATGTCCTCCTTGCTGCGAAACAGATGGACCAGGTCGTTCCGGTGGTTGACCACAAAAGCCGAGGCCGGGTAGTGACCCCAGCCCATCTTGTGGAAATCGATGGTGACCGAGTCGGCGAACCGGAGCGTCCGGCAATAGTCTCGTGACCTGTCGATCAACGGCAGGACCTCGGGGGCGAAGCCGTAGGGGTTGTTGCCCGTGTCGTACTCCATGAGAAAGCACAGAGTCCAGCCGACGGCGGCGTCGACATGGATCTGGGGGGGAGGAGCGCCATACTTCCCGGCTCTCTCATGGGCAATGCGGCGGATCCCCTCCACGTCGTCGATGCCGAAGGCGTCGGTGCTGCCGAAAGTAGCGATAATGAAGGCCGGCTTGGCGCCCGATCCATAGATTTCATCGAGCCGCTCGGCCAGCAGGTCCAGGCGCATCGAGCAGTTCTGGTCGGTGGGGATGGCATGCAGGTTCTCGGTACCCAGCCCAAGCCAGCTCGCCAGCGTCTGGTTCGAGTAGTGAGCGGCGGTGGAGACGATCCCCACCAACCGTTCTCCAGCGAGCCCCTTGCGCAGCGTCTGGGGACAGACCTTCTCGATGCCGATCTTGCCGCCGTACATGTTCGAGATCGTCCCGCCGGCGGTAAAGACGCCCCAGGGAGATTCGATATGGTAGAAGAGCAGGTTGGCCAGCGAGGTGATCGCCTTGACCTCCAGCTCATTGGAACGCTGGCTGTAGGTATCCACGCAAAGATTCGGGTTTTTCAGCAGGCACGCCACGGCACCCACCAATGAGGCGTAGTTGGCGGGGCCCTTGACGTTTTCCAGGTGCAGCTTGGAGTACCAGCCATCCGTACCCCAGAAGAAGGGAAAGATGGCGTCCCTGGCGTCTTTCAGATTGCCCGGCAGCGTGTTGATCTCCGGATTGGCCTGGGCGGTTTCGTAATTCTGGGACATGGTCTTGGCTGGAGGCAGGATCTCCTCCGCCTCCATGGCACTGAGCAGCTCTTCGAAAATGCGCAGCAACTCAGCCTTGTCGCAAGAGAAAAAGATGTCGTTGAGGCGTTGAAGGTCAGGTTTCTCCATACCCACCGCCGGCGTCAGGAGTTCGCTGACGCGGAAGCGCGTGCAATCGGCCCGCTGTTTCATTCTGGGCGTACCGGAGGCCCGAGGCAAGTGGCGATGTCCGATGTTCGAACAGAGGCTCGACTCGCCGGCAGCAGGGAATTCAAGTTCGTGGGGGAATCATCGGATCGCCGGTCGCCGGGGAAACTGCGGGACGTGGCGGGGCTCTGCATCCGTCTCGGCACTTTCGCCTTCGGGGGCCCGGCGGCAGACATCGCCCTGTTCCGTGGGGAAGTGGTCCGGAGGCCGCGCTGGCTGTCGGGGCGGGGTTCCTGGACCTGCCGGGTGCGGTAAACCCGATCCCAGGAGCCGGCTCCGCCGAACTGATGAGCCATGTCAGCCAGCGGCATGCGTGCCGGCGGAGATGGTAGTAGCGGGCACGCCTCTCCGCTGACCTGGCGGCGCTCACGATGGGAGTCCCAGCGGGGATCCTCGTTTTCTCGCCGGGCGTCTCACCCAGCGGAACGACGGTGGCGGGGGCCGCCGCCGGCTGGTTGACTCGATTTGGAGCTTGAGGAAATCACCCCGTGATGAAACGGGAGGCCGACCTTGTCGGGTTGAGAACAGCGCCTCGGTTGCCCGGCTCAGTTTCCTGTGCGTCGGCGGAATTGGGCCCCGGATTACGGAGTGGTTCCGGCCAGACGGGCGTTCAACTCCGCTTTGCGCTTCTCGAAGTCCTCACGCCTGGGCGAGGTCGGATTGTTGGACAGGAATAGATCGCACACCGCCACCGCATCCTCGGCCCGGCCGGCCTTGGCCAACATCGCGATCAGCCGTTCGTACGGCTCGGCCCACGGGAGGTTGAAGTTGATGGCCTCCCGGTACCTTTCCTCCGCGGCCTTGAGGTTGCCCCGTTTCTGGTAGAAACTGCCGATTTCAAGATTTTTGCGCGCCTGTTCGGGGTCGTGGGGGTAGACCTTCTGCTCATCCTTTTCCAGTCGTTTCTGGACCTCGTCCCGGATCAGAACCGGCTTGCCGCCTGGCCTTTCGGACGACTGGTTCAAACCGGTTACCTGGCTGACCAGAAGCAGAACAGGAACAAGGATGTAAACACGCATTTTAACTCACAACTATTGTAACCTTTTTGTCCTTGTCAAAACGGCCGCGCAGTGGTAGCATATTCTGTACGACTGATCGAGGGTCAGCCTCGCACGGCCGATCTGCGTCGCCGCGATACCCTCGCAGTGCTTCAGGAAGCTCCCCATGGTCAATCGAAAGCTGATACGCCCTTCATTGTCGGATCTGAGGGATCAGGACCAGTCCAGATTCGCGCGGACGCAGCGGAAGCGAGTACCACCCGAACAGACCAGCGCCGAAGAGTATTACTACCTCAAACAGATGGCCAGCAAGACCCCCATGGTGGTCCTGCTCAACGACGGGGAGGTGATCCGCGGCGCCATCGAGTGGTACGACAAGAACTGCATCAAGGTGAACCGGGAACGCGAGCCCAACCTCCTTATCCCCAAGCACTCCATCAAGTACATGTACAAGGAGAACGAGGTCAAGGGTACGGAGGACTCGGACCTGTTCCTGCCCTCCGACCAGGACGAGTGAGTGTGCGTACACCTGGCGCTCACCGGCAGGGATGAAAGGTTCGAGGGGTCAGACGGACAAGGGTTCCAGGGTCAGCGCGGATCCAGTTGACGGGAAGCCTGAGATCGCCATCTCCTTGGGTGATCCCCATGGTGTCGGGCCGGAAGTCCTGTTGCGCGCCCTTTGCCGCCTGTCGGAGGCAGAATCCTTCCGCGGAATCATCTTCGGCCCGGAACGGTACCTGCTGAGCCTGGCGGAATCCCTGCGACTGCAACCGGATTTTCACCGCCACCAGATCGTCCCGCTGCCGGAATACCCCTTCCCGCCGCCGTGGGGCGAAGTCAGCCCCAAAGCGGGTCGTGCCGCATGGGATTCGCTGCAGGCAGCCGTCCAATACTGCCGGGAAGCTCTGGTGGCGGGTCGGCGGCCGCTGCTGGTCACCCCTCCGGTCCACAAGGCCGCATTGCAGGCCGCCGGCTTTTCGTTTCCGGGTCAGACCGAATTCCTCGCCTCCGCGTTCCCGGGCAGCGACGCGGCCATGGCCTTCTTCTCCGACCGTTTCCACGTCATTCTCGTCACCACCCACCTGGGATTGAGGGAAGTATTCGACCACCTGTCCCCGGATCTGATCGTCCGCCGGACTCGTCTCTTCCATCAGACACTCAGCGGGCTTCTCGGCCGGCAGCCCCGAATCGCCGTTGCCGGCCTGAATCCTCACGCCTCGGAAGGAGGACGGTTCGGTGACGAGGAGGCGCGAATCCTGGAACCGGCGCTGCGCCGCCTCTCCGCAGAAGGCTGTGCCGGTATCTCCGGCCCCTGGCCACCAGACGCGGTGTTCAGGCAGGCGGACCACGGGGAGTTTGACGGCGTCGTGGCCCTCTATCACGATCAGGGGCTGATTCCGCTGAAGCTGGTCGCCTTCCACACGGCGGTCAATACCACCCTGGGGCTGCCCATCGTCCGGACGTCGCCGGACCACGGTACTGCTTTCGATATCGCCGGCCATGGCGCCGCCGACTCCCGCTCCATGGAAGCGGCCATCCGATGGGGCCTACGACTCCGCCACGCCGGCGGACAGGCCTGATCCCGAGCCGGACACCCATCGGCGGTCCGCCCCAGACGGTTCAGTCCCCTGCCACCAACTCGGCCAGTGTCCGGACGCCGAATCCCCGAGGACCCTCGGCCTTCTGGTCACCCTGGAAGAGATCCACCCCCGCCATGTCGATATGCACCCATGGCGTGTCGCCCACAAACTCTTCCAGAAACTTGGCGGCGGTGATGGCTCCTCCCCACTTCTGTCCCACGTTGCGCAGGTCAGCGATATCGCTCTTGAGATCCTCGCGGTACTCCGGGTCCAGAGGAAGGCGCCAGAACTTCTCATAGGACCGGCCGGCCGCGTCCACGAACCGCCGGACCAGTTTCTCGTCGTTGCTGAAGTACCCCGCCCTCACATGGCCCAGGGCGATGATGCAGGCCCCGGTCAGGGTGGCGATATCGACGATCTCCGACGGGGAATAGCGTTCCTTTGCCCAGCTAATGGCATCTGCCAGGATCAGGCGCCCCTCGGCATCGGTATTGATCACTTCCACGGTCTTGCCGCCATGACAGCGAATCACATCCCCGGGACGCTGGGCGCGCCCGCCGGGGAGGTTCTCCACCACCGGAATGATCCCCACTGCGGGTCGCGGGAGGCCGAGTCGGGCGATCGCCAGCATGGCGCCCAACACCGCGCAGGCGCCCGCCTTGTCGGATTTCATCTCCTCCATGGACTGGGCGGGTTTCAGCGAGATGCCTCCAGCGTCGAAGGTGACTCCCTTGCCCACCAGACAGATCGGTTTCTCCGGGCCCTTCCTGCCCTGGTGTTCGATCACCACGAATCGCGGAGGGTGCTCGCTGCCCGACGCCACCGCCAGTACAGCAGCCAGTCCCGCCTCACGGATCGTCCGCTCCTCAAACACCGTCACTTCCAGTCCCACCGACTCGGCCGCCTGCCGGGCTTCTTCGGCAAAGACCTCGGGGGTCATCCGATTCCCGGGCTCATGGGTGAGACGTCTGGCAAGATTGACAGCCTCTCCATAGACCTGCGCCTTCTCGTACAAAGCGGGGAAGCGACGGAGGTCGGCCCGATCCGAAAGCAGGAAGATCAGCTCGCCGATTTCCGCAACCCGGTTGTCGCTGGACTTGTAGACACCCGGGTCAAATGTGCTCATGACCGCCCCATCCACGGCCATCATGACGAATCGTGCTTCGTCGGGGAGATTGGCCGAAACCGCCGCCAGCCGCTGCAGCCTGCAGCCTTTCAGGCGGCGCAGTGCCTTCAGGACCGAGGACCGGGTCCGGTCTGGATCCAGGTCTTCGCGCTTCCCCAGACCCAGCAGGACCAGCCGGTCCGCCGCCACCGCCTCGCAGCCGTAGAGCACGAGGATTTCGCCGGCCTCGCCCTTCCACTCGCCTGAGCCCCGCAGGCGCTCCAACAACGGAGCCAGCGGCCCCTCCTCGCGCTTCAACGAGTCCTCCGCCAATGGCAGGATCAGGGCATCACAGGCAAAGTCCGGCCAGGCAGCCGGAATACCGCTGATTTTCATGGCTGGCTATCTCCGTTTCATCTCGGCTTCGATTTCCCGTTGGATGGTCTTGCGACGAGCGGTTTCCCGCTTGTCATGCAACCGTTTCCCCCGCGCCAGTCCCAGCTCGATCTTCGCCCGGCCGCCCTTGAAGTAGATGCTGAGGGGCACCAGAGTCAGCCCCCCCCTCTGGATCGCGGCCTGCAACCGATCGATCTCCCGGCGTTTGAGCAACAGCTTGCGGCGGCGTTCAGGCTCGTGATTGCGAAGGTTGCCGTGAGAATATGGACTGATGTGACAACCCTCCAGCCATACTTCGCCATCCATGACACGGGCGAAACTGTCCTTGAAGTGTACCTGATGGTCCCGCAACGACTTCACTTCCGTCCCTACGAGGACGATGCCCGCCTCCAGGCGCTCCAGGATCTCGTACTCGTGGAAGGCTTTTCGATTGGAGGCGACGGCAGCCATGGGGGTAACCCCGAATCTTAGCCCAAGCCCTTCTCCCGGAGCAATTTGCCGTACGCCTGCACCGTGGCTTCGATCTTCCGGGCAGCGGTAAATGACGCCTCCACCCGTCTTCTGCCGGCGGCGCCGAACTGGCGGCACAGTTGCGGGGATACCAGCAGCCGGGTGAGTGCCGCCGCCAGCGGTTCCGATTCCCCCGGGGGAACCAGAAAGCCGGTGACACCGTCCTCCACCAGTTCGGGAATGCCGCCCACGGTGGTGGACACCACCGGCAGTCCCGCAGCCATGGCCGCCAGGATAGCCGAGCTCAGTCCCTCCGACAGCGAAGGGAGGCAGAAGATGTCGAACCTCTTCATCAACGCCTCGCTGTCGCTGCGAAAGCCCAGGAAACGTACCCGTCCGCCCAGATCGAAACGCTGGACCATCAGTTCGAGCGCCGGGCGCAACTCGCCGTCTCCGACGATCACCACCGTGAACTCGGGGCAGCCGGATCTGGTCATCAGGTAAACCGCTTCCAGCAGGGTGGTATGCCCCTTCTCCTGACTCAAATGGGCCACGACGCCAATCAAAGGCCGCCGTCCGGAAAGATCCACTTCCGCCGGTGGAAGGCTGTCAATCCAGTCCAGATCGGCGCCTTCGTAGATGACTTCCACCAGGTCTTCCCGTACACCGGCGGCCAGCAGCGTCTGGCGGATGCTTTCGGACACCGTGAAGACCCGGTCCAGGAGCCAGTTGTACTTGTGGCGGCTGAACCTGGAGCTCAGTGGGAAATTGACCCGACGGGAGCAGACCACGACAGGAACCCCCTCCCGCCGGGCAGCCAGTCCACCTGGAATTACCGGCGTGGGCGTGTTGAAGTGGAGCACGTCGACGGGATGGTTCCGCAGAATGCACCGCAGTCGGGCATAGGCTTTCGGGCTGAACTCTGACCGCTGGCGGAACTCCACCACCGGGATTCCAGCTTCTCCGGCCTTCCGAGCCAACGGGGAATCCAGCGGGGCCGCCAACACTATCCGCAGCCCTTTCCGGCGCAGGCCCCAGATCAACCCGAAAAGCTGTTCCTGACCGCCCCGCCAGACGGTCTCAGTGTCCACGTACAGCACCCGGATGGGACGCGGCATTCCCGCCGGCCGCTCAGCAGCGCCGGTCTCCGTCGGGTCCGCGGCCGCCGCCGGTCTGGGATTGGATTTCATAGAGCTTCAGGTACTTGAAGGCGGTGGAAACCGCCGCCAACCAGGCGACGGCCAAGCCGGGAAATCCGTCCAGGACACCCCACCGCCACAGGTAATTCCTCCCGAACGCCAATACCGGATGGAACAGCAGATGGGAGAGCCGGGCACGGCGTCCCCGCTCGGACTGGTCCTCGGCCGCCAGACGGGAAAAGTGCTTGAGCTGTTCCAGATACTCGTCGAGAGTGGCATAGGTCAAATGCTGAATCTCGCCCGACAGTTCGCCGACGCGTCCGGTCTCAACCTCAAACCGCTCGTGGACTCTGCCGCCGACCCATCGCCCACAGCAGCGACGGTACAGCCGGAGCTGGCGGTCGGGATACCACGTGGAGTGGCGGATCCAGCGCCCCAGGAAGAAGGTGACCCGCGAGATCCGGTAACCATCAAAAGGGGATGATTCCTCCCTCTTCCACTCAATAATCTCCCGTTCCAGAGCCGGACCCAGGCGCTCATCCGCATCGAGGCTCAACACCCAGTCGTTGGAGGCCAGATCGGTGGCACGCTGCTTCTGGTCGCGATACCCGCGCCACTGCTCCACGTAAACGCGGTCCGTAAACTCCCGGCACAGCGCCACGGTTTGATCGGTACTTCCCGAGTCCAGCACCACGATCTCGTCACAAACCGCAGACAGGCTGGTCAAGCAGGCCTCGATCTTGGCGGCTTCATTCCAGCAGATCACCACTCCTGAAAGCGGCTTCAAGGGGCCTCCGGATGGAATGCGGCGACTTCCCGTTGGTTGCGATAGACGCGCACCGGCGCCCGCCCATAAAAGTCGTCCAGCAGGCGGCTCAACTCGCGGTCGGTGCGCCGTGCCCGGGACCTCTCAAGGCGCCGCCGCCGCAACGCCTCCGGCAGGCGGCGCAGGGCTGCACCCAACGCCCAGTAGAAATGGTAGTCCAGCACCAGAATCCGGCTGAAGGCCAGCAGCACCAACATTGCCACATGAGAGGCCAGGTAGCTGGGCGAGTGCAGATTGATCCAGTGGAACAGCATGCGGTTGCGCAGCGAGATCCGATCGACGGCCCTTTGCCTCCAGCGGGAACGGATCGTGGCGCTGCTCCGATGACGGGCACGGCTACGCGGCTCGTAGTGCACGTTCCAGCCGCGCTTCCAGGCTCGATAGGAGAGATCCACATCCTCCCAGTGAAAGGGAGATAACAGCTCGTCAAATCCACCCAGCTCCTCCAGCTTGGCCCGGTGATAGGTGGCGAAGCCGCCGATGGCATATGCGGACATCAGACGGTGCCCAGACACCCACTCAACGCAGTCGCCTTCCACGTCGTAATTGAAATAAACGCTCCAGAAGCCGCGGCGGAACCGGCCGTACCGCCCCCCGGTGGCGAACCAGGGGGCGTCCCATTCAAAGACTTTGGCGGTTACCGCAAACACGGAGGGGTCCCGGAAGTGATCCGCCACGTACACCAGGTAGTCGGGTTCGACCCGGACGTCATTGTTGAGCAGGGCCACCAGATCATGGCGTGCATGGCGAAACCCCAGGTTGCAGGCGGACGCAAATCCGCGGTTGGCGTCGCTGCGCACCACTCGCACCTGGGGAAACTCGATCGCCAGCGCTTCCGCCGTGCCGTCGGTACTGCCGTCATCCGCTACGATCACTTCCACCCCACCCCCCGTGGACTTCCGGTAGCGGTGAGCAGCCTCCAGAAAGGAGGGCAGGTTTTCACGGAGCAGATGCAGGCCGTTCCAGGTGGGGACGACGATGCTCACGGAGAAGTCGGCGGCGTCCTGCTGCCGGCTGCCCCCGGAAATGTCCTCCCCCTCCCTTGCCGGCATCAGAAGCGCTTGAGCTGAGCGAATACAGCCTGCCGTCCCAACGCCTCCTCGATTCGGATCAACTGGTTGTACTTGGCGATCCGATCGGTCCGGCTGGCCGAGCCGGTCTTGATCTGGCCGGCGTTGGTGGCCACGGCCAGGTCGGCGATGAAGGAATCTTCCGTCTCTCCGGATCGATGGGAAATGACGTTGGTATAGCCGCTGACCTTGGCCAACTCGATGGTCCGCAGCGTCTCGGTCAGGGTTCCGATCTGGTTCAACTTGATCAGGATCGAGTTGGCGATCCCTTCGTCGATACCGCGGCGGAGCCGGACGGGGTTGGTCACAAAGAGATCGTCCCCCACCAACTGAACCCGGTTCCCCAGCGACTCGGTAAGCAGCTTCCAGCCCTGCCAGTCATTTTCGGCCAGACCGTCCTCTATGGAGTAGATCGGGTAGCGCTCAATCCACTGGGCATAGAGTTCCACCATCTGCTCTGCACTCTTGCGCGCGCCACCCGACTTTTTGAACACGTACTGGCCCGAATCCCACAGCTCGCTGGAAGCGACATCCAGGGCAATGAAGATGTCCTCGCCGGCCCGATATCCGGCCCTGGAGATGGCCTCCAACACCACTTCTACCGCTTCTTCGTTGGATTTGAGACTGGGGGCAAACCCACCCTCATCGCCCACGGAGGTGTTGTAGCCGCGCGAAGACAGCACCTTCTTCAGGTTGTGAAAGACTTCCACTCCCATCCGCAGGGCCTCGCGGAAAGAGGCGGCCTTCACCGGCATGATCATGAACTCCTGAAAGTCCACGTTGTTGTCGGCGTGGGCGCCGCCGTTGAGAATATTCATCTGGGGCACCGGCAGGGTGCAGGCGTTCACACCGCCCAGGTACTGGAACAGTGGCAGCCCCACCGTATCCGCCCCGGCCCGCGCGGCGGCCAGCGACACCGCCAGCATGGCGTTGGCACCCAGGTTGCTCTTGTTTTCAGTGCCGTCCAGCTCGATCAGGGACTGATCGATGTCGATCTGGTCCACGATCAGCTTTCCAGCCAATGCGGGAGCGATCGTCCGGGTAATGTTCTCGACCGCCTTCAGGACTCCCTTGCCGAGATAGCGGCTCCGGTCACCGTCCCGCAGCTCCAGAGCCTCATGCTCGCCGGTGCTGGCACCGGAAGGAACCGCCGCCCGCCCGATCACACCGTCGTCTGTATAAACCTCGGCTTCTACCGTGGGATTGCCTCGGGAATCCAGGATTTCCCGGGCCCGAATCACCTCAATGTGAGACATGGCTTTTCCTCTTCCCTTCCACCGCCTGCAGTGCGGTGATCGCAGCGACATTGACAATGTCCTCAACGCTGCAGCCCCGGCTGAGATCGTTCAAGGGACGGGCCAGACCCTGGAGGATCGGTCCGATCGCCTCGGCGCCAGCCAGGCGTTGAGTCAGTTTGTACGAGATGTTCCCGGCATCCAGGTTGGGGAAGATCAAGGTGTTGGCCGTCCCCTGGAGCTTGCTGTCCGGCGCCTTCCTCGACGCAACGCCGGGCACCAGAGCGGCGTCGGCCTGAAGTTCTCCGTCGAAGACGAAGTCCGGGTTGCGCCGGCGGAGGATTTCCACCGCCGCCTTTACACGGTCCACCAGGGGATGTCGGGCGCTGTCCCGCGTCGAAAAGGAGAGCAAAGCGACCCGCGGCTCCGTTTCCAGATAGATCCGTACATTCTCCGCCGTCGAGATGGCGATGTCGGCCAGCTCCTCCGGCTGGGGATCGGGGACGACCGCACAGTCCGCATAGAAGAGGGCGCCGTTCTTTCCCCAACGGGGATCCGGCAGGAGCATGATGAAAAAACTCGACACCACTGAGATCCCCGGCTTCAGCCCGACGCACCGGATACCCGCCCGCACGGTGTCACCCGTGGTCCGGACAGCCCCGGCTACATATCCATCACAGTCCGCCACATCGACCAGCAGGGCCCCGAAAGCCACCGGATCGCGGACATACGAGGCCGCCTCCTCCAGGGTCACGCCCTTGTGGCAGCGCTTCTGGTAGTAGCGGTCAACCAGCTCCGGCAGCCGCTCCGATGCTGCCGGATCGATCAGTTCCAGACCATGGAGGTCCACGCTGGACTTTGCGGCCGCCGCCTCGATCTCCGGCAAACGTCCCAACACCACCGGCCTGGCGATGCCCTCGCGCAGCAGCCGGGCGGCGGCCTCCAGCACCCGCGGATCCTCTCCCTCTGGGAATACCAGACGTTGAGGTTCAGCTTGGGCGCGTCTGCGGAACTCGTCCAGTACAGTCATGGCGGTTCATGTTGACAGACCCCCCCAAGGCTGTCAATGAAGGCTGGCGCTCGTCCTGCGCCATTGTGGGGAAAGGAGTTGGCGGTTCCGGAAACCGACCGGTCAGGGGCGGGGAGCGGGTTTCATCCGCTCTGGCGGCGCATTCGCTCCTCCACCCGCTTCACGCTCTCGGCAAGAGCCGGGTCCTGATGCAGTTCCAGGGCCCGGCTGTAACTGCGTAACGCCTCCCGGTAGCGTTCGCTCTTCTCGTAAATGTATCCCAGCCGCTGGTGGGCTTCCCACCCGGCAGGCCGCAGCTCGACACTGCGCTTGAAGGAGATTTCGGCTTCGGGGAGCCGGTCAGCAAAGAGCTGGGCCAGCCCCAGGTTGTACCAGGCCTCGGCGTTCGCGGGATCGTCTCTCACCACGCGGGTCAGCAGTTCCACCGCGCGGGCATACTGACGGGCCTCGATGGCGGCCACCGCCTCACCGAAATCGACCCGACGGAGAAACCGCCTGGCTTCGGCGGAGTCCGGCTTCAGTGCCACCGCCTGCTCCAGGTACTGGCGGGCCCCGGCCAGCCGGCCGGTCTGGAACAGTGCGACACCAAGCTGAAAGACATCGTTGAAATCGCCGCGTTGGATGCCGACCGCTTTTTCCAGTTCTGCAGCGGCTTCCTGGAACCGATTCAGCTTGTACCAGGCCGAGCCACGCAGTTGGTGAAACTGATACCGCTCCCGAGGAGACTTGGCGGCAGACTCTCCCCGTTCAAGGGCCCTGACGGCCTCCTCGTACCGTCCAAGGTTGAACAGGGCCACCGAGGCTCCCAGATGGGAAGCAAAGCGGGTCGCATCCAACTCCGCCGCCTTCCGGAAAGCGTCCGCGGCCTTGGCGTAGTCTTTCAGCTTCAGGTACGAGTCTCCCAGTACGCGGTAGCCGGCCTCATAGTCGGGGTTGGCTTTCACCAACTGCTCGAACTCCTCAACCGCTTTCTGGTACTGGCCCTGCTTGTAGTACGAGATGCCCTTCTGAAAATCTCCCTGCCCGGCCAGTGGCACTGCCAACGCCCAGACCAGACCGGTCGCCAGCAGAACGCGCCACACGGTTACTGGAAGTATCCCAAGGCTCGCCATCGCTCGATCTCCGACTCAGTCGGGATGGAAACATTCTTGACTTCGAGCTGCTTCAACAGATCGAACACATCCACCATAACGAAGTAGGGGACATCGGGCAGGGTCTGAATGATCACCGGCTTGTTCGGATTCTGCTGCATCCGGGACTGGACATACCCGCCAACCTGTTCCAGCGTCATGGGCATCCGGTCCACCCTGAACTGCCCTTCCCCGATGATCTGGATGTGGATTGCCTTTTCGGGTTGCACGTTCAGATCCGTGGGATCATCTTTCGGGAACTGGAAACGGAGCCCCTGCGTGGAGGTGAAGACGGCGGTCAGCATGAAAAACACGATCAGCAGGAAGGCGATGTCCGCCATGGAAGCGGTGGGGACTTCGGCACTTCGTCGGAGCTGGGACAGTCGGCGCATGGGGGTTCGCTAAGGCTCGCTGCGGCGCACCGGCTCCGCCCGGGTCAACAGACCGATCCGTTTGGCGCCGTTGCTGCGCAAGGCATCCAGGACCTGGTCGATGGACTGATAACGGGCGTTGCGGTCCGCCTTGATGACAAATTCCTGGTTCGGCGCCAGAGTTACGATATCCCTCACCAGCTCTCCCAGTTCCGCCGCGCCGGACAGTATTCGCGCCTCCTCCTGGCCGGAGGTGAAAGAGATGGCGCCTTCCGCAGTAACCGCAATGATGGAGGCCTCGCGGGAAACTTCGGACCGGATGATGGACTCGGGAAGGGTGACCCGCGTCCGCTCGGCGGAGAAAGAGGTGGTGAGCATGAAAAAGATGATGAGCAAAAAGGCGATGTCCGCCATGGAGGCGGTGGGTACGGTCGGCTTGATGGTCCAGACCCGGTCGCGCAAACGCATGGATCAGGCGCGCCCTCCCTCGCCTTCGATCTCGTTGAAGGTCTCCAGCAGCACGGACGCGCTGATCTCCATGTCCAGCGCGAACTGGGCCACGCGGTTGTTGAAATAGTTGTATGCCGCCTGGACCGGGAGAGCGATCATGAGACCCGTGGCGGTGGTGATCAGCGCCTCGGAAATACCGCCGGCCACGACTTCAGGCTGGCCGAGACCGACTTCGGCCAGACCTTCGAATGACGCGATCATGCCGGTCACCGTCCCCAGAAACCCGAACAGGGGGGCAATATTGGCCACCGTGGCCAGCACCCACAATCCCTTCTCCAATTTGGAGACCTCATGGAGGGCGACGCTCTCCATGGCCTTCTCGATCTCCTCATGGGGCTTGCCGAACCGGAGCAGACCGGACTTGAGGGTAATTGCCACCGGGTGATCGTAGTTCTCGCAGATTTCGATGGAGCGTCTGAGCTCCCGCTTCAGGATCGATTCCCGCACCGCCGAGACGATTTCAGCGGTGTCGCCCTTGACCCGGTAGTAAGCGATGATCCGCTCGATGATGAAAATGACACCGAGAATGGAACAGGCCAGGAGCGGCCACATCATGAGGCCGCCCTGGCTGAAGTAATTCCAGAGAGGTCCGCCCAGCGTTAGTACCAATTCCGTTCCTCCAGTTCACACGACCCGACATCAGGAACCCCGCATCCCTCCGATGTTTCAACAGACAGACGCCCGTTCTGTTGGAAAGGATCAAAGTAGCAGAAACGCGGAAGCGAGTGCAAAAAAGACCCCACCAGCCATCCGGCTCAAGGGATGCTGATATTGAGCCGCTTCAGTTTTTCGTTGAGGGTAGTCGGATTGACCCTCAGCAAACTGGCGGCCCTCTTCTGGTTCCAGTCGGTCTTCTTGAGAGCAGTGAGGATCAGATTGCGCTCGAAGTCGCGGGTGAGGTCCTTCAAGGAAGCGCCGTTTCCGTTCAACTGGAGGAGGCCCAGGCTTACCGAGCTGGATTCCAGGATGTCTTTCGGAAACAGATCCTGGGTGATCACGCCATTGTCCGGGGCCAGCACTACCGCCCGTTCGATGGCGTTCTCCAGCTCGCGCACGTTGCCGGGCCAGTCATATTCGATCAGGAATCTCAGAGCCTCCTGGGTGACCGTACAAGGTGGGCGGCCTTCGTGGGTGCACACCCGATTGATGAAATGCTCCACCAGGAGAGGAATGTCGTCTTTGCGCTCCCGGAGGGGCGGCAGGGGAATGGTGATGACATTGAGCCGATAATAAAGATCATCGCGGAACTCGCCCCTTTCCACAGCGGTCTTGAGGTCGGAGTTGCTGGCAGCAATGATCCGGACATCCACCTTGATATTGTCCAAGCCTCCGACGCGGCGGAACTCCCGCTCCTGGATCACGCGCAGCAGCTTGGCTTGTGTAGGCAGCGGCAAGGTACCGACTTCATCCAGGAAGACGGTCCCTCCGTCCGCGATCTCGAAAAGACCCTTCTTGGTGGCGATGGCGCCGGTGAAGGCGCCCTTGACGTGGCCGAACAGCTCGCTCTCCAGCAAGTCGGTCGGGATACTGCCGCTGTTGAGGGCCACGAAGGGCTTGTCGGCCCGGGGGCTGGTATTGTGGATGGCCTTGGCGACCAGCTCCTTTCCGGTCCCGCTTTCGCCGACGATCAGCACCGTGCTGCGCGACGGCCCCACATGGCTGATCAGCTCGAAGACCCGCCGCATCGGTTCGCTCTTGCCCACCAGGTTCTGGAAGGAGTAACGCCGTTCCAGGGTCTGCCGCAGCCGCCGGTTCTCCAGTTCCAGCTCGCGCTGGCGTAAACCGTTGCGGATGATGTGCAGCAGCTCCTCATTCTTGAACGGCTTGGTGATGAAGTCGAAGGCGCCGATCTTGGTCGCCTGGACGGCGTTCTCGATGGAGGCGTAGGCGGAGATCATTACCACCACCAGATCCGGGTCCAAAGCTCTCAGCTCCTGGAGCGTCGGCAGTCCACCTTTGCCGGGAAGCATCAGATCCAGCAGAACCAGGTCAGCCGGCTCCTCCTTCAGTCTGGCCAAACCTTCGTCGGAGTCGCCGGCAGTGAGAACCCGATAACCTTCCTTCTCCAACAGACGGGAGAGGACGTCCCGCATGATCTCCTCGTCGTCGATGACCAGAATGGTTGGAGCAGGCATCACCCGAGGACCTCAGTTGACACGTTTGACCGGCAGGTACAGTGAGAAGGAAGTTCCCCGTCCCGGCTCACTGGTGACGGCAATCCTTCCCGAGTGCTCCTGGATAATACCATACGAAACAGAGAGCCCCAGGCCGGTGCCTTTTCCTACCGGTTTGGTCGTGAAAAAGGGGTCGTAGATCCGTCTGATATCTTCCTTGGAGATCCCCACCCCAGTATCTTCAACCTCCACCACCAACTCCGAGTTCTCTAGCCGGGTGGCCAACTTCAGCTTGCCGCCATCGGGCATCGAGTCCCGGGCGTTCAGAAACAGGTTCATGAAGACCTGCTGGAGCTTGCCTCCATTGCCTACGGTTTTCGGCAAGGTCGGATCGAAGTTCATTTCCACCTGGATTCGATGCTTGCGGAACTGATGCTCCAACAGCGACAGGGTATCCAGCATCAGCGCATTGATGTTCACTTCCTCGAAGTCCCGGTCCGAGAAGCGGGCGAAGTTCAGCAGGTTGTTGATGATCTCCGAAGCCCGGAAGCTCTGGCGTTCGATCTTCTTCAGCAGGTCCCGCCTGGGATCATCGGCGGCAGTCTCCTCCAACAGCATCTGGGCGTAGCTGGAAATCCCGGCCAACGGGGTGTTCACCTCGTGGGCCAGTCCCGCCGCAAACAGGCCGATGGAGGACAGCTTTTCAGCCTGCTGCAACTGGTTCTCCAGCCGGACCTTGTCGGTAATGTCGTCCACCACCAGCAGGGTTCCGGTGTTGACGTTGTCCCGTGAAATAAACGGCGACAGCGTCACGTTGATGAGGCGCGGGTGGCCCCCGCCGTCCAGGTGGGCCTTGAAGAGCTGGGTCAGTTCCTTGACGATCCAGTCCGGTCCGTCGACCATGTCCCGCAACGCCGCCGTAAGATCGGCCGGCAGCACCTCATCCAGTTGACGGCCCACGGCGCGGTCACGGGGAATCCCGCTGATCGCGGCCATGGCTCCATTCCAGACGGTGATTCTGCCTTCGGCGGTCACCACCACCACGCCCAGGCTGATGCTTTCGATCACATTGTCGCTGTAAACACGGAGCTGGTGCAGTTCGGCGGCTTTCGATTCCAGCGACCGGTAGAGAGCCGCGTTGTCCACTGCGATGGCGGCGTAATCCGCCAGCGTGGATACCATCTCCAGTTCCTCGCTGTCCAGGAAATCCCCGTTTCGCTTGCGCCCGAAGCAGAGGAACCCAATCAGTCTCCCCCGCACGGACAGAGGTGCGCAGTAGCGGATCGCCCAGCGGCGCAACGTCGTCTGCAACACCGACACCGACGAGGGCACCAGGTCCAGATCCAGGGTTCGGGTCTGCGCTTCCAGGAAATGCAGGGCGCTGTCCGGAAGTTCCACCGTGTCGGCTTCCCCGGTGTCCATCGCCACGGCGGTCTCCAGCCGGAATCGTTGGGGGGCCAGGTCGTCCCTCAGGAAGATGGCCACCGGCGACACCTCCAGCGTCCGGCGGACCCGATCGCAGATCCTGTCACTGAGGTCGGGCAACTGGATCTCGGAAGCCAGGGTCCGCCCAAAGTCCAGCAGCGACCGCCGGTCTCCGTAACGGTCCTTGTAGAAGTAGCGGTCAAGCTGTTCCTGGATCCGCTCACGCAAAGGCGCGAAGAACACCGCCACCGCCAGGGCGGAAACCGCCAGCAGCAGCGTTCCCGATTCTGTAGACAACCCCTGCAAAGCATTGGCAATCAGCAGGGCGATTCCGACATAGAAGGCCAGCAGCGCGGAGCTGGCAATCACATACGCCGCACCCCGTTTGAAAATCAGTTCCACGTCCCTCAGGCGGAACTTGGCGACGGCGTAACCAAAGCTGAGGGGGATCAACGCCAGGGAGAGAACCGAAGCCTCCATCCAGGCTGCGGTCGGGAATCCCAACAGGTAAGGCACACCGTACAGCGCGCCGAAGGGCAGGAGTCCCAGCACCGTCCCGGCCATGATCCACTGGACCTGCTTGCGCTCGACCACCCGGGAAACCTGCTGGCGGGCCTGCGACAGCACCCAGGCCGCCATCCCGAACACGGTGAGGAAATGAAACAGCTCCACCCGATCCAGGAGATGGCCCCATTCGGGATTCCGGGGCACCCCGGCCGGCTGCAGAAAACCGGTGAACCACGCCAGATGGATCGCCAACAGCAGCGCCGCAGGCAGATACATCAGGTGGATGAGCCATGGGCGGTTTCGCACCAGGTAACCCGCCTCCGGGAAATACAGGCAGAAATGCAGGAACAGCGGCGGTAACAGCAGGAACGGAGCCGCCGACAGCCAATACACGGCGACGTCAAATCCGTCGGCCCGGCCGGAATGACGGAACAAGAGCAGGCAAAACGCAACCAGGCACAGCAAGGCGAAATGGAACGCGCCGGGGGACGCACTGTTGCGCAGACAGGTGAACACTCCGATGATCAGAAACGACGCCGCCACGAGGATCAGGGGAATGTCCCGGAAACCCAACTGGGCCTGGAGTTCCAGGCGTACCGGCAGCGTTACCTCGGAGCGGTCGGACGGCAGCACGAACGTGTAATCGGCCACCTGCACTCCTGACGAAGACTCAGTCAGGACTTCCACCATCTCCGCATGATGGTCGAGCGTGCGGACCGCAACCCCGTTGATGTCCTTCAACACGGCGCCGGCGGGAAGCAGGTCCGCCAGCTCACCATCCAGCACCCGGGACACAACCAGCCCCGCTTCGGACTGGCTCCAGACAATGCCGTCGAAAGGTATGACCCGCTGGGCCCGGTCCACCAGGTTCAGGAGCCCCAGATAGACCGCCAGCGGGGTGGCGATCAGGATCAGGGCCGACTTGAACCGGGGCAGATTCAACATGACCGATAGTTCCAAAAACCGAGCCGTCTATTCCTGTAATCGGAATGCAACTGCGGTGCCAGTTAACATCTCTATTTACTTATGGCGTCTGTCGGAGCGGAGAAGCCGTTCCTGATGTGCCGAATCCCACCTCCTGGAGGGCTCTTGCCGCCGGACACTCTCCGGAGACAGCCGGCTTCCGCAATCCAATAATCCGTAGATCGTGTCCAGAACTTTGGATTCTCGGGCCGCACGGGAGGGCAACGGGAGGCTGACGAAAGGCGACACGGCAGATAAGGATCAAAACCGGAAGGACACACCCCCGCGGATGGAGCGGGGATTCTGGACGAGGATGACATCACCGGAGGGAGTGCGGGCGGTACCCAGATTCCGGTCCAGCAGGTTACGGACATCCAGCAGAGCCTCGACTCTTTCGGGGGCGAGAAAGTCCAGGCCCAGGAACCTGAGCAGATCCTCGGGCAAGGGGATAGCCTGGCGGATAAACAGATTGATGCCGGCGTTGCCGGCCTCCATCACGTCAGCCATGGGATCCAGAGTTACCAGGGGTTTGCCGCCGGCCACTATGTTAACGAGGGCAGTCAGTTGCGTCCTGGAGCCGGGGATGTAGGCATCCAGCCGTCCAGACACGGCGTGGTAGTGCCGCCGTACCGTACTGCGGTCCAGCTCGGCCGGATCCAGCCTTTCCATATCCGCGAGCCCCGGGCCGGCAGCACGAACCACCGCGATTTCCGCCAGAAGATTGTCGGCTACCTGTTGCCGGACCGTCATCCGAGCCCCTTCACTGCGGGCGTGGTCTTCCGAGAGCCGGAGCACTTCGGCGCCTGGACCAACCTCCGATACCGCCACCAGCGGCATCGACGCCCCGAAAGGACGGTTCTCGAAAAAGGCTACTTCAAGCGCCGTGTCAGCGGTCAGATGATGGGTCACCGAGCCCAAGTAATGCCGGCTGGTCCCCACATAGGTCTCCCGCCCGATGGTCGCCAGATAGGCAGGGCTGTTGAGACTGATGCGTTCACCGTCGGGGAGCGTGACGGTATTCCCCAGCGTGGCCCGCCGGGAGGCCATCAGCAGCCGTACTTCGGTCCGCTCGGCGGGCTGAAACCTGAGCTCCGCGTTCGGGCTGACGAAAACATCAACAGCCCGGGGTGTCTTCACCCGGTCCAGCTCCACTCCCCAGGTCAGAGTCATGGTCGGACCCAGACGGAACGAGTCCGAGAAGCCGACATTCATCAGGTGCGACGTGCCGGGAGCGGTCGCAAACTCACGATCCGCCGACAGTTCACTGGGATCGTTCAGAAGGGCCAGCCTGGGCTGTTCGAAGCTGACGCGACCATAGCCCATGAACAGCCTCACAGTGTGCGAATCGCCGGCGTCATACTTGAAAACGTTCTTGACGCGCCAGACCGAGTCCTCGCCGGAGTTGAGCTGGCCCGCCACAATCTGTTCGCTGGAGCCAAAGCGCTCCACCAGGGCGGCGAAATTGGTGGTGGTACCACCCCAGGCATCGCCGGGAAATACAAAATAATCTCCCCCCACGCCGCCGTTGGTGTACACTTGGACCACCGCCTCTTCGAACAGCCGGCGATCGCCCTCTTCCCCCGCGTCGGCCGGCAGACCACGGAAAATCAGCCGCCGCTGGTCAGGGAAACGCAACAGCGCCTTCAGCCCGACGTTGTCACCCCCCTGCGGGACGGCCAGAAATTGCTGCAGGACCAAGGTGATGACCGCAGTGCGGTCCGGCAACACCTCCACCAGCCGGCTGACCGGGCTCCGGTAGGTCGAACTCTTGACGGCCACCTGGTAAGTTCCTGCCGCCAGCCCGGTTACCAGTACACGGCCTTCGTCATTGGTCCGGGTCAGGGTGGGCAGGGCTGCACCAACCGTCTGGTTCAGCAGGGACAGAACGACATTGGAGATGGGAGCGCCGGTTTCATCGAGAACGAGCGCGCTCAGCCGCCCAGAAGGGCCGGCCGTCGCCACACCGGCCGGACACAGCAGGAACGACAATCCCCACAGGAGCCACCAAGCTTTGCCTGTTCGCGTCATACTACCCGCTGCAACCGACTCCGCCCATTCTATGCGCTGCCTCCAGCGCCGTCAATCCGGCGCGAAGCGGCACAATTCCGCTCACAGACCAGCCCCCTGCTTCAGCCAGATCCTCCACACAGGGGCCAAACTGTATTTTAGGACAAGATCGGTGACCAAAAGGATCAAAGCAGCCAGAAGAAAACGCCGGGCGACCCCAGCCGGCCAGAGCAAACCCAGGGGGCGCCTCCACAACCACGCCGAAACCGGGAAAGCCAGCACCAGGAATGCAGCCACCCGGAGCATCGCCCACGGGGGCCAGGCCAACAGGAGCACCATCGGCGACGCCTCCGCCTGCAGCACGAGGGCAGCCACGTAAAAGGCCATGTAGTTCATCAGCAGCGTCCCCATCACCAGCCCCAGAAAACCCGCACTCAACCCCGCCGCCACGACAAACAGACTGGCGTGCAGCAGGTGTTGGGGGAGGAATTGCCTCCAGTCGCCCTCGGCCCCCCGGCCGGATGCCAGCCAGCCGAACATTTCGTCCCGGTACTCCGCTCCGTGCCAGATGACCCCTTCCATCCGCTCTGGGAACAGGACAGTGGCCAGGATCACCCCTGCTGCAAGCGCGGCGGACCAGACAGCCATGGCTCTCAGCCCCTTCCCCCACTCTCCCTCCCGCAGGTAGGCCAGGAAACAGGGGAAAGCCAGAAGGGCGGTCCACAGCGGCAGCCACCAGCGCCCTCCGGGAATCCCCCCGACCAGCGAGAGCGGGACAACGGCCAAGGCGAGCCCCAACGGCCGGCGTGCGAATGCCGGCAGACTCCCGGCCCACGCCATTCGTCCCGGCCGCCGCTTCATCGGTGCACTCTGTCCCTTTTCAATTGCTCCTGACAGCGGTCCTTCAGCCCCACCAGTATGCGGCCGCCAATCCCATCTGGGCGCTCAGACTCAACCAGTACATGTGTTTCCAGCTCGGATGGTTTTCAGCCCCTGGCCGGTTCATCTCCAGAAACACCCGTGGCGGAGTCCGCAACAGCAGGTGGACGATGTAGCCGCCCCAGACCGCCAGGCCGACGCCCAGGACGGCCAACAGGTGGCGCGGCGGTTGCAAATAACCGAGCCAGCCCAGCAGCGCCAACCCCAGGAACGGCAACACGAAACAGGGGCTGATGAAGAGGATGCTGCGGCGAATCCCATAACGCACCGGCAGCGTCGCGCAGCCGCCGGCCCGGTCCCCCTCGATATCCGAAAAATCCTTGGTCGTCGCCGCTCCCAGGATATAGGCACCCATCACCAGGCCGATCCACCAGGGTTCCGGAGCCTGGACGGTTTTCACCGTCGACCAGCCGGCGATG
This sequence comes from uncultured Acidobacteriota bacterium, assembly GCA_964524795.1. GTDB lineage: Bacteria > Acidobacteriota > UBA6911 > RPQK01 > JAPXNP01 > CAZGEH01. The sequence continues at coordinate 681,029 of CAZGEH010000001.1, forward strand.
GGCAGCAGGGTACCCCTCGGGATGGCGATCGTCAGATTCGCCCAGAACCCTCGGGCCTTGGTCCGCAAAGGGGGCGCGGAGTAGGCCCAGGTCAAGGCGGCCGCCGTCCCCACCAGCAGCAGGGTCTGTGTCCCGACCAACGCCGCCGCCACCACCGCCACGGCCAGGCAGATCCAGCTGATGAGCCAGGCCGCCCGCAGGGACAGGCGTCCTGACGGGAGGAGCCGATGCGGCTTGTTGACGCGGTCCACCTCCAGGTCATAGATCTGGTTGATGCCGTTGGAAAAGCCGTTGAGGGCGGCCCCGGCCAGCATGCCCGCCAACAGGCGCGCCAGCGTGCCCGCCGCCTCTCCCGACCAGTCGCTCTGTCCGCGGGGGTCTGCTCCCCACGCCATCAGACCGCCCGCCAACATCCCGAAGGCGGGAACCACCAGCGTAAACGGCCGCACAAATTCCCAGGCGCGGCTCAAAGCAGCCACAGCAAACCTCCGGCGGTGGCCCCCAACAGGGTAGTGAGGATGTTCATCGCTTCATGCTGAAACCGCAGGTTGCGCGGTGCCCCGGCTGCCAGCATCGATTCGCCGACTCCCCCCACCGCCCCGGCCAAGGTCACCACCGCAATGCCGGAAGCGGGAAGCCAGCCCACAAGCCAGGTCAGCCCGCCCAGTATAGCCGCCGCCCCCAGACCCGCCACCGTTCCTTCCCACGAGACTGCCCCCGGCGTACCCACCGGGACCGCTTTGCCGGTCCTGGGGTCGACAGGCCGGCCGCCAAGCCACTGACCGATCTCCGTCGCCACCGTATCAAAGGCGCCTGCCGCCAGGGCGCCGCTGAAAGCTGCCGCCAGCAGCGTACGATCCGAAAACCAGGTCGCGGCAAGCGCAATCATCGCGGGCACCAGCCCTTTGGAGACGACGTTGACCGCCCCGCGCCTGCCCCGTCCCCCCTCCTCAACGCCCAGCTTGCGTTTGTGCCGGGCTCCCGCCCGGGTGCTCAGGCTTCCCGCCGCCAGAAACACACACAGCACCAGGAAGCCCTCCCAGCCGAAGCCCAGTCCGCTGGCCGTTCCCACCAGCGCAGCCGCCGCACCGCCGCTCCAGTTCAACCAGCCCGCCCCCAGTGCAATCACTGCCATCACCCCGTTCAGTCCCAGCACGATGAGCCAGCCGGGATCCGCAGACCACACCAAGTTTGGCCACTGGTCCAGCAGCGCGATCGATACGGCCCCGGTCCAGCAGATCATGATGTTGTCGTCCACGGGGACAGGCAGGGCCTCGGCCAAGGCGGCCGGCAACGCTGCCGCCAGGCAGACGAACCAGGCATCGGCCAGCGTCCACGAGGGGTCCGCAGGCCGATTCCACACATACACCAGAAACGCCCCCAAGCCTGCAAACAGCCAGCAACTGACCAGGCCCGTCCAGCTCTTGTCGGGGTTGAAAGGGAGCCGGCGGCGTCCCCACCGGCGGCCGATCACGTTGGAAAAGGAATCGCCGAAGGCCAGCATTGCCCAGACCGCGGCGGCCCTCCACTCATGGTCTCGAAACACGATGAGGAGAGCCGCCACACAAAGCGCGTACGAGAGTTTGCCCGGCGAATATCCCCGGGCCGCTTCCTGGCGGCGGGTGGTCACCCGGATCCATCGCGGCGACAGAAACAGGGCGTGGACCACCGCCGCGGCACAAAGCAGCAGGGCTGTGATCAGACCGATGTAGGGAAGCAGGAAGGCGAATGCGATCGGCAACAGGTGTTCCACCTGGCGCCAGTCCTCCCATCGCTCCGGACGTGATCTGTACAAAGCCAGCCTCCCCAACGGCACGCCCGGACCGCGCCGGGTCCCCGGTATCCTCGTCGCATGGAAGTCAGCGGTCAAGCTGGAGCGGCCGGCCGTCCAGATCCTCCGGAAGCGGTACCCCGAACTCCTGGTAGATGGTGGGGGCGATATCGATGATCCGCGCGCCGGAACCCGTCAGACGGCGGTTGCTTACAAAAAAACCGGCCGTGTCGCTGAAGTCCGAGGCACAATGGTCGCCGCTCCATTTCTTCAGGTTGGCCACCACGATATCTTCCGGCACGGCCCCCAGAGCGGTCTGCCAGGAGGTGCGATAACCACTGTAGAAAGTGAGCTGGATGTCGCCGGCGTGTTCCAGTTCGGAGCCTGTGTAGATCTCGTCCCGCAAGTAGGCACCCTGGACGACCGGCTCGCCGGTGTCGGGATCCCGGAACTGCAGAATCTTCTCCCGGATTTCCTGGGCCAGTCGGTGTGCGGCCTCCCCAGGCTCCACCACACCCTGGCCTTCGCGTCCCCGAAGGTTGAGATAAATGTGACCCAGCCCCAGCGAATAGGCCTGAGTCCTTGACCAATCCACATTGGGGAAGAAACTGCCGCCGCTGAACATGTCATCCAGTTTCTTGATGGCTTCCTCGCCGGAATTCTGACTGCGCAGGGCCATGAAGCCGTTCCTCACCAGCCAGGTGTTGGTGTTGAACTCCTTGCGCCAGCTATGGAAACCATGGTCGGACACCACCAGCAACAGATCATCCGGTCCCAACCGGCTGCAGACGGCTCCGATGATCTCGTCCATCCGCCGGTAAACCCGCAGGATGGAGTCGCCGTATTCCCGGGCCAGTTGCGGGTCGTATCGCGGATGCTGAGGGTCCAACAGGCGGAAAAACATGTGGGAGACGCTGTCGGTGGCTGTGAAAACCGCCGAATAGAGGGAGGCGCGGTCCCGGTCCAACTGGATCAGAAGCGCTTTCTCCAGATTGTCCATGTTGCGGAACAGGTCCTCGAGGAAGACTCCCTCGTCGATCTGTTCTTCGTTCAGTCCCCAGGTCTCATGGATCCAGCCCAGGGTCTTGAAGAATCCCAGCTCCTCAACCAACTGGGAAGTGAAGCCGCCGGGCGTCGAGAGGGCCAGCGGCGGCTGGCCCGGGTCCAGGGAAATGGGCATCAGGTAGATCCTGGTCTCAGGGTAGGTTTCCAGCACGTAGAACCGGCTGACCCCTCGCATGGTGACCAACGGCCCCGCCGAGAACTGGAACTTGAACCAGTCGCTCCACTGGCCCTCGGACACCGTTTGCACCTGGTCCTGGATCCGGATAGTCACGGCGTCCGGCGGCCTGCCATGCCGCCGTATCTCCACCGGCAGCGGCAGGCGCCGGTAGGTTTCACTGCGGGGATCGATAGGTCCGTCCAGAGTCACCTGCGCCGCATCCTGCTCGTCGAACTCCAGACGGATCAGCCTGCCGCCGAATTCGGTGTTCTGGAGGTCCCACTGGGTCAAGTCTGAAGCCAGGTAGAAATATGTTCCCCAGGTCCCTCGCAGGTCCGGCACACCTAGACCGGACCAGGTCACACCCCGATCCAGCTTCTCCGCCGGGAACTCCAGCGGCATCCGGAGATTGATCGTGGAAATACCGTTTTTGTCCAGGTGCTTCCAGAAAGTCAGACCCTTGCGGTTGTTGGTGAGCTTGGGGCGGCTGAGGGGAAGCATTCCGAACACGAACTTGGGACGCTCCACCTCCACCAGTCCGATGTCCGGGAAGTAGGTCTGGGGGTCGCGCCGGAGGAAGTCGAAAATTCCGTGCTTGCCCGGATTGACTCCGGTGGCGAAGCTGGCCCATGCCACGGGACTTTCAGGGGGATTCGTGGTACCCAGCTCGGTGAGAGTTCCCGTCTCGGCCAGCTCGCGCAGGTGGGGCAGGTGGTCGATCCATTCCCGGACCAGGTCGGGATCCACTCCGTCAAAACCCAGAACCACCACCCGGAAGCTGGTGGTTCTTTCGGTCTCGATCCCGTCACCGCAGGCCCACAGCCACAGCACCGCCGTCAAACCGAGCGCCCCCGCCAGTACTGGTCCACGGTGAATCCGCATCGCCGCCCCATTATATCGGGGCCCGGCCGGCCCCATCGCCGCCGCCCGGCCGGCGAGCCGCTCTCTCGGCCCCCGGCTATACTGGGACGATGAGCGTACGCGTCCGATTCGCGCCCAGCCCCACCGGCCTGCTGCATGTGGGCAACGTCCGCACCGCCCTGTTCAACTGGCTGCTGGCCCGCCGGGAACGGGGGGTCTTCGTGCTCCGCATCGAGGACACCGACGCCGAGCGCTCGGAAGCCCGTTACGAAGCCCAGATCCTCGAAGATCTGCAGTGGCTCGGTCTGGACTGGGACGAAGGAGCCTCCAAGGGGGGGCCCTACGGTCCGTATCGCCAGACAGAGCGCTCGGGCCTGTACCAGGAATTCGCCGGCCGGCTGCTGGCCGAGGGCAAGGCCTACCATTGCTTCTGCTCTCCCGAACAGCTCCAGGCGGACCGGGAAAGCCAGATGCAATCCTCGCAGCCGATCCGATACGTGGGACGTTGCCGGGACCTGGATCCCCAGCAGACCGCCCGCCGGCTTCGGGCCGGAGAAGCGGCAGCCCTGCGCCTGCGCGTACGGCCGGGGCGGGTGGCGTTCACCGACCTGGTCTTCGGTCCGGTCGAGGCGGATGGATCCGATATCGGCGACTTCATCCTCCTGCGTTCCGATGGATCGGCCCAATACAACTTCGCCTGCGTGATAGATGACGCCCTGATGCACATTTCTCATGTGGTGAGGGGAGAAGGCCATCTGTCCAACACTTTCCGCCAGCTCCTGATCTATGAGGCGCTGGGCTGGCAACCCCCGGCCTTTGCCCATCTCTCCACCATCCTGGGACCGGACGGGGGCAAGCTGAGCAAGCGGCATGGTGCCACCGCCATCGTCGAGTTCCGCGAACTCGGTTACCTGCCCCAGGCACTGATCAACTACCTTGCTCTGTTGGGCTGGAGCCCTTCGGTGGATGGCCGCGAGCTGATGGCGGTGGAGGAACTCATCCAGGACTTCGATCTCGCCCGCGTCAACGTCAGTCCGGCCACCTTCGATTTCGAGAAGCTCAACTGGTTCAACCGGACCTACCTGCGGCAGATGGAAGCGGACCAACTGGCCGCACTGGCCGAGCCGTTCCTGGTGCGCAATGGACTGCTCCCGCCGGCTCCCTCGCCGGAGGTTCGGGCTTGGGTCCGGGAAATAGTTCCACTCGCGGCGGCCTACGCCGACCGTCTTTCCGACTTCCCGAGTGAGGTTCGCCGGATGATCCTGTTCGATATCGAAGAAGCCTTGATAGATCCCGAGGTTGCCGCAGTGCTGGCAGAACCCGGGGCAACCCAGGTGATCCGGAGTTTCGAACAGGTGTTGAGCCGTGATCCGGCTCCCATGGTGGATGCCGAGGTCTACCGGCGGTGCGTTCTGCAGGTCCGGGACCTGACCGGCCTGAAAGGGAAGAACCTCTTCAGACCGGTGCGCGTGGCAGTCACCGGCCGAGCCTCAGGACCGGAACTGGAGCGTCTGATCCCGCTGCTGGAGCAGGGCAGCCGGCTGGACTTGCCGGTGAAGGTGGAAGGTGTGCGGGCGCGGGTGGTTGCGACCGCCCGCCGGGTCGAGGTATGGGGGTCGAACCCCTAAACCCTCTTCCGCCTCAGGAACAAATTCCGCCCTTTACACACTAATACTTTAGTACGAGGATGTTCGTACATGAGTGACGCGAGGAAGGTCCTGACGGAAGGCGAACTCGAGATCATGCAAGTGGTCTGGGACCTCCGGCGGTGTACGGTCCGCCAAGTGTACGAGACCTTGAGGGAGCGAAGGCAGGTGGCGTACACCACGGTAATGACCATGATGAGGATTCTGGAAGACAAAGGGCACCTGGTGCGCAGCCGGGAGCACAGGGCCTACGTCTACCGGCCATCACAGCCCAAGAGCCGGGTCATCGCGTCCATGGTGAACGACTTCCTCTCCCGTGTGTTCGGGGGCTCGGCGAAACCTCTGGTCCTGGGGTTGATTCAGGAGAAGAAATTGTCCAGTGAGGATCTTGCGGAGATCACCCGCCTGATCGAGAAGCAGCAATGAATGCCGCTCGCGTACTCTCGTTCCTGCTGGCCTATTCCGTGCAGGTGGCGCTGCTGGTCGCCGCGGCCCTGCCGTTGCCCCGGCTGCTGGGTCTGCGAAAGCCCAAGCTGCGGTTGGCGTACTACCAGGGGCTGCTGGGGCTCAGCCTGCTTCTCCCGGCCGGTTGGTTGGTGCCGGCGGCCTCGACAGCGAATGCCCCACTGGCCGACTTCCGGATTGAGCTTACGGTCCCGGCTTCCGCCGCCGGTGAGGCGACGACGCCTTGGCTCTGGCTGGTTCCGGTTGCTCTGGCGGCAGGGTCGGTCTGGAAACTGGCCCGGCTGGGGGCTGGGGTCCGGGCCCTCCGGCGGCTGGTTGCATCGTCGCGGCCTCTGGCTGTTTCACCCACCCTGGATGCCGCACTGACCATGCGTCTCCGCCGCCGTCCATCGCTGTGGCTCAGCGAGAGTCTCGGCGCCCCGGTTTCGTTCGGCTGGCGAAAACCGGCAGTCGTCGTCCCCGGCTAATTTCCGGATCTGTCCCCAGCCATGCAAGAAGCCATATTGGTCCACGAGTGGGTGCAAGTCGAACGCGGGGACTGGCTGGCGACGGCATTCGAACAGATGGTCCGCGCGATTCTGTGGTTCCACCCGGCTATCCCGTTTCTCCTGGACCGCATCCAGCTCAGCCGCGAACAGACCGTCGACTCCGCCGTGGTGCAATACACCGGGCGGACCCGCATCTATCTTGAATCTCTTTGTCACGCAGCCTCGACCTTCCGTCGGGCCTCCCTCGCCGCAACCATCCCATTTATGCGGGCGAGCCACCTGCGGCAGCGGGTGGTGGCGCTCACCGAGGAGGTCTGTATGTCTCAATGCCGTCAAGCGTGTGTCTGTGCCGTTCTGGTGGTGGCTGCGGCTGCCCTGTCCGCCGCCGCAGCGGTTGTCGCGCGGCCGGCGCCCGGGAACCCTCAGCCGGGCGTCGGCGGCGAGCCGGTCCTGCCGGCATGATCGGGTGCCCAGGCCGAAGAGAAGAAAGGAGAGGAGCAGAAGCGAAAGGAAGAGAAGGAAGGTGAGATTGGATTGTCCGATGACACGAACGTCCGGACCCGGCTCGTCAAGCGGGTCAACCCGGCCTATCCGGACCAGGCGTAAGGAAGAGAAGATCACGGGCCGGGTGATCTGCCGCGTCCATGGGAACGAGGAAGGCAGGCCGGAGAGAGTGACGGCGCTGGAGTCCCCGCACGAGCTGCTGAGCGCCGCGGCGATGGACGCTATTCAGCAGTGGGAATGGGTACCCGTGGAGAAGGAGGGCCATACGGTTCCCTTTACGGTGGATGTCACCGTAAACTTCCAGCTCAAGTAAGGGTCCGAGCAAGCGGCCGCGGATGACTCCGACCACTCAGGCCACACATATTCAGGTAGGGCCTGGCAGGTGGTTGAAGATCAAGGACGGCATCGCCGCCTTGATTAACGCAGTCATCCGCAGCCGCCTGACGGCTTGAACCGTGGCCCACATTCCCTCCGCCGGCACCTCACACGCCACTGATCCTTGCCCAGGGCTTCGGCCACGGAGTCTGCAGAGGCCGGGTGGATCTCAATCCAGATTGTGTCGCCCACCTCTTAGAGAGCCGACACTCTGGTCCCATCGCCGCCTGCGCGGCTGTCCCCGCGGCAGACTGGAGTCAAGGTCGATGGCGGGGAGGCATCAGATCCAGCCACCGGCGGACACGTCGGCCACGGAGGGAGAGCACAGGCCGCATCTGGAACTGCGATTGGATGGAATCTTATCAGAGCCGGCCGGGTTTCCCGGTGGCGAAAGCGTTCCCTGCCGCGGTCGATACCGCGCCGGACGTCCCGCTCCGGGCCTTCTGCCCATTTTCAGTTAGACTACGGGTCTCAGTTGGATGCAGGCTTTTGGGGCGGATGTCCCTGGCGGTGGTGGAGGATTGGATCGAGACGGCGGGGGCTTTCCCGGGGCGTCCCCCACGCCCAGAATGTTCTGTGCTGCTCGGGAACGGCCCCTGCCCCGGCGAGGCCGGACGGCCAGAGCGACCGTGCTGCGGGCCGACACCCCCTGGTGGCGGCTGCCGGAGCCTGACTCCCGACTCTTCGCCTCCAGGCGATTTCAACGCGGAGGCGCCGGTGGACCATGTACATTTTCGGCATCCACCCGGTTTCGGAGGCGTTGCAGGCGACTCCGGAGCGGGTTCAGAGACTGATCGTGGTGCGGGGAAAGACAAGCCCACGACTGCAGGTGCTGATTGATCAGGCCCGGGCGGCGGCAATTCCGGTGGTGTTTGAACCGGAACAGGCGCTCAACCGCAAAGCCCAGGGGATATCCCATCAGTCGATCGGCGCCGAGATGGCGCCCGTGCCGCTGAAGGACCTGGACGTGGTGCTGGATAACCGGCCGCCCAGAATCCTGCTCGCCGATGGCGTCGAGGATCCCCGCAACCTGGGTGCGCTCCTGCGCACCGCCGAAGCTGCCGGGGTTACGGCCGTCCTGTTTCCCGCCCGGCACGGCTGCGGGATCACACCCACCGTGCTGCGGGCCAGTGCCGGAGCGGCGCTGCACCTGGATCTGGTGCAGATCGGCAACACCGTCCGCACCCTGGAGGTCGCCAAGGAACGGGGTTACTGGGTGGTGGGCCTGGACATGCGCGGCCAGGAAGACTGGTCCGTGGTCGATGCGGGCAGGCCGCTGATGCTGGTCGTCGGCGGCGAGGACCGGGGGCTGCGCCGCCTGGTGCGTGAGCACTGCGACTACCTGTTGCGCATCCCCATGCGGGGACGGATCTCCTCCCTCAACCTGGCGGTCGCAGCCGGGATCCTGATGTACGGACTTCCGGTCAAGGCCGGGACACCGGCTCGATCACGAGATTGAGCCAGCGGTCCACCACAGCCTCGAACCCTTCCGGAATCAGGGTGGTGGCGCTGTATTCCTGAACGATCGCCGGTCCCGCGATCCGGTTACCCGATTCCAGGTGATGGCGCCGGAAGAACTTCCACGGCCGGGCCTTGTCCCCGAATCCCACGGTCTTCTCCCCAACCAGGGCTGCAGGGGGCGGTTCCGGTGAGACGGGCTCGAAGACCGGCAGCTCGGGAAGGGGAAATCGGGCACGGCCCCGCACCCTCAGGCTGACCACTTCCACCGGCAACGAGGGGTTTGCGTAACCGTACAACTGTTCATGACGCCGATGGAAATCCTTCACCCACTCGTCTGAGAGAGGAACGTTGATCTCGTAAGACTGTCCCAGGTAGCGGGCATCGACGCTGCGCGCCAGCTCGATTTCAGCAGGGGCGAAACCCTGGTTCATCAGCTCCTCCCGAACTCCCGCCTCCAGCGGTTCCGCAGCCGCCTGCAGGCGGCCGGGCAGCTCCGGGTCGCCTGCCTGGCTGAGCAGGGTCGCAGAAGCATCACGAACGGCGTCTGCCCGGACAATCCCCATGGCGGAGAGTGCCCCCGGGTTCCGGGGCACAAGGACACGGGGGATCAACAACGCCTGCGCCAGCTCACAGGCATGCAGCGCGCCGGCCCCGCCGAAGGCCACCAGTGTAAAGTCCCGGGTATCGTAGCCACGCTGCAGCGAGATCGCGCGCAAAGCCCGCTCCATCTGGGTGTTGACGATCCGGATGATGCCCTCCGCGATCTCGTAGGGCTCCCACTGGCGTTCGTTCCCTCGCAGGCGGGCTCCCAGCTCCCTCAGCGCCGGTTCCACCGGCTCGGGCTGGAGCTTTATCGCACCTCCAAGAAAGTAATCGGGATCCAGGTGTCCCAGGAAGAGGTGGGCATCGGTCACGGTGACCTGGTCGCCCTTGCCATAACAGATCGGACCGGGTTCGGCTCCGGCACTGCGCGGTCCCACCTTGAGCAGGCCCGCGTCGTCGATCCAGGCGATGGAGCCGCCGCCGGCGCCGATGGTGTGGATCCCGATCATCTGGACAGCGATCGGGTGATGATCGATGGATGCCTCGTTCGTGGTCTCGATCCGGCCGTCGCAGAGGCAGACGTCCGTGGAGGTGCCACCCATGTCCAGGGTCAGGATGCGGTCATAGCCTGCCGTGCGGGAGACTTCAAACGCGCCCACCACCCCACCGGCCGGCCCCGAAAACAGGGTCCGCACCGGCTCGCGCCGGGCCGCTTCGGGAGCCAGAGAGCCGCCGTTGGATTGCATGATGGTCAGTTGCCCGCGGGCAACCATTTCGTCCCGGGACAGCGCCTCCAAGTATGCGGACATGATGGGCTGGACATAGGCGTTGATCACGGTGGTGGAAGTCCGTTCGTATTCCCTGAATTCGGGCAGAATCCGGTGGGAGAGAGAAATGGGTACTCCCGACTCGACCAGAGCGTCACCGATCCGCAGTTCACTCTCCGGGTTGACGAAGCTGTAGAGCAGCACGACCGCGATCGACTCCGGTTTTAACTGCTGGACCTTTCCCTTGAGCCATTCCAGGCTCTTGGCCTCCAATGCCACCCAGGGACTACCGTCCCACAGCATGCGCTCCTTGATCCCGATCCGCAGGCTGGCAGGCACCAGGGGTTCCGGCCGGGAAGCCTCAAGCTGGTACAGGCCGGGCCGATTCTGCCGACCGATTTCCAGGATGTCCTCGAACCCCTGATTGGCCACCAGGACGCAGCGCGCGCCCTTCCTTTCCAAGAAGGCGTTGGTCGCCACCGTCGAACCCAGCCGCAGCAGGTAGCCCTCCTTGCCTTCCACAACCCGGCGGATCCCCTCCAGGACCGCGCGATGCGGCTCTGAGGGAGTAGAGGGGAGCTTGAAGACCTCAACCCGATCCTGATCCAGGACGACAAAGTCAGTGAAGGTGCCGCCCGTGTCGATTCCGATTCTCAGCATAGAATTTCCGCGCCTCCCGGGCTGTCCTGAGGATGTTAGAATACGAGACGATAACACGATCGGCCCCGGCCCATGAAACGTCGTGACTTGCTGGCGCGAATCTTCTGGATAGCCGGGTTCCTGTTGCTTTTCGTGCTGGCCTTCCTGGCCAGCGTGGTGTTTCTCAACCCCTCCTCCGTGGGGAACCAGAATTTCGTCTGGAATCTGAACCTCTGGGCTTTCGTCTGGGCGCTGGTTTTTATCTTCACCCTGGTCCTGACCGTTGTCCTGGCCCGGAGTCTGATCCGGCTGTTCTTCGAATACCAGCACCAGCACCCCGGCTCCCGCATTCGGCGGAAACTGGTGCTGGTCTTCATCACCTTCTCGCTCTTCCCTGCCCTGATCATGGCATTCCTGGCACTGGGACTGATCAACCAGAACCTCACCACATGGGTCAGCGCCCCGTCCGAACAGCTCCTGCAGTCGGCGCGTTTCATCGCCCGCAACTATTACACCGAGAAGGAAGCCGCCATGAGGGCGGCTGCGGAACTGCTGGCGGAAAAGGTCCAGCCCGAAAATCCTCCCGCCGCCTCCCGGCTCAAGGAATGGGCTGAACGGTCGGGTTTCGACGGCTTCCGCCTGGTGGATCCAGGAGGGAGGACCCTGCTGGAGGGGGGCCGGCGCTTTGAGGGAGAACCAGCAGCACAAGTCCTGAATGAAGCCGGCGGAGGAACCGCCTATCACCTGCAACAGCAGGTCAATCTGCAGCCGGGAATCGTGGACTATGGACTGGTGGCTGTTCCCCTCTCCGGCCGCGACGGTGCTCCTGCCGGCACCCTGATCCTCAGTTTCACAGTGCCCCGCAGTGTGGCGTTCCACGTCGCGGGCGTCGAGGAGGCCGATCGCGTCTACCAGGGCCTCAAAGGGACCGTCGAGTCGCTTCGGCTTACCTATTTCCTGGTGCTGACCCTGATCACGTTGGCTGTGGTTTTCGGCTTCGTCTGGCTGGGGAACTACATCGCCCGCAAACTGACCGTTCCGTTGGAGGCGCTGGCTGCAGGCTCGCGGGAACTGGCCGAGGGCAACCTCGACCACCGCGTCGAGGTCCAGACCGTGGACGAGTTGGCCATCCTGGTCAATTCCTTCAACCGCATGGCGGACCAGCTCCGGGAGAGTCGGCGCAGCCTGGAGGCGGCGAACCAGGAACTGCTGCGGACCAACCACAGTCTGGAGGAACGCCGGCGTTACATCGAAACCGTCCTGCAGAACATCGCCACCGGCGTGCTCACCGTAGACCAGTCGGGAGTCATCCGGACCGCCAACCAGGCGGCCCTCAAGATGTTGCAGGCCTCCTGGGAGGACCTGGTCGGCCGCCCGATCCGCGAGGTTACGGATCCTGAACTCTATGGAGATTTCCAGGAGATGACCAAGCGGGCCCTGGTGTACGGGACTCATCGCAAGGAGTTGACCATCCGTCGCGGCCGCCATCAGCTCTTTGCCGCCGCCACCCTGACAGTCACGCATGTCACTCCCGAGAAGGGCCTCGAATATCTGCTCGTGCTGGACGATCTGACGGAGCTGCTGCGGGCGGAGAAGTTCGCCGCCTGGCAGGAAGTGGCGCGGCGCCTCGCCCACGAGGTCAAGAATCCACTGACACCGATTCAGCTCTCCGTGGAACGCATCCAGCGCCGATTCGACCGGCTCTCGGTCAGTCTGCCCGAGACCGACGGCCTGCGTGAGTTCCGTGAGGTGCTCACGGAAGCGGCAAGGATCATCCTCAATGAGTCAAAGGTACTGAAGACTTTGCTTACCGAGTTCTCCCGTTTTGCGCGCCTTCCCATCTGCCGCCCGGTGCCCACCGATCTGCACGGCCTGATCGAGGAGACATTGCAGCGCTACAACGGGACCCTCGAGCCGGTTACCGTGGTCCGCCAATTCGATCCCGCCGTCGGCCCGGTTCTGGCCGATCCGGAGCAACTGCAGCGGGTTTTCGTGAATCTTATTGACAACTCCCTGGATGCCCTGGTGGATGAGCAGGACCGCAGGATCACGATCCGGACCGCTCTCAATCGCGCCCGCAACTCGGTCACCATCGAGTTCAGCGACAATGGACACGGGATCCCGCCAGGAGATTACGAACACCTCTTCCTGCCCTATTTCTCCACCAAGAAGAAGGGTACGGGACTCGGTCTGACCATCGTCCGCCAGATTGTCGGGGAGCACCAAGGCCACATCCGGGCCGAACCGAACGAACCCAAGGGGACCCGTTTCGTGATGGAGATTCCCCGCGGCGTTGAGTGAGACAGATGCAGGTAAGGGTAATGGTCGTCGATGATGAAGAGAACGTCCGGGTCTCCCTGGAGGGAGTCCTGCGCGACGAAGGATTCCAGGTCGACTCGGTCGAATCTGGAGAGGCGTGTCTGGCCGCGGTCAACCGGAAGCCCTATGACCTGGTGCTGCTGGACGTGTGGTTGAAAGGAAAGGACGGGTTGGCCGTGCTCCGCGAGCTGAGATCACGCTATCCTCACCTGTACGTGGTCATGATCTCCGGTCACGGCACGATCGAGACCGCCGTCCAGGCCACCAAACTGGGCGCCTTTGATTTCATCGAGAAACCGCTCTCCGTCGGCAAGCTGCTGCTGGTCATCGAGCACGCCTTGGACCACAAGCGGCTCGAACAGGAAAACCGCAACCTGCGCGAAATCCTGCGCCGGGAGAATGTCATGATCGGGACGTCGGTCCCCATGCAGGCCCTGCGCAAGCAGATCGAGTTTGCGGCGCCCACCGAGGGTCGGGTACTCATCTACGGCGAGAACGGCACCGGCAAGGAGCTGGTGGCACGGCTGTTGCACCTGCAGAGCCAGCGCCGCAACGGCCCTTTTGTGGAGGTCAACTGTGCGGCCATCCCTGAAGATCTGATCGAGAGCGAGCTGTTCGGCAACGTCAAGGGCGCCTTCACCGGTGCCACCGAGAGCCGGAAGGGCAAGTTCGAGCTGGCAGACGGCGGAACGCTGTTTCTGGACGAAGTCGGCGACATGAGCCTGAAAACCCAGGCCAAGGTATTGCGCGTGCTCGAGGAACAGCGGTTCCATCCGGTGGGCAGCAACGAAGTGGTGGAGGTGGACGTACGGGTCATCGCCGCCACCAACAAGAACCTGGAGGAAAAGATCGAGCAGGGATTATTCCGGGAGGACCTTTTCTTCCGGCTCAATGTCCTGCCCTTCGAGGTGCCGCCATTGCGCCAGCGGACCGAAGACATCCCGCTGCTGGCGGCCCACTTCATGGAGCTGTTCTGCAACCGTTATGGCCGGGAACTCAAGACTTTCGACACCCAGGCCATGGAATGCCTCCAACGCTATTGGTGGCCCGGCAACGTGCGGGAGCTCAAAAACACCGTGGAGCGCCTGGCGATCATGCTGCCCAAGACGCAGATCGGCCTGCTGGACCTCCCGGTGTCTATTCTCAAATCGGTGAGTGAAGCCGCCGGGGACGAAAGGTCCCAGTGGCAGAAAGCGCGTGACGAATGGGAGAAGGAGTTCATCCTCAGAAGTCTGGCCGAAAACGACGGCAACATCTCGCGGACGGCGGCGGCCATCGGCATGGAACGCAGCCATCTGCATCGGAAACTGAAGTCCTACAGCCTGAAGTAGAGGGTGGCTCGAGTCCTCGCCTGGCCCCTCTGGCGGAGCGATTTCTCGATCACCTGCGCTGGGAGAGAAACTGTTCTCCTCACACATTGGCCGCCTATCGAAGAGACGTCCAGCAATTCCTGGACTATCTGGGCAACCCGGACGTCACAGCCAGGGACATCGATCACATCACCATCCGGGATTTTCTGGGCTTTCTCCAGACGCGGGGAGACGCCCGCAGTTCCGCGGCCCGCAAACTGGCGGCTCTCCGCTCTTTGTTCAAGTTTCTGCACCGCGAGGGATGGATCGGACAGAATCCGGCCCGGCTGGTCCGTACTCCACGGCAGCCCCACCGCAATCCAGGATTCCTGACCGAGGCGGAAGTCTCCACCATCCTGGAACTCCCTGACCGGAGTACCGATCTCGGACGCCGTGACGCTTCAATGTTGGAGCTGCTTTATGCCTCCGGGATTCGGGTGAGCGAGCTGGTCTCCCTCAATCTGGAGGATTGTGCCCTGGAGCAGCGGCTGGCCAAGGTCCGCGGCAAGGGCCGCAAAGAAAGGCTGGTCCCCTTCGGACGCAAGGCCCAGGAAGCGCTGCTGGATTACTTGCCGGTCCGCTCCCGTCTGCTGCTCCGGTGCCGGTCAGCCCGCGAACCCAACGCCCTGTTTCTCTCGGCCCGTGGGACCAGGATCACCGCCCGTTCCGTGGAGCGGCTGCTGGCGGACTATATTCGCCGCAGCGCATTGCGGCTCAAGGTTCATCCCCACCTGTTCCGCCATTCCTTCGCCACCCACCTGCTGGAACGGGGTTCGGACCTGCGGGCGATCCAGGAACTGCTGGGACACGAAAGCCTGTCGACCACCCAGAAGTACACGCAGGTGGCGACGGAAGCTCTTCTGCGCACCTACCGCAACGCTCATCCCAGGGCCAGGGCCGGCAAGGCGGAGGAGTGACGGAGGATGCGGCCGCAGCAGGAGCACCCTTCGCCCTCCGCCAGGCTTCCGGCACCCCTCTGCTGGACAGTGAGCGACCGGTTTTGCTACAGTGTCGCCTTCTACGAGACGAGAAGAGACGAGAAAGGGATTAGTTTAACCAGCGATGCTGACACCAGAGCGCAAGAGCGAAATCGTCGGAACCTTCCGGCAGCATGACGCGGACACCGGTTCGCCGGAAGTCCAGATTGCCCTTTTGAGCGAGCGAATCCGTGAGTTGACCGAGCACTTCAAGATCCATACCAAGGATCATCATTCCCGCCGTGGTTTGCTGAAGCTGGTAGGCCAGCGCCGGCGCCTGCTCGACTACCTCAAGCGCAAGGATTTCGCGCGCTACAAGGAAATCATCGATCGCCTGGGGCTCCGCAAGTAGCCCTTCCCCTGACCTCCGCTCGTAGAGGGGGCTCCAAGAACGGAGTTCCCGAAAGGTGGGACCGACCTGTGCCGGACGTGTGTTCCGTCCTGAGTCCACCCCATCCACTGCTTCGGACATCGGGCTGCGATTCAGCCCGACTATCTATTCTTGTGTTTCATTACGGTCACAAGGTCGATTTGGGCAGCTCGACGCCGGCAAAGGCGCCGGTCTACCCAAGTCGACCTTAATGCAAAGGAACTGGAGGAACGAGTATGGCTGAGAGGATAAGCGTCACCATTGGCGGACGCGAGATGACCATCGAGACCGGCAGGGTTGCACGCCAGGCTCACGGCGCCGCGTGGGTACAGAGCGGCGACACAGTGGTCCTGGTCACCGCCTGCGGGGAGAAACAGCCCCGCAGCGAGACCGTGGATTTCCTGCCCCTGACCTGCGACTACCGCGAGTATACCTACGCAGCCGGCAAGATCCCGGGAGGATTCTTCAAGCGCGAGGGCCGGCCCACGGAACGCGAGGTTCTGGTGAGCCGGCTGATCGACCGTCCCCTGCGCCCCCTGTTCCCCGCCAACTACCACAACGAGACCCAGATCATCGCCGCGGTGATCTCGGCGGAACCTGACGTCAACCCGGACGTCCTGGCGCTCAACGGCGCCTCGGCGGCCCTCTACATCTCTGAAATTCCCTTCTCCCAGCCCATCGGGGCGGTCCGGGTGGGTCTGGTCGACGACCGGTTGGTATTGAACCCCAGCGCCGAACAGATGGACCGCAGCCGTCTGGATCTCGTGGTGGCAGGCACCGCCGACGCCATTGTCATGGTCGAAGCAGGAGCTGACGAGGTTCCCGAGGACACCATGATCGAGGCGCTCGAACTGGGACACGGGGCCATCCGCGAGATTGTGTCCGCAATCCGTGATTTGGGCTCCCGGCTCGGACGCACCAAATGGCCCGTCCCGAAGGTGGTGATCGACCCGGCGGTGGAAGGCGTCGTACGTGAGGAGGCACCGGCAGGGATCCAGGAAGCCCTGGATCTGCCCGACAAGCTCGCCTCCTACAGCCGGATGGCTGAGCACCGCCAGACGATTGTCGAATCCTTCCCCGAAGAGCCGCCCGAGCTGCGCCGCCAGGCCGGACAGGTCTTCGATCGCCTGATGGAAGAGGTCTTTCGCGAGAACCTGCTCCGGCATCGCCGGCGTCCGGACCGGCGTCGCTTCGACGAGATCCGCCCCGTCTCCTGCGAAGTGGGATTCCTGCCGCGTACCCACGGCTCGGCGCTGTTCACCCGGGGAGAGACTCAGGCCCTGGTCACCGTGACTCTGGGGACCGGAGAGGACGTCCAGCGGCTGGACGACCTGATGGGTGAAAGCTCCAAGCGCTTCATGCTCCACTACAATTTCCCGCCTTTCAGCGTGGGCGAGGTGAAATTCCTCCGCGGCCCGGGCCGGAGGGAAATCGGGCATGGCGCTCTGGCCGAGCGGGCCATCCTGCCCATGCTCCCAGGTGAGGACAAGTTCCCTTACACCATCCGTGTGGTGTCCGACATCCTGGAATCCAACGGATCCTCTTCCATGGCTTCAGTATGCGGCGGCGTCCTGGCGTTGCAGGATGCCGGGGTGCCATTGCGACGGCCGGTGGCAGGAATCGCCATGGGTCTGGTGAAGGAAGGTAATGACTACGCCATCCTCACCGACATCGCCGGCTTCGAGGATCACTACGGCGACATGGATTTCAAGGTCGCCGGCAGCGAGCAGGGCATCACGGCGCTGCAGATGGACATCAAGATCGGCGGCGTAACCCGGGATCTGATGGCCGAGGCGTTGCGTCAGGCCCGGGAGGGACGCCTCCACATCCTTGACATCATGCGGGCCACCCTCCCCGAGTCGCGAGCCGCACTCTCCAAGTATGCTCCCCAGATCACCACGATCTGGATTCCCACCGACAAGATCGGGGCGGTCATCGGACCCGGCGGCAAAGTGATCCGGGCCATCGTCGAGGAGACCGGCGCCAAGATCGACATCGAAGACGACGGCCGGATCCGGATCGCATCCAATGACGAAGCCTCAGCCCAACGGGCCATCGCCCGCATCGAGGAGATTACCGCAACTCCCCAGACCGGCAAGACCTACCTGGGCAAGGTGGTGAAAGTGGTGGATTTCGGCGCTTTCGTCGAGATCCTGCCGGGTACCGAAGGCTTGTTGCACATTTCCGAACTGGCCGAGCGACGGATCAAGGACATCCGCCAGGAAGTCCATCCCGGCGACAAGATTCTGGTCAAGGTGCTGGAGATCGACGGGAATGGGAAGATTCGCCTGAGCCGCAAGGCTGTCCTGCAAGACCAGCGCAATGAAAAACGCGGGGAGCCGGGAAGGGTGGACTGACCAGGGCCACAACCGGGACCCGACTGCACCTTGTGAACGCCAGACGATGATACCGGACCATTTGCGCCGAGCTCTGGATGATTTCCAGGAAGGCCGGATAACGAGAAAAGAACTCGAGACGTTTCTGGAGGGTCTGCCTTACCAGGACCTGGGCTTCGCCAAAGTCGACCACCACCGCGCTTTGCGCCATGGATTCCCGGAGGTCATCTTCGGGCGCGGCAAGACCGCGGAACAGATTCTGGGAATCGCCGAAGCGCTGCTGGCACGCCACCCCAACCTCCTGATCACCCGGGCGGGAGAAGCGGTTTTTCCGCGATTGCGCGAACGCTACCCGGAGGCGGAGTTCCACGTCGCCTGCGAGGCCATCACGATCCTGAGGGAGCCGAAGGTTACGGGGCACGGACTGATCGGCGTCGTATCGGCTGGGACCGCCGACATTCCTGTGGCCGAGGAAGCGGCGGTCACCGCCAGGGCCATGGGCAACCAGGTCTTCCACTGCTACGACGTTGGCGTGGCCGGGATCCATCGGGTTCTCAGCCGCATGGACGAAATCCGCGCGTGTTCGGTGGTGGTGGCGGTTGCCGGCATGGAAGGCGCCCTGCCTTCGGTGGTGGGGGGCCTGGTCGGGGTGCCGGTGATCGCGGTGCCCACCAGCATCGGCTATGGTGCATCATTTGGGGGGCTGGCCGCCTTGCTCGGCATGCTGAACAGTTGTTCCTCCAACGTGACAGTTGTCAACATCGATAACGGATTCGGCGCCGGCTACGTCGCCAGCCTGATCAATCGTCCGCATCCCTGATGCGGACGCCGGAGTCCCGGCCATGGATGAGCACACCCAGAACGTGCTCGAGTTTCCATCGGTGTTGGCCTGGCTGGCGGATTACACCCGCACCCGCCAGGGGCGGGCCGCCCTCCTGCAGACCCAGCCCTGGCCGCACCCTGCCCAGCCACGGATATGCCTGGATGAAGTCGAAGAGGCTGCGCGGTTTCTGGCGGCTCACGGCAGACCGCTCGGAGAATTGGGAGATGCGGAAACCTTCCTGGAGGAGCTGCTGCGCCCCGACTGCCTCCTGGGACCGCCAGAACTGCTGGCAGTGGCGGAATATCTGCGTTTCGCGGAGACGATCCGGCGCCGGCTGCCCCCTGGAGAGTATCCCGCCTTGGCGCGGCGGGTCCAGGACGCGCCCCCGCCACCGCTGCTGTTGAACCGAATCGAGAACGCCATCGACGAGAAGGGTGAAATCCGGGATTCCGCCCACCCCGAACTCCGGACCGTTCGTCAGCGTCAGGAACGGGCTCGCAGACAACTCCTCGATCTGCTGGGCAGATTTCTGCAGGGGCCTCAGGCCGCCTCGCTTGCGCCAGAAGCCTTTGTGACCCAGCGGAATGACCGCTACGTGATCCCGGTGCGGGTCGAATGCCGGCGAGAAGTTCCCGGCCTGGTTCACGGCACCAGTTCCTCGGGAGCCACGGTATTCGTCGAGCCGCTGGCAGTGGTGGAGCTGAACAACGAGTACGTGTTCGCCCGGGAAAGGGAAGCGGAGATCATCCGGGAGGTACTGGCGGCCCTCTCGCGGGAGGCGCGCCAGCATCGCGCCCTGCTCAGCAGGATCGTCGAGATTTCAGGCCTGCTGGACGCACGCTTCGCCGTGGCTGAATGGGCGGCAAACCGGCCCTGCTGCCGCCCTGAATTTTCCTCCGCCGGCCGGCTGGAGCTGTCGGGCGCCCGCCACCCCCTGCTGATGCGGTCCCTGGGCGCCGAGCGAGTCGTGCCCATCGATATTCAGTTGACGGAAGACGCCCGGGTGCTGGTCATCAGCGGCCCCAACACCGGCGGCAAGACCGCGGCGCTGAAAACCGCCGGACTGATCTGCCTGATGGCCCGCTGCGGGCTGCCCGTTCCCGCACGATCGGCGGAACTGCCCTGGTTCGAGGACGTCTTCGCCGACATTGGCGATTTCCAGTCCATCGAACAGCATCTGAGTACGTTTTCTTCACATCTGTCCCGACTCATCGAGGTGCTGCACAGTCACCGCGCGCCCTCCCTGGTCCTTCTCGACGAGCTGGGACGCGGCACCGACCCGGTCTATGGAGCCGCCCTGGCCACCGCCATCCTTGACTGGTTCCGTGCCGAGGGCAGTTTTGTGCTGGCGACTACGCATCACCGTCACGTCAAGCTTTACGCAGCGACCACACCGGGAGTCCGCAATGCAAGCGTCCTGTTGGATCCCTCAACTCAACGGCCGATCTATGCCCTCCAATACGGTGTGGCGGGAGACAGCAGCGGTCTGGAGATTGCCTGCCAGATGGGCCTGCCTGCCACGATCCTGGAGCGGGCCGCGGGCCTGCTCGAAGACCGCGATCGCCAGTGGGAGGATTACCTTCAACAGCTCCGCCGGGAACTGGACCGCGTCCGGGAACGGGAACAGGAACTGGAAGCCGCCCGCCGCCGCCTGGAAGAACTGGGGGCGCGGCTGCGCGCCGAATCGGCCGAGGCGGAACTCCGCCGCCAGAAGGAGTTCGATCAGGCTCTGGCCCGGCTCGGTGACGAGTTCCGCCATGCCGGCAACCGCTACCTGAAGCGCCTGGTGGATCAGCAGACCGCTCGCGAGGAGCGACGGCGGTTGAGCCTGCGCGAAGCCGCCCTCAAGGAGTCGTTCCGGCGCCGCCGACAGGCGGAAACTGAACCGCCGGCCGCCACCCAGCCGCCCACCCTCCAGCCCGGCGATCTTGTCTACCATCCTGTGTTCAAGTTCCGCGGCCGTGTGGAAGCGGTCGAGGGGGACCGGGTCCGGGTGGATGTGGGCGGCAAAAGCATGACCACCCGGCTGCAGGAGTTGCGCCGCATCGAGACCCGGGAAGTCGAGGAAAAGCCCGCCCAGGATATTACCGTCCGGGTGGTGCAGTCGACGGATCCGGAACTGACGCTGATCGGCATGACCGTGGAAGAGGCGGTGGACACCCTGGACAAGTTCCTGGACCGGGCCTTCGTGTCACGACTTCCGGAGGTCCGCGTGATCCACGGTTTCGGGACCGGGCGCCTGAAGCGCTCGATCGGTCAGTTTCTTTCCGTGCATCCCCACGTTGCGGGTTTCGAGGTGGAAGGCGGGGCGACCCGGGTCATACTGAAGAGCTAGAGCGATGAAGTTCGACCCGACCGTCATCGACCGGATCCGAGCCTCGGTGAATCTCGTCGACCTCATTTCGGGATATGTCCGCCTCAGAAAGCAGGGCCAAAACCATGTGGCGCTCTGTCCGTTTCACCAGGAGAAGACCCCATCCTTCTCGGTAAGCGAATCCAAGCAGATCTTCAAGTGTTTCGGTTGCGGAGCAGGGGGAGACGTTTTCGGTTTCATCCAGCAGATTGAACACCTGAGCTTCCCCGAGTCGGTGGAGTTCCTGGCCCGGCGCTGCGGAATCCGGCTCGAGGAATACCGGGCGGACAGTCCCGACGCCAGCACGCAGCTTCGCTCCCGGCTGCTGGAAGTGATGCAGGCCGCGGAGCGGTTTTTCCGACTCGCCCTGGAGGAGGATCGGGAAGCCTGCGAGTACCTGGAGGAACGAGGCATCCGCGCCGACACGGTGGACCACTTCGGATTGGGCTTTGCCCCGGGGGGCGGACGGCTGCAGGGTCACCTGGAAAGTATGGGATTCACCGCCGATGAACAGGAGCAGTGCGGACTCCTGGTTCGCAATGAACAGGGCGAACGGTATGAGAAGTTCCGCCACAGGATCATCTTTCCCATCCGCAGCCTGAGCGGCCAGACCATAGCTTTCGGGGGAAGGATTCTCGGCGAAGGGCGCCCGAAGTATCTGAACTCGCCGGAAACGCTTCTCTACCACAAGGGGATGCACCTTTATGGGCTGCACTCGGCACGGGAGGCCATCCGACGCCAGGGGTTCGCCGTGGTGGTGGAAGGCTACTTCGACTGCGTCGTCCCTCACCAGTTCGGCATCCGCAACGTGGTCGCCTCGCTGGGAACAGCCCTGACGGAAGCCCAGGTTCGTCTGCTGGGGCGGGTTACGCGCCGGGTTGTCGTCAACTTCGACCCTGACACCGCGGGGATGGCTGCGGCGCTGCGTTCCATCGACCTGTTCCTGAGGGGAGGTTTCCAGGTCAATGTTCTGACGCTGCCCGGCGGTGAGGACCCGGATTCGTATCTCCGGCATCAGGGACCCGGACGCTACCAGGAACGGCTGAAGCAGTCGCTCCCCTTTGTGGACTTCCTGCTGGAGTATCACTGGTCGCGGCAGAAGAACCCCGCTTCCCCGGCGGCGAAACAGGAGATCACCGACCAGGTGATGCCCTATGTCGCCGCGCTTCCGAATCGGGTCGAGAGGGCCGAATATCTCTCCCGAATGGCGTCGCGGCTGGCGATCCCCGAGCCGGTGCTGGTGGGGGAACTGCGCAAGTACAAGCGCCGCAGGGAGTTTGCAGCGGAACAGGGCGCCCGCAACGCGGCTCCTGAGCCGACTTTGGCGGAAAAGACCCTGGTGGCCGCCCTGAGCGATGACAGGGTGCGGCCTTTGGTGCTGGAATTCGCCCAAGCGGGGATGTTCGAAGGGCTGCGGACTGAATCCCTCTTCCGGCGGCTGAGTTTCGGTGAGAACCAAACCGGCTTTCGTGACGTCTTTAGCATACGTGGGGTACTGGAGGGCGACGACCTCGACTTGTTCGACCGTCTTTCCTTACAATCCCCGCAACCCCTGAACGAGGAGGTGGTCCGCAACTGCCTGGCGGCCATCGAGGAACTTCAGGTCAACCGATTGAGCTTGCAGATCCAGCAAGAAATCGCCCGCTGCGAGAAATCGGGGGAAGCGTCGGCCGCGCTCGACGAGCTGTTGCGGCACAAGCAGGAACTGTTGCGGCGACGTCATCGGTGACGGGGGAACGGGTGGGGGTGTCGGCTTTGGAAGACGGCAGTGGATGGTCTTGCCGGTCGACCCCGAGACATCGGGTATAATCAGGGTTTTCGCAATGGATCAAGACAACGACGATCTGCTGTCCGAAATCGAAGACAAGTACGACGGTGTCAAGGAGCTGATCTCCGCTGGCAAGGAGAAGGGCTACCTGCTGTACGACGAAGTCAACGACCTGCTGCCGGACGATATCCACTCCTCCGAGGATCTGGACAGCATCTTCGACCTGTTCGGCGACGCCGGCATCGAGCTGATCGATTCCGAGGACGATTTTGATGTCCTGAAGAAGAAGACACAGGTCCGCAGCATTCCGGAGGAAGAGGAGGCTGAGGGCGACACCTCCCCGGAGGATTTGGAGAAGACCAACGACCCCGTCCGCATGTACCTGCGGGAAATGGGGACGGTCCCCCTGTTGACCCGGGAGGGAGAGGTCGAGATTGCCAAGCGTATCGAGCGGGGCAAAAAGACGGTCCTGAAGGCCATTTCCCGGGCTCCCCTGATCGTCAGCGAAATCCGGCAGTATCTCGAGCTGCTGAGGGACCCCGAGTTCAACCTCAAGTCCTTCGTCAACTTCACGGAAGAGGAAGTTACCGAGAAGGTGCTCGAGAAGCGCCGCAAGGAGCTGATTGCCAAGATCACCGAGATCGGCCGCTATGAAGAAGAGGCGGACAAGCTGCGCAAACAGCTCCGCAAATGCCGCAAGGATTCGGCCGAGTACCGGAAGCTGCTCTCCAAATTGGCCCGATATCGGATCCCCACGGCCCGTCTGATCCGGGAACTGGACCTGACCCCGGAGGTCCACGAACAGCTCGTGGGGAAGATCAAGTCGGTAGTGGACCGCGTCATGGCCCTCGAACGGGAGGCCAAAAAGCTGCGCAAGCTGCAGGAGGGACCGCTCAAACTCGATGAGTCCAAGAAAATCAAGCTGCGGCTGCGGGAGATCGAGAAGGAACTGGCGGAGATCGAGGAACAGGCGATTGCGTCGCCGGCCGAACTGAAGCGGACCCTGGCGACCATCAAACAGGGTGAACTGGAAGCGGATATCGCCAAGAAGGAGCTGGTGGAGGCAAACCTCCGGCTCGTAGTGTCCATTGCCAAGAAGTACACCAACCGCGGACTCCAGTTCCTGGACCTGATCCAGGAAGGCAACATCGGCCTCATGAAGGCCGTGGACAAGTTCGAGTACCGCCGCGGTTACAAGTTCTCCACCTACGCCACCTGGTGGATCCGACAGGCCATCACCCGGGCGATCGCGGACCAGGCACGGACCATCCGCATCCCGGTCCACATGATCGAGACCATCAACAAGCTGATCCGTACCTCCCGGGCCCTAGTCCAGGAATACGGAAGGGAGCCCACAGCGGAGGAGATCGGCGAAAAGATGGACATGCCGGTGGCGAAGGTACGCCGGATTCTCAAGATCGCCCAGGAGCCGATCTCGCTGGAAACGCCCATCGGCGAAGAAGAAGACAGCCATCTGGGCGACTTCATCGAGGACCGGGGGGTGGTTTCGCCGTCGGAATCAGTAATCAACCTGAATCTGAAGGAGCAGACAGCCTCCGTACTGCAGAGTCTGACGCCGCGTGAAGAACAGGTCATCCGGCTGCGCTTCGGAATCGGCGACGGCAGCGAACACACCCTGGAGGAGGTCGGCCAGCGATTCTCCGTCACACGCGAACGGATCCGGCAGATCGAGGCCAAGGCCTTGCGCAAGCTCCGGCACCCATCACGGAGCCGGAAGTTGAAGGCCTTCCTCGAAGACGGCAAAGAGGGAGGTTCCTTGTGAGAAAAGGGGGCGACGATCGCCCCCTTTTTGTTTTGTGGGCCCATAGCTCAGACGGTTAGAGCATCTGACTCATAATCAGGCGGTCGTAGGTTCGAGTCCTACTGGGCCCACCCGCCGCAGTCGCGAAGGGAGTGGGCATGGAAGTGGATAGGGAAGAGACCGAAAACAAGGAGAATGGGCAGGAGGCCCTCGCCCAGCTAATCCATCTCCAGGAACTGCACCTGCGCCTGGCAAAGCTCCGTTCCCGCATCGCCGCCGCCCCGGCACAGATCGCGGAGCTGGACCGCCGCCAGGAGGAACGCAAAAGTCGGGTCGCCCAAGCCGAACGGTCCCTGGAGCAATCGGCTCGCGATCGCCGCCGACTGGAAGGCGAGGTCGACTCCCTGCGGGCAAAGCTCTCCCATTTGAAGGGACAGTTGATGGAGGTCAAGACCAACGAGGCCTACCAGGCCATGCTCAAGGAGATCGCCTACGTTGACACCCAGATCCGGGCCAAGGAAGACGAGATCCTCGACCACATGGCCCTGACCGAGGAACTGGAGGGAACTCTGAAGTCCGAGCAGGCGGACCTTGCCTCCCACAGCCGGCAGCTCGAGCAGGAAAGACTCCAGCTCGAGGCCTCCCTGATGGAAGCCAAGCAGGAGGTGGCGCGGGTGGAGGCTGACCTGCGTTCCCTGGAGGCTCGAATCGCGCCAAACTACCTGGAACGCTTCCGGCGGATTGCCGCCGCCCGGGGTGGAGTCGCCCTCGCCACCATCTCCAACGGCTCGTGCGAAGCCTGCCACGTCCGTCTCAGGCCGCAACTCATTGCGGAGGTCCGCGCCAACCGGGATATTATCCTGTGTGAGAACTGCAACCGGATCCTGTACTACGCACCCGCACCGACCGCATAGCTCATGCTCAGAAGCTTCCCTCGCCGGCTTTACCTGGCGATCATGGACTTCGGGTTCTACGGCCAGGTCTTCCGCCAGCCGTTTCGCGATACCCTGGTTTTCCTCCTGTATCTGGCCGCTCTGCTGGCCTTTCTGCTCACGCTTCTCTACGCGTGGCGTCTATTCCCCACTCTGGACCACTTCCTCGCGTGGGCGGGAGACCACATTCCCGCTTTCGAAATCCGCGACGGTCAACTGGAGACCTCAGCCACACAGCCGATCCGCACCACCTACGACGGGGAGTTCCAGCTCACGCTGGTTCTCGACACGACCGGCATCTACACCGACCCGGTGGGTCTGGATGAGCCCGCCGTGCTGCTGACCAGCAGGAACCTGTTCTTGCGTTCCCGGGGACAAACCCAGACCTTCACCTGGGCCGACTACGGTCCCTTCCGATTCGATCCGGCGCAGGTCGGCGGCTACGGCACGATTCTCAAACTCCTGTACTTCCCCGGCGCTTACTCGGCGCTCCTGGTCTACCATCTGTTGGCCAAGGGGCTTACGGCGATCCTCCTGGTGCCGCTTGCCTACTCCATGGGTCTCAGCTACGGCGTTCGTTTCAGCTTCAGGGAATCTTTCACGATGACGTTGCACAGCCTGGTCCCGGCGGTTGCGGTGGACTTCGCTGTTACAATGTCAGGAGTTGAGATCAGTTATTTCGACCTGATCTACCTGGCGGCAGCAGCTGTCTATACGGTCTTTGCGGCCCAGAGGTGCGCGGTTGCCCAATAGAGCGGACCTTCGACTCTCTCGTTTGCGGGGCCGGCCCCGGCCGCGTCGGCCTTCTGGGTATTGTTTTGTCGGAGTGGCCTGGGTTTGCGCCGCCGCAGCCGGTCTGCTGGGGCAGACTGCAACCGACCAGCGCGAAGAACCAGCCTTCCGGGCCACCGTCGAGGTGGTCAACGTCCTGTGCACCGTCCGCCGTGGCGCCAAGTACATCACGACCTTGGGCCGTGACGATTTTGAGTTGTACGAGGACGGAGTCCGGCAGGAGATCAAGTACTTCGCCCTGGAGTCCGGCGAGGACGCACAACCCCTCAATGTGGTTCTGCTGGTGGATACCAGCGGCAGTGTCAAGGACAAGCTGATGTTCGAGCAGGAAGCTGCCGCACTGTTTTTCCGGGAGACCCTTCGGCCCAGGAAGGATCTGGCGGCGGTGGTTCAGTTCGACAGCGAGATCAACCTGGTGCAGGACTTCACCGACAGCCTCAGCCTGCTGGAACGTTCCATCGGTGGGATCAGAGCCGGCGGAGCTACCAAACTGTATGATGCCGTCTGGCTGGCGACCGAGGACCTGCTGCGGCATCAGGTGGGTCGGCGTGTGATCGTGGTTCTCTCCGACGGCGACGACACCCAGAGCGATATCAAGGACCAGGAGGCCATCCGGCTGGCGCAGCAACGGGACGTCATGATCTTCGCGGTGGGAGTCCGCAGCGAGCGGTCGCGCTCCAATTTCGCCAAGCTGAAGGAATTTGCCCGCGAAACCGGCGGGTTTTTCATCGATTCCAAAATCCGTCTGGACGAACTGAGCGCCGCTTTTGCGCGGATCAACGAAGCCATCAAGAACCAGTACAGCCTCGGTTACGTTTCCAGCAATCCCAAACGGGACGGTTCCTTCCGGGAGATCGAGGTCAGGCTGCGTGACCGCAACTTGAAGGTGGCCCACCGGAAGGGCTATTATGCGCCCAGTTCCTGAGCTATGAGCGGCAAAGAGCCCCCCCTCGAAGACTTGCTCCCCATCGAGCTCAGGCTCCTGATCCTGGAGTCCGAGCTGGAACGCCTGGAGTCCGACGCCCGCTGGGTCGAGCAACGGCGCCGCGAGGTGTTGGCCGAGATCGAGAACTGTCACGAGATGCTCGCCGAGAAACGGCGCCGCAGTCTACTGAAGCGGGTGAAGTGAGCCCAGCCGGGACAACACCCTCAGCCTGACCCAGTCCGGATCCCACCATTCGACCGGATTCACCTGGACGCCTTGCACCACCATCGAAAAGTGCAGATGGTCGCCTCCCGCCAGACCGGTCTGGCCGGTCCTGCCTACCGCCTGGCCCCTTTCCACCAGTTGACCTGGCTCGACGGCCAGCGAGCTGAGGTGGGCGTACAACGAGTACAGCCCCAGACCGTGATCCAGGATCACGGTCTTGCCGTAAATGCCAAGGTAATCCGCGAACACGACGCGTCCCCGGTTCGAGGCTTCAGCCGCAGCCTGCGCCAGTGACGCCAGATCGAATCCCAGGTGGGTCTGTTCGTCCACCTTCCGGCCCTGGTAGAAGTAGCTTCTCCGGTCGGCGAACACGGCCTCTACCTTGGAATTGCTCAACTGCAGAAACGGCTGATCCCAAAGGAGTTCGGGAGAAGCCGTCCGGGTCAGCTCCTCGATCCGGGCATTGTCGCGGACCCGCAACTCCCGGTTGATGGTCAGGAAGGTATCGAGGGGCGTGGGAGCCGCCTGCAAGCCGGCATGGGAGAGAATCTCAGGGGCGACCGTGGCAATGAATGAGTCGGTGACCTGGATGTCCCGGCGGCGGAAGTTCTGGGGAAAGGTCCTGTACCAGAAGCGCGTCTGGGTACGGTTGCCCGCCGAGTCCTCCCCCCAGATCGTGATGGGAGCCTCGGCAGGCTGATCGTAAGCCAGCGCGAAGATTGCCAGCCTGAGCTGCGGATCGCCCCCCACCGGCAGCCCCACAAACCGGCGGTCCCCCACCTGGACGCCGGACGCCGCGTCGGTCTCCGACAGGCGGTAGAGCACGGTCTCCGAGCCGCCCTGACGCACATAGTGCTGTCCGCTCAACACCTCGATCCGAGGCGGGAGGCTGTCGAAGTGGAGACTGCGGCGGCTTTCGGTGGTGCGCCGAAACCACCAGAGGTTGTCCTGGTCGGAGGCGATCACCTGCAGCTCGAAGGCGCCGTCCTGAAGCCCGTGTTGCTTCCATTCACCCAAGTCGACGGTGTACTCCGAGGTGCTGGATTGCCAGGGGAAGAGGGGCGCTTCCCAGGTGTTCGCGGCCAGATCGATGGTCCGGCCCCCCTGGGTCGCCCTCACAGCGACTCCGGACAGGCCCTTGCCGGCGTCCGTGACCGTGATCTTGAGGGTGGAGGCCGGCCCCACCACTTCCCGATCCGGGAATTCCACTTGGGGCGGATGTCCGTCCCAGAACCAGAACGTCAATCCCGCGGTCACACAAAGCAGGCCCACCAGCAACGTCAGGACAAGTCTTGCCATCGGTCCAACAGGATACCCGAATGGGGCGGGGTCACCGCGCGATCCGCGCGATCCGTGTGATCCGTGTGATCCGTGTGATCCGTGTGATCCGTGTGAGAAACGTCGCCACTAATGCTCCCCCCGCGACCTGCCGATGTATAAAGCCGGTGTGAGAACCCCGGCGGGGCGGAGCGGTCCATGCCTCCACCGCTCCTCCCCGCTCTCCAATCTCCCAGGAAACCGGCTGCCCGGGAAATCTCGGAAACCCGTTTACTCCCCGACGGCCTGACTCCCACCCTGCGACTGCCGATCGTCCCATCCGCAGTCACCCTCTCGCAGGGGCCGCACCCGGGGACGCAGAAACTCGATCCATCCCTGGCTGTGCATCTGCAAGGCGATTTTTCCCGTGTCCGGCAACGGCAGTTCATGGGATTCCGCCACCGGGTCGCCATTGACAAACACCAGTGCCGTCGCCCCATCGGAAACCAGTTGAAGGTAGAACCATTCCCCGTCGCGGGAGACCAACCGCCGGGCAGGGGCGATCCCGTAGATGCTCCCGGTGGGATTGGTGGCACCGTCCAAGTTGTAGATTTGAATCTCGTAGCCACGCCGGTCCCGATTCTCCCAGCGAAAGAACAGCCCCCCGTTGGCCCGGGGAGAGGTTCTGACCATAACCTCGAACCGGAAGCCCGAGAAGCGGTCACGGGAAACCAGATAACCGTCCCCTCCCTCGGCACGGATCACTCCCTGATCCATCCGCCACGGGGCGTCGCCTTCCACCACCCAGTCCGAAAGGTCAGGCTTACGGTCCAGGAGGATCCACTCGGGCTCGCATCCGGGAAGTTCCTGGATCCGGACCCGCCGGAAGCGGATCTCACTGCCCAGAAACTGGAGGCCGATGTGTCCCCGGCGCAGCCGCCACCAGAGAGCGGGATGGACTTCACGGTTGATGTCCTGGACCGTCTCCCCGTTGAGATGCACCCGCAGATGGGGCCATCGGCTGACTACTTCGAGCTGGTTCCACTGTCCTGCGGGGCGACCGGCGAACCGCAACGGCGGGTTGATGTCGTAAAGTGCTCCCAGCGAACGCGCTCCTTCCGGTTCGTTGTTGTGCCGGAGGTGGAGCTTGATCCCCGGCCCGGAAGCGCTGCCCAGGGGGGGCGCGAAGAGCAGGATGCCGGCCTCGCACCAGCCAGGAGTCAGATACTCGAGGGTAAGAACGAAATTCTCGTACTCGGAGGCGGTCCGCAACACCGAAGGCACAGGCCCGGGCAAAACCGCCCTCAACTCACCCTCTTCCACCTTGAAGGCGCCCGGCTGCCCGGATTCCAGCCAGCCGGCAAGGTCGTGCCCGTTGAACAGGTCGACGGGACCTTCGGCGCGGGCAACGGCTCCGCCCAACAGAACAGGCAGGAGACCCGGAACGCACAACGCCAGGCGGTTGCGGAAGCCGATGGTTCGATCTCCAGGTGTCATACCGCGGGAGGATAGCGCAGGCCGTCGACGCGGAGAATGGAGCGTCTGCCATGAAGAGTGCGGGAGAGGGGTCCGCCGGTGCATCCTGACTCTCGTGCCGGGCGAAAACCGCCCCTGGGCGCCAACTCCCCCTCCCTGAGTCCTGGTGTCAGTGAGCACCCACTCGCCGGATCTGGAAATCAAACACGCCGACACACCCAGCGGCAGGGTTGCACTGGGCCGGGTCGTCGATGAAGTCACCGATATCCTGGAGCGGATCAGGGACCGGGTCGCCGGTGGCGGGGTCGAGCACCACGGCTCCGGTTTCGTCGGTGAAGGGGAAGAACCACGCATTGATCTTGCCGGACATCAGATCGGGCGTGACCAACTGTCCCTGCAGGCGCATGCGAAAACCGCCGATGAAAACGTCTCCGGGCCCGGACTGCAGGAAGACGAAATTGGCGGCAACCCCCTGGAAGCCGTTGAAGGTCCACTCTCCGTGGGCCGTGGTGTGCAGACCGCCTCCGAAGGTCTGGGAATCGATGCCGACGAAGTTGCCGTCAGCGAAGAAGGTGGGAAGCATGACAATTTCGTGCGGGACCGGGCATCCCGCCGTGCGGGGCTCACAGAACGGTGAAATCGGCACTGCCCGACCGAACCAGGACCCGATCGCGTCCCAAGCCAGGGGCGGCCGAACCGGTTGACGGCCCTCGGCACCCAACACCGTTACTCCACAGGACAGCACGAGGATTGCTCCAGCCAACTTGACTCGACGCACCATGAACTCTCCTTTCAACTCTCGGGAAGACACGGCCTTGGAACCAGAGATGGGGCGGTGCCGCCTGGTGGGACCAAGGATGGAAAAACAACCGATGGATCTGACACGAAAGTCTACACGAAACCGGGACACCATCGCCACAGGGTTGCACTCCAGGCGTTGCTGGAGTACACGGGGGAAGCTCCAACGGACTGCACCAAATGATCTATCTGTTCCCGTTTGCTGTGGATATCGTGGTGGCGCTGCTGCTGTTCGTTGGTCGACATGCGTTGGCCGCGCAGGGCGCTTCTGAGGCCGTCGTCGCCTCCATACCGCTGGCCTTCGGTCTGGGTTACACCCTTTCCGGACCTGTGATGCGGCGCATCATCCATCCCCGCCGTGCCCGCCTGCAGATGGTGATGGCGCTGGGCGGCCTGGCACTACTGGCAGTGGCGCTGGCCTGGAACCGGGAGGTGCTGGTCATCCAGGCACTGTTTGCGCTGATTCCGTTCACCGTCAGCCTTTTCTTCAACGCTTTCCAGTCCTTCATGCTGGGAGTCTCGCGGGCTCGGCGCCGGCCGTTGCAGCTGACGGTCGGGCTGTACACTTTTTCCTGGGCCCTGGGCTTCGCTCTCGGTCCGTTTGTCTGCGGGCTGGCGTTACGGGCCTTGAACTGGTCCCAGACCTACTACCTAGCTGCTGCAGCTTCTTTCGTCATCGCTGGGGCGGCGTCGGCGGCAAGATCACCACAGCCCGTCGACGCTCCCGGTCACGCGGACTCCGTCCGGTCCGGGGCTTTCGGCCCGCTCCTTCTGGTCCCGGGATGGCTCGGCCTGGTGATCGGGCTGGTGGGCTGGCTGGTGATCGCCACTTACTGGCCGGTCATCGCCGAGGACCGGGCCGTCCCGCCGGAGGAACGGGGATTGGTGGAGTTCAGTTGGGGGGCGACCCTGGCCGTAACCGCTTTGCTCATGGCCCTGCCGCGGGGTTGGCCGTACCGGCCCTGGCTGCTGGCGGGTTTCGGATTGCTGGGGGTGTCTTCCCTGCTGGTGTTTGGCCGGGCCGACAGTACGCCGGGATACCTGGCCGGCGTGGCGCTGATGGGTGCGTATGCCGCGACAACCTTCTCGTTCTCGCTGTTTCACTGCCTGCGGGACGCTGCCAAGGCCGCCTCGCGGGTTGCCGTCAACGAGATGATGGTGGGCGTCTCCTACCTGGTGGGTCCGCTGATCGCTGCCGGCTTTCACCGCGGCGGCGAGGACTTCTCCCCGGCCTTGGCCCGGGTGGCCGTGCTCGTGGCCGCCGCTGTCGGTGTTCAGACCTGGCTGGCGGTGCGCGCAACGCTGCACCCGGATCCGGCGGGCGTGGGGACGTTTGACGGGAAGGCCGCCCGCGGGAAAGGACCACGGCCGGATTTACCGTGGTCGGTGCCGGCGGAGCCCGCCGGGTTGCTCAGAGCGGCACCGGTCGATATTCGGCGCAGGAGCGGGCAGTCTCCCAGAAACGGACAGCCCGCACAGCAAGGCCCTCGAGGCGGGCACGGTCCCAAATCAGTTTGGCCAGATTCTCGGCCGTGGGGTTGACCTCCATGACGTGGACGGGTTCGCCCTGCTGCTTCAACCAGGACAGCAACGGATCGTCACGACGCAGGATCATCCGGTGATCGAGTTCCTGTTCGATGAAACGGCAGACCCGGTCAGAAATCTCCCCGAAATCGATGACCATCCCGGCGGCGTCGAGGTCCGGGTTGCTGATTTCGATCTCCACCTCGGCGTTATGGCCATGGGGATGGGCACACTTGCCCTGGTAATCCAGCAGCCGGTGCCCATAGCAGAACTCCAGTCGTTTGATCACCGTAAACATGGCCCCAGTGTAAGCCAGTCAGGCCGCAGTGAGCAGGACATAGAGCCGCCGGGGGCCGTGGACTCCGAGGATCAGAATCTTCTCGATGTCCGCGGTGCGGCTGGGACCGGTCATCAGTAACTGGGCGCTGCCGGCAGAGCCGGGAGTCCAACGCTGGAATAGGTGGTGCTGGGTTGCCACGAGATCCGAGGTCCGCAACACGACTACGTGAACCGGCGCCAGAACGGCCAGGACCCGGCCTTCGCCTGCGCCGGTGGACTCGACCACGGTCCCGGTTTCGGCAATTCCCGCCCGGGCAACACTCACAGAAACCGTCGCGGCGGCCAGTGCGGCGAGGTCGCGCGGTTCGGGCTGGAGGACCAGCGGCAGTGTCACCCGGCCCTCATCGTGACGGCTCACCAGCACCGTACTGGCTGGCAATGCCGGCGGCAGTCTGAGCGGAATCCCGCACTGGTCAAGCAGCGGGCCACCCTGCCAGTAGAGTCTGTCGGCACCGCAATCCGCCAGAACCTTCCGCAGCTCGCCGGCTGGGTTGGCGGGCGGCCTGCCATCCAGAACCGTTGTCGACACCCGTTCCGCCTCCCGGCGGAAGCGGTCCACCAGGTCAGGAACCACTGCCGGCACGGGCGGAGCCGGCAGTCGGATGCTTTCGTCCCGGAGTCCGCGTAGTCGTCCCAGCAAAGCCTCACGAAACATCAGCGCCTCTGCTCCTGTATCAGTTCCCGGAAAGACCTGGCCGGCAACGGGGGAAGGTCCCGGGTTTCGGCCCAACGGGTGAGGGGAGGAACCGGGATTCGCAGCCTACCCTGACGCACCAGCAGGGGCGAGCCCCATCGGAGCAGGCGGGAAGCCCATCCAAACCGGGTCGGGGAAGCAGCAGTCCATGACCACAGCCTCATTGCCAGCCGCTCCAGCAACGCTCCAGTATCCCGAGCGGTCTCCTCCTGGACGCGACGGCGCAGGCGGAGGAGCAGCTCGGGAATCTCGATCGCTACCGGGCAAACCTGGTGACAGGCCCCGCACAGGGACGAGGCGAAAGGATGTTCCGGCGCCTCCTTCGCGGACAGGAGCTGGGGAGTGAGGACCGCGCCGATGGGGCCCTGGTAAACCGACCCGTAGGCGTGTCCCCCGATGCGCTGGTAGACCGGGCAGGCGTTCAGACAGGCGCCGCAGCGGATGCAGCGGAGGGTCTGGCGAAGGTGGCCGTCGGCCAAGACACGGCTCCGCCCATTGTCGACCAGGATCACGTACAGCTCCTCGGGGCCATCCGGCTCGTCCGCCTGCCGCGGTCCGGAGACCAGGTTGACGTAGCTGGAAATCCGCTGGCCGGTGGCGCTGCGCGTCAACAATTTCAGGAAAACGGGGAGATCGGCCAGACGCGGGAGCAGCTTCTCGATCCCCATGAGGACGACATGGATCCGGGGCAGAGAAACCGTCAGCCGTGCGTTGCCTTCATTCTCCACAATGACAATGGTGCCGGTCTCGGCAATCCCGAAGTTGGCGCCGGTGATGCCCAGTTCCGCCTGCAGGAAGCGGTCGCGCAGCACCCTCCGCGCGGTAGCGGTCAGTTCGGCGACATCCTCGGTCCGGGCCATTCCGAACCGCTCGGCGAACAGATCGGCCACCTCCTGCCGGGACTTGTGCATGGCCGGTGTGACGATGTGGAAAGGAGCCTCACCGCAAAGCTGGACGATGTACTCGCCAAGATCCGTCTCCACCACCTCGATGCCGTCCTGCTCCAAGGCTTCATTGACGCGGGTCTCCTCGCCCAGCATGGTCTTGCTCTTGACAACCCGCCGGACTCCCTTGTGCCGGATGAGGCTGCGCAGAAACTGTGCCACCTGGGCACCGTCTTCGGCCCAGATCACCTCCGCCCCCTGCCTGATCAGATTGGCCTCGAACTGCTCCAGATATTCCGCCAGTCGGCCGAGCGTATGATCCTTGACCTCGCGGGCATGGAAACGCAGCGCTTCCCAGTCCTCCACCTCACGCACCGCGGCTTCCCGGGCGACGATCGAGTTGGCGATGGTTTTGCGCAGGTTGGCCTGCAGTCCCGCGTTGTGGAGGGCGTCTGCAATCTGCGGTTTGATACGGATCATTGGCGCTGCACCAGCAGTTCAGCCAGATGCATGGTCTCGACCGGAAGTCTTTGTCGCCGCAGGAGTCCGTCCAGGTGCATCAGACAACTGACATCATTGGCTACGACATAGCGGGCTCCGGTCCCAAGGATGGCGTCGATCTTGTCCTGGCCGATGGCGGCCGATACGGGGGCGAACTTGACCGCAAACGTGCCTCCGAATCCGCAACACCGTGTGGAGTCCTGCATCTCCACGAAATCCAGGCCCCGGACGCTCCGCAACAGCGCTCGCGGCTGTTCGAAGACGCCCAGTTCCCGGAGCAGATGGCAGGAGTCGTGGAACGTGACCCGGTGCGGGAAGAACGCCCCGGTTTCGCGCACCTGCAGCACGTTCACCAGGAAATCGGACAGTTCCCAGGTCCGCGCCCCAACGGCTTTGGCCCGCTCGTGAAGGTCGGGCACATCCTCAAACAGGGAGGGCATGAGCTTTCGCACCATGGTGGCACATGATCCCGACGGAGCGACGACCCATTCGTCCTCGGCAAACACCTCCAGGAAGTGCCGGGCCACCCGGGCGGCATCCGCGGCGAACCCGCTGTTGTGGGCGGGCTGACCGCAACAGGTCTGGCGGGGGTCATAACGGACCTCGACGCCCAGCCGTTCCAGCAACTCGACCGTGGCCAAACCCACCTGCGGGTAGAGCTGGTCAACCAGGCAGGTGACAAACAGCGCCACCTTCATGAGCCCGGCTCCTTGCCGCTTGTGGGCCGGAGGGAACGCGAACGGGGCCCCATCTGGCCCCTGTCCTGCAGGGCGAGGTCCATGAGCACCAGCGCCGTCATTGCTTCCACGATGGGTACAGCCCGGGGCAAGACACAAGGATCGTGTCGTCCTTTGGCGGCCAGGACCACCGTCTCCCCGTCGGCCGAGACCGTGGCCTGCTCACGGCTGATGGTGGCCGTCGGCTTGAAGGCGATCCTGGCGATGATCGGCATGCCGTTGGAGATTCCTCCCTGGATACCTCCGCTGCGGTTGGTCCGCGTGCGGATTTCACCTTCCCGGATCACAAACTCGTCATTGTGCTGACTGCCGGTCAACAGCGTCCCACCGAAGCCGGCTCCGAACTCCACCCCCTTGACCGCCGGAATGGACAGGAAGGCGTGTCCCAGCAGGGCCTCCAGCTTGTCGAACACGGGCTCACCCCAGCCGGCGGGACAGCCCCGGGCCACCACCTCGATGATTCCGCCCACCGAATCGCGGTTCCGCCGCACCTCCTCGATCCGGTCAATCATGGCGGCGGCGGAGGCAGGGTCGGGGCAGCGGACCGGAGAGGTGTCGACCTGCTCGCGGGTGATCGTGTCATAGTCCGCCCCATCCCACTCCACGGTGTGGACCCGGCGGACCCAGGCCACAATTTCCACGCCGAATTCCGCGGCCAGCCAGGTCTCGGCGATGGCCCCGGCCGCCACGCGGGCGATGGTTTCACGGGCGCTGGCACGGCCGCCGCCGCTCGGCGCCCGCCGGCCATACTTGAAATCGTAGGTCATGTCGGCGTGGGAGGGCCGATAGACCCGGCGCATCGCCTCGTAGTCCTGCGGGCGGGCATCCAGGTTTTCCACCCAAAGGGCGATGGGAGTGCCCAGCGAGAGTCCGTCGAGGACTCCGCTGAGAATCCGCACCTCATCCGCCTCCCGGCGCTGGGTGGTCAGACGGCTCTGACCCGGCCGGCGCCGATCGAGCTGCCGCTGGATCCTTGCTGTGTCGATGGGAACACCGGGGGGACATCCGTCAATCACGACACCGATTCCCGGCCCGTGACTCTCCCCCCAGGTCGTAATCCGAAAAGCGGTTCCGAAACTGTTTCCGGCCATCGACGGCTGATCCCCAAGATCCGATTGGGTGATTCTCCTGCTTCGACCCCTCAAACGGGAGCGGAAACCTCACGCCGTTCCAGGTTTCTGAGCAGTTGCAGCAACAGGCGCGTCACGACGCTGCCCGCCGCCAGATCCGCCCGCTGCTGGTCGCGCATCTTGGCAATGCTCCGGGTGATCCGCTCCACCAGACGCCTCTCCCGCTTCAGGAACTGATACATCGTAACCTCCTGAGTGGGATTCTCGCGCAAGGAAAGCACGGTGAGCTGACGCTGGACGTGACGGAGATCGGTGATCAATCCACCCACCGCCACCGCACACCAGCGGTCGGCGGCTGCAGTTTCCGCCAACCGGTCGCGGAGCCATCCCAGCGAAAACAGGTCGCCGATAGCATAAAAGACCCGGGCCGCGGACTCCATGGAGCGTCCGGTCAGTCGGACGATGTCGACCACGCTCATGCCGCTGGCCAGGTAGTCGGCGGCGGCCAGCTCCGTCGCCAGGTCGGGAGGGAACCCCGCTGCTTCGAACCGTTCCTGGCGGGCCTGATACCGCCTGCGCTCACTCTTGGCGGGCAGCAACCGGCTGATCCCCAGACGCAGTTCCCGTAACGGCTCCCGATAGGTTTCCACCAGCTTCGTGAAATCGTTCCATTCCTCGTGACCCAGAATGAGCCAGTGGACGATCCCGCGGACCGAATTGACGACCTCCTGGAAAGCTTCGTACTGATCCTCCACTGCGACGCGGTTGTCGAGGGCCATGATCCGGGCTGAAAGGGCCGGCAGGTCCAGGATCTCATGGGCTGCCATGACCGCCCGCAGCGCCTCCACGGGCAAGGCCTCGGTATCCTCGATGACCTCGTGCAGAAAGGCAGGGCCAATCCGGTCGATCACCAGATTGGTCACCCGGGTGGCGATGATCTCGCGGCGCAGCCGGTGATTCTGCAAAGCCTCGGCGAAGCGGGCCCGCAGCAGTTCAGGGAAATAGTCGAAAAGGTAACGCTCGAGCTGCGGCTCGTCGGGCAGATCGCCCTCCAGCAACGCCCGTTTGAATCCCATCTTAGCGTAAGCCAGCAGGACCGCCAGTTCCGGGCGGGTGTAACCCTGCCCCGAGCGGCGACGCTGCTCCAGGGTTCTGGCATCCGGCAGAAACTCCACCTGGGGTTTCAGTTGACCGGCAACAGTCAACTCATGCTGCATGGACTCGATCGCCGCCTGCCCCCGCTCGCCGGACCGGGTCGCCAACGAGAGACACAGGGCGTGGCTGTAGTTGTTGGCGAGTACCAGCCGGCTGACCTCATCCGTCATCTCCTTCAGAAGGCGGTTGCGCTCATCGAGCGTAAGTTCGCCGCCTGTCACCAGCGGATTGAGGGCGATCTTGATGTTGACTTCGTGGTCACTCATGTCCACGCCGCCCGAGTTGTCGATGGCGTCGGTATTGATCCGCCCCCCAGACAGTGCATACTCGATCCGGGCGAGCTGAGTCAGGCCGAGGTTGCCTCCTTCTCCGATCACCCGCGCCCGCAGTTCGTTGGCATCGATCCGCACCGCGTCATTGCCCGGATCCCCCACATCGGAGTGGCGCTGAAAGCTGGCCTTGACATAGGTGCCGATCCCGCCGTTCCACAGCAGATCCACCTTGAGCTTGAGAATGGCTTGAATGAGGTCGCGGCCGCTCAGTTCGTCCGCGTCAGTCTCGAACAGCGCCTTCATCTCGGGACTCAGCGGGATGGACTTGGCCTGGCGGGGGGAAACCCCGCCGCCCCGGCTGATGACTCCGGGATCGTAATCGGCCCAGCCCAGCGAGGGGTCCTCGAACAGGCGCCGGCGTTCGCGGAAGCTGGCTTCAGGATCCGGATCCGGATCGACAAAGATGTGGACGTGATTGAACGCAGCCAGCAGCCGGATGCGGTCGGTGTAAAGCATTCCGTTGCCGAACACGTCGCCGGACATGTCCCCAATCCCCACCACCGTAAACAGATCCCGATGGGGATCGATGCCCAGCTCCCGGAAATGCCGGCTGACGCATTCCCATGCCCCACGGGCCGTGATTCCCTCCTTCTTGTGATCGTATCCGTGGGAACCTCCGGAGGCGAATGCGTCGCCCAGCCAGAAGTCGTACTCCCGGCTGACCTCATTGGCGATGTCGCTGAAAGTCGCGGTCCCCTTGTCCGCGGCTACCACCAGGTAGGGGTCGAATTCATCGTAGATCACCAGCCCCCTGGGATGGGTGGCGATGCCGCCCACGATATTGTCGGTAAGGTCCAGCATGCCGCGGATGAATGTCTTGTATTGCTGCTTGACAAACTCCTTGAGCCGGGTCCGGTCGGCAGGCGGATTGCGGAGCACAAAGCCGCCCTTGGAGCCCACCGGGACGATCAGAGCGTTCTTGGTCATCTGGGTCTTCATCAGTCCCAGGACTTCCGTCCGGTAGTCATCCGGCCGATCACTCCAGCGCAAGCCGCCGCGGGCGATGCGGCCGCCCCGCAGGTGCACGGCCTCCATGTCGGGGGCGCTGACGAAGATCTCGAAGAAAGGCTTGGGCTCCGGAATCCGCTCCAGCTTGCGGGATTCGATCTTGAAACTGATGTAAGGCTTGTCCAGGTAGAAGTTGGTGCGGACTGTCGCCCCCACCAGCCCCACCATCATCCGCACTATTTCGTCCTCGGGCAAAGTGGCGACCTGGTTGAGCGAGGCGATCGCCTCCACCCGGGCCACCTCGGACCGGGTCTCCCGCTGCTCCGCCCGGGCGGGATCGAACCGGGAGCGGAAATACTCCACCAGCCGCGACGCACACTCCGGATAGTTGAGCAGGGTATCGTTGATGAACGTCAGGCTGGTCGCCGGCATGACCTGAAACAGATAGCCGCGATAAGTGCACAGCAGGGCCACTTCCCGAATGGAAAGGCCCGCCGTCAGCACCAGCCGGTTCAGTCGGTCATTGCGGCTCCTGTGGGCCAGGACGGCCGCCAGTGCGTCCTTCAGCCGGGCTCCGTCAGCTTCGATGTCGAGGGACCGGCCCCGGGAGTCCAGCACCCGGAAAATGTCGATCGAACGGGGGGTCTCGACGGGTTCCCGCAGCTGGTAGGCAATCTGCTCCAAAACCTGGAGACCCAGGTTCTCCAGTATGGGAAACACTTCGTTGAGCGCCAACGGTCCGGGGTGATAGAGCCGCAGGTAGGTGGTGGACTGCGGGTTGCGTTCGGCGGGCGGGTTCAGCAGATCGATTCCCAGGGATTCCATCCCCAGCTCTTCGAGGTTGAGGATGTCCCGGACGGCATCTTCGAGGGGGACTTCCGCCTTGTATCCCTCCGACAGCAGCAAACCATAGCGGCGGGCCAGTTCCTGCCCCTCCGGACCCCGGAGTTTTTCCAGCAGCTCCTCGAGCCGGTCGTCCCAGGTCCGCGTCAGATCAGCCACCTCCCGTTCCAGTTGCGCCAGATCGAAGCTCTCGTAAGCAGCCGCGGTGGAGAAAAAGAAATGGAAACGGACCTGGTCCTCGTCCTCAGCCGCCATGGCGAGGTGATAATCCACCTGGCTGGCCTGCAGGCGCTGGGCCAAGAGGTTTTGGATGCGGCTGCGGACCTCGGAGTTGAAGCGGTCTTTGGGCATCAGCACCATCACCACCAGGCCGCGGCGAAACGGGTCGACCCGGATCTGCAGGCGCACCCCGCGTTCACCCTCGATGCTCATCATCTCGCGCAGATCCCGGTACAGCTCTTCCGGTTCCAGCAGGAACAGCTCTCCCAGCGGCATCGAGTTGACGATGTTGACGATGCGCTTGAAATCGTGGGAGCCGCGGCGGGCGCGTGCCAGCTCCATCACCTTCTTCAGTTTCCCCCGCAGCAACGGGATCTCACCCACGGAAGTGGTGTGGGCTTTGGACGTGAACAGACCAAGGAATCTCCGCTCGGCGATCAGTCGGCCAGCATCATCGAATTCCTTGACTCCAACGTAATCCATCAGCGATACCCGGTGGATACGGGATTCGGAGTTCGCCTTGGCCACCAGCATCAGCGGCGGACCGGACATCTGTTTGCGGATCGTTTCCGGGAGTTGTTCCACCGGGACCGGCTCCGCAAAGCGGCTGCGCAGGTGGTTGCGCAGGATTCCCAGACCCGAACCGGGAACCACTTCGGCATAGCGCCGGCCATCCCGCTCCGCCACCCGGTACTCCCTATAGCCCAGGAATATGAAGTTGTCGGCATCGAGCCATTTCAGAAACTCCACATACTCCTGGAGCCGGTCGGCGCTTTCGGGGGCCCTCGGCGTGCCCGCGACCGCCATCAAGGACTCGAGCCGCCGGCACAGGTCCTGACAACGCAGGCGCATGGCCCCGTAGTCGTCGGTGGCGGCCGCCACCTCTTCCAGGATCCGCCGGATCGCTTCCTCGAGCTCGCGGCGGCGCCTCTCCTCGTGGACCCGATCCACCAGAAAGAGTTCATACGACTCGGGTTGTGCGGTCTCGGAATGGCCCAGGAAGATCTGACGGAGCCGGCCCTGCCCGTCCCGCTCCACCGCGGGGATGGGATGGATCAGGTGATGCAGCTCCAGCCGCTCACGCCGCAGAAGCATGCGGACCGAAGCCACCAGGAAAGGGCGATCCGGGAGATTGATCTCGATGGCGGTATGGGGCGAACCCCAGCCGTGAGAGGAAAGGTCGGGGTTGTAGACCCGGACGCCGACACTGCCGGGCTCCCGTGAGTCCAGGAACTGCAGGACCTGTCCGGCAAAAGCGACAAACTCCTCCACCCGGAACTGATCCAGAAACTCCCTGGTGGCGGAGTCGTAAAGGATTGTGGCCAGATTTTCCATGAGGCCCAGGCGATCCGGCGGGGTATGCTGCTCGATGAAGGTCTGCAGGTCCTTGAGGCTGATGGGCATGATCGACCACGTCTCCGGGGCCTAGCATAATCCGGCGGGGAGAGGTTCACCAGTCCGCACCGGTAGGAGACTTTTTCGGGCGGCGGACGACTCGGGGACACCACCTGCACCTTCCGGGCGTCTCATTCTCCGGAGGTGGCTTCAGCCAAAAGCTTGCGGATGTCAGCGACGGCGTCCGTTTCCAAAGTGGGTTCGTCCATCCGGTAGATCCGGCGAACCATGCCCCGCTGGTCCACCAGCAGGAAGCTGGTGCTGTGGACGATGTTGGTGGAGCCGGAGCCCTCCGGATCGGCGGTGATCTTGAAGCCCTCCCGGATCAGCTTCAGTGTCTCCTCGGGGGGGCCGGTCAGGAAGTCCCAGTTCGCGGTGTCCGCCTGCCAGGCCGCGGCATATCCCGCCAGGACCGGGGGAGTGTCCCACGCCGGATCCACAGAAATGGAGACCAGCCGCACTGGTGCCTCGGCACCGGCCAGCCCGGCTTCCCGCAGGGAATCCTGGATGGTCTTCATGCGCTGGGTCATCAAGGGGCAGGGGCCGGTGCAACGGGTGAAGATGAAGTCTACCAGCCAGACCTTGCCTGCCAGGTCGGCGGAGCGTACGGTGCGCCCGGTGGAGTCCACCAGCTCAAAAACGGGCGTCTCCAGCAGGGGTTCCAGCGCGGCTGGAGCCGGGTGATGGTGAGCATGTTCGGACCCCGTGCCGCAGGCCCAGATCCAGGCCGCCGGAACCAGAAAAGCGACCATCCGCAAGACCGTTCGCATGGCTCAAGGCTAGGGGAACGCCCGCCGGCAGGCAAGGGGGGCTCCGCCCCACTCGGGGTGACTCCCGGACTAAGTCCTGGGAAGGCTGCATGACGGGGGCGGCTGCGGCAGTCCTCGACGAGACGGGGCTTCTGCCTGTAACCTGTGGAAGGCTCACGTGTCTGAAGCCTGCAGCGCCCGGGTGGCGGAACTGGCAGACGCACAGGACTTAAAATCCTGGGGGGGGAAACCCCCGTACGGGTTCGACTCCCGTCCCGGGCAGGTATTTCACCGCGGAGGCGCGGAGGTCACAGAGAAACACAAAAACAAGACATGAAAGAGATCACGGAGAGGACATCGGGGCGGCCATTGAAGTCCACAAGGCGATTGGACCCGGCCTCCTGGAATCCGCGTACGAGGAATGCCTGGCGCATGAGATGAACCTGTCTGGGTTGCATTTCGAGCGGCAAGTGCCCTTGGCGGTCAACTACAAAGGGGTCAAGCTGGATTGCGGTTATCGCCTCGATTTCGTGGTGGAGAAGACCGTAGTCGTCGAACTCAAGGCCGTTGAGGCGACCCAACCAATTTATGTGGCGCAGTTGCTGACCTATTTGAAACTCGGGGGACGGACCGTCGGCCTCCTGCAACTTCAACGTGCCCGTGCTCACGAAGGGGATCAAACGGATCGTAAACAATTACCAGGATCTTCAAAATGACCGCCGAGGCACGAAGAGCGCAGAGGAACAAAAGATTTGGGCATGAAAGAGGTAACGGAGAGCATCCTCAGGGCGGCCGCGGTAGTCCCCGAGGCGATGGGGCGCGGATCTTAATCCAATACCAGGAACCCTCTGCGACCTCTGCGCCTCTGCGGTGAACACGAGATTCCGGCTGAAAAACGGGATCACGTGGTCCTGGAAGCGCACTGCGACGGCGCTGGTGTGGGTTCCAGAGTAGATCTCGAAACTGTTTTCGATCCCGTATGTATCCAGCGCATCGTGGAGTCTCTCGGCGTCGGCCCGCAAAGCGTCCTGGTCGCCCACGTCAATGGCGATCGCACGGTAACGCCGCAGGTTGCCGACGTATTGGTCAAGAAATGCCAGCGGCGCGTTGGCAGCCCATTTCGCCAGGATGTCCGGTCGGGGCTGCCCGTCCTTGGTGGGCAGATCAAGGTAAAGGGGCGGGTTCTTCGGGTTGGGAGACCACGCCGCGGCCGTAGCCAGCTGGGCCCGCAGGAAAAAAGGCAGCTTCGCGGAATCCTCCGCCGTCTTCACGGCTCTGAGCTTCTCCTCATTCTCCAGGCTTGCCGGCCCGGCAGCTCGTGCCGACAGGCAGCATGGACTCATGATGTACAGGCTGCTGAAAACCTCGGGATATTTCATGCCCAGCCGCGTCGCGCCATACCCTCCCATGGAATGCCCTACCAGACCGCGACTCGATCGGTCTGGAATCGTGCGGTAGTGGGAGTCGATGTAGGCCACCACGTCACGCACCACAAACCGTTCGAAGTCACCGGTCGTAACCGAGCTCGAGTACATCGAGCCGTTGTGGACTGTCTTCGAATCGGGAAGGACCACGATCATTTCGTTGGCCCCCTGGGCGAAGGCACCCTCCAGGGTTTGCGGGACATGGATTTCCCGGGTCCACTGTTCCGCCCCGATGGAGTAACCATGCAGGGCGTACACGACCGGATAGTGACGGGTTGGCTCCTGGCCATAACTGGGGGGCAGGAAGACGAAGACATCGCGAACCACGGAATTCCCCTCGAGGTTGCCCTCCAGGGCGGCTCCGTGGATTCGGAGGCGCTCCACTGTCACCGGCTTCGCTCCCGGCACCACTGGGGGCACCTCCGTCTGCACCTGCGCCGCCGGCTGGGGTGCAGTGGTAACGGCCAAAATCAATGTGATGAAACCAATCCACCTGGTCGCCATCAATCGCGTCC
Organism: uncultured Acidobacteriota bacterium; assembly: GCA_964524795.1. Classification (GTDB taxonomy): domain Bacteria; phylum Acidobacteriota; class UBA6911; order RPQK01; family JAPXNP01; genus CAZGEH01. The sequence continues at coordinate 725,562 of CAZGEH010000001.1, forward strand.
TCCTGTCTCGGCCCGGTGAGCCGTTCGCGAGTGTGCGAGAAATCCTGTGGCCGGTTCGCCGACATCCGGCTCCGGCCCTGTCGGTTCTGTCATGCTGAACTCGGCAGGGCATCGTGTAAAGGCCCCAGCCCGCCAGGCCCGGTCGCCCTGCCGGTGAAAACGCTCATTACAACGCGATCCCGGCGGCCCGCTCTGCCGGCTGCCGCGTCAAAGGCACCGCAGTCCGGTTGACGATGGCCGGCATCGCTGCGAAGATCCGGAACGAGCCGCCGAGGGTTGCAGTCAGGCCTCCGGCAGCACGGGTCGGCGGTTGCCATTTCGCGATCACAGGAGGTTGCATGGAAACGGGATGCTTTTCCCCACGTGGGTGCCGGCGGGGGAGCGCAGCTTCAGCCATGTCTCTGTCGTTTCTGCTCCGGTGCACCCTGCTTTCGGCTTTGATGGCAGGGTCTCCCGCCGGCGCCATGCATCCGCCAAGACCGGGAACCAGTCAGCCGTTCGTTGAAAGCGAGCCCCAGGACACGACCTTTTTCGTTCCGCTGATTCTGGGAGGACCCCATCTTGCCACCGGCGTGGCCCTCTCGAACCTGGGAGCACATGAGGCCGAGGTCAGCTTCACCGCTTTTGCACCCAGCGGGGCTTCCCTCTGGAATGAGGTCCGATGGGAGGGTTCGCCAGGTTCCAGCGGACCGGGCGCACTGCCCGCCGGCGAACAGCGGGCTGTCCATGTGTGGGAGATCTTCGGTCTCGACCCGGCGGATGAACATCAGGGATGGCTGTCCATTCGCTCCAGCAGCCCGTCGGTCCGCGTGGTCTACCAGTTCGTCTCCAGCGACCTGGACCGACTGGATGGAATGAACGCCATCGAGACCACCAGCCCGAAATTCGTGCTGCCTTGGCTGTTTCACGGCGCCGGCGCCTATCGCGGCTGGAGCGCACGCACACAGCTTTCCATCGTGAATCCGGCAGACAGCCCGGTCTCCTTGGCCGTGATCCTGAGGCGGGCCGACGGGACGGAAACCTCCCGTCTGGAAAAGACTCTCGGCCCAAGACAGAGTCTGGTGGAAGATGTGGACGAGCTCTTCCCCGGAGTCGATCCGGGCGGCGCCAGGGTCCTGGTGGAGTCCTTGTTCCCAGCCGGAGCGGGTCTCGTGGCCTGTGAGCTGACCACCATCGAAGAGGGCCGGACCAAAGCTTTGGCAGTTTCCAATGCTCTGGCTCCCACAGGCGGCGCCACACGCCTCTTTTCGGCTCAGGCGGTGCGGCTGGGAGGGCTGGAAACCATGGTCCACATCTCCAACCTCGAGCCCGGAACCATCCGCACTTCTCTGAGGGTTCGAAATGAAGCGGGCGAGGTTCTGGGAACGGTGCGTCAGATCGACATTCCCGGCCTCGGATACGTGGAGGCCGAGCTTGGCCACCTGCTGGAGCTCCCGCCGGCGACGGTGGGATCGTTGGAGCTCGCAGCCGACACCCCGGGCCTGGCGGGCGGGGTCTTCTTCTCCGACCCCGCCAACGGCTATGCGGCGGCTCTGCCCCTGCAAAACGAGATTCGCAGCGGTCTCGTCTTTCCCCACGTGGCCCACCTGAAAGCCGGACGGAACCATGCCGGACTGTTCACCGGCCTGGCGCTCCATGCGCCCGGGGACGCTGCAGTCGCCGGTACGATCGAGGTTCTGGACCACGAAGGCGCTCCAACGACTGACGCGGTCCCCTTTTCCTTGGGACCGGGGACGCGGATCTCGAAGCTGATCAACGAAATGGTCCCCCTGGAAGAACAGGCGGGAGGCTACATCCGGATCCGGACCAACGGTGAACCGCTGGTGGCCCAGGAAATGTTCGGAGACCACGCGCTGACCACATTGTCGGCCGTGCCCGCCTTCGAGGATCCGGTACCCGATCCATTGGCGATCCCGGTCAGCCGTTTCATCGTGGTGGACCAGTTTGGGTACCGTCCCGAGGCCGTCAAGGTGGCAGTGATTCGGGACCCGGTGACCGGCTTTGACTCGGAGGAGAGCTTCGAGCCGGGAGAAGTCTGGGAACTGGTGGACGCCCGGACGGGCAGGACCGTCCTTTCCGGGTCCCTTTCCGCCTGGAAGGGGGGCAGCGTGGACCCCTCTTCTGGAGACCGGGCCTGGTGGTTCGATTTCACCCAAGTCCAAAACCGGGGGACATATTTCGTGTTGGATCGCGGGAACCAAATCCGATCTCCTGCCTTCAAGATCGGGCACGATGTCTACCGCGAAGTTCTCCGCCAGGCGGTACGCACGTTTTTCTACCAGCGGGCCGGCTTCCCGAAAGACGCGGCGTATGCCGGGGAGGGCTGGGCCGACGGCGCGAGCCACCTCGGGCCTCTGCAGGACAAGAACTGCCGTCTTTACAGCCGGCCTGGTGATGCATCCACCGAGAGAGATCTCCATGGAGGCTGGTATGACGCCGGCGATTACAACAAGTACACCAACTGGACCGCCTCCTATGTGATCCAGCTCCTGCGCGCCTTCATGGAAACACCCGGCGCGTTCGGCGATGATTTCGGCATCCCCGAGTCGGGCAACGGCATTCCGGACCTGATCGATGAAGTGAAGTGGGGCGTGGACTGGCTGATCCGCATGCAGAATTCTGACGGGTCCATGCTCAGCATCGTGGGACTGGCCCACGGCAGCCCGCCTTCCAGCGCCCGCGGGCAAAGCCTGTACGGAAGCGCCAGCACCTCCGCCACTCTGAGCGGCGCCGCGGCGTTCGCTCATGCGGCCCGGGTCTTCTCGAGCCTGGGAGTTCCCTCCCTGCAGACCGCTGCCGCCGATCTGATCCAGCGGGCGGAACGTGCCTGGGACTGGGCCGAAGCGAATCCCAGCGTGATCTTCCGGAACAATGATGCCAGCGTCGGGACCTCGGGGCTAGGAGCCGGCCAGCAGGAAACCGACGATTACGGGCGTCTGGTCAAGAAGATCGAGGCCGCCGCTTACCTTTTCGAGGTGACCGGGAAGAGCAGGTACCGGGATTTCTTCGACGCAAACTACCGCGGGACACATATGATCCAGTGGCGCTTTGTCTACCCCTTTGAACATGGGATCCAGGACGTGCTGCTCTATTACGGGGCCATCCCCGGAGCGACGCTGGCAGTGGTCAACCACATCCGGGAGGTTTACGCGTCGGGGATGAACGGAGCTGACAACCTTCCTGCGTACCGCAATGGCGTCGACCCGTACCGGGCGTTTATCAAGGACTACACTTGGGGCAGCAACGCCACCAAGTGCCTGCAGGGGTCCGTCTTCCATGCACTGACGACCTACGGTTTTCCGGGAGATTCGGCTGCCGAGGCACGGCTGGCGGCCGAGGAGTTCCTCCATTACCTGCACGGCACCAACCCTCTAGGAATCGTGTACCTGTCGAATATGGGGCGTTTCGGCGCGGAACATTCGGTCAACGAGTTCTTTCATAGCTGGTTTACGGACGGGAGCCCGCTGTGGGACCGAGTCGGAGTGTCCGTGTACGGGCCGGCTCCCGGTTTCCTGACCGGCGGCCCGAATCCGTTCTATGACTGGGACGGATGCTGTCCCTCCCGTTGCGGTAGCGCTGCCAACAATGCCCGGTGTACGAGCGAATCCATCGTGCCGCCGAAGGGGCAACCGCCCCAGAAGTCATACAAGGACTTCAATACCGGCTGGCCGCTCAATTCCTGGTCCGTCACCGAGAACAGTTGCGGCTACCAGTCCGCCTACATCCGCCTTTTGTCCAAGTTCGTGGGCCCCTGAGCCCGGCGAAGCACAAGCCTGATTGTGGGTCCCTGGCACCCCAGAGTGTTCCGCCCCTGTCTCCCCCCGCCTCCCAGGACCCGTTGCAACCCCCAGCCCGGCCTCGGCTCGTCCCCCGCCATGATCACCCCGCCGATGTGCAGAAGTTGTGTGGGCGCCCATGTTTCCCAGGGCCCCGGTTCCCTACTGCAGCAGGCCTCTCCAGTTGAACGGACGATCAGGGTTCACGACCGCGGGAAACTCCTGCTTCCTCCGCCGACTCACCCGCCAGAACCGTGACCGGGGAGGCCTCGCACGACAGCGTTGCCTGCAGCTCGGGCGTCAACTCTTCAACCTCGCACGTTAATTACGGCTGAGAAGGGCCGCCATTGGATCGGCCGGAAACAGGAGGCAAGGCAATGAGTGAAATGCGACTGGTGGTTCGGGACTGGGAAAAGGATCTCTGGGCCGACCGTGATGGCGGCTTCGCCATTGGTGTATTTGCCGCCCTCAGCGCCGATCCGGAAACCATCGAAGAACTGGACGCCGCACTGGAACGGTTCAATGCCCGGAAGGGCTGTTTCTTTGAAGGCTTTTCCGAAGGGCTTGACGATCAGCCAGGCGAGCAGGGCCTGGCGGTCTTCGATCTGGCTGCCCGGCTGGTGGTGTGGAACTCCCCCTATGACATGCCCGAGCTGGATGGGACCATCACCTACCATAACGGCAAGCGGGAAACGCTGATGGGTGTTGACTACACGCTCTCGGATGAGTGGATGCTGGCAAGCACAGCGGCAGGCTGGCGCGAGCTGGCAGAACAACGCCGGGAAGCCCGGCGACTGGATCCGCCCCTGGACGCCCGGGCGGTCCTGTATGGAGAACCCCTGCTGCGCTTCATCGCGGAAGAGACTTTCGAATCCTTCCGCACGCTGCCGGTCCCCGCGGAAAGGGAGGGCATGGATCCCGCATTCGATCATGAGTACGACCTGATCCGCGATATTCATGTCCGGTGGATGATGACACCCCGGGGGGATCTCCGCGGCCGGACCCCGCGGGAGCTGATACAGTCCGGGCGCAGCCATGTGGACGCCGACCTGGAAACCCGCCGACTCCAGTGGGCCCGGATGCGGCGTTGTCCCCCCGGACTTCACCCCACCGCGACGGCGTATCGCCTGGGGGGATTCGGTACGCACGAGATCGTGGTCTATTACGACATGGTCCGGGAACTGCTCTGGCAATGCCGTCACCACGTGGCGGATTACCTGCGGGAGCACGGCGAGCGCGCGAGCAGAACCGGATTCGTCAGCCGCGAGGTCGAACTCCTGGAAGGGGTTCGGGAGGTCTGGCTGGACTCACCCCATGGCGGTTCTCCTCCCAGCGCCAGGAGCCTCATCCTCCATGAGCGGGCCCGCCTGCCTGAGGTTTCCAGTGAACAGGACTGGACCAAGGATCACAACTGCCCGTTCTGCCGGGCGCAGCGGGAGATTGCCGAACCCACTTTCCTCCACCTCGACAGCTCTCATCTGGACGACGAGTTCGCTTTCGCCTTCTGGCACGACAGCTTCGAGGAGTGGGAAGCGGAGAAGCTCGCCCATGAGGCATTGGGCAAGCGCTTCCAGGCGGTTCGGGAGGCGAGGCAGCGGTTGGGTGTTGAGTATCCGGGCGGCGGCTGGGCGGATCCCGCAGTGGCTTGGGAGCGGAGCTTCAGGACTGCCAGAAAGCCGCGGGAGGTGCTGCTGGCGATCCGCCTGTTCGCGATCGGCGTCTGGTTGGGAGAGCTGTTTTCGGATCTGGTGGAGCCCGATTCGGAGGAGAGCGCGGCAGCCTCCGAACCGCAGGGAGGGGAACAGATCGCCCTGCTCATCGCTGCCTTCCGCCGCCTGAGCGGGGCGCTCAATTCCGGGACCGGCCAAGACCAGGACGAGCCTTTGGCATCAGCCCTGGTTGACCTCCAGAAGGCCCTGGAGACCGTCGCCATGGAGCGTCCCCGTCTGGCTCCCCGCTGCGCCGACCTCGGCGAGCGGGTCAGGCGGTTTCTGGAGCCCGCCAAGGCGGTGAACGGACACCAGAAGAAGCGGCCGAAATCCCAGCTTTCTTTGTGAGCAGACGACGCCGCGGGTTTCGGGACGGGGAGCTCAGGATTGCTGCCCCATTCCCACCCACCGTGAAACGACCGGGCCGCCATCCGTCGATAAGCCGGTGCGGCCCGCCGTTCGTGCTACTCCGTGCTACAATTCCGCCCAAAGCCCCCCGGATTCTGGGCGTCGAATCCTGAACCACGCCCCCCCACACCGGACCCAGTCGCTGGGGCGAAGCGGTGCAGAGGCAACAGTCACTCCGGCCCCAGGCTGGAGAACCAGAGGCGGTTACGTCTCGGAAAGGAACTCCCAATGGCGCGCGTCACGGAAGTTGGTCCCGACCTGTATCGGATCTCGGTCTTCGTTCCCGAGTTCGACCTCCAGTTCAACCATTTCCTGGTCAAGGACGAGGAACCGCTGCTGTTTCATGCCGGACTGAAGGCGATGTTCCCGGAGCTGCGGGAAGCTTTGGGCAAGCTCATGGATCCCACCCGCCTGCGCTGGGTTTCCTTCAGCCACTTCGAATCCGATGAGTGCGGCGGTCTGAACGAGTGGCTGGCGGTGGCTCCCCAGGCCCAGGCCGCCTGCAGCGAACTGGGAGCGATGGTCAGCGTCAACGACTTCACCGGACGTCCCGCCAAGGGTCTGGCGGACGGAGAGCGTCTGGTGACCGGCAAGTACCGCTTTCGCCTCTGTCGGACCCCCCATCTCCCTCACGGATGGGATGCGGCAGTCCTGTTCGAAGAGACCCAGGGCACGCTGCTTTGTTCCGATCTGTTCCACCAGACCGGCGACGTTGAGCCGTTGACCACCGCCGATGTGGTCGGCCGTTCCCAGGAAGCGATGAGGCAGTACCAGGCAGGTGTACTCGCCGACTACGCCCCGTACACCCACTACACCGACCAACTGTTCCAAAAGCTGGCAGCCCTCCGGCCGCGGCGACTGGCCGTCATGCATGGTTCCAGCTTCGAAGGGGATGGAACACAGGCCCTGCACGACCTGGCGGTCGCCTTCAGGCAGACTTTCGGCCGGCCATAGAGGCGGGCGCGCTGGCGGGATCCTCAGGCGCGGCTTCGAGGAAACAAGGGCCCCCCGGGGTACGCGTTGACGTCTTCGATCCCCTGGCGCGGGGGCTGCCGTAGGGCGGCGTATCATTCTATAGTCCAAAACAGGCTGATAACTTCAGTTCCTGGGGAGGGCCGGCCGGCAGGCTCGGGCCGCAGGCACAGCCGTCTTGCATCTGCCGTTCCGGTCGAGCCACATCGCCAGCGTCCTTGCGGATTTCCGCCAGCTCACCCCGGGGATTTGAAGTCCGATGGGTCTGCCGCCGGCGGAGCGGCATGATGAATGAGGTGACGAAACAGCATGGCCAACCCCAGCTCGAGCATCCGTCAGACACCGATCTACCTGGATCACAACGCAACAACGCCTCACGCGCCCGAAGTCATCGCCGCCATGAAGCCTTACCTGGAGGAGCATTTCGGCAACCCCTCCAGCTCCCACAGCTATGGAGTCCGGGGCCGGCAGGCGGTTGAAAGGGCGCGGCGGCAGGTGGCGGAGCTGATTGGCTGCCACAGCGGAGAGATCGTCTTCACCAGCGGCGGAACGGAGTCAAATAACCTCGCCATTCGCGGTGCGGTCATGACTCGAAGATCCCGGGGCCGTCACATTCTGACGACCCGGATCGAGCATCCGGCTGTCACCGCTGTCTGCGAAAGGCTGCGGCGGGAAGGCTTCGAGGTGGAGTACCTCCCTGTGGACCAGTACGGACGGGTCAGCCCATCGGAGGCGGAGCGGAGGTTGCGGAGCGACACGGTCCTCATCAGTGTCATGCACGCCAACAACGAAGTAGGGACAATCCAGCCCCTGGCGGAGATCGCGGAGCTGGCGAGAGCCCGGGGGATCCTGTTTCATACCGACGCCGCCCAGTCGCCAGGCAAGATCCCGGTAAACGTGTCCGCCCTCGGTGTGGACCTGATGTCGCTGGCGGGCCACAAGCTCTACGCACCCAAGGGAGTGGGCGTCCTCTACGTGCGGGAGGGAGTGAGCCTGGAGCGTTTGATGGAAGGTGCCGGCCAGGAGCGGGGTCTGCGGCCCGGCACCGAGAACGTGCTGGAGATCGTCGGCCTGGGAGAAGCCTGTGCCCTCGCCGCCACCGGCACCGCAGCCTTCGCCGAGAGAATGCAGGGGGCCAGAGACCGTCTGGAGGAAATCCTCCTCCGGCGGGTTCCCGACCTCCGGGTCAACGGGCACCCGAAGTACCGGCTCCCCAACACGCTGAGCGTCAGCTTTCTGGGCATCGATGCCGGGAGGCTCCTTGAACGGATCCGCGACCTCGTGGCAGCTTCCGCAGGAGCAGCCTGCCACTCCGGAGCCGTGAGCATCTCCCCCGTCCTGCGGGCGATGCAAGTGCCTGAAAGTTGGGGGATGGGCACGCTTCGTTTCTCGACGGGCAGGGACACGACCCGGGACGAAGTTGAGACGGCGGCGGCGGCGGTAGCCGAAGCGGTGGAAGGCCTGCGCCGTGGCTGAAGGCACAGAAGATCGCGGGCCCGGCAAGGCGGCCAAGGCAATCCGCCAACCCGACTTCATGACCCGCCCCGCTTTCGAGACAGCCCGCCTTCGGCGTCCGGGAAAGTCCCCGCACCTCAGTGCCGGCCGCGGTCAGGGACCACCGGCTGGACCTTGACCGGATCGCATTCCGCTCAGGTTGGCCCGGCCCCGCTTCTTACGGCAAGCATTGCGCCGAATCTCCTGCACAGTTAACTTTGACGCCACCAAGATGCGAATCGCCTCGGCACTCCTTTTCCTTCTGTCTGCTGCCTACGGGCAGAGCCTCACCCCCAACATCCCGTACGTCGACCAGGGCCACGAACGGCAGGTGCTGGACGTCTACGCTCCGGACGGAGCCTCCAGCCTCCCTGTCGTCTTCTGGATCCACGGCGGCGGCTGGCAGACCGGAGACAAGACCGACGTCCAGATCAAACCACGCGTCTTCGGCGAACGCGGCTTTGTTTTCGTCTCCACCAACTATCGGCTGCTGCCCCACGTCGACATGGGTGAGCTGATCCGCGACGTCGCCAGGGCGCTGGGTTGGGTGCACCGCAACATTGCCCACTATGGCGGTGATCCTGGAAGGATTCTCGTCATGGGCCATTCTGCCGGCGCCCAGCTCGCGGCGCTGCTGTGCACTGACGAACGCTATCTTCAGGCCGAGGGCGTCTCCTTTGCCGCCCTCAGAGGCTGCGTGCCGGTGGACGGAGACACCTATGACGTCCCCGCCATCATCATGACCGTTGAGGTGCGGCAAACCGTACACCACCTCCCGCTTCCCGAGTTCGGCCACCGGGTCAAGTTCGGAAACGACCCCCGCAGGCACCTGGAGTACTCCGCCGTCACCCACGTCGCCAGGGGCAAGGGAATTCCGCCCTTTCTGATTCTCCATGTGGCCGAGCATCCCGACGTCACCGCCCAGGCGCGGCGGCTTGGCGCTGTCCTGGAGGCGGCGGGCGTTCCGGTGAGAATCTTCGGGGCCAGGGAGACGACCCACAATCTGCTGAACGTCAACCTCGGCCGATCCGACGATCCGGCGACCCAGGAACTGTTCAGGTTCCTGGAGTCGGTGGTCTCGGTGGATTGACCCCCCGCGGCGTCCGTGTACGCTGCGTGCATGGTTACGAAGACGACTTCCATCGATCTCGAGGCCTACGAGAGGCTGGTCCGCGCACGCCGCCATCCAAAGGAGTCCTTCTCCCAGGTCATCCGCCGGGCGGTATGGCCAGAGGAGGGAAGAACCTGTGGCAGCCTGCTGGAGGCGCTGGACCAGATGGAGCCCCTCTCCGAAGGGGCGATCAGAACGCTGGAACTGGCTCAGGCCTCAGATCGACCGCCGGAGGCTGAATGGTCGAAACAGTGAGCTACGACACCACCTTCCTGATCGATCCGCAGCGCGAGAAGAGGCAGGGAGTCCAAGGCAGAGCCCACGAGTTCCTGCGCGCCCATTCCAGTGCAGTCGGCTTCCTCAACGTGATCCTTTTAGGTGAGTTCATGGAGAGTCTTCCGGATACAGCCGATCCGCGTCTCCGGCGGCTGAGAGCTTCCGGTCACCTGACCAGCTGCAACGACCTGTGGATCGGAAGCTGTTCGGTAAGACATCGGGGCCCTCTGGTAACCCGCAACACAGCCGCTTTTAGCCGAATTGGCGGGCTGCAGGTGTTCGCCTACTGATCCGGCCACCCACGAAGGCTCCTCCCGCGGGTGACACCGCGACTGCCACCTGTGCTGTCGTCTGCCCCCCGGCGTGGAGGCTCTTGCCTGGCAGCAGTCGAGCCGGATCTTCGCCGCCTGATTCCTTCCACGTGAATGATAACCTCGAAAATGCCCGCATACTAGCGTGCCACCGCCCGGCCTTCGAACCGCCGGCCCCGCCACAGATCGCGGCGGACCCGGCTCAACAGCCGCTCAGGGGGAAAGGGTTTGACCAGGGAGGGGAGCCCGAGATCGGGGAGCGGTGGATAGCCGATCAGCAGGGTAGGGGTCTCGGGCAGCCGGGACCGGAGGAGATCCACTTCCCAGATCGCCAGGTCGTCCATGCTGGCGACCAGTGCGTCGAAGTCTCCATGGCATTCAGTGCCAAGTACCGCCAGCGCCGACTCACAGGTGGAGCCGCCGACGACCTGGATCCGGGCGAACTCGAAGAACTTCTCCACCACCCTTCGCAGAGCACAGTCGCTGTCGATGAGGAGCACAGATCTGGCGAACATTTGGAACCCTTGCCTCTCTCTTCTTTTGGGGAGCGCCCGGAGGCGGCCACCCCGCCCGCCGCCGCCGGCCGAGCCCCAGTGTCCTCCCACATGCAACTTGGGTGGGGTGAGAGTGCTCACAGGAGACTCTGAACCTCCAGCACGGAGACCTGGGGATATCCACCCTCCGACGGGTTGCCGGGTTTCCAGGGTGTTCGCGGAGCCGGCGGGGCGGGAAGGGGATTTTCCACGCGGATCCCGCGGATTACACGGATCCCGCGGATTGCGCGGATCACACGGATTGCGCGGATCACACGGATTACTCGGATCACTCGGATGTCGTGCGGGTCTGAACGGTACTCCCTCGGGGAGCCGCAACCCCGCAACCCTCAACCGCCCTATACTACCCATCGGGGATGAGAGAGGCAGTTCGGGGCGAAGCAGTGGAGAGGGGACGCCGGACCCGCAGCTCTTGGTCCGGGGAGGAGTGGCTGCGCCGCCTCCGTCTTTGTTTGGAGGCTTTGGCGTACATCTTCGGGCGCGAGGGTACGGTGATGACCTCGGCCATTGCCCTCAGCTTTTTTCTGGCGGTCTTTCCCCTGATCGTGCTGGTGCTGAGCGTGGCCTCGGTGGCCGGACTGTCCGGGTTCCGCGAAGCCGCCTTCACCGCGTTGTCCGGGTTTTTCCCGATCTCCCAGGAGTTCATCATGCGCAACCTCAGGATCTATACCCGCGGCGTGGGTCAGGCACAGATCATCTCCCTGCTGATTTCAGCCGGGGCCGGGTCCACCCTGTTCTTTGCCCTTGAGGCCGGTCTGGATTCGGCGCTGCGCCTGACCCACCCCCGCCGGTTCTTGCGGTCGCAGGTACTGGGTGTGGCGATGACTGTGTTGGCGAGCGTCCTGGTTTTCGCTTCGGTATTCCTGCTAGACCAGATGGAGCGCCTCACCCAGGGGATGACTTTCGCAGGCCCCGTGCGGTGGGTTGGAGGTCATGCGATTTCCTACAGTCTCGCTTTTGTAATGTTCCTGGCGGTATTCCTCTGGCTGCCGGCCGTGCGCTGTCCATTTGGACTCATGTTCAGGACATCTCTGCTGGCATCGGCGCTCTGGCTGGTCGCGGACCTGGTTTTCCGCTGGTTGGCGGCTTCCTGGACGCTGCAGATGATCTACGGTCCGTTTTTCGTCTCGGTGACCATCCTGCTGTGGGCGTTTCTGATGGCGTGCATCCTCTTAAGCTCGGCACGCCTGGCGGCCGACGGGTTGTTCGGAGGGTGAGCAGCAGGGCTGGCACCTCGCAGCCCTTCCATTCCGGCTCGGTGCGGGCCCGAGGGGTTGTCGGGGATGGCGCTGGTCACGCAGGGGCAGCAGTTCTGAGCCGGAACAGGAGTTCTCCCGCCTTGGGGACCAGCAGATACCCCTCGCCCAGCGACTCCCAGCCGGCCACGTCCACCGAATCGGGTGACCGGTACCCCAACCCCAACCGACGGCAGCGCTCGGGTGGGATTGCCGTCGCCAGTGTCACCTGGATGCGGGGCCGCTCGATTCCGGTCTCGGCGTCGTAGGTGCCCAGACCGCGCAGGTGTGTGCTGTGGGCCAGGATTCCCCCGGGATATCGGCTGAAACGGTCCCACTGCTTGAAGAAATACTCGAAGACGTGGTAGCCAATCTCGTCCAGCACCCGGCCGTGGGTATAGCTGATCTCGTCGATGTGGGGGGCGTACAGGATGACTTCCCCGCCGTCTGCGACCACCGGCTCGAGCTTGTACATGCCCTTCGCCGCCGTCCAGATGTCGTCGTACATGGTGGGCATCACCGAAAGGACGCGATGGACCGGGCGGTCAAGATAGCGGATGTGAAAGCGGGCCGACAAGGCCGCCGCCGCTTCGAAAGCCTCCTCGGGGGTGCCGGTGAACAGCCCCGCCAGACCGTCTCCCTCCACCACCAGGCTGAGACAGGTCCTGGGCTTGTCGATCAATGCCGCCGCACGGTCGATGACGGCGCGCACCGGCGTGCAACGCGTGCCGATGATCCGGTAACTGGTGACCACCGCCCCCAGCCAGTGGGTATAGTGAATGACTTCCGGGCCGCTGATCCCCGGAAAGAAGTACTTGTTGCCTCCCGAAAAGCCCACCACTTCGTGAGGAAAGGTGGGTCCGCACACGATGACGTGATCGCACTCCAGGACCTTGCGGTTCAAACTGACCGGCAGCTCGCGGACGAGGCCCGCGTCGTGGGGAAGCCCGGAAATTACCGGCCCGACGATTTCCTCGATCGTCGACTTCGGGATCGTTCCCACCTGGACAAAGGTTTCCGGAACCTCCCAGCGATGGTTGTGCAGCGTCACGTGGCTGGGAAGCTGGGCGCGCCTCTCCGGGGTCAGGCCGAACAGGGCATTCATGCCCGCGGCGTCGAGAGCGGGATGAGTCCCCAAGGCAACCAGGAAGTCCAGGCTCTTGACGCGCGGCGCCAGATGGCGGCACAGCAACTGGAACATGAGCGGGATCGGCGCCGTGCGGGTGCGGTCCGGGACGATGACCAGAACCCGGCGGCCGTCCAGCTCCAGCGGCGCCAGGGCGGTTTCGACAATCCGCCATGCCGCTTCGGGCGCCAGCTTCCCGTTCCCCGTGTGGACAGGCTGCTCGTCAAGACTCATTTCAGGAACCTCCCAACTCCCGCCGCCGCTTCATTTCCCGACCGCTCGCATCCGGGCGGTCAGACACCGGAGAACGCCTGGAAACCGCCGTCGATCGGCAGCACTATCCCCGTGACAAATTCCGCGGCCGGCGACAATAACCAGACTACCGCACCCGTCAGGTCTTCGGGGCGCCCAAAACGGCCCGCCGGAGTATGGGCGATGATGGTCTGGCCGCGAGGGGTCAACTCGCCGGTTTCCCGATCCGTCAGCAGGAAGCGGTTCTGCTCGGTGAGAAAGAAACCTGGGGCAATGGCATTGACACGGATCCGGGGCGAGTAGTTCTGGGCCATGTGGACGGCCAACCACTGGGTGAAATTGCTGACCCCTGCCTTGGCGGCGGAGTAGGCTGGAATCCGCGTCAATGGCCGCAACGCATTCATCGAGGAGATGTTCAGGATTACGCCGTCCCCGCGTTTGGCCATGTGTCGGCCCACAATCTGGCTGGGGATCATGGTCCCCAGAAGATTCAGGTCAAGAACGAAACGCAGAGACTCCACAGGCAGGTCGAAAAAACTGAGATCGCTCGAGGTGGTTGCCTGGGGGCTGTTGCCTCCTGCCCCATTCACCAGGGCGTGGATCGATCCGAAACGCTCCAGGACTGTGTCGACGGCACGACGCACCGATTCCGTCTCAAGAACGTTGCACGGCAGGATCAGATAAGGGGAGCCACAACTGTCCAAGCGGGGTTTCCACACTTCCGCCCGTTCCGGCTGGAGGTCCAGCAGGGCCACCGCCGCCCCGCGGGCAGCCAGCTCGCAGGCCAGGTGGCCACAGAGGACTCCCGCCCCTCCCGTCAGGAGAATCGCTTGCCCGGTAAAGTCAGGACAGAGTCGATCGGGGGCCACAGGTTTTCAGGGATTGGCCGGTGCCGGCTGAGCGTCGGCCGCCGGGGAGCTGTTCTCAGCCTGCTGGGTTACCAGCTCCAGGCGGCGGATCCGTTCATTGGCTTCCGAAGCCAGGGGCGTTCCGGCGTGTTCGGCCGCCACCTTTCGATATCGTTCAAGGGCGCCCGCCAAATCGCCGCTGGCTTCCTGGGCCTTGGCCAACGCCATCAGTGCCGCCTGGGCGGGGAAATTGGGAGAAGGCTCCTCCAGAATCCGGTTCAGCAGTTCCATGGCTTCCCGGGTCTGACCGGCCGCCTGCAGGTATTGCGCCAGCGCGTGTCGCGCCAGGTTGCGGAGGTCAGGGGTATCGGCCGATGCGATGACCGCCCGCATCGCAGCCTGGGCTTCCTCCTGTTTCCCCGTCTCGTACGAGATGACCCCGACGTAATAGCGCGCCACGTCGCCCACGAGGGAACCGTCGTACTCCTCAGCCACCGCCCGGAAGGCGTTGAGCGCCTTCTCGTTTCTCTCCTGTTCGGAGGCGAAGCTGTATTTCGGCTTTTCGAAAGCCGAACGGGTATCGGGCCCGGCGTCCGCCGCACGTATCTCGCCATGATAGATGGCCATAGCGTCCGCCAGGGCCTGTTGCATCGCCGCGGAACGGGAGGCACTCCAGGTTTGCCAGCCCCAGACGGCCAGCGACCCTACAACTACCAGTACCACCGCCCCCGCAATGAGCTTGAGGTGCTCCACCGCCCAGGACGACGTCTCCGTCAGCGTCTTACGGATCACGTCTTCCTGGACGATCTCCTTGCGCGTCAGCTTGTTGGCCAATCTTCAACTCCTCCCTGGCGTCCGTCCGGCGGTGACCGGCTACCCGGTCCCGCACAACTTCCCGGCTCTCGTCCCCAGGCAGACTGGAAATGCGCCTGGCAGGACTTGAACCTGCGGCACAGGGGTTAGGAACCCCTTGCTCTATCCACCTGAGCTACAGGCGCATTCTGAAGACCGTAAGTCTAGCACAGCCGGGATCGGGTGATTACCGCTGCTGCGGTCTCTATAATGCCGGCTGATGGGTCTGGCTACTTACGCAGTACGCGACCAGGACTCGGGAGGACGCCGCCATCCTGAACCGCCCCACCCTTACCGGACGGAGTTTCAGCGCGATCGCGACCGGGTGATCCACACCCGAGCCTTCCGGCGGCTCGAAAAGAAGACCCAAGTCTTCGCTCCCGACTATTCGGACCATTTCCGGAATCGTCTCACCCACACCCTGGAGGTAGCCCAGATCAGCCGGACCGTTGCCGAAAGTCTCGCCCTGAATTCCGACCTTACCGAAACTCTCGCCTTGAGTCACGACATAGGCCATCCGCCGTTCAGCCATGCCGGCGAGAAGGTGCTGGACGAGCTGATGCGCCAGCGCGGGAGCGGCTTCGACCACAACCTGCACGCCCTGCGGATCGTCGAGGACTTCGAGGAGAAGTACCCCGGATTTCGGGGACTCAACCTCACGCTGGAGGTACGGGAGGGCATCATCAAGCACAGTCGCGACTACCGGGCAGACGAGACCACCTACGTGGACATCTGCGAGTACCGCCCCGGCCAACGTCCTCCCCTGGAAGCCCAGATCGTGGATCTGGCGGACGAGATTGCCTATAACTCCGCCGACCTGGACGACGGCTATGCGAGCGGCCTGCTGGAGGTCAGCGCCATGCGGTCGGAAATGCAGTTGTTTCGGGAGCTCTGGGCCGAGGTTGAGGCGGAGTTTCCCGCGGCACCGGAGAAACTGAAGGTGAGCGAGGTGATCCGCCGCACGATCAACCGTCTGACAACCAACCTGATCGACTCGACCAGAATCCGCCTGAAGCGGCTGGGGATCCGCAGTGTCGATGACGTCCGAGCCCACCCCCACCGCCTGGTGGGGTTCGATGAGGGCTATCTGGAGTGGAACGCCGAAATCAAGCACTTCCTGCGGGCGACTCTCTACGACCATGTAGTGTTGAGGGCGGGCAGGGAACGGGCCCAGCGGCAGCTCGAAGAGCTGTTCCTTTACTATGAGTCTTCTCCGGAACGGCTCCCGCCCAGTCACCAGAGCAGAATCGATGAGCTGGGCGTCGCCCGTGTCGTCTGCGACTACATCGCCGGCATGACGGACGGGTATGCCCAGGCCTGCCACCGTGCCATCCGCGGTGAGTGAAGTCCATAGGGTCCATCCAGGTGCATAAGCTCCATTCAGCCCCATGCCCACCACCGAGCCGACCGGTCAGCTTGACACTGGAGAAGCCCCTGCGATAAAGTACGCCACTTTTCAGGGTTCGTCGAACACGGAGGACAGGTAATGATCATCGATCTCAGGGACCTGCAGCTCCGGGACGAACCGCTCGAAATCGAGGCGCTCTTCACGGACGAGGAGTTGTCCGTGAGTTCCCGGGTCGCGGCCCTCCTGGGGGTGGTGAACGCCCACGTGACGGTTCGGAGGAGCGGAGACTGTGTCCGGGTGAAGGGGGGTTTGGAGGCGAACCTGCTGGTGACCTGCAGCCGTTGTGCGGCACAGTTCCCCAGCCGTGTGGCGAAGTCCTTCTCGTTGGAGTACTGGCCGGATCCCCGCCTGGGACCGGACACCGAGGAGCTGGAGCTCAAGTACGCCGATCTGGACATCGGCTTTTACAGAAACGAGGAGCTGGACCTGAGCGCCGTCGTCTCCGAACAGATCGTCCTGGAAGTGCCCATGAAGCCGATGTGCCGTGACAACTGCAAAGGCTTGTGCGACCAGTGTGGTGCGGATCTCAATCTGGGCGATTGCGGCTGCAGCCGCAATCGCATCGACCCCCGTCTTGCCCCGCTGGCCGTCCTGCAGAAGAGAAGGAACTGAACACACACAGAGGTGGCTGAATCCCTGAAGTCGAGGAATACCCGCTATGCCGAATCCGAAGCGCAGACATTCCAAATCCAGAACGCGCAAACGCCGGTCGCACGATTTCCTGACCGCGCCGAGCCTGTCGGTGTGTGAACATTGCGGTGAATCCGTGATGCCCCACCGGGTGTGTCCGAACTGCGGCTACTACAAGGGCCGCCAGGTGGTGGAGGGCAAGGAAGCCTGAGGATGGTTCCCGGGGATCTGGCCATTCTGCTTCCGGCACAGCCTCCCCTCCGGCAGGAGATTCCAGAGTGAGAGCATTTGTCTTCCCCGGTCAGGGGTCCCAATACGCGGGGATGGGGAAGGAGCTGGCGGAAGCCTATCCGGAGGCTCGCGAAGTCTTTGCGACCGCCGACCGTGTACTGGGCTTTCCGTTGAGCCGCCTCTGCTTCGAGGGGCCGCTGGAGGAGCTCACCCTGACCGAGAACACACAGCCGGCGTTGTTGGCGGTCTCGGTCGCGGTGTTTCGAGTCCTGGAGTCCCGGGGCGCCCGACCCAACTTTGTCGCCGGTCACAGTCTCGGGGAATACTCGGCGCTGGTGGCGGCCGGCGGCCTGGAGTTCGAGGAAGCCCTGCGATTGGTCCGCAGCCGCGGTCGCTTCATGCAGGAAGCCGTTCCGGTGGGAGTCGGCGCCATGGCGGCCATCATCGGCCTGGAGCTGGACCAGGTCCACCGGATTTGCGGTGAGGCGGCCCAGGGCCAGGTGGTCTCTCCCGCTAACCAGAACGCTCCCGACCAGGTAGCCATCGCCGGACACACCGAAGCTGTGCAGAGGGCTTCGGAGCTGGCGATGGCACGGGGGGCCAAGCGGGTGATTCCATTGCCGGTCAGCGCCCCGTTCCATTGTTCGTTGATGCAGCCCGCCCAGGACCGCATGCGGCCGCTGCTGGAAGCGGCCGATTTCCGGGACCTTCGTTTTACCTTGGTGAACAACGTGGATGCCCGCCCCATCCGAACGGCGGCGGAAGCCCGCGACGGTCTGGTCCGTCAGATCTCCTCGATGGTCTGTTGGACCGAGAGCGTCCGGCGGATGGCCGCGGCGGGGGTGGACACATTCGTCGAGGTGGGCGCCGGCAAGGTCTTGGCAGGACTGATCCGCCGGATAGAGCCCAGCGCGGTACTCCGCAGCCTGGAGAAACCGGCACAGGTGGAGGATTATGTTCAGACTGGATGACCAAGTTGCACTCGTCACTGGAGCTGCACGGGGAATTGGCCGGCGGGTCGCGGGGCTGCTCCAGCAGGCCGGTGCCGTGGCAGTGTCTGCGGACTTCGCGGATTGGGGGGACTCCCTGTCGGAGTTGGAAGGCGGCGGCTATGGAATTCGCCTCGATGTTACCGACCCCGAACGGGTCAAGGCCGTGATTGCCGAGGTGGTGGACCGGCTGGGACGCATCGATGTGGTGGTCAATAATGCCGGGATTACGCGGGACGGCCTGCTGGTGCGGATGAAGGACGAGGAATGGCGTAAGGTCTTGGCCACCAACCTGGACGGGGCGTTTTACGTCACCCGTGAGGTCGTGTCCAGGATGATGCGGCAGCGCTACGGCAGGGTGGTCAACATCGCCTCGGTGGTGGGATTGATGGGAAACCCGGGACAGTGCAACTACGTGGCCAGCAAGGCCGGACTGGTGGGCTTCACCAAGGCGGTGGCCCGGGAGGTGGCATCCCGCAACATTACGGTCAACGCCGTGGCACCGGGCTACATCGGCACCCAGATGACCGAAGAGCTGGGGGAGAAAGCCCGGCAGGAACTGCTGAGTCTGGTGCCTGTCGGCCGGATCGGATCGGTGGACGATGTGGCGTGGGGAGTGCTGTTTCTGGCTTCCCGTGAGGCTGGATATATCACGGGCCATGTGCTAAATATTAACGGCGGAATGTATATGTAGCCTGGACTTCGGCCCGCCAAAAAACACTGCGATTGGGAGGAGATAATGGCGTCTGTTGAAGAAAGCGTAAAGGCGATTATTGTCGATCAGCTCGGTGTCAATGAGGACCAGGTCAAGGGGGATGCCCACTTCGTCGATGATCTGGGAGCCGACTCGCTGGATACAGTGGAACTCGTCATGCGTTTCGAGGACGACTTTGACATCGAAATTCCCGACGAGGATGCGGAGAAGATCCAGACCGTTCAGGATGCCATTGACTACATCAAGGCCCACAAGAACTGACCCCTCGGGAGTGAGGCGCGCTTGAAAAGACGGGTAGTGGTCACCGGGGTGGGCGCTGTGTCTCCGGTTGGGCTGACCGCCAGGGAAACCTGGGATGCTCTGCTGGCGGGCAAGAGTGGGATCGCACTCATCAGCCGCTTTGACACGACGGAATTCCCCACTCGAATCGCCGGCGAAGTTAAAGGTTTCGACCCCTTGAACTTTGTGGACCGGAAAACCGTCCGCAAGATGGACCGGTTCATCACCTACGCGGTTGCCGCTTCCGATGAGGCGTTCGCCTCCGCGGGCCTACGCCCCGGGGCTGAACCCGATTCGGAACGGATCGGCGTTTACATCGGCTCGGGGATCGGCGGGTTCGAAACCATCGAACGCGAACACGAGAAGTTTCTCCGAGAGGGCGCCCGCAAGATCTCACCGTTCTTCATTCCTGCCAGCATCATCAATGAGGCGTCCGGCTTCGTGTCCATCCGCCTTGGGGCGGGGGGGCCGAACTCCGCCACTTGCACCGCATGCGCGGCCGGCTGCCATGCCATCGGAGATTCATTCAAGATCATTCAGCGGGGCGACGCCGATGTGATGGTCGCCGGCGGCGCTGAAGCGGCCATTACACCGATGGGAGTGGGCGGCTTCTCGGCCCTGAAGGCGCTGTCCACCCGCAACGACGAACCGGAGAAGGCCAGCCGCCCCTTTGACCTGGAGCGGGACGGTTTTGTCGTCGGGGAAGGGGCGGGCATCCTGATCCTGGAAGAGCTCGGTCACGCCTTGGCCCGGGGAGTCGAGATCCTGGCTGAAGTGGTCGGTTATGGCACCAGCGGCGATGCCTTTCACATCACGGCTCCGCCGGAGGACGGCGGCGGCGCCTTCCGGGCGATGCGGAACGCCCTGTCGGACGCCGGCATCCCGCCGTCGGCGGTCGATTACATCAACGCCCACGGGACCAGCACGCCGCCCAACGATCGCATCGAGACTCTGGCGGTCAAGCAGTTGTTCGGCGACCACGCCTACCGTCTCGCCATCAGTTCCACGAAGTCGATGACCGGCCACCTCCTGGGAGCGGCCGGCGGTCTGGAGGCAGTGATCTCGGTGCTTTCCGTCAAGCACGGACAAATTCCGCCGACCATCAACCTGGACCATCCGGACCCCGATTGCGACTTGGATTACGTTCCTCACCGCAGCCGGTCCCGGGAAATTACATACGCGCTTTCAAACTCCTTCGGGTTTGGAGGCACCAACGCCGCGTTGTTGTTCCGCCGCTACGAGGACTAGGGAGTCGAAGGGCGGCCTCTCCAGCACGGGCTGGGGCGGCTGATCCTGACTGTGCTATACTCAGCTCGATTCCCTCGCACGGAAAGCTCACGAGCTCAAGGCTTTCCTGCGCCTGATCGCACCGGCAGGGTCCAGGCACGAGAGTGGGGGCTCTCGGGTAACCAGATCTGCGATGGTAGACAGATCGAAGGCCAAGTCGGCCAGACGCATCGACTTGGCTCGAAAATTCATCGACTTGGGGAAGCTTGAAAGCGGGCTGCCGATAGGACTCACGTGGAAACACGTCCTGCTCGGTCTGGGGATCGCACTGGCCACCACGGCGACCCTCGTCCAGTATGACTTCCAGTCACTGCCCCGCTATGCAGTGGGCGATATCGCCGACCGGACGATCGAAGCTCCGCGTGACTTCACTTTCATCGACGAGCAGGCGACCGAACGCAAGCGGGAGGAGGCACTGCGCCGGGTCCCGGTCGTCTTCACTTTCGACTTCCGGGTCAACCACCGGGTGGCCGCCGAGATTCGAACCGCTTTTGCGGATGCCCGCCAGACACTGGCGGAGTTGAGATCGACGCTGGGTTTGGGCGAAAGCGACCCGATTCCCGTTTCCAGTCTGCGCACGGTAAGGAAGCAGATCCAGGATCTCGTGCCCCGTTTCAACTATGGGCGGATACTGGACATCTGTCTCAAGTACGCTTTCTCCCCGCAGCTTGAAGATCAACTGGTTCAACTCCTCTCCCAGGCCATGCGTTCACCGGGAGTGGTCCTGAACCGTTCCGAGCTGCTGCGCTTCCAGGATCGGGGGGTCATCCTGCACAACCTGGTGACCGGCCAGCGGGAGTTGCTCAGTGACTGGATGGCGATGCGGGACCTGGGCCAGGCGCGGGACCTCTTGCGCCAGCAGGAGTACGAGCTGACCCGGGTGACAGCGGAAGAGAAGAAGGAGCTGCTGGAGTTCCTGGAACGGTGGGTCGTCCCCAACGCCTACTTCGACGAGGAAGCCACCCGCGAGGCTGAACGCCGGGCCCTGGCGGAGGTTGACCCGGTCCTGATCCAGGTCAAACAGGGCCGGACCCTGGTACGGGCGGGCGACGAAATCACGGAACAGACCTTGAGCCAGTTGGAGGCCTTGCGCCAGCTCAATCTCGGGCGGCGATGGGTGGACCAGAGCATCGGGGTCCTCCTGGTGGCGCTGCTGCTGTATTTCGTGTTGTGGTCCTACTTGCGTCAACACCTGGTCGCCGAGAAAAGCCCCTCGGACTTCGCTCTGCTGATCCTGGTGATGATCGGCAGTCTCGTGATCGGCCGCGTGTTCGTGGCTCTGGCTGAGATGATGTCCGACAGCCTGCGCGTTCCCCAGTTGCAGGACCCAGTACACTTTTATCTGCTGGCCCCCCTGGCTCTGGGTCCGGTCCTGGTCACCCTGCTGCTGGGCGTGAATCTGACTGTTCTGTTTACCCTCGCCTTTTCCGCTTTTGCGGGTCTCATGACCGGGGAACTTTCCCTGGCGGTGTACGCCTTGAGCGGCGGCTTGATTGCTGCCTTTGCGTTGCGCCAGTACCGGGAACGGTCGACCCTCGTGAAGGCAGGTTTGTGGATCGGGTGTACCAACCTGCTGGTGGCGCTGGCCTTCCAGTTTCTCTCGGAAGCCAGGTTCGACGGGCTGCTGCTGTTGGTGCGCAGCGTGGCAGCCATGGTCAGCGGATTGTTGTCGGTCACATTGGCGTCGTCGCTTCTGCCGCCGCTGGAATCGCTGTTTGGTCTGACCACCGACATCCGGCTGCTGGAGCTCTCCAACCTCAACAGTCCCATTCTGCGCCGCCTGGCGTTGGAAGCCCCGGGGACCTATCATCACAGCATCACTGTGGGAACGCTGGCCGAAGCGGGGGCTGAAGCGATCGGCGCCAACGCCCTCCTGATCCGGGTGGGAGCCTATTACCACGACATCGGCAAGCTGAAACATCCGGAATACTACGTCGAGAACCAGATCTTCTCGGCCAACAAGCACGAGGGGCTGTCTCCAACCATGTCGAGCCTCATCCTGGCCAGCCATGTCAAGGATGGGCTGGCTCTGGCAGAGGAGGTCAAGCTGGGGCCCAAGGTCGCCG
Organism: uncultured Acidobacteriota bacterium; assembly: GCA_964524795.1. Classification (GTDB taxonomy): domain Bacteria; phylum Acidobacteriota; class UBA6911; order RPQK01; family JAPXNP01; genus CAZGEH01. Next base: position 748,091 of record CAZGEH010000001.1, read on the forward strand.
CCCTCATCCCCCAGCATCACGGAACCCGCGTCATGACCTTCTTCTACCAGAAGGCAAAAGAGATGGCGGCCGAGAAAAATCTCGAGGTGAGCGAGAACGACTTCCGCTATCCGGGGCCCAAGCCGCAAGGCAAGGAAGCCGCCATCCTGATGCTGGCCGACCAGGTGGAGGCGGCGTCGCGGACCCTGCAGGACCCGAATCCGGGCCAGATCCGGGGACTCATCAACCGGATCATCCAGGCCACCATCCAGGACGGCCAGTTCGACGAATGCGACATCACCATGAAGGAAATCGGGCAGGTCGGCCGGGCCTTCGAGCGGGTGTTGACCGGGATGTACCATCATCGCATCGAGTACCCCGGTTTCGAATTCAACAAACAGCAACTTGAACGACGACCAACCCAGACTCAACGTATTCAATAGACAGCGTAAGCTTCCGGTGGATACCAGGGAACTGGCTGAGTTCCTGGAACGCCTGCGCGTCCGGCTGAGCCTGTCGGGGAGCGCATCTGTGGTGCTGGTCAGCGACGCCACCATGCGCCGGCTCAACCGTAGATTTGCCGGCAAGGACCGTCCAACCGACGTCCTCTCTTTCCCGGCCGGCCCCTCGGAAGGTGAGCCTGGGCCCTACCTGGGAGACGTCTTCATCTCCGTGGAGACGGCCGATCGCCAGCGTCCGGGCCCGCTCGCCCGCGAGCTTCAGACGCTCGCCCTGCACGGAGTTCTCCACTTGCTGGGCTACGACCACGAGACGGATCAGGGCCAAATGGAGGCGATCGAAATCGGCCTCAGAAAGGAGATGAGACTTTCCTGACATGGCGATCCTGATGGTGGGCGGTATCGTTTTCCTGGTGGCACTGATGGTGCTGCTGGCGGTAGTGGAAAGTGCGGTCAGCCAGCTCTCGCGTCTGACGCTGAAGGTGATGGCCGAGCGCCAGACCCACCCGCGGTACGCGCTGCTGGAGAAGATTGCGGTCGACCGGCGCCGCTTCCTGATCCCGGTGCACTTTACCACCCAGCTCATTCTGGTGGTGCTGACCACCCAGATCACAGCGCTGTTTATTGCAGCCGAGCTGACGTATCCGCTGGCCTCTGCCCTGGTCTGCACCGTGCTGGGGGTTGCCCTCTTCAGGCAGGCCATCCCCTATCTCTGGACGCAGGGCCGGCCGGAACGGGTCCTGTTGAGAGTCCTTCCTTTTTTCCGCCTGCCCTACCGGCTGGCCTGCGCCGTCTCCTTTCCCCTGATGAGCCTTCTGCAGCGATGGAAACCGCCGCTGGAGCCCGTGGAAGAGGACGACGAGACCAGCGAGGAGGAGATCCAGGCCTACCTGGGCGTCGGCGAGGAGGAGGGGATCTTTGAACGGGATGAAACCGAGCTGATCCAGTCGGCCCTGGAATTCGGCAGCACCCTTGTGCGGGAGATCATGACTCCCCGCAGCGAGATCGTCGCCATCGAGGAGGGAGCCACTCTCAGCACTCTCCGCGACCTCATCGTCAGCTCCAAACATTCCAGGATTCCTGTATACCGGGAGCGGATCGACCAGATCGTGGGAGTGGTCAACGTCCGCAGCCTTTTGGCACACCTGGAGAGCGGACGCGAGCAGGAACCCATCACCCCCCTGATCTCCGAGATCCTGGTGGTGCCCGAAAACAAGCGTGTCGCCGACCTGCTCAAGGAGATGCAGGCCGGGGCCCACCAGATCGCGGTGGTGGTCAACGAGTACGGGACGGTCTCCGGTCTGATCACCCTGGAAGACGTGGTCGAAGAGATCGTGGGCGAAATCCGCGACGAGGGAGAGTCCCATACGCTGGATCTGGTCTACGAAGGTGACCGCAGCTACATCGTGAGGGGCAACGTCGAGGTGGGGGAGCTGGAGGACGCCTTGGGCGTGGAGTTTTCGCAGTGTGACGCCGCCACGGTGTCGGGGCTGGTGGTCGACCGCCTGGGCCGGGTGCCGGAACCGGGTGAGGAGATCGTGTTCGACGGGGTCACCATGCAGGTGCTCAGCGCCGACGGCAGGCGGATCCACACCCTGAGGGTGAAGATCACTCCCACGGCCGAGAGCCCGGCCGAGGAAACCGCGGCGGATTCCCGGCCCGTGGGTTTGCCACGGGAGTTCTCGTGACCGGAACCGACCGGGCGTATATGAGGAGGGCTCTGGCCCTCGCCGCCCGTGGTCTGGGGCTGGCGAGCCCCAACCCGATGGTGGGAGCGGTCCTGGTCCGCGACGGGCGGATTGTGGGGGAAGGGTGGCATCTGTACGCCCGCCGCGACCACGCCGAGGTGGTGGCCCTGCAGCAGGCGGGAGAGCGGGCTCGCGGCGCCGAACTGTTCGTCACCCTCGAGCCGTGCTGTCACCACGGGCGCACCCCGCCCTGCGTGGATCGGATCGTCGCTGCCGGGGTCCGTCGGGTGGTGGCAGCGACGGTGGACCCCAATCCGCAGGTCTGTGGGCGGGGCCTGGAAACCTTGCGGCAGGCAGGAGTCGCCGTGGAGTGCGGGCTTCTCGATGCGCAGGCGCGGCGCCTGAACCAGCCCTTTTTTCACTTCATGCGTACCGGAAGGCCGCTGGTGACCTTGAAACTGGCCCTGAGCCTGGACGGGAGGATTGCGTTGGCCAGCGGGGTCTCCAAATGGATCACTGGTGAGGCCGCCCGCCGGGCAGTTCAGCGTCTGCGCCGGGCCGCCGACGCCGTCGCGGTGGGGATCAATACGGTACTGGCAGACGATCCCCGGCTGGACGTGCGGATCCGCTCGGGCAAATCCATCACCAAGGCCGTGGTGGACAGCCGCCTGCGGTGTCCACCGGGGGCCCGCCTGTTCGACGGCAATCCCGTCCTGTTGTTTCACGGGCCGCAGGCTCCGGCCGCAAACCGGCGTCACCTGTCCCCGTTGGCGACCTTGTTGGAGGTACCGGAGGGCCCTGGAGGGCTGTCATGGCCGGCGGTTGTGGCGGAGTTGGGAAGACGGCGGGTGCTGAGCCTGCTGCTGGAGGGGGGCGGCAAGGCGGCTGCGGGAGCGCTGCAGGCAGGGATCGTGGACCGGCTGGCCTTTTTTTACAGTCCCCGGCTGCTGGGCGGTGACGCGATACCGGCCGTGGGGGAGCTCGGCCTCACAGAGCTGGAAAGGTCGCCCCGTTTCGTCCTGCGGCGGGTACGCAGAGTGGGGGCGGATCTGCTGGTGGAGGCGGAACGGGAAGATCTGGAACCGGCTTGACCCGGCCTGAGCGGCGGGCCCGGGACATGCGGTGGCGGAACCGGGGAATCCCGATCCTCTCAGACCGGAGTGCCGCCTGGCTGCGCCGATCCCGCCCTTTCCGGGTTCCGACCTCAGTCACCTGTACCAAACCTTTCGTCGTAGGATTTGCTGATTCGAACCAGCATCGCTCCATAGTCCCTGGCCAGCCCCGTCGGATCCACCCCCTGAAACAGATAGGGAGGCGAATTGGTGGCAGTGAAACGCAGGATGAGAAAGTAGTCGAAGGTGTTTGCCACCTCGTCCTGCAGGGCGAGCGCGGCGGCACTGGCCTCCCTGGCCGGATGGACGAATCCGTGCGTGCCCGTGGTGGCAAAGCGCCGGCTTCCCTCATAGCTGACGTACTCGGGCGCGTGGTTGATTCCCACAAGCCCGACGGTGATGCACCGGTCGTCGATGCGTCGAAACACTGCGTGCTGATTGCGGAGATCGGAGCACACCCTGTCGATCTGTTTCATCATCGCCTTTGCGACTATTTTGACCTCCAGGCCGATTTCGATGGTAGCTGTCCGCGCTCTTGCAACCCGGTATCCCGGATCGATGATCGGCTGCTCGTTCGGAACGATCTCGCCAAACGTTCCATCGCCACGCCGGGACCGGGTCCCCTGGGCCCGATTGGCCGAGGTGATCACCCGCGTGCGTGCGTCCACCCGTTTCCGGAATGTCTGCGAGCGCCCCAGGTCGTACAGATCTTCGTAGAGGTGAATGGCGACCCAGTCACCGTGGGTGGAGACTCGGTGATTGTAGACCCTGCCCTCGAAAAGCCTTTCGAACTCAGTCAACAGGCGATAGGCCATGCACGCAGACCTCGGCTGAGCGCGGACCGGACAGACGATACTGGTCAGCGGCCGCCTGAGTCCGCCTCGCCGCGTAGGCCAGGTACTTCGGTTCGATCTCCACCGATATGGAGTTCCTCCCGGACGCCAAGGCAGCAAGAGCGGTGGAACCGGTTCCGCAAAAGGGGTCGAGAACTGTGTCACCGGCGAACGAGAAGAGCCGAATCAATCGCTCGGCCAGTTCTACCGGATAGGGTGCCGGATGCCCATCCCGCGTCGAGGCGCCGCGCACGTCTGTCCAGACTGATCGCAGCCATGACTGGATTTCGGACTTGGTCAGCATGGAGAGCGCCTTCTGGACGGGGGTGGCGGAGCGGTACTCGCCGCCTTTGCGGAGGAAGAGAATGTACTCAGTGTCGTTCTTGAGAATGGCGCCTGGCTGGTAGGGCTTTCCATAGAAGGCCGCCCCGTTTCCCTCGGACTCGGTGACGCCGTTGGCGATCTTGTGCCAGATGATTAGGGTAAGACAGTCGAGGCCCAGTCTGCGGGCCCTTACCTGGATGTCGGCGTGGAGTGGCATGATGCGATGGCGGCCGCCAGCCCGTCGCGGGATGCAGACATCCCCCACAACGCAACAGATCCGGCCTCCTCCGACGAGAACCCGGCGGCACTCGATCCACACCTTGTCCAGCTCTTCAAGGAATCGTTCATAATCCTCGATCTCTCCGAGCTGACCCTCACAACTCTCGTATTTCTTGAGAGTCCAGTAGGGAGGACTAGTTACAACCAGATGCACACTTTCGTCCTCGACCATCGAGAGGTTACGTGCGTCGCCGAGATAAAGGGCATGCGAGGTCCGGTCATATGGCGGCGGCCAAGGCTGCGTCCGGTATACCCGGTTCGCCTGGAGAAGGGCCGCCAAGGCTTCCGGCGTGTTGTCACCGGATGGAAGCACCGGAAGCCCGGCCTGGCTTGTCTCATCCTCCTGCCGACAGAGTTGCAGCCTCAAGAGTCCCTCCCACCCGGCCTGAGCATAGGATCACCTGGTGACATTTCCCGTGTGCAGAGCGCGACAGTCAACCAGTACCATCTCATGGTCCCGTGGTGGCCGCCGCGAACTCCCGTGGGTCGGGCGGGTAGAACCGCAACGACCTGCCCTGCAGAACGCATCTTGGGAGATCGCGAAACGCCTGCCCGGTCACCGGCGTCTAATGGAGTGCTTCGGGTCGACGATAAGGTAAGGAAGAGTGAGAAAACAGGTTTCCGGCGCCTGAAACTTTGCGGCGCCGAGGATTGTCTAATACGGAGAGGCAGCTTACATGAGAAGCTCATTGTGCAACCGACAGACCCTGGCCGCGTTCATCAAGAACGAGCTGGCCGAGGACGATAGACTTGACTTTCTGATTCACGTGGACTCCTGCACCCACTGCTGGGACGCCGTGTACGCCGCCACCAAGGCGGCGCATCCGCACTACTACAAGCGGGCCAGATCCGCCAAGGCTGCGGAACTGGAGCTCCCCGCGGTGACTCTGGAGGAGGCTGACGAAGGCGTGTTCGAGGTCGCCTGATCCCACCAGCGATCCTCGCCGGCCGGACAGGGCCGGCTCCCGCCTCTTACAGACCCCACTCCAGATAAAGCATCCCGTAAACCACGACGCCCGTCACCGAGACGTAGATCCAGATGGGCAGCGTCCATCGCGCAAGCGCGCGGTGTCGGTGGAAGCGCCCCCTCAGGGCGCGAATCACCGTGACCGGGACCAGGGGGACCAGGGCCGCCGCCAACAGCGTGTGGCTGATCAGGACGGTGAAATAGACGGTCCGCAGGACGCCTTCACCAGAATAGCGGCGGGAGCCCACTTGGGAGTGGTAGATGAGATAGGAGGTCAAAAACAGCGCGGAACAGGCAAGGGCTGCGATCATGGCGGCCCGGTGCCAGTCGGCGCGCCGCCGGCGGATGGCGGCGTATCCGGCCAACAGCAGGATCGCCGCCGAAGCGTTGAGCACCGCGTTGAGGGTCGGAAGATCGGTGGTTTCAATCATGCCAGTCCGGCAATCCTGCCCCGGCGGGCGGCCAGCACCGACCACAGGAACATCGAGCATCCGAAAACCGCGGTGACGGCCAGCGACACCGACAAGGGCGCCGTACTGCCGGCATGGTCGGAACGCAGGATGCCCACCAGCGCATCCTGGGAATAGCTCAGCGGGTTGACAGTCATCAGCCAGCGGACCCATGACAGCGCTCCCTCCCGGGGGAACAGCGCGCCGGAGAGCAGCCACATGGGAAACAGCACCACATTCATGACCGAGTGGTAGCCCTGCAAAGATTCCGTCCTCCAGGCCGTAGCGAAACCCAGAGCCGCAAGTCCCAGGGCGATCAGGAAGATGACGGCGGTCAGTCCCAGGAATCGCAGGAGGCTGAGGTGAATCCCCAGCAGGGGACTCAGCAGGAGCAGCAGAGCCCCCTGGCCGGTGGCCAGAGTGGCGCTGCCCAGGATCTTGCCCAACACGATGGCCTGGCGTGAGACCGGCGCCACCAGAACGGACAACAGGAAACCCTCCTTTCGGTCCTCGATCAGGGAAAGGCTGGAGAAGATGGCTGTAAACAGGACCACCAGCAGAATGGTGCCCGGGAAGAAGTATTCCAGGTAGAGTCCCGCTCCGCCGTGGGCGGAGGGGGGGTTGAAGGAGGACCCCAGTCCGGATCCCAGAAAGAGCCAGAAGAGGACGGGTGTGGCGAAAGCTCCGAAGACCCGGCTGCGCTGGCGCAGAAAACGCACCATCTCCCGTTGCCAGAGGGAGAGAACGGCGGTCAGGAATTGCACCTGCCTATCATCCTGAAAGACCCCGGGCGGAAGCAACCTGGAGGATGGGGGTGCCGGATCCGGGGACGTCAGGGAGATGCTCTTGACAAGAGGTGAATAAAAGGTGAAAATCGATGCATGGCGTCACCTTCCCATGAATTGACTCCTTATCCGGCCCGTGCGGAGGGAACGGGACTCTCCCAAGGTGCCACGCTGGCGACGGGACTCCCGGAACTGGACCGGTTGCTGAAGGGAGGGCTTCCCCGAGGGAAGCTGGTGGAGGTCACCGGTGGCATTTCCAGTGGGAAGACCAGCCTGATCAGCTCCATCCTGCGCGGGGCGTCGGCAGCAGGGGAGTGCATGGCTTATGTCGATGCCTTTGACACTCTGGATCCGGAATCGTTCGCCAAGGCAGGGGTGGACCCGGCGGCTTTGCTGTGGGTGCGTTGCCGGGCCGCCGGACTCGGCCCGGAAGCAGCAGCGGAGCGCGCCCTGAAAGCCGCCGACATCTTGGTGCAGGCGGGCGGTTTTGCGGTGGTGGTGCTGGACCTGGATCCGGTGGAATACCGCCATTCTTCGCGAACTTTGCGGATTCCGGCCCATATTTGGTTCCGCCTCCAGCGGGCGGTGAAAGGGTTCCCGACGATACTGCTGGTATTGAGCGGGCAGAAGCTGACCGGAACCGCGGCAGCGGTGGTTTTGGCGCTGGAACGCCGGCAGGTGCACTGGGGAGCTCCCTGTGCAGCGTACCGTTTCGAGGATCGTACCCCGCCAATGCCCGGAGGCAGGAAGGGGATCTGGTTCCAGGGGATGGAAAGCCAGGCTCGTCTGCTGAAGGGTGAGTTCCATGGCTGCATCTCGGTTCATAGCCGTTTTTAGTCCGCAACGGGGACCTCTGCTCGAGATCGCCCACCGGCTCTCCCCTCGCGTCGAACTGTATCCCCCCAACGGGATCATCCTGGAGGTGCCGGTCCGCTGCGAACAGGAGGTCATCAACGGCCTGGCCCCCTGGATCACCGAGGGCACCGCCATCGGAGGCGCTTCCAGTCGTGCGGCGGCAATTCTGGCGGCGGCAACCTGCTCCGGAACTTTCGTCCCCTACGGCCGGGAAAAGTCTTTTGTCGCCGGTCTTCCGGTGGCCAGTCTGGCCGTCTGGCCGGAAACCGACCCCGCTCTTCTGAAGACCCTGGAACATTGGGGGATCCGGACCCTGGGTGAGTTGTCTGACTTGTCGGAAAATGCCCTGGCCGCCCGCCTCGGCCAGCGGGGTGTCCGGCTGCGGCGTTTCATCCGGGGCGAAGAAGACCCTCCCTCCGAACCCCACCAGCCGGAATGCCGCTTCCAGGTGTCCCGCGAACTGGATTGGACGGTGTACCTGCTGGAACCCCTGACTTTTGTCCTCGGCAGCATGCTGGAGGAACTCTGCACTGAACTGCGGGGCCAAGGTCTGGCGGTGGAAACCCTCCGTCTGTCCTTGCGGCTGGAACAGGGTGGCGTGTTCGAACACAATTTTCGGCCGGCGATCCCCATCCAGGACGCCAAAAATCTGTTATCCCTGTTGCGTCTGGAACTGCAGTCACACTGCCCGCAGGCAGGGATCCAGGCGATCACGCTGCAGGCCGAACCTGCCCGGGCCCGGATCTTCCAGCACTCCCTGCTGCAACCCGGCGCCATGCATCCGGAAAAGCTGGCCCGAACTCTCTCCCGGCTGCAGGCCCTGGTGGGAGAAGATCGGGTTGGCAGTCCCCAACTGGTGGATACCCACCGTCCTGACGCCGTGCGGCTGGGGGAATTTCGGGGCGCCCCCCTCTTTACCGCTTTGCCCGAGGCGCCGCCCAACAGGGAACCCCGGCTGACGCTGCGACGCCTGCGGCCGCCCCAGACGATCGAACTGTGCGGCGAAGAGATTCTGGCCTGCGCCGGTCCGTGGCGCTCCTCGGGAGACTGGTGGTTGGAGGGCGGGGTGTCCGATGGCTGGTCCCGGGATGAATGGGACATCGAATTGACCAGTGGCGGGATCTACCGTGTGTTCTGGGACCATATCCGCCGCCGGTGGTTCCTGGAGGGCGTCTATGACTGAACGACGCCCGGCCTCCCCCGCGGACTATATCGAGCTGCACGCCTGCAGCGCCTTCAGTTTTCTGGAGGGGGCGTCCAATCCGGAAGAGCTGGCCGCCGAGGCGGCCCGGCTGGGGTATCCGGCGCTGGCACTGGTGGATCGCGACGGCGTTTACGGGGCGCCCCGTTTTTACCGGGCCTGCCGCGAACTGGGCGTGCGTTCCCTGGTCGGCTCCACCATCACTCTGCCGGAAGGACAACTTCCTTTGCTGGTCACCTCGGCCGCCGGCTACCGGAATCTCTGCCGCCTGATCACCCGGACACGACTGCGCAGTGCCAAAGGCGAAGGAATCACCCGGCTCGAAGAGCTGGGTGAGTTCTCTTCCGGCCTGATCGCCCTGACCGGCGGCCAGGAAGGTCCGCTGGCCCATCTGCTGCAGGACAGCCCGGCGTTGGCGGCGGACTTCCTCCGCCGCCTCCAGGACGCCATGGGGCCAGGCAACGTTTACGTCGAGCTGCAACGTCATTTTGACCGCGACCAGGAGCGCGTCAACCAGATGGCGGCAACGTTGGCTCAGGCGGCCGGCGTCCCCGTGGTGGCGACCAACGGCGTCCGTTTTGCCGACCGCTCCGGACGCCTGCTGCATGACGTGCTCACCTGCATCCGCCATCACACCCAGCTCGACAAGGCGGGCCGCCTGCTCAACCGCAACGCAGAACGCCATCTCAAACCCGCCGCCGAGATGGCGAGGATCTTCGCCGATCTGCCGGAAGCTGTCCGCAATACGGCCGCCGTGGCCGAACGCCTGGACTTCACCCTGCGGGACCTCGGCTACCAGTTTCCCGAATATCCGGTACCGCCCGGAGAGACCCAGATCTCGCTGTTGCGCCAGTTGACCCACGCCGGTGCCCGGGAACGCTACCGTCCCTACCACGAACGGGCGCGCCGCCAGATCGAACATGAGCTCCGGCTGATCGAGAAACTGGAACTGGCGGGGTACTTTCTGATCGTCTGGGACATCGTGCAGTTCTGCCGCCGGCACGACATTCTGGTCCAGGGCCGCGGCTCCGCCGCCAACAGCGCCGTCTGCTACAGTTTGGGCATCACTGCCGTGGATCCGGTGGGAATGGATCTGCTGTTTGAACGCTTCCTGTCGGAGGAACGGGGCGAATGGCCGGATATCGATCTCGATCTTCCCAGCGGCGACCGGCGTGAACGGGTGATCCAGTACGTATACGACAAGTACGGGCGGCACGGCGCCGCCATGACCGCCAACGTCATCACCTACCGCGGCAAGAGCGCCGCCCGCGAAGTGGGCAAGGCCTTTGGAATCCCCCCGGAAATTCTGGACCGGCTGTCCCGCCTGATTTCCTCCTGGGGTATCTCCGCCGGCGAGGACGACGCCGTCTTTCTGGAGCGCTTCAGGCTGGCCGGGCTGGATCCGGACAACCGCCGGACCCGCCAGTTCATCCGCCTTTGGAAAGCCATCCAGGATCTGCCCCGACACCTCGGCCAACATACCGGCGGCATGGTGATCTGCCGTGGCCGGCTGGACGAGGTGGTTCCCCTGGAGAATGCCCGGATGACCGACCGCTCCGTCGTACAGTGGGACAAGGACGACTGTGCTGATCTGGGGATCATCAAGGTCGACCTGCTGGGTCTGGGCATGATGGCGGCCATCCAGGAAGCATTGGCCTTGGTACGCCAGTCCGGGGGCGAGATCGATCTGGCCCATCTGCCACCTGACGACCCCGCCGTCTACGACATGCTCTGCCAGGCGGACACCGTCGGTGTCTTCCAGGTTGAAAGCCGCGCGCAGATGGCGACGTTGCCGCGCCTCAAACCCAGGTGTTTTTACGACCTGGTGGTGGAAGTGGCGATCATCCGCCCCGGCCCGATTGTCGGCGAAATGGTCCACCCTTACCTGCGCCGGCGGGAAGGGACCGAACCGGTGGTTTATCCCCATCCGGCCCTCGAACCCGTCCTCAAGCGGACGCTGGGTGTGCCTCTGTTCCAGGAACAGCTCCTGCGCATCGCCATGGTGGCCGCCGGATTCAGCGGAGGCGAGGCGGAAGATCTCCGCCGCGCTCTGGGTTTCAAACGGCCCGATGAAGCCATGAAGAAGGTCGAGGCGAAGCTGCGCAGTGGACTGGCACGCAATGGGGTCACCGGCGAAAGCGCCGAAACCATTGTCAAGTACATCACTTCCTTCGCCCTCTACGGATTCCCGGAATCCCATGCCGCCAGCTTCGCCCTGCTGGCCTATGCCAGCGCCTATCTCAAGGTGCATCATCCCGCGGAGTTCTACACTGCGCTGCTGAACAACCAGCCCATGGGGTTCTACCATCCGGCGACCCTAGTGAAGGATGCCCAACATCGAGGCCAGCGGGTCAAACCCATTGACGTCCAACACTCCGGCTGGCTGTGCCGCGTGGAGCCGGACCGGTCCATCCGGCTGGGCCTGATGTACGTGCACGGGCTGCGGCGCGAAGCCGGCCTCGCCATCGAGCACGAATGCTCACGGCGGCCGTTCAGCTCACTGGAGGACCTCTGCCGCCGGACTCCCCTGAACAGGGCGGAAGTGACCCAACTGGCCTCCATCGGAGCCCTGAACTGTTTCGGCCTGCGGCGCCGGGAGGCGCTGTGGCAGGTGGAGCAGGTCTGGCGGCGTCCCGGTCCGCTGCTGGATGACCTGTCCCCCGAGCCCGAAACTTCCCCGTTGCGGGACATGACACCCCAGGAGCGGATGTTGGCCGACTACGCGGGAACCGGAGTCACCATCGGGCCCCATCCCATGACGATGTTCCGGTCGCGGCTGGCCGCCGCCGGGGTACGGACCGTGGCGGAGCTGGCCCGCGAACCGGACGGCGCTCCCGTGTCGGTGGCGGGGATGGTGATCGTCCGCCAGCGTCCCGGCACCGCCAAGGGCTTTTTGTTTCTCAGCCTGGAGGATGAGACCGGAATCGCCAACATCATCGTCCGGCCGCAACTGTTCGCCCGTCAACGCCTGCTGTTGATGAGCCGGCCCTTTTTGGTGATTGACGGCAATGTCCAGAACCAGAGCGGGGTCGTGTCGGTCAAGGCCGGAGCAATCCGTCCGCTGGAAACGGTGACGGTGGTGGTGGGATCCCATGATTTCTACTAATGACATGGAGTATGTCAGTCCTGACCGGACTCTCCGCGAGGCTGCGGGAAGGAAGGCTTCTCCGTCCTGCCTTGATGCCCCGGCTACCTCCCCAGCGAAAAAGCGATGTAATAATCCCCCGACGGCGTGCCCATCTTTCCCCCCCCAGCGGCGATCACCACGTACTGTTCCCCGTTGACCGCATAGGTTGCCGGCGTGGCGTAGCCCCCGGCGGGCAGCTTCGTCTCCCAAAGAACCTTGCCGGTGTCCCGGTCAAACGCCCGGAACATCTCGTCCTTGGTGGCGGCGATGAAAATGAGTCCGCCCGCCGTCACGATGGGGCCTCCGTAGTTCTCCGTACCGGTGGGGGGAATGCCCCGGGCCGTCAGCTCCGGCAGCTCCCCCAGCGGAACCTGCCACAGCAGTTCGCCCTGGTTAAGATCGATGGCGTTCAACGTTCCCCAGGGAGGCTTGACCGCCGGATACCCGTCCGGATCAAAGAACCGGTTGTACCCCGTGTGCGTATAGGGGACCCCCGGCGGGACCGGTTCGTCACCGGCAGCGTCTGCCGCCCCGTCGCCCAGCAGGAAACCCACCAGCGCCCGCTTTTCGCCGTCGGTCAGATGCTCAAAGGCAGGCATGAAACCCTTCCCGTGCTCGATCAGACTGCGCAATGTCACGGCGTCGTAGCGCTCATGCAGCGCCACCAGAGGCGGATAGACCCCCTGGGGATCACCCTGTCCTTCGGCGCCGTGGCAGACACCGCAATGGACCGCATACACCTGTTCGCCCAATGAGCGCAGCTTCATTCGTTGTTCCTCGACATCCACCATGGTCAGGATCCAGGGCATCTCGTTGGAGTTCACGTAGAGGATGCCGGTGTGCGGATCGCACGCGGCCCCTCCCCACTCCGCTCCCCCGTCGAAGCCGGGGAATATGACCGTGCCCTGTGTGCTGGGCGGGATGAAGGGACGCCCGGTCCGCACTTGCCGCAGCCGTTCCAGGACCGCGCGATGGGCTTCGGAAGTGAGTCCTCCGGCCTCGGCTTCGGTCAGTACCTGCCGGGCGAAGGGCGGTGGCTTGAGCGGCAACGGCTGGGTCGGCCAAACCTCTTCGCCTTTCAGATCCGAACGTGGTACCGGCACCTCCTCCATGGGAAACAGCGGCTCTCCGGTCTCGCGGTCGAAAACGAAGACGTGGCCCGACTTCGTGATCTGGGCGACAGCGTCGACGCGCCGCCCGTCGATGTCGAGGGTGACCAGGTTGGGCGGCGCCGGCAGGTCCCGGTCCCAGACGTCGTGGCGGACGAACTGGTAGTGCCAGATCCGTTCCCCCGTATCCGCCCGCAAGGCTAACAGGCAGTTGGCGAAGAGATTCGCGCCCTTCCGGTCCCCGCCCCAGAAATCGAAGGTGGCCGAGCCGGTGGGGACATAGGCGATGCCCCGCTCATGATCCACTGCCATCCCGCTCCAGTTGTTGGCTCCGCCGGCCCGCTGCCAGGCGTCCTCCGGCCACGTCTCGTAACCGAACTCCCCCGGGTGCGGAATCGTGTGGAAGATCCACACCTGTCTGCCCGTCCGTACGTCGAAGGCCCGAATGTGGCCGGGTGCAGCCGGTCCTGGTCCCTCGGAGAGCCGCGCCCCCAGGATGATGAGGTCCCGGTAGACGGCTCCCGGCGTGGTCGTGATCAGATACAGGTCCCGGACATCGCGCCCCAGACCCTGCTTCAGGTCCACCCGGCCTTGCTCCCCAAATTCGGGAATGGGCCGGCCGGTAACGGCATCCAGCGCGTACAGAAAGCTTCCGGCGGTAAAGAGGATCCGGCGGTCCTCCCCGGAAGCCCAGTAGGCGACACCCCGATTGATCCCCAGTGGATCCCGTCCTCCTGCTTCCGCGAAGGGATCGAACCTCCACAGTTCCTGGCCGGTTGCCGCATTGAGGGCGAACACCTTGATCGCCGGCGAGGTCCCGTACAGAACGCCGTCGATGATCAGGGGATTGCACTGGATCTGGGAGCGGTTGTCTGGGGCGGCGTCACCCGTGCGGTAGATCCATGTCATCCGCAGCCGTCCCACGTTGCCCGTATGGATCAGGTCAAGTTCCGAGTATTGGTTCCTCCCGGGGTCCCCCTGGTACTCCGGCCAGTCTTCCACCGCGGCCCGTTCCTGGGTACAGGCGGCTGCCGTCAGCCCCAGAACGGCCGCCACCACCAGCACAAACCTCAACGCTGAGATTCTCATCATCGGGAAAGCCCTTCCCTGGCGGCTCAGTAGCCCACGGCCTCGCCTCCACGCCTCAGGTCGGCAACGCCCTGCAAAGTCCCCGTGGCGGCGTCGAACAGGATACACTGTGTCTCCCCGATTCGCGGCTGCCACCGAAGCCGATGCCCTTTGGCCCGCAGCCGGCCGGCAGTCTCTTCCCGCAGACTCCCTTCTTCCGCCACCAGCTCCTCCGGCCTCCATTGGTGGTGAATGCGCGGAGCATCCACCGCCTCCTGCAGTCCCATTCCATGATCGACGACATTGATCAGGACCTGCAGCACGGAATTGATGATGGTGGGTCCCCCGGGGCTGCCCAGCACGAGATAGGGCAAACCGTTTCTCTTGACGACCGTGGGGGTCATGGCGCTCAGCGGGCGTTTGCGGGGTGCGATCAGGTTGGCCTCGCCCTGGATCAGCCCGTAAAGGTTGGGCTGGTTCAGCCGGGTCGTAAAATCGTCCATCTGGTTGTTCAGCAGGAAGCCCGCGCCGTTTACCATGACTCCCGAACCAAAGCTGGCGTTGAGGGTCGTGGTTACAGCCACTGCGTTCCTGCGCTCATCCATCACCGAGTAGTGGGTGGTGTGCGGGCTTTCGGGGAGCGTTCCGGGCCCGACAGAGGGCGACGTCCTTTCCATGCGGATATCCGCAGCACGATGCTCAGCCCAGGCCTTCGAAGTCAGCACAGTTGTCGGGATCTCGACAAAGTCCGCATCCCCCAGATAGGCTGCCCGGTCGGCGAACGCCCGCTTCATGACTTCCGCCTTCAGGTGCAGCTCATCCGGCGTGCCGAAGCCCAACTCTCCCAGTGGATAGCGCTCCAGCATGTTCAGCATCTCGATGAGAATGATTCCGCCGGAGCTGGGAGGACCCATCGAAACGACTTCCAGCCCGCGATAGACTCCCCGGATCGGTTCCCTCAGTCGAACCTCATATTCACGCAGGTCCTGGTGGGTGATGAGACCCCCGCCGCGCCGCATCTCGGCCACCAGCAGGTCCGCCGTAGTTCCCAGGTAGAAATCCTCAGGACCGTGTTGAGCGATTCGCGTCAGTGTGGCGGCCAGTTCGGGCTGGACCAGCCGGTCGCCGGGCGAAAGCGGGCGCTCTCCTCCCAGGAGAATCCGCCGGCTCTCGGGATGCCGGGACAGCAGGCCGGCGGCTTGGCGCAACGAACGGGCGAAGTCCTGGCTCACCGGGAACCCTTCGGCTGCCAGACGGATCGCCGGCCCAACCAGGTCCGCCCAGGGGAGGCTGCCCCAGCGGCGCCAGGCTTCATGCAACCCTGCCACCGAACCTGGAACCCCGGACGCCAGGTGGGACCGGGTGGACAAGCCTTCCACAAGATTGCCCGAGGCATCCAGGTACATGTCCCGCCCCGCTGCCGCCGGGGCCGTTTCGCGGAAATCGAGAGTGAAATCCTGGCCGCTTTGCGTCCAGGCGACCGTCATGAACCCTCCGCCGCCCAGGTTGCCGGCCTCGGGATGGACCACAGCCAGCGCGAAACCGACTGCGACGGCCGCATCGACAGCGTTGCCGCCCCGCTGGAGAACCTCGAGCCCCACCCGGGAAGCCAGCGGCTGGGAGCTCACAACCATTCCTCTCGATGCCCCGGTTGCAGCCGCAGCAGGGCAAAACCAACTCGAAGCCGCTATAAGCGGGCCGATCAGGAGCCGAGGCAGAAACCGGTGCCGCATCGATTCAACCTCCGGGACGGCCACTGTGGGCCATGGGAGCAGGATGTTCAAGTCCGGGCATGTGAACCTGCGCCCCTTGCAGGATCCCAATCGGCGCGTCTAGCATCGGGCGTATGCCGGCGAAAGCCTGGAATCCAGGGGCCCGCCGTCCGCCCTGGCTGGATGAGTCCGCGACACTGCTGAAACTTGTGGGTGGCTTGCCCGGTTATCTTCGGCACCGGCTGGATCCCGCCGGTGTTCGGAATCGAATTGTGGAGCGGCAGGCGAACCGGACCTCCAACTTCCTGGCCGCAGTCCGGCGGGGTGTCTACCAGGTCCAGGGGAGCCCGTACCGGGCTCTCCTGGAATGGGCTGGAATCGGGTTCGACGATCTGGCTGCCCTGACTGCCGCGGAGGGTGTGGAAGGTGCACTGCTGCGGCTGCGCGAGGCCGGTGTCTTTGTCACCACCGAGGAGTTCAAAGGGAAGTGCGCGATCCGGCGGGGATCGCTGGTGGTCGGGTCCACGGACCGGTCCTTCGACAATCCTTTGGCCCAGGGACACCTGTTCGCCCGCAGCGGAGGTTCCCGCAGCCCGGGCCTGAGGACGGTTTACGATCTTCGCAATCTGGCGGCCAACTGGAGCGAACACATTGTGCTGCGCCTGAGCTGTTACGGCCTCCTGGAAGCTCCCATCGGCGTCTGGTATCCGATCATGCCGGGCGCCGGGCCGGTGGTAGTTCTGGCTCTGGCCAAGGCCGGCATTTTTCCCCGCTGGTTCACACCTTTGGGCTACGGCCGGATCAGGTCGAACTGGAGGAGCCTACTCGGCACCCTGATGGTTGTTTACTGGGGTCGCATCTACGCTCGACGCCTGCCCAAGCCTCAATTCGTGCCTGCCGACGATCCGTCTCCGATTCTGGGGTGGATCGGAAACTGTCTCAGCCGGAACGGCCGCTGCGCGTTATTCACCTATGTGAGCCATGCGGTCCGTCTCAGCCGTTGCGCGCGGGACTCCGGCCTCGACTTGGACCGCGCGGTTTTCCTGGTCTCGTCGGAGCCTTTGACGCCGGTGCGGCGTCGGGAGATCGAAGCCAGTGGAGCCACGGTCTATCCGAGCTACGCCACGATGGAGACTGGCGTGCTGGCCGCCGGCTGCATGAGCCCCGTCGAAACCGACGAGATGCACCTGTTGACAGACACGGTTGCCGTGGTGGTGTATCCCAGGCAGACAACTTCCGGCGGGGAGCCGATTCCCACCGTTCTAACAACCGGACTTCAGGATTCCTTCCCAAAAGTGCTCCTCAACGCGGAGACTGGAGACAGCGCCCAGGTCTTTGAGCGGTCCTGCGGATGCCCGCTGGAAAAGCTCGGTTTTCGCCACCGCGTTTATGCCGTGTACGGGTTCGACAAGCTGTCACCGGCCGGCATGACCTTCCTTGCCGCCGACCTGGTGCGGCTTCTGGAGCAGGAGCTGCCGGCGCGCTTCGGCGGAAGTTCCCTCGACTACCAGTTGCAGGAAATCGAAGACGAGGGCGGCCGATCCCGTCTGAACCTGCTGGTCAGCCCGCGGCTCGGCCCTCTCGATCCCGCCGCTTTGGTCGGGGTTGTCCTTCGGGAACTGGGGCGAGGGACGGACTCCCGAAGGCTCATGGCTCAGGTCTGGTCCGATCAGGCAGTGATCCAGGTGGTTCGAGAAGAGCCGAGGCTGACGGCCAGGGGGAAGCATCTCAGCCTCGATCTCCGCCGGCCCCCTGAGAAGGGGGGGGCTCTGAGTGGACACGAACGCCACCCCAGCCGGGCGGCCGCCCCGTAAAGAGGCCTGGACTTGGTCAGTCAGAGGTGTTCCAGTTCCTCCAAAGTCAGCTCGTGGAAGTCCCGGATGATTCGGTGGGGGTGCAGATCCGCCAGCTCCTGAGCCGAGTGGGTGGTGGCCAGGGCCACGCAGCGCGCCCCTGCAGCCAACCCAGCCTGAATGCCTGAACGGGAATCCTCGAAAACGACGCAGTCGGCCGGGGCCACCCCAAGCCGGGCGGCCGCTTCCAGGAAGGCGTCCGGGTGGGGTTTACCCCGCTCGACGTCCTTTCCGGTTACCACGGCAGTGAAGTAAGACCCGATGGCCAGTTTCTCAAACACCAGGTCTACGTTCTCCCGAGGGCCGCTGGTGGCGACTGCCATCCGGAGACCGGCTTCACGGAGCCGATCGAGAAAGGACAACAGACCCGGCACCACCAGACGAGGGACGTCAGGCCGCGCCAAATCCCGGTAAATCGCCTCCTTGCGGTCGGCCAGAACCTCCAGTTCCTCCTGGCTCAGGTCACGGTCCAGCAGAAAGCGGAGCATGTCGTCGTTCTTGCGTCCGAAAACCGCCTCGATCTGCTCCCGGCTCAGAGGGCGTCCCTGTTCCCGTCCCAGTTCCTGGAAGGCCCGCAGGTGATAGGAAAGGTTGTCCAGCAATACACCGTCCATGTCGAAGATGGCCCCTCGGATCACTTCGTGTCTCCTCCATTGAGCTGGATCCAGGCGTCGATGATGGCCGCCAGCCGCGGGGCCTGACTCCGCCGGCCCGCGAACAGATGGTCAGCATCCGGCACGGCCACGAAAGCCTTCGGCGCTCGCGCCGCTGCAAACAGCCGTTCCACCTCCGCCAGGGGAACGATACGGTCGGCGGTGCCGGCCATCACCAGCAGCGCCCGGTCCCAGCCCGAGATCTTTTCCTGCAGCGACAGCTCCTCCAGATCCCGCAGCCGGCGATCGGACACCGGGTACGTCTTGCCGGCGATTTCGAGTCGACCGGAACCAGTCTGCCGCAGCTTTTCGCTGATGCGCCGTCCCGCGTCCACAGAGGTCGCCAGCGCTACAACGGTGCGCACATCCGGCAACTGTTCAGCAGCCAGAATCGCGGCCGCCCCTCCCAGCGAGTGGCCGATAAAGGTCAACGGGCCGGATCCGCCACGGGTCAGCCAGCGTGCTGCCGCCAACACATCGTCGACGTCGGTGCTCAGGGTGGTTCCGGAGAAGTCCCCCTGGCTCTCCCCCAGGCCCGCGAAATCAAAACGCAGACTGCGATAGCCACGGATCGCCAGCTCACGGGCCAGCCACGACAGGATCTTGTACTCCTTGCTGCAGGTGAAGCAGTGGAGCAGGAGAACGGTTCCCCGCTGGAGGCCGGCAGCCGGCTGCAGAATTCCCGCCAGCTTCAGCCCGGCGTGGCCGGGGAAAGTGACATGAACAGCGTGGGCGCTCACCCGGCTGCCTCCTGAACCGACCGGGTGGCGGACCGCGGACACGGCAGCCCGTCCGGCCCCAGGCAGCGGCAGGCTGTCAGCCGCCAGCCCTGGCCAGACTCCTCGAACAGCCGCCGCACCTCACACAGCGGGAGCCCTACGACGTTGTTGTAGCAGCCCTCTACCGCAGCCACCAGTCTCCCGCCCAGCCCCTGGACAGCGTAGGCTCCCGCCTTGTCCAGCGGCTCTCCACTTTGGACGTAAGCAGCCACCTCAGACGGGGACAGGTCGCGAAGCCGGACTGCGGTTGACACCGCACCCAGAAGAGCAGGCCGGCGGCTACCGGCCCGCAGCAGCGCAACCCCCGTCCAGACGCGGTGAGTTCGGCCGGAAAGCTCCAGAAGCATCCGGGCAGCGTCGGCGGCGTCCGCCGGTTTGGCGAGAAGCTTGCCGGAAAAATCGATCACCGTGTCGGCGCCCAGCACCCATCCGAAGTTGCGCCTGGCCGCCACCGCCTCGGCCTTATGAACGGCAAGAGTGAGGGCGACCTCCTCAGGGGGCCCCTCCACCCCATCCTCTTCCACTCCACTAACCTCGACCTCAAACTCAGGTACCAGACGCACCAGCAGTTCCTTCCGGCGGGGGGAGGCCGATGCCAGGATCAGCGGCGGGGCTTTATCCATGGGGCGACAGTTTAGTGACTTGCTGTCCCGGCTTCCACCCGAGGCGTCGATCGCGGGGCTGCCGGCGGTCCGGGTACAGACCTCCGATCCAACCCGCTTGCCAGTTCCTCCGCACGCAGTAAGCTGAGATTCCGATGTCTACCGTTGCTGGACCCGATCGGGCTCACCAGCCCGTGAAAACATATTCGACCTGGGCGGAGCGGTTCCTGAGCGGGCTGGAGGGCCCAATCTCACCCCGCTGGCTCTCCAATGCCCATTGCCGGATCGTGCGATGGACAGCCGAAGGTCTGGTGCTGCCTCTGCTGGAAGCGGAGGGAAAGATCGGAGACGCGGGGATCTGTTCGGTCCGCACCCACTACGCCGACTATGCCCGCGAGGTGGTGGCGCAGGTTCTCCCCACTTCACTGCGATACGGTACTGCCGCCATGCTGAGGGCAGCGGGGATGCTCATTGACCGCCTTCGGCTGGGCCATTGCGTTTTCGTGGGGCACTGGCTGCTGCCCGCCAACCCGCTACCGCCCCTGGACGCCGGCCGGATTGACAGCCTGACCGGAGAGCTGTGCCGGCGCTACCCGGACCGCAGCCTGATCATCCGTTCCCTCAACCGCACCACAGCTCCCGGCCTGCTGAACTCTCTGCGGGGATGCGGTTATGTTCCGGTGCGAAGCCGGCGGATCTGGATCTTCGACCCTCACAGCCGCCAATTCAGACACAGCCGAGATGTCCGAAACGATCTCAGACTCCTGGCGTCCTCCCCTCACGTGGTGGAGGAGGGGATGCGGCTATCGCGCCAGGACGTGGAACGGATCCACACCCTGTACCGGCGGCTCTACCTGGGCAAGCATTCCCTGCTGAATCCGGCTTACACCCCTGCCTTCCTGTGCCACCTGATGGAGCGCGAGGTTCTGGAATTCCGGGTTTTCCGGCACCAGGGAAGGATCGATGCGTTCACCTGCTGGTTCGAGCAGGGTTCGAGCATGACGGGAGCCATTATCGGTTACGACCTTGAGCGGCCGCAGCAAGAGGGTTTGCTCAGACAGGCGATGGCGGTAGAACTGGAACGCTGTCTGTCCGGGGGCAAGGTGCTGAATCTGGGAGCGGGCAACGGCCACTTCAAGGCCTGTCGGGGAGGCTGCCCGGAGCTGGAGTTCGATGCCGTCTACTGCGAGCACCTGCCGGTGGCGATCCGGGCGGCCTGGCGCTGGCTTGCGGCACTGCTGAAGTGGGGAGAACGTCTTATGGGGCTGCGGGATCCGGCGATCCCACCACCTCGGAAATCGCCAGCAGGACAGCCGGCAACTGATCGAAGGAGTCCAACTGGAAGTCGGCTCCCACCGGATCTTCCTTGAAAAACCCGTAGCGGCAGAACGCCGACCACGTGCCCGCCGCCCGCGCCATCTCGATATCCGGTGCATGGTCGCCCACAACCAGGATTTCCCTGGGGCCGAGCCGGTAGCGTTCCTGAAGGAAGTGGATCGCCTGGGGATCCGGTTTGAGGCGCGGGAAGGTGTCTCCGCCGGCAAGGAAATCAAAGAGATCCTGTAATCCGTGTTCGGCGAGCATCCGTCGGACCAGGGTCTCGGGTTTGTTGGACACCACGGTCCTGATGGCGTCCAGTTGGGGCAATGTCTCGGCGACTCCCGGGTAGAGCCGGGCCTTCTCGCCGGGATGGGTGTTGTAATACTGCACGAGCACGGCCAGGGCCTGCCCGGGGTCGACCTGGGTCCCCGAAAATGCGCGTTCGGTAAGGGTCTTGACGCCGTAACCCACCATGGAGGTCACGGCGTCCAGGGACAGCTCCGGCAGGCCGAACCACCGCCGGGTGTGGTTGACCGCGGCAGCGATATCTTCACGGGTGTCGAAGAGGGTACCGTCGAAGTCGAAGACCAGCAGCCGGATCATCCGTGGCAGTATACACAGGGGACGGCCTGGCGGGGACGGGGCACGGCGGGAACCGGGTCGGTTCCCGCCGCGGGGAGGGCTGCTTACGGCAGGACCGGTTCCTCCGGTTGAGGTTCAGGCGGTGCGATCAATCCCAGCTCGCGGAAGGCGTGGATCACCAGCTCCAGGCGTGCCGCCTCCCTGACGGCCGCCACTTTGTCCAACTGGTCCGGGGTCAACACAGCCTTGACGGCTTCGGCCGTAGCTTCCCGCAGGTCCTGTAACTGCTTTCGGAGTTCCGAGATCTGGATCGTCAGATTCCCCACTGTGACCGGATCGGGATTATCCACCTTCAGCGCCTCGCGCAGCCGGCTCCAGAGATCTCGGCGCTGTTCGTGCAAACCGGCGGCCGTTTCCCGGTGTTCCTCAAAGGCCGACCGGATCTGCTGGCGCTGCTCTTCGGTCAGCTCCAGGTAGGCGGCGATGATCGCCAGCGCATGCAGGTTGTCCCAGAACTCACCGCGGTGTCGCATCTGCATTGCTCCTGATCCTTCCCTTCCCGCGCCCCAGCCGGGACCGCCTCCTCTGCGCGGCATCTGCGCCCACAACAGGGCCGAGCCCACCAGGAGGATCGCCAACATCACACTGAATCCTGCCAGACGTCGTTTGTTCATGGAACGTTCTCCTTCTTTCTGTTTCTTGTTTTCACCGTGTCGACTCAATGCATTGAGCTCTCCAGGTTCCTTTCAGGGTCTCTCCGATCGCCGCGGCAGCATCGGCCCACCACTGCCCCTCCGGGAGGCCGAAGGGCGCAGTTTCTCGAGCTTGGCGAGCTGCTCCGGAGTCAGGTTCTGACGGATCCGCAGGGCGAGCAGGAACCGGGCCCGCTTGATGTTGCGCTCCAGATCCAGCACGCGGTCGAGCTGGCGCACCAGGTCCGCCTCCGGCCGGGTGCCCTCGCGGACCATACTGGTGAGGGCCTCCAACTGTGCATGCAGATCCCACTGGGCCTCGGTGAAGGTCCTGGTGGCTTCGCTGATCTGGGACATGATGTATTCCCGCTGCTCGGCCGTGAGCCCCAGTTCTCGCTGGTGGCGCATCACCAGATCCGGCGGGAACAGCAGTTCCCGCAGCCGTTCCTGCTCCATTTCCGCGGCTGGCTCGTTTTGAGCTGCAAGCGGGACAACCGCAGCCAGCATCACCGTCACCAGTAGCCATTGGTATCGTGCTCTCATAAGCCACCTCCCCCTTCTCTATTGCGCGAGGTCCTCCGGGGCGCTGTCGGCAGCCTCGTTGGACCACAGCCCCACCTCGAGCTCGGGCAAGGACGCGATCACCAGGTTTACCTCGGTCTCCAGGAGGAAATCGGTTGGTGATTCCCACGCTTCCAGGTATGACACGTCCAGCGCCGGCTCCTCGGGTGTCGAAATCTTCCCGAGGCCCACCCACAGCAGCACCAGAACTGCCGGGAGCGCCGCCGCCAGCCAGCGCCGGTTGAGGTGGAAGCTGCTGCCGCCGGATCGGACTCCCGCCCGCGCCAGAACCTGCCGGAATTCCGGCCGGCCAACGGATTCCTCGCTGCGCAACCGCTCAAAGAGCTGCCTGATCTCCCAGTCTTCCTTGGGTGTATTCATGTTCGATCCCCGATTCCCGGATTTCCTGGAGCAGGCGCAACTTGCCCCGTTCGTAATGGGTCCGGGCGGAACCCACAGAGATTCCCAGCACCTCGGCCGCCTCCTCGATGGTGAGGTCCTGGTAAAACACCAGATGGAGCAACTCCCGTTGGCGCGGCGAGAGGCGGGCCAGCAGGGACAGGATGCGCGCCCGCAGCTCCTGCCGATACACGGTTCCTTCCGCCGAGGGGCCGCAGGCGGCTTCCACCGGGGCGCCGTCCACCGCCGAGCGCAAGAAGCGGAGGCTCAGCCATCGGCGTTTCCAGGCGACACGACGGATAACCGAGAACAGCCAGGTTCGGAACGACGAGCGACCACCGAACTTGGCTTTACCTTCGAGCACCGCCAGATAGACCGACTGGAGAACCTCGAGTGCTTCCTCGTGGCGGCCGCGGCAGCAGTGCAAGGCCCATCCGAATGCCGCCTCGTGTTCCTGTGCCAATCTGCCCTCCAGCTCCGCCGGTTCCATAGACTGCCTGTCCGGGAACTACGCTGGATTAGTGCCCTCGTAACGAGGTTTATAGGACAGGCCGAACCGGGGGCCGGGGGATTGGGCGGCCGGCAAAGAAGGCTCAGCGGGCGGGTCGAGTCTCACTGAGGCTGGGTTTGGCGTTGCTGGAGCTGCCCCCAGGTGGCCCGGATGATCTCGTAGTGATCACGTTCTTCTTCAGCAAACTGGAGAAAGATGTCCCGGCCGCGGGTGTCGGTGAACTTGTCGGCATAGTTCCTGAAAAAGTCCCACGCGTCCTTTTCCATGGACATCGCCAGCTCCAAGGCTTCCCGTTCGGACATGTCCCGGCGAAGGCGGCGGCCGATTTCTTCCCGCGAAGGAAAGATCTTGCGCAATGAGTCGAAGTCGAAATGCAGGAACACGGGTGCCTCCAGGATGGCCCGGTTTTCCCGGATCAGGCGATCCCACTCCAGCTGCAGGTTCCGCAGGTGCTTTTCCTCATCCTTCAGCATGAGGAGGAAGGTCTGACGAGTGGAGTCGTGGGCCACGATCTCGGAAGCGGTCCGGTAGAAACGCACTCCCCGCCGTTCGGTTTCCATGGCGATGCGCAGGGCATCCCGGGCGAAGACCAGGTCGGCGTCGTAGACCTTTCCGGCCGGCGCCTGGTCGCCGCGACAGGCCCGGCAAAGTCCAAAGATCTGGAACTTGCTGCGCAGGGGTTTGAAGTCGTATTCGGCGACGATCTGGTCCTGCAGGCGCTCGAGTTCCGGGTTGAAGAACTCGATGGTCCGGTTGCACTGGATGCAGACGATGTGATGGTGCTCGGGGCGCCGATAGAGCTGCTCAAAGCGGGTACGGCCGTCGTCCAGATCCGTCTCCCGCGCCAAACCACAGTCGGTCAGCGCCTTCAGGGTACGGAAAACGGTCGCGTATCCGATCCTGGCGTCCTTCTCGCGGACCAGTTCGTAGAGTTCGTCGGTGCTGAGGTGGCCTTCGCTGCGCAGGAACGTCTTGACCACCAGCTCCCGCTGGCGGGTCATTCGAAGGCCCTTCTCCCGGACATAGTCTGCGAAAACTGCAAACTGTTCGGCAATCGGATCTTCCATGATCGATGCCATTTTACCCCGAAGCACCGTCAAGCGGGCTTCCCCGAGGTCTTGGGAAGCCGGTGCAGTTACACTTCAGGGTAATAGTTCCGCACCCACCGATGCTCCCGCAGCCGCTCGATCAGCGACGGCGAAAGGGGCGGAAGGTCCGAGACCCGTACATTGTCCAGCGCATGACGGACCGTGCGCATCCCGGGGATGACCGTGCTGACCGCCGGGTGGTGAAGGCAGAAACGCAACGCCAGCTCGGGAAGAGTCGAAACCTCGGTTCCCAGCAGGGACATCAGGCGGCTGACTCGCTCCCATACCTCCCGTTTGCGGTCACCCTGAAAGTACTCGTTGCGCCAGTCGCCTTCAGGGAAGACGGTATCCGGAGTGATCTTGCCCGTCAACGAACCCTCATCGAAGGGGACCCGGGCGATGACCCCCACATCCATCTGCTGGCAGGCGGCGAACAGGTGGTCTTCAGGAGACTGGTCAAAGATGTTGTAGATGACTTGTACGGTATCGATCCGGCCGGACCGCACCACTTCCAGCGCCGAGTCCGGCTGGTGATCATTGATGGAAATCCCGAAAAAGCGCAGCTTTCCCTGGTCCCGCAGCCGGCACAAGGTTTCGTACCAGTCATCCCGGGCCAGCCAGGAGGGATCCCACACATGGAGCTGGACGAGGTCGATACGTTCCACCGCCAGGTTGCGCAGCGACCGTTCCACGGACCCGATGATGTGGTGAGTCGGGAAGACTTCATCCAGGGTACCGCGGGCGGGCCAGATCAGGTTCATGGGCGGCACCTTGGTCGCCAGGTAAAGGCGTTCCTTTCGTTCCTTCAGGATACGCCCGCACAGCCGCTCCGAATGACCGTCGCCATAAGCCAGCGCCGTGTCGATGAAGTTCAGGCCGGCGTCGATGGCGGCGTGCAGGGCCCGGATCGACTCGCTGTCGTCGGACCCCTGCCACATGGCCCCGCCGATTCCCCAGGCGCCGAATCCAATCTCGGAAACCTTCCAGTTCGTCCTGCCCAACTTGCGGTATTTCATCGCCCGGCAAATATACCAGCCGTCCGCGTCGCGGCGAAGCCGGGGATGCCTGCTGGGGAGTTGTGGGTTTCGGGTGCTGCGGGGTCTT
Organism: uncultured Acidobacteriota bacterium; assembly: GCA_964524795.1. Lineage (GTDB taxonomy): Bacteria > Acidobacteriota > UBA6911 > RPQK01 > JAPXNP01 > CAZGEH01. The sequence continues at coordinate 774,181 of CAZGEH010000001.1, forward strand.
TCCAGCAGGAGCCACGCCGGTTCATCTCACCGCGAAAGGGAGATCCAGGCTGTTTGACACCCCGCTTTGCGGAGATGCAGAATCGGGCTCGTTCCCAACATGTCCAAGAACAATTCCTTCGACGTCGCCTGCAAGATCGACCTCAACGAGGTCCACAATGCCGTCAACCAGACGATGAAGGAGGTTCGCCAGCGCTTTGATTTCAAGGGCAGCCTCAGCGAGGTGTCGCTGGAGGGCAATGAACTGGCCCTGGTTTCGGAAGACGAATACCGGCTGCGCGCCCTGATCGAAATCCTTGAGGGAAGGCTGGTAAAACGGGGAGTGTCCCTGAAGGCCTTGAGTTTCGGGAAGGTGGAGTCGGCCGCCGGCGGAACCGTCCGCCAGCGGATCGCCATCCAGCAGGGAATCCCCGCCGAGAAGGCAAAGGAGATCATCCGCTTCATCAAGGACACGAAACTCAAAGTCCAGCCGTCGATCCAGGGCGATGCCGTTCGTGTTTCAGGCAGGGACCGGGACGTCCTTCAGGAGGTGATCTCCCGGCTGAGAGAACAGGACTTCGGCATCGAAATGCAGTTCACCAACTACCGGAGCTACTGAAGGATGGATGAGCCGCTCGCACTGAGGTCGAGACTCCTGGAGCTGCTGCGGGAACGATCCCTCAAACTCGGGCGTTTTACGTTGACTTCGGGTCAGACCAGCCACTACTACTTCGACAGCAAGCTCACGACCTTACATCCTGAAGGGGCCTATCTGACCGCCCGGCTGCTGCTGGAGGAAATCCGGGCGCGCAAGGTGGAAGCTCAAGCCATCGGAGGGCTGACGCTGGGTGCCGACCCGGTGGTGAGCGCTGTCGCCGCCGTGAGCTGGGCAGAGCGGGGGCGGTATGCCCCCCTGGCTGCCTTCATCGTCCGCAAGGAACCGAAGAAACACGGTACCCAGAGGTACATCGAAGGATTCGAGGCCCAACCGGGCACACGCGTCATCATTGTGGACGACGTCTGCACCACGGGCGGTTCCACCCTCAAGGCCATCGCGGGCGCCGAGGAAGCCGGCCTGGTGGTGGCCGCCGTTTTCTGCGTGGTGGACCGGGAACAAGGAGGACGGGAAGCGCTGGCCCGCTACCCGTTCTACTCTCTGTTCACCGCCCGGGAGCTCCTGGATGCCCCGGCGATCCAGTCGGAACTGGCCCGGCTGGGGGCCGTCTAGCCGGCGGGTTAATCCCTGCTTGGCGGGCGGATGTCCGCCCGATGGCGGACGGGAGCCCGGACGCCGTGGATACTGGATCACCCCAATCAAACGCTCCCCCGCGGTGAAGGGTCCCGATGTAACAGCTCCCCTGAAACTTCGTATGGAGGACAGGCGTCAGTTCGGCGTCGGCGGACATGTGAACAGGGCCGAAGGGAACGGGCTCGGGGGGAATGTTCACCGCACGAGCTGCCAGGGAGAATGCATTTGAAAAAGATCATCCTGCTGTCGGTGGTCGTCGCACTGCTGGTGTGGGTGGGTGTTCGCCTCTATGATGAACTCGGTTCTGCATCCGCTGCGGACGGCGCGCCGCCGGGCGGACCGGGTGCCCGCATGCAGCGGGCGGCCATGCTGGTGGGCACCACCGAGGTTCGACCTCACCTGTTCACGTCCAGCCTCGAGTTCGTAGGAGAGCTGGCTCCCCGGGCTTCCGTTGACGTGATGTCGCGGGTGAGCGGCCGGCTCAAGGAAGTGCTGGTGGAGCGGGGGGATACCGTCAGCCGCGGCCAGTTGCTGGCGGTGGTGGACGACGAAGACCTGCTCCAGCAGATCCGGCGCGCTGAAGCGTCGATTGCCGTGGCCAAGGCATCGGTCCAGCGCGAACAGGCGTCCATGGAGAACCTGCAACTGCAGGTTCAGCGTTACCAGAAGCTTTACCAGGAAAACCTCATTTCGTTGCAGGACCTCCAGGACCTGGAGAGCCGGCTGAGGGTCTCGCTGGCCCAGGTCCAGCTTGCCCAGGCGCAGGTCGATCAGGCGGAAGCCTCGCTGCGGGAGCTGAGGATTCAGCAGGAACAGACCCGAATCTACTGTCCTCTGGACGGCTTTGTCGGTGTTCGGTACCTGGACCCTGGTGCACTGGTCAACGCCAGCGTATCGATCGTCAGCGTCGTGGACGTCAGCCGGGTCAAGACGGTCGTGCCGGTGCCGGAGGGGGACCTTGCCCGCGTCAGGCCGGGCTTGACGGCCCAGATTCGGGTTGACGCCTACCCGGACCGGTTGTACCGCGGCACCGTCACCCGTATCAGCCCGGTGCTTAACCCTGCCACCCGGACGGCTGACATCGAGATCGAGGTCCCCAATGAAGGTGGCGCGCTGAGGCCGGGGATGTTCGCCCGGGTTTCACTGAAGGCTGAAGCCTCCCGGCGCGCTCTGGCCATCCCCCGGGCCGCGCTGTTGACCCGAGGGGAACAGAAAGGCGTCTTCCTGCTGGACAACAACAACACCACCCGGTTCCGGCAGATCGAGATCGGCCGGATCCAGGGCGACATGGTGGAAGTGGTGGCGGGGCTGGAGGAAGGGGTACGCGTGGTGACCTCCGGCGCTCAAAAACTCAATGATGGGGATTTGGTGACAATCGGATGAAACTCCCAGACCTGGCGATTCGCCGTCCGGTTTTCGCGACGGTCGTGTTTCTGATTCTCTCCCTGCTGGGGGCGATCTCGTTCCTCAGGTTGCCGGTAGACCTCATGCCGGATATCGCCCTGCCGACCATCACAGTAAGCACCACCTATGAGGGGGTTGGGCCGGAGGAGATGGAGGAACTGGTGACCGTCCCCATGGAGCGGGCGCTGGCCTCCACACCCTCGGTGAAGGAGATCATCTCCACGTCGTCGGAGGGGACCAGTTCGGTCCGCCTTTCATTCGAATGGGGAACCGATCTGGACTCGGCCATGGATGAGGTACGCGCGCGGGTCGACCGTGCCCGGGGAGCCTTGCCCGAGGATGCCGACACCCCCTCGATCTTCAAGTTCGACGTGGGCGTCTTCCCCATCGTGTTTCTCGGCGTTTCCAGCGACATGCCGCCCCGGGAGCTGAGGGAGTTCGCGGAGAAACAGATTCAGTACCGGTTTGAGCGGATCCCCGGCGTGGCGCAGGCCGACATCTGGGGCGGTCTCGAACGGGAAATCCACGTGAACCTGTTCCGGGAGAAGATGCACGCCCTGAGGATCAGCCCGAACCAGGTAATCGCGGCCCTGCGCCGAGAGAATCTCAACGAGCCTGCCGGCCACGTGGTGGAAGGGGATTTCGAGCTGCTGATGCGGACCGAAGGCGAGTATGCCTCGCTGGAGGAGATCCGCAAGACGATGGTGACCCGGAGAGGCGCACAGCCGATCCTGATTGAAGACATCGCGTCTGTCGAAGATCACCATGCCGAGGTTCGCAACCTGGTCCGCATCAACGGAATCCCCGGCCTGCGGATGGCCATCCGCAAACAGTCCGGATCCAACACCGTGGAGGTCGCCCGCCGCGTCGCGGCTGAGGTCGAGCGGATCAATCGGGATTTCCCCAATGTCCAGGTTCACCTGATCTATGATTCTTCCCGTTTCATCACGCGGGCGGTGGCCAACGTCCGTGATGCAGCGCTCTACGGTTCCATCCTGGCGGTGATCATCCTCCTGCTGTTTCTGCGGAATATCCGCAGCACGCTGGTGGTGGCGATCTCGATTCCGATCTCGGTGATTTCGACCTTCGGGTTGATGTACTTCTACGGGTTTACATTGAACACCATCACCTTTGGAGGCTTGGCGCTGGGCGTCGGGATGCTCGTCGACAACGCGATCGTTGTGCTGGAGAACATCTTCCGGCACCGGCAGGAGGGCAAGGAGAAGATCGAAGCTGCCCGCACCGGGGCCGCGGAAGTCGCTTTGGCTATCACGGCTTCGACCCTCACCACGGTGGTGGTTTTCATCCCGGTGGTCTTCATGGCGGGAATTTCCGGGGTCATCTTCCAGCAGTTGGCGTGGGTGGTGTCGTTTTCCCTGTTCAGCTCCCTGCTGGTCGCCCTGACTCTGGTTCCGCTGCTGGGGAGCCGTCTCATCCGGGTACGTGAACCGCGCAGCGGGACGATCGCCTACCGGATCATCCACGGCGTCGCAACGGCGCTGGAAAACCTGGACATCAGCTATGCGGCAGGCATTCGCTGGGCTCTAGGCCACCGTCTGCTGGTGGCCGTCGGGACATTGGGAGTGGTGGCATGCAGCCTGTTGCTGATTCCGTTCATTGGCTTCGAGTTCCAGCCCGAGACCGACGAAGGCGAGGTCCGTATCACCCTGGAGTTGCCCGAGGGAACACGGCTGGACGTTACCGACCGCTACGCCCGGGAGGCGGAACGGCTGGTGCGGGAGCACGTACCGGAGGCCGTGGATGTGCTCACTGAAGTGGGCTCGCCCGGGGGCTGGCGGGTGGCCAACACCAACGAAGCCAATCTCCGGGTGACGCTGGTGCCGCTGGCGGAACGCACACGGAGCACCCAGCAGATAGCCGCGGCGTTGCGTCCCTACCTGGAGAAACTGCCCGGCGTGCTGCCCCGAACACGGGCTTCCGGGGGTAACTTCCTCATGCGGATGGCCCAGGGCGACGCCGGACAGGTGAGCCTCGACGTCCGAGGCTATGATCTGAGCGAGACCTACCAGGTGGCCGTGGAGCTCAAGCGGCTGCTGGAGTCCACTGCAGGGATCTCCGACGCCACCATCGGCCGCTCAGCGGGACGTCCGGAGAGCCGGATCTACATCGACCGGGTCAAGACCGCCTCGCTGGGCCTGTCGGTGTCAGAGGTTGCGACCACCATCCGCACGGCTCTGGGTGGCACCACCGCGGGCTATTACCGGGAGAAGGGCGACGAGTACGACATCCGCGTCCGGTTCCAGGAGCGAGACCGCCTCAGCATGGCCGATGTGCTGGCGATCCCGATGCAGTTGCCGACGGGTGAGGTCATCCCTTTGCACGCCGTGGCGGAGTTCCGTCGCAGCGAAGGCCCGACCGCAATCACCCGGCGTGACCAGCAACGGATCGTTACAGTGTCCGGCAATCTCACCGGCGACCGGGACATGGGCTCCATCGTGGAGGAACTGCAGGGCAAGATCGCCCGCCTCGATCTCCCGTCCGATGTGGCGGTGATCTTCTCGGGAGACTGGGAGGACCAGCAGGAAGCCTTCTTCTTCCTGCGTCTGGGGCTGGTGCTGGCGGTGGTTCTGGTGTACCTGGTGATGGCCGCCCAGTTCGAATCTTTCAAGTTCCCGTTCCTCATCATGTTCTCCATCCCGCTGGCTTCGGTGGGAGTAATCCTGATGCTGTTTCTGACCAAGACCACCTTCAGCATGCAGGCTTTCATCGGGGTGATCCTGCTGGTGGGCATCGTGGTCAACAACGCCATCGTCCTGGTGGATTATGTGCTCCAGCTTATCCGCATCCACGGCATGGGGCTGATGGACGCTTTGGTTTCGGGAGGCAGGCGGCGACTGCGGCCCATCCTGATGACGACTCTGACCACGGTCCTGGGCCTCATCCCCATGGCATTGGGCATTGGGGAGGGGGGTGAGCTGCAGGCTCCCATGGCCCGCGTCCTGATCGGCGGACTGCTGTCGTCAACCTTCATCACGTTGTTTTTCATCCCCACCCTGTTCCACGTGATGGAGGCAGGTTTTGTGCGGCGCCGGCAGGAAGTGCCGGGAGCTGTGGACGCCGAGCCCGCGTTGGGGTAGAAAAAGGGGCATGATCAGGTCCCTGGTCTTGGCCGCTTGGGTCCTCGTCTGTCTGGTTCCCGCCCAAGAGCAGGCAGACGGCGAACTGCTCGAGGTCACCCCCGCTGAGCGGGAATTCATCAGTCAGACTGGAAGGGGGATCGCCTCCGCCCTGATGGAACGCCTGGGCGGTGAGCTGCAGGCTGCGCTGCGAGAGGGAGGACCGGTGCAGGCGATTTCGATCTGCAGCGAGCGCGCCCTCCCGCTGACCGCAGAAGTTACGCGCACACAAGAGGGTGTCTCGGTCAAGCGGGTAACCTCGCGCTGTCGGAACCCCGCCAACGCCCCCGATCCCATGGAGAAGCTGGCCCTGGAGACATTCGAGACAGCAGCGGCTGAGGGGTCGCCTCTTCCCGGACCGCTCGTACAGAAAATCCGCCGCAACGGCGGAACCGTCTACCGTTATTACCAGCCGCTGCGGACCGCCACTCTCTGCCTCACCTGTCACGGGGCGCCTGAGCAGATGCCCGAGACGCTGAAGGCTGCGATCCGGGAACGGTATCCGGAGGACCGGGCCGTTGGCTACAAGGAGGGCGAGTTCCGCGGCGCTATCCGGGTGGAGTTTGCAGGTTGGTAAGGGGACGGTTCAACGCGGGGAACCGACCGCAAGAGAGACAGCCCGGAGACGGCCGGGTAGGGGTGGTTACGCCGAACGTCCTTGCCAAGGTGACGATCGTTCTGGGGCCCGGGGTTACCCCGGGCGTCTCGCCCGGGTTGGACGGCCGGCGCCAATCGTCCGTGCCCCTCTCCAAGAAAAAACCACCGGCCACGCCGGCGTCAGGCGGGCGATCCCACTCCCTGAACGGTGGTACGGCCGACGGCCGTGCTACGGACGGTTACGCCGGACGTCCCTGCAAAGTGCGCCAATCGTTCGGGTTCCGCGGTACCCGCGGCCTTCGCCGGTTGGAGGTAAGACGCCGGTGGACGGAGGATTTCTCGGGCCGCAGCCCGGACCGGGGCGCCGAGGTTCTTGTGGCGGAATGCCTGCCATAATGGCTTTGAGATGTCCGGCGGGCACCTGAAGGTAGCAGTTCGTGCACTGGTGGAACACTGCCTCCGCACCGGCGACCTGGTGATTGAACAGTGGGACCCTGTCGGCACCCTGGAGGCGATTCGCGCCCATCGCCACGTCCAGCAGTCGCGCCCTCCTCACTACCGTCCCGAAGTTCCGGTGAACGCGGTGCTGGAGCTAGGTGGCTGGACGGTGGAAATGGAAGGCCGCATAGACGGGGTCTACCTGGAGACTGAAGGTATCCGGATCGAGGAAATCAAGACCACGCGGCGGAGCCTGGACGAGCTGCGCTTGACACAGCCGCCGGTGCACTGGGGACAGGCCATGGTGTACTCCCACCTGTATCACTTGGTCCACGAAGTGCCAGTCCTGGAGACCCGTCTGGTCTACTGTCATCTGGACAGCATGGAGACGGTGGAGGTGAGCCGGTCCATCTCTTCCGCCGAGCTCAAATCCTTCTTCGAGGAGCTGGTCTCCACCCTGGTCCGCCAGCGGAAAGAGTTGATCCGGTGGCGGACGGTCCGCAACTCTTCGATCTCCGATCTTCTATTCCCTTACGCGGCTTATCGGCCGGGCCAGCGGGAGCTGGCGATCTCCGTCTACCGCAGCCTGCGCGACCGTTCCCAGCTTCTGATCCAAGCCCCGACCGGGATCGGCAAGACCATGGCCGCGGTCTACCCCTCGGTCAAGGCCTTGGGGGAGGGAAAGATCGAGAAGCTCCTCTTCCTCACCGCCCGCGGTACCGGCCAGGAGGCCGCCGCCAGGGCGGTCGCCGACTTGCGGGATCGGGGGTTGCGCCTGCGCTGGCTTCAGCTCACCGCCAAGGAGAAGACGTGCTTCAATCCGGACCGTTCCTGCACCGGTGAGGACTGCAGCTATGCCCGGGGCTACTACGATCGGGTGGGGGGAGCGCTGCAGGAGCTGGCGGAGGCGGAGGTCATGGATCGCGGTCGGCTGGAATCGGTTGCGCGCCGCCATACGGTCTGTCCCTTCGAGCTGTCGCTGAACGCCCTCTCTCTGGCGGACCTGGTGGTATGCGACTACAACTATGCGTTCGATCCACGTGCCTTTCTGCGCCGGATCTTTGAAGAGGAGTCCTCGCGGCCCGCAATCCTCGTCGACGAAGCCCACAATCTGGTGGACCGGGCGAGGGAAATGTTCTCAGCCGTCCTGACCCGCCAGTCCCTGGTTGAAGCCCGCCGAAAACTGGCTGGGCTGCACCGCCCGCTGACGGCGGCGCTCGGCCGGGTGACCGCCTGGATGGCACGCAGCCGAGACGGTTGTGCGGAAGCCGGCGGTCGTCAGGTCGCGGCCGAGGCCCCCCTGGACCTGATCCCGCTGTTGCGGAACTGCCTTCGGATCTCTGAGGCGGTGCTGGCCCGAATCCCCACTCCGGAACGGGAAAGGCGGGAGACCCTGCTGGATCTCCATTTCGCCATCCATCGCTTCCTCCGTGTGGCCGAGTTCTACGACCAGGGATTCGTGTGTGCAAGCGAGGTGGAAGGTCAGGACTTCAGGATCAAGCTGCTGTGCCTGGACCCTTCCGCCCAGCTCCGGCAGCGGCTCTCAGGCTGTGATGCAGCCGTCTTCCTTTCGGCCACCCTCACTCCGGGCCCCTATTTCCGCGAAGTCTTCGGATGCCGGGAGGATGCGGGGATGATCTACTGCCCCTCTCCGTTTCCGCCGGAAAACCTTCTGGTGCTGGTTGCCGACCGGATCAGGACGGTCTACTGGCAGCGCCGGCAGACCCGACAGGAGGTCGCCGAAATGCTGCTTTCGATGATCCGGGCCCGTACCGGCAATTACCTCGTGTTCTTCCCCTCCTTCGAGTACCTGAACCTGGTCGCCGAGTTGCTGCTTCCCGAAGCCCTGGACTTCCAGGTCCAGATCCAGGAACCGGCCATGGAGGTGGCGGAACGGGCGGCTTTTCTGGAGGGCTTCCAGGCTGGGGCGCGGACCACCACGGTGGGTCTGGCGGTCATGGGCGGGATCTTCGGCGAGTCCATCGATCTGGTGGGAGACCGGCTGACCGGCGCCGCCATCGTCGGCGTGGGGTTGCCGGGCATCTCTCCGGAACGGGATCTGGTGGAGGACTATTATCGCCGGAAGCACGGACGCGGCTATGACTATGCCTATACCTACCCCGGAATCAACCGGGTGCTGCAGGCGGCAGGCCGGGTGATCCGCACCGAACGGGATCGGGGAGTGGTCCTCCTGATCGACGAACGCTACGCCCAGCACCGATACCGGCGCCTGCTGCCCCTCGACTGGAGGCCGGAAGTAGTGCGGACACCCTCGGATCTCCAGCGCCGTTTGTGCGCCTTCTGGTCGACCCATGCTGAAGCGGTGACTGCGGAATAGTCGGGACATGTCTGCGCGCATCCAGCACCACCACCTTCCGGCTGAAGGGACTTTGGCAATCACCCCGGTACTGATCCTGGATCTCCAGGCGACTTCCGCCCGTGCCGACAACGGTATCCTCTGGGAGGCCGGCTGGGCCTGGTACCGGGGGGCTGAACCACCGTGCGCAGCCAGGGTTTCGGTCCGCGGCCTCACCCTGTCTCCAGGCCGGTCGCTGCCCCCTGCGGTGCTGAAGGTAGCCGGCGTGTCACCGGAGGAGCTGACAGCCGGCATCTCCGAAGCGGAACTTTGGAAGGAGCTGGAGGAGGCTGCCCTGAATCCGCCGGTGCCAGCCGTCATTCACTTTGCCCGCTATGAGTCGGGTTACCTGCGCCGACTCCACGGCCTTTATTCCAGCGACCGCCCCTTCCCGTTCCACCTTATCTGCACCCATGAACTTGCCCGGCGCCTCCTGCCTGATCTGCCACGGTATGGACTGCGGGCTGTGGCGGGATTCCTGGGGCACTCCGTCCCGGAGCCGCGGCGGGCCCACCATCACGTTGTGGCCACTGCCGCCATCTGGCATCACCTGGTCCGGCGGCTGGCGGAAGTGGGCATCGAGGATCCTCGAACGTTGATGGAGTGGCTGGCGGAGGAGGTGCCAGCAACACGCCCGGCACCCCGCATTCCGCTCCCCCGTCCGGAGCCGCCCCTGCCACCCCGAGCCGGCGTCTATGCCATGTTCCGCAGTAACGGAGACCTCCTCTACATTGGTAAGGCCAGCCGTCTTGATCGCCGGCTTCCCAGCTATTACCGCCGCCGGGGACACGCCGGACACACGCTTGAGATGTTGACCCAGGCCCGGACCGTCACAATGCGTGTCACTTTTTCCGCCCTGGAGGCTGCCCTGCTGGAATGCCAACTGATCCAGACTCTGGGCCCTCCCTACAACAGGGTCTTGCGGGGTTCGACAGCCGAGATTGCATATTACAGCCGGGATCTGCAGCAGGCGGCGGCCCGACATGACTCCACACATCCGGTGGGTCCGCTCACCGACTGCGGGCCCCCCGCGGTGTTGGCGGCCCTGATCCGAGTACTGTCCCGCAACGGCTTGACCGGCACCCCGGAACTCCAGCGCGCCGACCTCGACCCGGCGGAGTTGGGCTCTATGCTGCCGAGTTTCGTCGTCACCGGCCTTTGCCCCGAGATATGGCAGGAGGTGTTAGACCGGGTCACGCGGCTGAGCGGGATCCAGAAGGGAATGTCGGCGGAGACGGTGGCTGTCCGCCTCCTGCGGTGGGGCCGGCGCACTTCAGGCCCGAACGGCCTCCAGGACAACTCCGGCCCCGAGGACTGTGAGGTCGCTCGGCCTGGCGACTCGCCGAATCCGCGACCGGCTGGGGATCAGTCTGCAGTCGAGGTCGAGATCGGGAAGAGAACAGCAGCGGAAGACCCGGCGGAGCCACCTCCCGCCGACCGGTTGTACCGTTGGCTGGCGTCGGTCTGTGCATACAGCGCCCGCCTGGTCTGCCGGGCACGCTGGTATCGGCGAATGTGGCTGGCCGCGGTGCGCTGGCGGCGGTGTGAGGGCCCCTGGAACCTGGTGATGACAGAGGGAGGCAGGCCCGCCTTTGCCGGTTCCCAGGGATCGGGCGAGCCGATACCGCATCTGCCCCGGGCCCTGGCAGCCGCGTGGGCGGAACGTCTTGACCGCAACGCTTGCGTCCGGCTGAGGGTCCTGGCGACCGAGCTGCGACGGCTGTCGGCAGAGGGAGCCCAGATCGAGCTGGGGCTTCCCGGCAACCGGCTGCTTTCGGGCAGGCGGTTGGAGGTCTGGCTGAAGTGGCTGTGATCCGCCTGCTGTTCCTGTCAGACACCCATCTCGGCATGGACGAGCCGGTGCGGCCCCGCATCGAGCGAAGACGACGCGGGCCAGACTTCTTCGCTGCCATGGGTACCGCCCTGGAAGCCGCCCGGAGATTCCAGGTCGACGCGATCGTCCACGGAGGAGATCTCTTTTTCCGAAGCCGGATCCCACTCAGTCTCGCCCATCGTGGTCTGGCTCCGCTGATCGCCCTGGCCGACCAGGGATTCCCCATCCTGCTGGTACCGGGCAACCACGAACGCTCAAGGATTCCGCGCGGACTTCTGGCGTGCCATCCCAACCTGCTGATCTTCGATCGTCCTCGCACTTTCACCCTGACCCTGCAAGGGCAGGCGGTGTCGTTCACCGGCTTCCCCCATGAGAGCGGGGATGTCCGTTCCCGGTTCGCTGCTTTGGTGGAACAGGCCCGCGCGGACAGCGGCAGCCGACTCGCCTTCCTGTGCATCCACCAGATCGTCGAGGGGTCGAAGGTTGGACCGGCTGACTACGTCTTCCGCTCCGGCGAGCAAGTGATCAGAGGTGCAGACATCCCCACCGGTTTTCAGGCGGTGCTGGCCGGGCATGTCCATCGGGCCCAAGTGCTGACTGCGGACCTCTCAGGACGGCGGCTGGGCTGTCCCGTCCTCTATGCGGGTTCCACCGAGAGGACCTCTTTTGCCGAAAAGGATGAAGTCAAGGGATACTTCACGCTCGAATGGGACCCCGGGGACAGGTCTACAAGATGGCTGTTTCATCCCCTGCCGGTGCGCCCCATGCTGCGGTTGCGGTTCGAAGTCTCCCCCAGCCGAGAGGAGACGGAACGCAGGCTTCAGGCTGAACTCGAGCGTCTGGACCCCCAAAGCGTGGTTCAGCTTGAACTGCCGGGAGCACCTGGGGCCGGTGGACTCACTGAGGCGGCTGTCCGGCGGATCGCGCCGCCGACCATGAACGTCAGCCTGAGGTGGCGGCTGCCGCGGCCAGGAGGTCCGGCGTGAACGCGCCGCACTCCCAAGGAGACGAGGACTCAGCGAGTCGGGTAATGGTTGGCGGCGGCCATTCCGTTCAGGTCCCAGACTACCTGCCCGGCACGCACGGTCAGTTCACACTCCAGCTTCCGCGTCCCGGCCAGGCGTGTCCCCTCGATGTCCAGAAAACCGAAAGCGCCCTCCCTCAGCCGCAGGACCGCGACGTCGGCTACCGCACCTGGAGTCAGATGGCCGAGATCCTCCCGGTGGATCACCCGGGCCGGTTGCCACGACGCCCGTTCCACCACCTGTGCCACCGACATTCCCAAGTTCAGAAACTTGGACATCACGTTCAACAGATCCTTCATGCCCCCGTTCATGCTGCCCACATGGAGGTCGGTGCTGATCACATCGGGCAGGAAACCCTGGGCCACTGCGGGTACCGCCTGGCGGAAAACGAAGCTTCCACCGCCATGTCCCACGTCGAAAACCACGCCCCGCCGGCGGGCTTCCCAGGCGAAATCCGCCACCTTGCCGTCGTTTCCCACAATCGGTTCCCGGCCATTTACGTGGGCATAGGCATGGGTGAGGATGTCGCCCGGACGCAGGTGGGTGAGCAGCAGCTCACTCAACGGCAGCGGCGGCGTGTGTCGGCCGAAATCCACCATCACCGGGACATTGGCCAGCCGTCCTGCTTCCACCGCCCGATCCACGGGGTCCCACTCGGGGCCCAGGTAGTGCGCCACCTTGATGCCCACGATCAGACCCGGAAACTGACGGGCGCGCTGAGCGGTAAGGCGGGCATCCATGTCGCCCAGATTCTGCTCGACGGGATCACCCTTCATTCCTGACCCCACGATGTTGAGCAGTGCGAGCACTCGCGTCAGGGAACGGTCGATCGTCTGTTGCTTGAACTGGTGAAAGTTTCGCCAGCCGGCCCCGCCGGTGTCAACGACGGTGGTGACACCCGAGCGGAACGTGAATCCGTCCGGGGGGACAGCCCGCCAACCATTGCTGTAGTCAGCATGTTCCTCGGTGCCATAGAAAACGTGGGTGTGCAGATCCACCAGCCCCGGGACCACATAGAGTCCCGAGGCGTCCGCGACTCGTGCTGCGCGGGCCGGATCGATCCCGGCCGCCACTTCGGCAATCCGATCGCCGGCGATCGCCACGTCAGCCACGGCGTCCCGGCCGTTGCGTGGATCGATCACATGTCCGCCCCGGATGAGAAGGTCGAAATCAGCACCCATGGTGATCGCGGAAGCATTCCACATCAGCCAGCCGGCAACAAGCAGGGGTTTTCTCATCATTCAGACTCCGGGAAAACTGAGCCCAAGAATAGAGGGCTGGGCGGTATTCGGCAAATGGCCCCGGGGTTGTCACAGAACCCGGATCCTGTGGGAGCGCGGACTCGCCATACCGGCAGGCCTGGCCGGGGGCTATCCCGACTGTCTGCCGGGCGGAGGATCCGGGGACGCCCGGCTGTAGAATGACTGGTTTCACCTGCAGCGGGAGAACGAGAGGAAATGACGCCGTCACCAAAGGAAAACATGGCGGGAATCCTTTACATGGTAGCGGCGGTGGCAGTCCTGGCGGTCATGGACGCTGTCATGAAAGTCCTCGGTTCCCGGTACCCGGCTTTCCAGGTCGCCTGTCTGCGCGGGTTGATGTCGATCCCCTTCGTCCTGCTCTGGGTTTACGCCCGGGACCGGAGCCTGACGACGCTGGTCCGGGTGCGGTGGCGTTTCCATCTCTTTCGCGGCGTCCTGGCGATTCTGATGCTGAGCTGCTTCATCTACGGGCTGAAAAGCCTGCCGCTCTCCGAGGCCTATGCCCTGTTTTTTGTGGCTCCCCTGCTGGTGACTGCCCTGTCGGCTCTCCTGCTGGGCGAAATCGTGGACTGGCGCCGCTGGATTGCGGTGTCGGCGGGATTCGGCGGAGTTCTCATCGTCCTGCGCCCCGGCATGGTGGACTTCAACTGGGGGGCGGCGGCGGTCCTGTTCGGGGCGGCCTGCTATGCGCTCAACGCCATCACGGTGCGGGTCCTGGGCAGGACTGATTCCACCGCCGGCATGACCTTCTGGTTCACCTCCCTGCTGGGACTGGGGGCCGGCGTTCTGGCATTTCCCGGCTGGACTCCGCTGGCCGGAAGCGATTTCGGATGGCTGGTGGCGTTGGGTCTGACCGGATCCGTGGGGCAATACCTGCTCACCGAGTCATTTCGCCGGGCGGAGGTCTCAGTCGTGGCGCCATTCGAGTACTCAGCCCTGTTTTGGGCTCTGCTGCTCGATCTTCTCGTGTTTGGAGTCTTGCCCGGCACCGCTGTCTGGATAGGCGCCGCGGTGATCATCGCCAGCGGCCTGTACCTGCTGAGGCGGGAGCAAAGTCCACAGCCGATGACTCCACCGTGATCCCTCAAATCGAGGCGGCTTCCTGCCGGGCGGGCACCTCTCCCCCTAGGCCTTCACACCCACCAGTCATCGTAACCGATCATCTCCCATGCCCGCTTTCCGCGGTTGCCGCCCCATTGGGGATGGGCATAACAGCCGTGCATCGTGTGGGAGAGGACCGTAGCGAAGAAAGAGTGTTGGGAAACCCCGCTCCAGTCCTCGGTCTCCAGCTCACCCTGCTCCATCAGCTTCAGCAGCTCCGTTTGCCGCTCGAAGGGGAGTTCGGTGAAGGGCTTCTGGAATCGGCGGCGGCTTGAAAGATCGGTGGCCCGCAGGCCCGCGCGGTACACCTCGGCCCACTCGGGGTGGGCTTCCGCCAACAGGCGCTCGATGAATTCCACGGCTCCCAGCTCGCGGGCACCCGGGAACTCGTCCGCTGGCACGAGTTGCTCACAGAACTGTCCCAGGGCCTCCCGCTCGGTTTCGGACAGCGGCCGCGGCGAGGCAACGGCGGCGGCCTTTAACCGCGGCAGCAGCTCGGCGGGGGGAGCCGACGCCAGTGCGGCCAGCGAAACCAGAAAAGACCGGCGCTTGAGTTCCATCTCAGACCTCCTTCGTGCCGTTGCGCCAAGCCCCCCCTCGCCAGTTCCCCAGGATGTAGGCGGCGAACCGCGAGGCCAGCGCCTGGATGGTCAACGCGGGATTTCTACCTCCCGAAGTCACGAAGACGCTCCCGTCTACCACGAACAGATTGTCGACCTGGTGCGACTGCCCCCAGGCACTGACCACGGACGTCCGGGGATCGGAACCCATCCGGCAGGTACCCAGTTGGTAGCCGGCACCTCCCCGGCCGATACTGCTGGGAGTGATGTCGCGGGCACCGGCCTCTTTCAGGATCTCCATCATCTTGTCCTTGAAGAAGTTGAAGACCAGGTAGTCGTTGGGATGGAAGCTGTGGGTAATGCGGGCCACGGGGATTCCCCAGGTATCCTTGAGGCGGGGTGAGACTTCAACCCGGTTCTCGAATTGCGGCAAATCCTCGGCTGGCGCGAACAGCCGAATGTAACGCCGGAAATTCTCCCGCTGGTATCGCTTGTGTTCCAGCCCCCAGCGGGGGGCCCCGCGAGGTCGGCGCGAGGCGAAAGCGATGGGAGTCACCTCAGTTCGCGAGTAGATCACGCCTCCGCCGACAAATCCCGGGTTGCGGGCACAGAAGTCGTCGATGGCAACCCCGGGAGCGGGTCCGAAACCCTCGTTGGTGCGGCTGTCGAGGATGCCCCAGACCCACGGACTGATGTGGCCCATCAGATTGCGTCCCACCCAGCCGCTCTGGTTACCCAGTCCCTGGGGAAACCAGCGGGAGGTGGAATTGAGCATGAGCCGGGGGGTCTCGATGGCTCCCGCGGCCAGGATGAGGATCCTGCCTTTCTGTTCGGCCAACGTCCCGTCCCGCTGAAAATAAGTTACCCCGTTGGGCCGCCCCCCGTCATCGAGGGTTACCTCCCTGACCACCGCCTCCGGCACGATCCGGCAGTTTCCGCTGGCCACTGCTTGTGGCAGCAACGCGCTGATGGGCGTCGACTTGGCCCCCACCTCACAGACGAAACCATTGCAGCAGGGATGCCCGATGCACTTGGAACGCCCCTGGTAATCCTGGGTCAGCAAACCCAGAGGCACGGGAAAGGGGTGGTATCCCATCCTCCTGACGGTATCGCGGATGATCTCGTCGCCAGGGTTGAGGTCGATGGGAGGAAGCGGATAGGGAGCGCTGCGTTTGCCCTCGGACGGGTTGGCGCCGGCCTCGCCGGAGACACCCACCACCTGTTCGATCTTCAGGAAATGGGGTTCGAGCTCTTCATAGGTCAGCGGCCAATCCTCAAGAGTGGAGCCCGCGACCGCTCCGTACTCGGATTTCATTCGGAAGTCGATGGGCGGGCGGCGCCACATGAGCGCCCCGTAAAAGATCATCCCACCTCCCACCACCGCCCCATTGCCGGCGTAACCCCACTCGTCCGCCCGTAGCACGCTGAACTCGGGATCACCCTGATGGCGAAACTCCCGCGGTCCGAAACGGTCTTCGTTGCCCACCCGGGGCCTCAGGCCACCGCTGCCGTGAGAGGTCAACTCGTCATGCAGCACAAAGTCTTCGGGCTTGATCTGGGGTCCCCGCTCCAGCACCACCACCCGCAGCCCTCCCTCCGCCAGGTCCTTCGCCAGGACGGAACCCGAGGCTCCCGAGCCGATGATGACGGCATCCACCACATCGCTTCCCATCGACGCTCCCTCCCAGATTCGGCCGGTATGCCTGAACTCGGCCCGAAGTCTAGACGAAGGCGTACAGGCAGACAACCTCTGCGGCACAACCGGCCGGGGCGGTGGACACGCCCCACGATTCGTCCCAGAATGCAACCTGGGAGCCCGTTTTCAGGCGGTCGGCGGCTCGATTGGGCGCTTCGACCGGAAGCGGGTCCGGAAGGAGGCGGCTCCGATGAGTGGGTACCGAACACTTGTCGTTCTTGCAGTCAGTCTCGCCGCAGGGGCCTGTGGAGACATCAACAAAGAGATGGCGGCCGCCGTGCAGGCTGGTGACGCGGCTGCGGTCACAACCCTCCTGGAGGATGGCGCCGATCCCAATCTGGAGATGGCTCGGACGGTAACCATCCTGGATCAGGATTCGAAAGAGGGCCCAGGGTTTGTCCGCGGTACCACTGTCCTCATGGTTGCGGCCGAGAACGGCTCTGTCGACGTCGCCCGCGCCCTGCTGGATGGGGGTGCCAACCCCGATCTGAAGGACCGGGACGGGAGGACGGCTCTCCACCGGGCGGCGGCTGCTGACCGGGCGGACGTTGTTCGACTCCTCCTCGAACGCGGTGCGGATCGGGAGGCAACCGACAACAACGGGCAAAATGCGCTGTTGACCGCCTGCGCTTCGGGGAGCGAGGCAGCGGTGAAGGCGCTGCTGGAGGCGGGGGCTCCCTGGCAGGTCAGGGATTCGACCGGGCGTTCACCCCTGATCCGAGCCGCCATTGAGGGGCACGCACCGATCGTTCGCCTCCTTCTGACAGCAGGTGAGCCGGTGGCCGAGCTGGACTCGTCTGGTTGGTCCAGCTTGATGTGGGCATCTCTTGGCGGACATGTGGAAACGGCTGCAGCCCTGATCGAGGCAGGCGCCCAAGTCGAGGTTCGCGATTCCACCGGGCGGACGCCGCTGATGGTGGCGGCGTCGGCCGGGCATTCGGCCCTGGTGCGCCTGCTTCTGGATCGCGGCGCCGACCCGCGCGCCCGGGACCAGGAAAGTCGTACGGCGTTGATGTTGGCGGCCTCGAACGGGCATACAGAGACCGTGGAACTGCTGCTGAAGCGTGGCGCCGAGGTGAACGTCTGGACCAACGACGGCCGTACTGCCTTGATCTGGGCTGCCATGGGCGGCCATCCTGAGACCATCCGGACCCTGATCCGACGCGGAGCGCGGCTGGAGCACAAGGATCGGGACGGTTGGACAGCGCTGACCTGGGCGGTTTCCAAGGGGCAGGCGGCGGCGGTTGAGGTGTTGCTCGACCTGGGCGCCCAGCCCAACACTTTGGACCGCAACGGAGTTCCTGTCCTCTCTCTGGCTGCTTCGAGTCCCTACCCGGCGGTGGTGGAACTGCTGGTCAAGCGCGGGGCCAAGCTGGAGCAGCGGGACGCGCAAGGCCTGACGCCGCTGATGTATGCAGCCTACGAGGGCCAGTTGGAGTGTGTCCGCGTGCTGCTGGCCGCGGGGGCGGACGTCGAAGCCCTGGCCAAGGACGGGATCACCAACGCACAACTGCTGGCCGAACAGCAGAACCACCCGGAAGTGGCACGGGTACTGGCGGAAGCCCGTTGACCTGCCCTCGTTGCAGCCTCGGGACCGCCTCTCCCCCCGCCCCTAATGGTGGTGACCGTGGGCGGCCGACGCCGTCCGGTAATGCTGCTGCAGCAGATCGACTCCAAAGTCGTCCTCGAAGTCGCGCCAGACCGAGTGGATGTGGTTGGCGTTGTTCTGGGTGTTGTCATACTCGATGAGGAAGCCGGGAGCCTGCACTCGGTAGTAGTGGGGACGGTTCCTTTCCAGCTCCCCCGCCCAGGCGAACCAGATCTCGTTTCCCGCTGAGCTCACCCGTTGCCGGCGCTGTTCCGCCAGCTCGGCCGGGACGTTTTCCACGTATTCGTGAATCAGTGCGTCCAGGAGCTGCCGCTGGCCGGGCGTGAATTCCGAGGCCTGGATGCCGGAAGGCTGGCCGTTCAGCGCCGCCCGGCGGGACTGTTCCGTCAGGATGTCGGGATATGCCTTCGTGCTGACCACCGCGCGCTCCCGCTGGGCCGGGTCCAGTGAGTCCAGCAAGGCGCGGGCTCTGTCCTCTTCGGCTGCCAGCACCCGGAGTCCCCGGTGCGGTCCCTCCCTGACTTCGGCAGGGTTGGAGCCGAAGAACATGGGGTTCGCCACGGCTTCACCGTTGACGATGGTGAAGTGCAAGCTGACGTGATGCCCCTCGATCCGGTATGCCCAGGTTCCGCCGACAGCCGGCTCGCCGAAGATCGAGAAGTGGTATCGCTCGGGATCCCTCCTGCCTTTGGTGTCTCTTTCCAGCACACGCAGGATATCTTCCAGGCTCATGATGGTGGTGGCCTTGATGAACCCGCGTTTGCTCAGGCCGGCGCTGAGCAAGGCGGCGGCCAGCGCCTTCTGCGCGGCCGTCATCGCCTTCAGGGTGAGTCCCCGACGGGGACGGTTGTACATCCCCGGGATGTCGTCGCTGGGCACGTAATGCCAGAAGAAGCGCTCCTCGTCCTCGAAACGGAAAAGCGCCTCCTGGCGCTGTTCTGAAGTGAGGCTGGCGATCAGGTTGCGGGCGGTTTCCACCATGACCGGTTCCACCCGCCCAGGCTCGTGGGCGGACAAAGGCGTGGCGAACGCAGCCAACCAGAGGACGGCAAGACTCGAACGTGGCATGGAAAGAGAGGACGCACCCTCCACCTCGGCGGTTTCGTCAGTTCCGGCCATTCCGTCCGCCGCGCGCCGGCAGCCGGGTGCCAAAGGGATTTTTCTCTTGCAATTCCCGATATCTTGATCTACAACTCATGAATGCTGTCCGTGACCTCTGAACACGCCCTGCGAAGCCTGGTTCACCTGGCACGGCTGGGGCCCGAAAAAACCATGCTGGGAAAAGATTTGGCCGAAATCTCGGGCGTCCCGGCCCAGTATCTGGCCAAGATCCTGTTGACGATGCGAAACGCGGGCCTGGTGGCTGCCACCCGCGGCAGCGGCGGGGGTTACGGGTTGCACCGGGATCCGCACAAGATCTTCCTGATCGAGGTGGTAGAACTGTTCGAGGGAGTCAAGACCCGGCCCAACTGCCTGCTCGGTACGAAGGACCCCTGTTCCGACCACGACCCCTGCCCAGCGCATCAGTCCTGGTCCCAGGTTCGGCGGAGTTACATCGAGTTTCTGGAGAAGACCACACTGGCGGAGATCGCCGGTCTGGACCGGGCGTTGTCCGCCACCGGCCGAAGCGCCGGCGAACCCGGCCCCGCAGGAGGTCGCTGATGTCCGAACTCATTTCCTCAGCCAGCCCAGCCGCGCCGGCCCCCCTGACAGCATCCCCCTCCCATGCGGCGTCATCACTGGCGGTGGTTCTCCTGCTGGCGGTCCCGGGATGGGTGGAGGCACAAAACCCCGAGACGTACTTCCGGCAGAATTGCGCAAGCTGCCACACCATCGGCGGCGGCGTGCTCACCGGCCCTGATCTGAAGGATGTCGAATCGCGCAAGGACCGTGAGTGGCTCCTCAACTTCATCCAGAATCCCCAGCGGGTCATCGACAGCGGAGATCCCTACGCCCAAAGCCTGGTTCGGGCCGCCCGCGGAGTCATCATGCCCCCTCCCCCGGGAATCAGCCGAGAGCTGGCGACCTCACTCCTGGATCTGGTCCGCGTGGAGTCGGGCAAGGAGACTTCCCAGTTCGTGGGGCCCAAACTGGCTGGCCGCCCCCTGACTCCCCAGGACATCGCCGACGGCCAGGCGCTGTTTCTTGGTGACACGGTACTCAGAAACGGCGGGACCGCCTGTGTCTCCTGCCACAGCGTCAACGGGGACACCAGCCTGTTGGGAGGAGGCACGCTGGCCCCCAACCTGACCGACGTCTTCTCCCGGCTGGGAGGACAACAGAGTCTGGCCGCGTGGCTTTCGGCACCGGCCACACCAACCATGCAGGCGATTTTCCGGGATACGCCGCTGGCTCCGGAGGAGATCCTGCCGTTGGTGGCCTACCTGAAGCAGCAGGCTGAGACCCAGCCGCCGCCAAGGTCGGCGCCACCCGTGAACTTCCTGCTGATGGGCCTGGGGGGAGCCGCCATCCTGCTGGCGGGCTTCGATCTGGTGTGGCGTCGCCGCTTTCACGCCGTCCGGCGGCCCCTGGTCGACAGAATCCGGCACAAGGTGTATGCGGGCGCCGCGGCCCGGACGCAAGGGGATCAAGCATGAACGGGAAACCGGAGAACAACTGGATTCTGGATGAAGTCGAGCCCAACCAGAGAACCTGGGAGGAGTTCTATCGGAATCGCTGGCAGTACGACAAAACCGTACGCAGCACTCATGGGGTGAACTGCACCGGGGGCTGCACCTGGAACATTTTCGTCAAGGACGGGATCGTCACGTGGGAGATGCAGGGGCTGGACTATCCCGAGCTGGAAACCGGGTTGCCCGGTTACGAACCTCGCGGTTGCCAGAGAGGCATCTCCTATTCCTGGTACCTGTACAGCCCGCTCCGGGTCAAATACCCCTATGTCCGCGGCGCGCTGCTGGACTTGTGGAAGGAGGCGGTCCAGGAGTTCGGGGACCCGGTGGAAGCGTGGGCCTCGCTGGTGTCGGATCCCGAAAAACGGGGACGCTGGCAGCGCGCCCGCGGCAAGGGCGGCTTCCGCCGTGCGAAATGGGACACCGTGCTGGAGATCGTCGCCGCGGCGAATATCCACACCATCAAGACCTGGGGACCCGACCGCATCGCCGGATTCTCGCCCATCCCCGCCATGTCGATGATCAGTTATGCCGCCGGCGCCCGGATGCTGCAGCTCATGGGAGGCGTGTCCCTTTCTTTCTACGACTGGTACTGCGATCTACCGTGCGCCTCCCCCGAGGTTTGGGGTGAGCAGACCGACGTTCAGGAGTCGGCCGACTGGTACAACGCCAAGCTGCTGGCGGTGATGGGGTCCAACCTGAACATGACTCGAACGCCGGACTGCCACTTCGCGGCTGAAGCCCGCCACAACGGGACCAAGATGGTGGTCTTCTCTCCGGACTTCAACCAGGTCGCCAAGTACG
Source organism: uncultured Acidobacteriota bacterium (assembly GCA_964524795.1). Classification (GTDB taxonomy): domain Bacteria; phylum Acidobacteriota; class UBA6911; order RPQK01; family JAPXNP01; genus CAZGEH01. The sequence continues at coordinate 795,861 of CAZGEH010000001.1, forward strand.
CTGACGAGTGGATGGCCATCAACGCCGGTCAGGACGGTGCCTGGTGGATGGCGGTCAACCATGTGCTGCTGAAGGAGTTTCATCACGAACGCCCGACCCCCTACTTCCTCGACTACGCCAAGCTGTACACCGATGCTCCCTTTCTGGTCGAGCTTCACCGCACAGGTGATCACTACCGGCCCGGGCAACTGTTGCGGGCCAACCGGCTGAGCCGGTACGCCGACGAGGAGAACGGCGACTGGAAGTTCCTGATGTGGGATGAAGCCGGACAGGCCAAGATGCCCCAGGGCAGCGTGGGTCACCGGTGGAGCCGCCAAGGGGGTCAGTGGAACCTGCTGCTGAAGGATGGCCGCGACGGATCCCAGATCCGACCCATGCTCACTTTCCTCCATGACGAATACGAGGAACTGGCTGTTCTTTTCGACGATTTCGGCCAGGGGCGCAGCCTGAGCCGGGGAGTTCCAGCCCGCCGCCTGAAAACCGTTGACGGGGAAGTCCTGGTAACCACCGTTTATGACCTGCTCATGGCCCAGTACGGAGTCCCCCGTGGACTCGGCGGGATGTATCCGGCGGATTACGACGACGATGCACTCTACACCCCCGCATAGTCGGAGAAGTACACGGGCCTATCCCGCAAGGATCTCATCCGGTTCGCCCGCGACTGGGCCACCACGGCCGAACACACGCGGGGGAAGTGCACGGTCATCATCGGGGCCGGTATCAACCACTGGTATCACGGCAACCTGATGTACAGGGCCGCCATCAACGCCCTGATGTTCTGCGGCTGCATCGGTGTCAATGGGGGAGGTCTGGCGCACTACGTCGGACAGGAGAAGCTGGCGCCGGGAGAATCCTGGTCGGCCGTAGCCTTCGCCAACGACTGGCTGGCGGGAGCTGTCCGCCTGCAGAACGCGCCCAGTTGGCACTACGTGCATACAGACCAGTGGCGGTACGAGAGAGAGTTTACCGACTACCACACAGTTCCGTCTCCGCTGGACGGGAAGTCGATCGCCCGCGGTCACACCATCGACCGCCAGATCCAGGCCGTACGAAACGGCTGGCTGCCGTTCTACCCGCAGGTCTCGATGAACCCCATTGAGCTGGTCAGGCAGGCCCGGGAGGCCACAGGCTCCCGGGATGAGAAACAGATTGTCGATTGGGTGGTCCAACGCCTGAAAGATCGATCCCTCCGGATGTCGGTGGAGGACCCCGATGCGGAGGAAAACTGGCCCCGGATCTGGTACATCTGGCGCGGCAATGCCCTGATGGCCAGTGCCAAGGGCCACGAATACTTCCTCAAACACTACTTGGGGACCCATCACAACTTCATCTCCGACGACAGTTTTGCCCAGGGAGCCGCCCAGGGGAGGTGGTCTGGCACCAGCAGGCACCCGTTGGAAAGCTGGATCTGGTTGTCGATCTGAACTTCCGCATGGACACCTCGGCACTGTACTCGGACATCGTCCTGCCGGCAGCAACCTGGTACGAGAAGTCGGACCTCAACTCGACGGACCTGCACAGCTTCATCCACCCGCTGACTGCGGCGGTTCCGCCGTGCTGGGAATCCAGGAGCGACTGGCAGATCTTCCAGGCCATCGCCAAGCGGTTTTCCGAGCTGGCGGAGAAGCACTTCCCGGAACCCGTCCAGGACCTGGTGATGAAGCCACTGGCCCATGACACCCGGGACGAGATTGCCCAGCCGTCCATCGCCGACTGGCTGGCCGGAGAAGTGGACGCCATCCCGGGCAAGACCATGCCTCACTTCCGGCTGGTCAGCCGGGATTATCGGAACCTGTACCGGCAGTTCATCAGTTTCGGGCCGGCCACCAGAGAGAAGGGGCTCGGAGCGCATGGCACCCACTATGAGATCGCTGACTTCTACGACGAACTCTTGAGAACCCGGCCGGTTCAGCGCTGGGATGGCGCCGCCTACCCCTCCCTCAAGGAAGACGAGGAGGTCTGCAATGTGATCCTCCATCTGGCCACGGTGACCAACGGTGAGCTGGCTTACCGCAGCTACAAGCACATGGAACAGAGGGTTGGTCTGCCGCTGGCGGATCTGGCGGAAAGGAGCCGGCATGTGCGCACGACGTTCAACGACCTGATCGCCCAGCCACGCCGCTTCGTCAACAGTCCGATGTGGTCAGGCCTGATTGACAACGGCCGGCCGTATTCACCGTTCACGTACAACGTCGAGCGCTTTGTCCCCTGGCGTACCCTGACGGGGCGGCAACACCTTTATCTGGACCACGTGGGCTACATCCAGTTCGGCGAGCACCTGCCGACCTACAAGCCCAAGCCGTTGCCGGCCCAGTACGCCGATCTGACCTTCAGCCAGGGAACCGCCCCAGCCAAGATGCTGAATTACCTGACCCCCCATGGGAAGTGGCACATTCACTCGACCTATGGCGACAACGAACGAATGACGACGCTTTCGCGAGGGATCGAGCCCTTCTGGATCAACGACCTGGACGCGGCGGAACTTGGAATCGCCGACAACGACTGGGTCGAAGTGTTCAACGACAACGGGGTGGTGGTCACCAGAGCCTGTGTGAGTGCCCGGATCCCCCGGGGGATCTGCGTTCAATATCACTCCCCGGAGCGCACCTTCTCGGTGCCCAAGTCTCCGCTGAGAGGTAACCGGAGGGCCGGCGGGCACAACAGCCTGACCAGAACCCGGCTGAAGCCCAATCTGATGGTGGGGGGGTACGGCCAGTTCACGTTCCATTTCAACTATTGGGGACCGGTGGGCTGCAATCGGGACACCCATGTCCTGGTACGCAAGCTGCCGAAACTGGAATGGTGAAGGTCGACGAGCAGGGCGCAGCCGACACCCGAAGGTTCGAATTCCGAAGGGTTTCGAGCTTCAGCCGGAAAAGACGGGTTCTGGGAGGAAATTGAGATGGACATTCGATCCCAGGTTTCCATGGTTTTCCACCTGGACAAGTGCATTGGCTGTCACACCTGCAGTATCGCCTGCAAGAACATCTGGACCGACCGGCCGGGCACCGAGTACATGTGGTGGAACAATGTCGAGACGAAGCCGGGGACCGGCTTTCCCACCCGATGGGAGGACCAGGACATGTATCAGGGGGGCTGGACCGTCGAAGACGGATCCTTACGGCTCCGGTCCACCGGCAAGGGGCGGGTGCTGTTCAACATCTTTCACCATCCCCACCAGCCCACAATGGACGATTATTACGAGCCCTGGGAATACGACTTCGACCACCTGTTCACGGCGCCGGAGGGAAGCGACCAGCCCACCGCCCTGCCGATCTCGAAAGTTACCGGCGAGTACATTGACATCGAATCCGGGCCGAACTGGGACGACGATCTGGGGGGTTCACCGGTCTATGCGGAGAATGACCCCAACCTGCAGCAGCTTTCCGAGACCCAACGACACCAGCTCTTCGCAGTGGAGAACCTGGTGTTCTTCTACTTCCCCCGCATCTGCAACCACTGTCTGAACCCGTCGTGTGTGGCGTCGTGTCCTTCGGGTGCCCTCTACAAGCGTGGGGAAGACGGGATCGTCCTGCTTGACCAGAACCGCTGCCGCGGCTGGCGCTCCTGTGTCGCGGCCTGTCCTTACAAGAAGACCTACTACAACTGGAAAACCGGCAAGTCCGAGAAATGCATCCTCTGCTTCCCCCGTCTGGAGACAGGCCAGGCGCCTGCTTGTTTCCACTCGTGCGTCGGTTGAATCCGATACCTGGGGATCCTGCTTTACGACGCGGACCGCATCCCGCAGACCGCCCTCCAGCCGGCCAGCGAGCTGGTGGATGAACAGCGGGAGTTGATCGTGGATCCGTTCGATCCTGAGATCGTGCGGCAGGCCGTCGCCAACGGGATCCGACCCGACGTGATCGAAGCCGCACAGAAATCGCCGGTCTACAAGTTCGTCAAACTGTGGAAACTGGCGCTGCCTCCCCACATCGAATACCGGACGCTGCCGATGCTGTTCTATGTCCCGCCGCTGCTGCCGGTACTCTCCAGTTTTGACGGGACGACCCTGCAGAATCTCAATGAGGGCATCTTCCCGGACTTCGCGAAAGCCCGCTCCTCCATCGACTACCTCGCCAATCTCTTCGCGGCGGGGAATCCGGGCAAGGTGCGTTATGTGCTGCGCAAGCTGATGGCAGTGCGCACCTATCGGCGGGCACTGACGGTGGCTGACGTCACGTCGGCACATGCCGCACGACTGCTCACCGAGGCCGACTGCAGTCCGGAGGAGGCCGAAGCCATCTACCGTTTGACGTCGCTGGCCCGGCTGGAGGAACGGTTCGTGATTCCGCCCGCCCACCGCGAGGAGGCGGTGGCCATGTTGGCCGATCCCCTGGACCACAAGCGCGAGACCGGGTTCGGGTTTCGCCGGAGCCCCCGGCGGGGAGCGTAGGAGTCGCCGAATGTGCCCATCACTGGCCAGCCCGATGGCAGATCCCGACAAGGCCGTCGACGAGGCCTTCGCCAGGATCTTCTCGTACCCGGATGAGACCTGCCACACCTGGATCCGAGAGTGTGGCCGGCTGTTGTGCCAAGACGCCCATGCGTCGCAGCTCTTCAGCCGGTTCGCCGACCTCGCTCTGGCGGCACCCCTCGAAGAGCTTGAGGAGTTGTTCGTCCAGACGTTCGAAATGACACGCCAACGGGCGCTGGAGATCGGCTGGCATCTTTACGGCGAACAGTACAAACGCGGCGAGTTCCTGGTACGGATGCGATCCCTGCTGCGTCGACACGGCATCGCAGAGAGTCTGGAGTTGCCCGACCATCTGAGCCACTGCCTGCTGCTCCTGCCCCGCCTGGAAGAGCGTGAGGCGTTCCAGTTCGTACGGGGCTGCCTGCGCCCCGGCTTGGAGCGGATACGGCAAGGCTTCGAACCGGAGAACCCCTATCGGTATGCCATCGAGAGTCTGTGCTGGTTTCTGGACCGGCGATTCGCACTGGACCTGGTAAACCCGGAGACGTAATCCACCATGAGTTACCTGAACCTTTTCCTGTTCGCTGTGTTCCCGTACCTGGCGCTGATGGTACTGCTGGTAATCTCGATCCTGCGCTATGTCAGGCAGGGGTTCACCTATTCGAGCCTTTCTTCGCAGTTTCTCGAGAATCGGCACCACTTTTGGGGCTCTGTGCTCTTCCACTACGGAATCATCATCGTGCTGCTGGGCCACCTGGTGGCGTTTCTAATGCCCCAGCAGATCCTCTGGTGGAACAGCGCCCCCGTGCGGCTCTACATCCTGGAGGTAAGTGCTCTGATCTGCGGTTTGCTGGCGCTGGTGGGCCTGGTCAACCTGGTGCTGCGACGGCTCACCCATGCCAAAGCCCGGGTCACTACCTCGGCGGCCGACTGGATCGTGCTGGCGCTGCTGATGTTCTCCATCGTCACCGGCGTTTACACGGCAATCGCCTACAAATGGGGAAGCTCCTGGTTTTCTGCCGCCCTTTCGCCCTATCTGTGGTCGATCCTTACGTTTTCGCCCAGGATCGAATACGTCATTGGGTTGGCGCTGGTGGTCCAGCTCCATGTCCTGGCGGCCTTCACGCTGTTGCTGTTGTTCCCGTTCACCCGGCTGGTCCACATCCTCGTGGTCCCGATTCCCTACCTTTGGAGGCGACCCCAAGTGGTCAGGTGGTACTGGAACCGCAGGCTGATTCGGAATGCCCTCTCCGGGCGTCCGTCACGCTAGCCAGTGGGGTCCGGTGAGCAGAGGAGTGACCGGATAAGCGACCTATGATCCAGAGAGCAGTCACAGTCCTGATCTGGGTGGGATTGGCATTCGGCACCGCCGTCTACTTCCGGGAGACCGATCTCAACCTGCCGGGACACAATCTCGGGTACGCCCCGCGTCAGCCGATTGCGTTCTCACATCGCGTCCACAGCGGCGATTTGGGTATCGACTGTCAGTACTGCCACACGGGGGCGGAAAGAACCCGGTTTGCCACCATCCCCGAATACCGGAACCTGCATGAACTGCCACCGTTTCGTGACTGCCGCCTGGGCCAGGCTGCTGCTCGAGGCGCAGGCGGCCGAACAAGGCGGCCGCGAACCGCAACCGGTGGTCTCGCCCGAGCTGCGGAAGCTGTACACCGCCGTAGGCTTCGACCCCCAATCGGGCAAGACGGACACCTCGCGGGCGGCCGGCCCGGTGAGATGGGTACGGGTGCATCGACTGCCGGATCACGTGGCCTTCGATCACCGGCGACACGTCAACGCCGGGGTCGAGTGCAGGGTCTGTCATGGGACGGTGGAAACCATGGAGGTGGTGCAACAAGTCAGCGATCTCTCGATGGGTTGGTGCGTCAACTGTCACCGCAGCGCGAACCGGGGCGAGATTGCCGGGTTGACGGGGGTGCAGGCGACGACAGACTGCGGTGCCTGCCATTACTGAGGACGGCGCCGGAAGGCCGGTTGGTCTGTGAATGGAGCGACGGCATGAAACGGGGGTTTGAACAGAGCACCTATTGGCGATCCTGGGAGGAACGGGACTGCGGCGGGAAGGATCGGGATCGACTCGAATCCGACTCCCCCGGTTCGACACGGGAAATGTTGACGCGTCTTCGGCCGGGCGGCGTGTCGCGGCGTTCGTTTTTGGCTTCGGCCGGTTTCTCGCTCTCTGCATCCCTCCTGAGTTCATGCAGCCGGGGACCTGTCGAGCAGGTGATTCCCTATCTTGAGCGTCCTGAAGAGGTGGTCCCGGGTTGGCCAGTTGGTACGCCTCCACCTGCGGTGGCTGTTCCGCAGGCTGCGGGATCCTCGCCAAGGTGCGGGACGGCCGTCCCATCAAGCTGGAGGGCAATCCTCAACATCCCCTGTCCCGGGGGGGACTGTGTCCGGTGGGGCAGGCGTCGCTGTTGGGTCTTTACGACTCCCGTCGGCTGAGACAACCCCTGGCCCGGGGTGAGCCGATGGGTTGGCAGCAGATCGACCAGGCGATCATCCAGCGCCTGCGGTCCTGCGCAGGACAAATCGAGATTCTGACGGGAACCGTGACCAGCCTGACCACCCGCTCCGTGATCCGCCGCTTTCTCGACCACTTTGGAGGCGGCCGGCATGTCGTCTATGACCCCGTCTCGTACTCGGCGATCGCCGATGCTTACGAACGGCTGGACGGAGTCAGGTTGCTGCCCCATTATCGCTTTGCCGAGGCGCGCCTCATTGTCAGCTTCGATGCCGATTTTCTGGGCACCTGGCTTTCTCCCGTCGAGTTCTGCCGGGACTACACCGCCGGACGTTCCCTGCAGGGTGATCCACCCCGGATGTCCCGTCACATCCAGTTCGAGGGACGGCTGTCGCTGACCGGCAGCAACGCCGACCTGCGCGTTCCGGTATCCCCCGGGGAGTTGCGGGACATGCTGCTTTCCCTGGCGGCCCGGCTCGTTCGCCGGGCCTCGGGGAGCCTCGCCGAGGACGCTTTCCCCACTCCGCCGGCGGACCATCCGCTGGCGGACCAGGTAGCGGAAGAGGTTTGGAGCCGCCGGGGAACCTCGGTGGTGGTCTGCGGTGTAAACGACGTCGGCCTGCAGACAGTCACCGCCCTCATCAACCGGCTGCTGGGCAACGAGGGCACCACCCTTGACCTGAAGCGGCCTTCTTGCCAGTGGCAGGGAAACGACCGCGAGGTAGCCCAACTCGTGGAACGTCTGGCTGCCGGACAGGTGGGCGCCCTTCTCATCGAGGGCGTAAACCCCGCCTACAGCCTGCCAGCAACCGCCGGTTTTGCGGATCTGCTCCGCCGCGTCCCCCTCACCGTCTCCTTCAGCCCTGAAATGGATGAAACAGCCAGTCTGACCGGGTTTGTTTGTCCGACACCGCATTTCCTGGAAGCGTGGAATGATGCCGAGCTGGCACCCGGAATCTGGAGCCTGAGCCGGCCGGTGATTCGGCCGCTTGGCAGTCCACGCACGCTGCGGGAGAGCCTGTTGGCCTGGATGGGTGAGCCCCAAGCGGATCTGGAGGTCCTCCGCCGGCATTGGTACAACCGCGTTTACCAAGCGTCGTGCCGACAGGAGGGGTTTCAGACTTTTTGGGACCAGTGCGTTCATGACGGCGGAGTGGAGCTGCCGGTGCAGCCGGTCCCCGAGTCAGTTCCCCGGGAGATAAAACCGCCGATGTTGGCCGCCCAGGCGCTGGCGGCTGCGGTGGAGGAGGTCCACCGGGAGCCTGGGGAAAAGGACGCCGGCATCACGCTTGTCCTCTTCGAATCCATCGCCATGCGCGACGGCCGCCACGCCCACAACCCGTGGCTGCATGAACTGCCGGACCCCATCACCAAGGCGGTCTGGGACAATTTCGTGTGCATCTCACCCGCCTCGGCTGCCCGTCTGGGAATCTCCACCGGCGACGTGGTACGGATCTCCTCCGGTTCGGTCTCCCTCGAACTGCCGGCGCTGCTTCAGCCCGGCCAGCACGAGGACGTAGTGGCGGTGGGCCTCGGCTATGGGCGGCTTGGGACCGACCGCTTCGCCCACATCGGGCCGCAATGGCTGCAGAGTCGGCCGACGGTGGAGCCGAAGCAGACCATCGGCCAGAACGGCTTTCGGCTGACGTCCTTGCAGGACGGCTGCTTGCGCTACTGGCCCCGGGTCGAGTTGGCGGTTACAGGCCGGCGGACCGATGTCGCCCTGACCCAGACTCACGACACCATCACCGTCCCGGAGCACCTGGGAGGGCGCCGCCGCGAAGTCGTCCACGAAACCACCCTGGAGGAGTTCACCCGCAATCCCCATGCGGGCACCCCCGACGAAGATGAACTGCTGCAGCTCTGGCCCGACGACTTCGTCTACACGGGCTACCACTGGGGGATGGCGATTGACCTCAACGCATGCACCGGCTGCGCCGCCTGCATCATCAGTTGCCAGGCTGAGAACAACGTCCCCGTGGTGGGCAAAGACGAAGTCCGTCGCCGCCGGGAAATGCACTGGATCCGGGTGGATCGTTACTACTCGGATGACGGCGGCGACCTCCGGGTGGTCCACCAGCCGGTCATGTGCCAGCACTGCGACCACGCGCCCTGTGAGCCGGTGTGCCCGGTGCTGGCGACTCTCCACAGCCGCGAGGGCATCAACCAGCAGATCTATAACCGCTGCGTCGGGACCCGTTACTGCGCCAACAACTGTCCCTATAAGGTCAGGCGCTTCAACTGGTTCGATTATCCCCGCGAGGATCCGCTGCAGAATCTGGTTCTCAACCCGGATGTCACCGTCCGGTCCAGGGGGGTGATGGAGAAATGCTCTCTGTGCGTGCAGCGCATCGAGGAGGTTCGCGCCACGGCGCTTCGAGAGGGGAGGCGGATCGGTTCCAGCGAGATCCAGCCCGCCTGCGGGCAGTCGTGTCCCGCAGGCGCCATCATCTTCGGCGATGTCAACGATCCCGACAGCCCCGTCTCAGGAGCGCGAAAGAACCCGAGGCACTACCGCATGCTCTGGGAAATGAACTTCCGACCGTCGGTCGGCTATCTGACCAAGGTACGCAACACCCCATCTGAGACGGAGGGTAGCCCTCATGTCGGCTAGAGTCTCTTCCCTCCGCAAACCGATCCTGGCAGCCGAGAAGTCGCTGGCCCAGGTGACGGAGGACGTGGCCCGTCCCCTCGAGTCGAGACCGACGCGGCTGTGGTGGCTGGCGTTTTCGGCCGCGGCCGGCCTGTTGGCCCTCGGCGTGGCGGCGGTCTGGTACCAGATCGAGGTAGGGATCGGAACTTGGGGCCTCAACAAGAGTGTCGGATGGGCCTTCGACATCACCAACTTCGTCTTCTGGGTCGGTATCGGCCACGCCGGCACCCTCATCTCCGCGATCCTCTTCCTCCTCAACCAGCGGTGGCGCACCTCGATCAACCGGTCTGCCGAGGCGATGACGATCTTCGCCGTGATGTGCGCCGGGGTGTTCCCGTTGATCCACATGGGCCGTCCGTGGCTGTTCTTTTGGATCGCCCCTTACCCCAACACCCGGGGCACCCTCTGGGTCAATTTCCGTTCGCCGCTGTTGTGGGATTTCTTCGCCATCAGCACCTACTTCACCATCTCGCTGGTGTTCTGGTACGTGGGACTGATCCCTGACTTCGCCACTCTGAGAGATCGGGCGCGTTCGAAATTAAGACGGTTTGTCTACGGCACACTCAGTCTGGGCTGGGACGGATCCCTGCGGGCCTGGGAACGCTACGAAACCGTGTATCTTCTGCTGGCCGCCCTGGCCACTCCCCTGGTGCTTTCCGTGCACTCCATCGTGAGCATGGACTTCGCCACTTCGGTGGTGCCGGGATGGCACTCCACGATCTTCCCGCCGTACTTCGTCGCCGGCGCCATCTTCTCCGGGTTCGCGATGGTGCTGACACTGCTCATCATCGCCCGCAAGGTTCTCCAGTATGAGGAGTACATCACGGTGGATCACATCGACAAGATGAGCAAGATCCTCCTGGTGACGAGCTGGATCGTGACCATCTCCTACGCCACCGAGTTCTTTCTGGCGTGGTACTCCGTGAATGAGTACGAGCGCTTCGTCTTCGTCAACCGGGCGTTCGGACCGTATGCCTGGGCATTCTGGATCATGGCTGTCTGCAACGTCCTGGTGCCCCAACTGCTCTGGTGGAGGAAACTGCGTAGAAGCGTCGCGCTCATCTTTGTGATCTCCATCTTCGTGAACGTTGGGATGTGGTTCGAGCGGTTCGTGATCATCGTGACCTCCCTGCACCGCGATTTCCTGCCGTCGAGCTGGGTCATGTACAGCCCTACCCTGATCGAGATCGCGACGCTGGCCGGCAGCTTCGGGCTGTTTTTTACCTGCTTCCTGGTGTTTGTCCGCTTCATACCGTTCATCGCCATCGGCGAGGTCAAGGGGGTTCTGGGCTACGGGAGGCAGGCCCGGACGGTGGAGGCGCCGTCCAGGTTGAAGTGGGCCGCCCGGGCGAGGGAGTCCGGCTGGCATGCGGCCGCCGGCCGGGAGGCCCGAGCCGCGGAACCGGGAGGTTGATCGTCATGCTCCAACGGAAACCGTTGCTGCTGGGAGTCTTTGCCAATGAAGAGGACCTGTTGAAGGCGACCGTCGCTGCCCGTGACGCGGGGTGGCCAATCGCTGATGTTTACACTCCCTACGCCGTCCACGGGCTGGCCGAGGCCGCCGGCCTGCCCCGCAACCGCCTGCCGTGGGTCTGTTTCGGCTTCGCCCTGACCGGATTCGTGCTGGCGTTGTGGCTTCAGTACTGGATCGGGGCCATCGACTGGCCTCTGAACGTGGGCGGCCGACCCTTCAACTCGCTGCCTGCCTACCTGCCGGTCACCTTCGAGCTGACCGTTCTGCTGGGCGGGCTAGGGGCGGTAGTAACCATGCTGGTTCTGAGCCGACTCTATCCGGGAAAGGCTGCCGCCCCTCCCATCCCCCGTGCGACCGATGATCGCTTCGTGCTGGCGCTGGATGCCGGATGGCCTGGATTCCATCGCGAGAAGGTGGAGGCGGTCTGGAAACGCTGTAACGTGCTGGAAAGTTTCAACCATGAATAGGGCCATCCTCGTTGCCGTGCTGTGGCTCGGTGTTCTCTTGTGCCTCCGTGCGACTCTGGGAGTCCGCCCCGATCAACAGAGCCTCGAGTACTTCCCGGACATGGCCGTTTCCCGGGCGGCCGAGACCCAGGGAAGTTTTCCCGTCCTGCCCGGGGAAATGACCCAACAGTTGCCACCACCGGAAACCATCCCCCGAGGCTTGAGGCCGCTGCGTTTCTCCCGGGACGAAGCGGGACGCAGGGCGGCAGGCGAGTCTTTGGGCAACCCGTACGCTCCGGCGGTCGAAACCTCTCAGACGGCTTCCTCGACCCCTGAGGGATCTCGCCGCGGCCAACTGCTGTACTCCCGCTTCTGCCTGCCCTGTCACGGCCCCCAGGGACGTGGCGACGGGCCGGTAGCACAACGGGGGTACCCGCCGCCTCCGGCGCTGCAGCGGGACATCGCTCTGCAGTACCAGGACGGTGAGATCTTCCACATCATCACTTACGGCCTGGGCAATATGCCCGCCTACGGCAGTCAGATGCCGCGCGAAGACCGATGGCTGATCGTGAACCATGTGCGCACGTTACAGGAAGCGGCCCGCGGGCAGGAGGGAGTTGCGCCATGACGCTCTATCTCCGGCGTTACGAAATGTCACGGCGGCTGCGACTGGTCCTGGTGGGATTGATGGCCTTGGGGGGACTCACCTTCCTCGCCGGACTGATCGCCGTCCCAGGCCGGATCTGGGCGAACTACCTGGTAGCGTTCTTCTACTTGCTGAGCCTCGGTCTGGGGGCGGCTTTCTTCATCGCCCTCCAGTACACCTCTGGGGCGAGTTTCGGAGTGGCCTACCGGAGAATCCCGGAGGCGATGACCTCCGTCCTGAAGTACTCTGCGGCGGGTCTGGTGCTCCTGCTGGCGGGACTGCATTCCCTGTACGAGTGGAGTCACCCGTCGGTGGTGGCTGCCGACGCGGTCCTGCAGGAGAAGAGCGCGTGGCTGAACGTTCCGTTTTTCATCGTGCGGCTGGCCGTTTACTTCCTGGTCTGGATCGGCTTCAGCAGTGCGCTGGTCCGGAACTCACTGCAACAGGACACCCTTTCGGATCCCGCGCTGACATTCAGGAACGTCCGGCTCTCGGCTGCGTTCCTGCTGTTGGGCGGTATCACCTTCATCCTGGCCAGCTTTGACCTGCTCATGTCCTTGCAGCCCCACTGGCAGAGCACGATTTTCGGCCTGACCACCCTGGCGGGAATGTTTGTGAGCGGCCTGGCGGCGGTCACCATGGTGATGGTTCTGCTCCGCCGGAACGGATACGGCGAAGTCTTTACCCGCGACCACCTGGCGGTCATGGGAAGGTGGCTGCTGGCGATGAGTGTCTTCTGGATGTACCTCTGGGTTTCCCAGCACCTGCTGATCTGGTATTCGAACATCCCGGAAGAGACCAGTTACTACGTGTTCCGCCATTTTGGAAGTTGGGGATCGATCTCCTTCCTGAACCTGGTGATGAACTGGCTGGTCCCGTTCCTGGTGCTTTTGCCCAGGTTCTCCAAGCGCGACGATCAGGTGATGTTCTACACCAGCGGACTGCTGCTGGCGGGTCACTGGGTGGACTTATACATCATGGTCATGCCGGTCACCTTTGGTCCGGAGCCGCAGGTGAGCGGCTGGGAAATCGGCATGATTGCGGGGACCCTGGCGCTGTTCTTCTGGGTGACTCTGCGTACCTTCGGCCGGCGCCGGCCAGTGCCGCTGGGTGATCCCTACCTGGCGGAAAGTCTTCCGGAATTCCTTGCGGACCACCGCTGACGCCGATTCGGTGACAGGCGCCCGTTGTGCGCCAAACGTTCGTCGATCCGGCCCCAGAGCCCACGTCTGGTCCGGATTCGTCTGCAGCTGGATTCGACGTTACCCGGAATCTGGCCCGCCATGCCCACCAGACATCCCCGCACCTGCCCCCGCTGAGAACGGCCACCGGTGCGTATCACCGGTTTTTGGGGTATTCTGGGACTCCCGAAGGCGGCCATGAATTCCACCCAAGAGGCGCAATCTTCCGGCCCCCGCACGCTCCAATCCCTTCGCTGCCTGCCGCTGCTGGTGTTCGGAGCGGGCGACGTCGGGCGAGCTCTCCTCCACCAGGTGCTGGAACACCGGCGCTTCCACCAGGAGCGGTACGGGCTCAGGCTGGAAGTCGTCTGTCTGTCGGACAGCTCAGCGTGGTTGTCGCCCACTCCGGGAGATGCCGGTGACGCTGCCATCCGCCAGGCCCTGCAACACAAACAGGCAGGCGGTCATCTCATTGAGCTGAAGGGCGCCCAGCCGGCTCTGGGACCTCGGGAGCTGGTGGATCGCCTGTGCCCGCCCGGTGGCATCGTCGTGGACTGCACAGCCAGTCTGTCCACCGTCCCTGCTTTGACCGCCGCCCTCGAACGTGGAGCCAAGATCGTTCTGGCCAACAAGAAACCGCTGACTGTGGAACAGGAGATTTTCGACCGGCTTACCGCCGACCCGGCGGCTTCGCGCTGGGAAACCACGGTAGGCTCCTGTCTGCCCATCATCACCGCCCTCAACCGGATCATCGCCAGCGGCGACGAGGTCCAGTGTATAGCCGGAACTTTCAGCGGTACGCTGGGGTTTCTGACCACCCGCCTGCAGGAAGGGACTCCCTTCAGCCGTCTCATTCGGCAGGCCTGGGAAGCAGGTTTCACCGAACCCGATCCCCGAGAGGATCTTTCCGGGGTGGATGTGGCCCGAAAGTCCCTGATCCTGGCGCGCGGTGCGGGCTGGAAACTGGACCTGAAAGACATTTCGGTCCAGGGGGTCATGCCTTCGGAGTTCCCCGGCATTCCGGTCGAGGAGTTCCTGGATGCCATCGCGTCTCTGGACGACTACTTTTCGGTCCGCGTCCGGGCCGCCCACAAACGGGGGACGGTCCTGCGTTACGTGGCGGAGATCCAGAAGGGCCGTTGCCGGGTGGGGCTGGTGGAAGTGAATCAGGATTCCCCGCTGGGGCGATTGCGCGGCAACGATAACCTCGTGGAGATCTATACCCGGCTCTATGACCCGCATCCGCTGCTGGTGCAGGGCCGGGGGGCCGGGGTGGCGGCCACTGCCGCCGGCGTGCTCAGCGATATCGTCGAGCTGGCCTTCACCCGCTGACCGGTTTCAGACGCCGACGGCACTCATCCAGGATCGCCTGGGTGGCCGATGCCCCGACCCTGCTCACCCCCAGGGCCCGGACGTGCAGGAGCCGATCGAGATCCCGGACGCCGCCCGCTGCCTTCACCTGGACGTGCGGGGGCGAATGGCGCCGCATCAGCTGGAGGTCGGCATCGGTGGCGCCGCCGGTGCCGTAGCCGGTGGACGTCTTCACCCAGTCCACGCCCAGTTCTCCGCAGATCTCGCACAGTCGGATCTTCTGTTCGTCCACCAGGTAACAGTTCTCGAAGATCACCTTGAGTCTGGCGTTGCGGTCGTGGGTGAGAAGGGTCAGCTCCGCCAGCTCCCGTCTGACATCATTCCAGTTCCCGCTCAGCACCTGGCTGATATTCACCACCGCATCCAGCTCTTCGGCGCCGTCATCCAACGCCTGCAACGCCTCCGCAATCTTCACCGAGGTCCGGTGCCCCCCGTGGGGAAACCCGATCGTGGTACTGGGCTTGACCGTGCTGCCGGCCAGCAGCTCCACGCACCGTCGCAAATAAAACGGCATGATGCAAACGCTGGCGACATCATAGTCGCGAGCCAGACGGCAGCCCGCCTCCAGTTTGTCCACGCTCAGGACCGGATTCAGCAGCGAATGATCGATCATCTTGGCGATGTCCGGATAACTGTATGTCATTTGCACTGACCCCTCCTCAGTTGGCGGGACCGGGGGTTGAACCCGGCCCCGGCTTTGCCTGCATGGCCAGGGCGATACCGCCGAGAATTCCGGCCTGGTCGCCCATCCGGGAAAACTCGACGCGGACGGTTTCCGGCGGAAACATTCCGACCCGGCGGTACAGGGTTTCCCGCACACCCTCCAGCAGGATATTTCCAATCCGGGCGACACCGCCGCCCAGCACCACCAGTTCGGGGTGCAGGGTGGTGACGACGTTGGCAATTCCGATTCCGATGTAGTCCGCCGCCCTGCGGATTTCCACCCGGACGGACTCCTCCCCGGCGGCGGCCGCCTGCGCCATCGATTCAGGGGTGATCAGGTTCAGGTCCCCGCCGATCAGGGAATGCAGGACTGGAGCCCGGCCGTTGCGTACCAGCCGGACCCCGGCCGCCGACAAGGCCGGTCCGTTGGCCAGCGCCTCGAGACAGCCGCGGTTGCCGCAACCGCATTCAGGCCCGTCCGGCAGGATGGTCTGGTGTCCCATCTCCCCGGCTGCCCCCATCACCCCCAGACGCAGCTTGCCGTCGATGACGACTCCGCCACCGATACCGGTACCGATCGCCAGAAAGATGAAGCTGGAGACCTCCCGCCCCCAGCCGAAAGTGAGCTCGCCCAGGGTCGCCGTCCGCACGTCGTTGAGGATGTGGACCGGCACACCCAGCCGGGCCTCGAGAATCCGGACCACTGGTACTTCCCGCCATTGGGTCGGCAGATTGGGCAGAAAACGGGTCACACCCCGGGTGGAATCCACCAATCCCGGAACGCCCATGCCGAAGGCTGCCGCCTGAATGCCGGAACGGCGGCTCAACCGGTCAATCAGTCCCGCGATGCGATCCAGGACGGCCTCGGGCCCTTCGTGGGACTGGGTCGGGGCGGAGTCCACCGCCGCCAGATTGCCGTCGGCGTCCCCCAGGGCACAGCGGATGTTGGTCCCGCCCAGATCGATGCTGCCATAAAACATGCGCCGATCAGCCTTTCCGAGCCGGGATGAACTGCCGCAGGTAGGTAAGGCTCTGGCGCAGAGAGGCCTTCCGGTCCTCCAGCGAGCTTTCGTAGGAACGGTCTTCGACCTCGACGCATACCGGTCCGCGGTAGCCGCAGTCCCCGAGCACGGAGCAGAACTTGCCCCAGTCCACCTCACCCAGACCAGGAAGTTTGGGGGTGTGGAATTCCAGTGGCGTAGCCAAAATCCCCACCTCGTCCAGGCGGTGGCGGTCCAGCCGCACGTCTTTGGCATGGACATGAACGAACTTCGGTGCAAATTCCCGGATCGCCTTCAGGTAATCGATCTGGAGCCAGATCAGGTGGGAGGGATCAAAGTTCAAACCGAAGTTGTCGCTGGGAATATCGTTGAACATCCGCCGCCAGATCTGGGGACAGTAGGCCAGATTCTTGCCGCTGGGCCACTCGTCCCGACTGAAGTACATGGGACAGTTCTCGATGCCGATCTTCACGCCTTCGTCCTCGGCGAACTTCACGAGAGGTTTCCATACCTTGAGAAACTGGGGCCAGTTGTCGTCCACCGACCTGGTCCAGTCGCGCCCGATAAAGGTATTCATCACGTTGATGCCCAGCCTCGCCGAAGCCTTGATGACCTGCTTGATGTGCTTGATATGGGTCTTGGCTTCATCTTTGTCGGGGGCCAGGGGGTTGGGGTAGTAGCCCAGACCGGAAATCCGCACCCCCGTGGAAGCGACCAGCTCCTGGACTTTCTCCGCCTGCTCCTTGCCGAAATCCGCTACGTCGATGTGGGTCACGCCGGCGTAGCGGCGCTCGGCCTTCCCCTTCGGCCAACACATCACCTCGACAGCGTCGTAACCTTCGGCGGCGGCAAACTCCAGCACCTGCTTGAGGGACAAATCCGGCAGAATCGCACTGACAAATCCCAGTTGCATCGTTTTTCACTCCTCGATCTGTACCCAACGTTGTTCCCGGTGGCTTCGCAGGATGGACTCGCACAGGACCACCTCCCGATGTCCGTCTGCAAAAGTGGGGTAAAGCGGCTCGGCTGCGAAGTCACCGGCGGCGATGAACTCGTAGAACGCCTGAAAACACTGCTTGAAGGTATCGGGAAAGCCCTCGTTGTGGCCCCCGGGGTAAGTGATGAAACGGCGGGCAAGAGGATCGACCAGGGCCGGGTCCCGGATCAAGACCTGGTTGGCCTCGTCCCGCCGTCCGATCCACAGTCGGTTCGGATCCTCGCTCTCCCAGGCCAGGGCCGCCTCGCTGCCCGCCAGTTCGTAACGGACGCAGTTCTTGCGGCCGGCCGTCACCTGGGAGACCCACAGGCTGCCTCGGGCACCGCTCCGAAAACGGAACAGGATGCAGCCATAATCCTCGGTGGTGATCGACACCGGTTCGTTGGCCCGGGTCCCCCCCAGCTTCCCCGTAAACGTCTCGACCTCGCCCAAGGGCCGGCGTCGGACCGGATGGACGGTCAGGAGGTCCGCCAAAACGGCCTCGATTTCCAGACCGGTGATCGCACAGACCAGATCCATCCAGTGGGTGCCGATGTCAGCCACGGCCCGCAGTTCGCCTCCTTGCTCCGCCAGTACGCGCCAGTTGTAATCGGTATCTCGCAGAAGCCAGTCCTGCACATAGCTGCCGTTGACCCCGAAGACTATCCCCACGTCGCCGCGGCGGACCATCTGCCGCGCATGCAGGTTCAGAGGATAGAACCGCAGGTTGTAGCAGACGCCGGCAGCCTGTCGCCGGGAAACGGCCAGTTCCACCAACTGCCTCGACTCCGCCGACGTCATCGCCAACGGCTTCTCACACATCACGTGTTTGCCTGCCAGCAGAGCCCGTCGGGCCAAATCGAAATGGAGGACGTTGGGCACCGCCAGATGGACCGCATGGACGGCCGGATCCGCCAACAGCTCGTCCATGTGCCGGTAGGCCCGGGGGAGTCCCAGCCGCGAGCAGGCCGACTCCGATTCCTCCCGGTCCCGGCCGAGGATACCCGTCACCCGGACACCCAGCCTCCTCAAGGCCTCGACGTGGACAGGTCCGATGAACCCCGCTCCCACGACTGCAGCACCCATTTCCTGGAAGGCCATGAACGTGATTCTCCCTCTATCGTCCCGGTACAGCTCCTGTCAAGCCTTGGAGTCGGCTTCGTGCTCGGCCCGGGCCGTGGCAGCCGGGCGGGGGGGCCGGGCCGCCCACCAGGAAGCCAGCATCGCCCCCGACATGTTCATCCAGGGGCCGAAGATCGCAGGAGGAATGGCCGCCAGCTTGCTCTTCAGAACCTCAATGGCCAGCCCGGAAGCCATGCCGCCATTCTGCAGGCCAACCTCGATGGCGACGGTGCGGGCGTCCACTTCCTGGAGTCCCAAGCCGCGGGCACCCCAGTAGCCCAGCAGATAACCCGTAACGTTGTGAATCACCACCGCCATCAGAATCGGGATGATGAAACTGCCGGCCAGCAGATCGTCCCGGGAGAGGGAGGTGATGATCGCGATGATGAAGCAGATCGAAAACATGGAAACCAATGGCAGACCGCGCATGATGAGCTGGGAGACACTCTGGGTGGCAGCGCTTCGCCGGCCCAGATGCCTGAGCAGCGCGTTCACCAACAGTCCGCCCACAATCGGGACGATGATCATCCGCAGGATGGACAACATCATCTCGACGAATCGGACCTCCACATAGGTGCCGGCCAGCCAGCCGGTCATCAGCGGTGTCATGAGCGGCGCGGCGAGGGTCGAGCAGGCGGTCATGGTCACCGACAGTGCCACGTTGGCCTTGGCCAGGTAGGCCATGACGTTGGAAGCCACACCGCCGGGACAGGAACCGACCAGCACGAAACCGGCTGCCACCTCCGGCCGGGAGACAAACAGCAGAGCCATCGCCTTGCCCACGAACGGCATCACCGTGAACTGCAGCAGCATCCCCACCACCACCGCCCACGGCATGGCGAACACCCGGCGGAAATCCTGCAGGGTCAACTGGGTGCCCATGCCGAACATGATGATCTGGATGAGAGGGACGATCAGGTTCTTGAGCTCATAGCCGAACCAGACCCGGAAGGCATGCGGAAAAAACATGGAGGCGGTTACAAATGCCGCCACCCAGACAGTGAAGGCAAAGGGTGCGAAGCGGCGGCTGGCCGCCGTCCTCACCGCCAGCAGGGCGAAGGCCAGGACCATGGCGCCGCCTCCCCAGGCGGTGGAACCGGCCAGAAGGCCGGCGGCGGAAGCCAGGCCGGCAAGCACGGCGAACACCGTCATCCCTCGGGGGAATGGCTGCATGAAGGCCGATTATGGGCGAGGGCGTGGGGAGCGGCAAGCGGCTGGCTGGAGGCGGGTACCGGCGCTGCGCCTGTCAGCCTCCTGCGGTCAGGGAATTGAGCATCAGAACGGAGTCGTAGACTTGGCCGTCGGGAAGATCCTCCGTGTACAGGACCGCCGCCCCCGACAGGCGTGCGGCGTGGATAATGAGCGCGTCCCAGAAAGAGACATGGTGACGGCGCTCCATCGAGTGCGGAGGACGGTTCAAGGATAGCCACCCGCCATGCCAGATAGTCCTCCACAACCTCCCGTAGTGTCGAGGGATGCAGCGAGTGCCTGACCAATGCGCTGGAGATTGACGCAGAGTTCCTGGAGGACCTGGACGCTGATGACGCCCTCACGGGTCCGCCACAGTTCCTCCACGAGGCCCCTGGCACGGCGGTGCTTCTCACCAGCCGTCGAGTCGTGCGCGTACACCAGGATGTTGGTGTCGAGGTGATTGCATCAGGAACCCCGGCGTGGTAAGAAGCAGGACCCGTCGAACCGAACCCGAGAGGTATCAACGATGATTTCAACAAAGACAGCTCTGCTGGTCCCGCTTGCCGCAATCCTGACCGCTTGCGGGGGGAGTCCGCCGCAGACAACGCCTGCACCGGAGTCCACCGCCGCCATCAATACCCTCACCGACCAGGAGAGGGCCGAGGGCTGGACTCTGCTCTTCGACGGCCACTCCCTGGACCAGTGGCGCGGCTTTCGCGGCGAAACCGTCCCGCCCGGATGGGGCGTCGAGGATGGACTGCTCGTCTTCAATGCCGAACACGGTCAGGAAGGCTACGGCGACCTGATGACGCGCGAGCAGTTCGCAGACTTTGACCTCAGCCTGGAATGGAAGATCTCTCCCTGCGGGAACAGCGGGGTTCTCTTCCGGGTTTCGGAAGACTCGGACCAGGAGTGGCACAGCGGACCTGAGGTGCAGATCGTTGACGGAACCCTGGGCTGCTGGTCGGATTACCAGGCACCCGAAGGCCAGCGTGCGCCAGGGTCTGACCTCAAGCCCACACAGCTCTCCGGCGCCAACTACGACCTGCATCCGCCGGCAGTGAATGCTGTCAAACCGGTGGGCGAATGGAACCACATGCGGATCATTGTCAAAGGACCTCACGTCGAGCACTGGCTCAACGGCACGAAGGTCGTCGAATACGACCTGTGGAATGACGAGTGGAAACAGATGGTGGCAGCCAGCAAGTTCAACGAGTATCCCAAGTACGGGATGAATCCCAGCGGCTACATCGTCTTGCAGGACCACGGCAAGACGGTCTGGTTCCGGAACATCAAGATCAGGCGGCTCTAGCCTTCAGTCTCCGGCCGAGTAACTTTCCGGGGCCGTCATCTGACGGATCACCTCCACCTCACCCGTCATGCGGGGTGAGCATTTCTGGGAGAGCCGGTAGCGGTAGGTCAGAGCTTCCTCCAGCGTGTGGAAGCAGGCCAACTCAATCTGCTCCACGAGGCGGGGGTCCGCCCCTCCCTCCCGGTCCACTTCCTCGACGGTCAGCCAAACCCGGTAATAACGTCTTTGCATCTCGCGCCTCGCCGGTTCGTCCGCTCTGTTTCTCCTCGCCAAGAACGATCTTCAGCACGATGCGTGCCCGGGCGACGCCCCGCCCAGGCGGCCAGCCGACACCGCCGCCGCGAGGGGCTGAGCGTGGACAGCCGGTCCCACCCGGTGGACATCGCCAGCCGCTCAATCCTTCGAGCGTCCCCTCGGCTCCCTGCCGGGCTCCACTCCCCGAGACCCTCGGTTCATGCGCGTATCGACCCATGGAAATGGGGCAATTGACCCTTGCGTCCACAATGGTGTTCAGCCACTGACTGCGGAAAATGACCCATCTTCCGCAGCAAGGGGCGGGCGGCGTGGGAAAGAAGGGTCGGGATCAGGTACTCCGCCCCCGGGAGACGGCTCCTTCACCGGGCCCCTCTGGAATGGATGTTGCGTTCACCTGACCTTCGAAGAAACTGAAATACCAGGCAGGATCTTAGCAGCGTCATTGATTTCCCTGGGTGAACTGAGATAGGAACCCTTCTGGGGGAGTTTTTACCGCGCCCGGGGGCTGTCCTGAGCAAGAGTATGGAGGATTCCGCTTTGACCACCGGACAGAAGACCGGGACGATATCCGCTCCGCCGCAGGTGAGCACGGTTTCCCAACACATCGTCGAAATCGTGAGCGATTCCGGCGAAGGCGCCCAGACTTGCGGCCAGATGTTCGGGACCATCTGCGCCAAGATGGGAAACGGGGTCTGGACGGTCGAGATCATCCCGGCAGAGATCGAGCCGCCGGCACGCTCACGGGCGGGTGCTTCCGGCAACCGGATCCGGCTGGGTTCACAGTCCGTGACCAACGCCGGCGACTGCGCCAACGTCGTCGTCACCTTCAACGAACAGGTACTTTACAGCCGCATCGATGTCGGCGCCCTGGAAGCGGGAACCATCGTCTTTCTGGACCGTGTCTGGGCGGAAGATCCTTCCGAGTCGGTCCGCTTCGCCTACGCCGACGCTGTCACCGAGTTCCGGAACCTGGGCTACCGGGTCGTTGAGATCCCGATGGAGGAGGAGGCTCGACGTTACGTCGAGGACCCCAGACGGGGAAAGAACATGTGGGCACTGGGCCTGCTGTGCGGTCTGTACGGCTGCGATACCGACGTGGCCCGCACCGAAATCGCAAAGAAATTCGCCCGGCGTGGCGATGCCGTCACCGCGGCCAATCAGGCTCTGTTCGACGCCGGATATCGCTGGGCGGAAGAGAACCTGGACTTCCGCTTCCACGTGCCGCCGGCGGCCACCCAGGAACCGTCGGTGGTGATGAACGGCAACCAGGCCATCGGACTGGGAATCATGGCTGCGGGCATGGAAGTGTGCGCCATGTACCCCATCACCCCCGCCACCTCGGCGTCCCACTATCTGTCCGCGGTCTTCCATCAGGTGGGCGGTTTTGTCCATCAGGCGGAAGATGAAATCGCCGCCATCGGCTTCGCCCTGGGCGCTTCCTATGCCGGCAAGACTGCCGTCACCATCACCTCCGGCCCTGGCTTGGCCTTGAAAACCGAGTTCCTGGGTCTGGCGGTGATGGCGGAGATCCCCCTGGTGGTGGTGGTGGTCCAGCGGGGAGGTCCATCCACCGGACTCCCCACCAAGATCGAACAGGGCGACCTGCTGGCCGCGATGTTCGGGCCGCCGGGAGACTGCCCGAAGATCATCCTGGCCCCGGCCACCATCGAAGAGTGTTTTCATTTCATGATCACGGCACGGAAGTTGGCGGAACAGTTCCGGGGCCCGGTGGTGGTGCTGACCGACGCCAATCTCGCCACCGGGCAGCAGCCGTTCCGCCGCCCCGAGGTCCGCGAGGAGTGGCTGGCGCCTCCCATCGACCAGTCCGACTGGGACAGTGCCGTGCCTCCCTTCGCCTGGGATCCCAAGACCGGCCTGTCGTCCCGGCCGATTCCGGGCCAGCGGGGCGGCGAGTACGTGCTGACGGGACTGGCTCACGACGAGGAGGGTCACGTGGCCTATGAGTCCGCGATCAACCAGCGGGCCATGGCGATGCGCAGCCGAAAGCTGGCCGTCCTCCAAAAGTCCTTGAATCCGCCGGAGGTTTACGGAGACCAGTCCGGCGATCTGCTGGTCGTCACCTGGGGTTCGACGCTCGGCGCTGCCCGGGAAGCGGTTGACCGGATCCGCCACGACGGGGGCAATGTTTCCCACGTCCATCTCCGCTTCCTGAGCCCGCTGGAACCGGGACTCAAAACGATCTTCCAGCGCTTCAGGCGAGTGATGACCGTCGAGATCAACTACTCGGACGATCCCAAAGATCCTTTCATCGACGAGGAAACCCGACGCTACGCGCAGTTGGCGCGGCTGTTGCGGGAACGCACGCTGGTGGACGTGGACTGCTGGTCGCGGGTGCCTGGCAGTCCGCTGCCTCCGGCTGCGATCGAGGCGGCCATCCGGGAACGGCTGGCACAAGAGCACTGAGGTGAGAGTTTCATGTACGGCTTGAAAAAGGATTGGGCCCTGGAAAAAGCACCGCGGATCTGCGTTCTGGAGGACTACCAGGGAGCGGAGGCCCGGTGGTGTCCGGGATGCGGCGATCATGCCGTTCTCAGCGCGGTCCAGCGCGTTGCCCGTGATTTGCAGCTCCCTCCGGAAAAGACGGTAGTGGTGTCGGGGATCGGCTGTTCCAGCCGCTTTCCACACTACATGAAAACCTATGGCTTTCACGGACTGCATGGCAGAGCGCTGCCGGTGGCGGAGGGCATCCGGGCGCGGCGGCCCGATCTGGAGATCTTCGTCGTCACCGGCGATGGCGACTGCTGCGCGATCGGTACCGCCCACTGGATCCATGCCATCCGGTACAACATGAACATGACCGTACTGCTGCTGGACAACAACATCTACGGTCTGACCAAGGCCCAGACGTCCCCGACCACCAGGCTGGCGGAGAAGTCCAACACTCACCCCCGCGGCTCGTTCTTCGTGCCCCTTGACCCCATCTCCGTGGTGCTGGGGATCGCCAACGCGTCGTTTGTGGCCCAAACCATCGACTGGAACCCGCCCCATCTGTACGAGACCATTCTGGCGGCCCATCGCCATCAGGGTCTCTCGTTCGTCCGGATCTACCAGCGCTGCCCTCACTACACAGCGCACGTCTTCGCCCCGGCCCAGCAGGATCCCTCCAAGATCCTGTTGATGACCCACCCGGACGGGATCGTCCTCCCGGAGGCGGCGGCCAGGCTGTTCAAGAACCAAGTTGTCCATGACCCTGCCGACATCGCCGAAGCACGGCGTCTGGCGGCTGCCGGCGATGGCGTCCTGCCGATCGGCCTCTTCTATCGCAATTCCAATGCCCAGCGGTACGACCAGGTGAGCGCCCAGGGGCTGGGTCTCACGCCAGGCCAGAAGATCACAGCTATCCACCGGGCCCTCGATCGGTTCATGATCTGAAGCACGACAGTTCATCAGTTCCACGGATCAGGAAATGCCAAACGCTCAGGTAGGACAGCTCCCCGGCTCGCACACCGGGTCGATGGAACCTCGAATCCGGCTGGACACAGGTGTTTCTCTCATCGTCCTGGCTGAGACCATGGTCTGCGGCCGAACCCCTTCCGCCAGCGTGGCTGAAGCCCGTGGGCTGGTGCTGGCCGGCGTGCGCGCCGCCACGGTCGGCGCCTGCGACCTCGCCGGCGCGGAGGGTTTCCCCGCCGTCCATCACGTTGCCGGCTACGGGCAGTCGGTCGCGGGAGCCGTGGTGCTGGCAGCGGGCACACACCAGTCGGCGGTAAGTCTGGTCCCGGCGGCGCATTTTTTGGCCGAGGGCTTGCAGCGGCCCGTGCTGGTGATGACGGATCCCGACGTCTGGACAAGTCTGGGCGCGGCCTGTCTGTCCGACCCGCTTCCCCCGTCGTGGCCTCAGCCCGTCAAGAACACCCCGCCGCCGGAGCTTTCGGCGGCACGGGTACTCCAGGTGCTTTCCGCCCAAGATCTGGGCTTCCCGCAGCTTCTGGCTGGACGTCCCGGAAAGGAAGGTTCGCCGGTGATCCTGACTGCGGGGGCCTTCGCCCAGGAGGTCGAGGAACTGGTGGCAACCGCCGGCGACGCCCTCACCCACCTTCGGCTCCGCCTGGTCCAACCTCTGCCGCTGGAGCTGTTGGCCGCACGGCTGAACGGACGCGAGGTGGTTCTGGTGGGTCCGGCCGGCTCTCCCGTGCACCACGAGCTGTTTGATTCCCTGCGCGACGCTCAAGACGCAGGTTTGCTGGCGATGAAGAGTCTCAGGGCCCTGTCCATACCTCTTTCCGCCGCCCAGACCAGCCTCTCGGTCCTGCTGACGGACTGTTTTCCGGCTGTCACTCTGATACCGGACGAGAACAAGGCTGGGTTGCGGATCGGGGTGGCGCCGGGAGGGCGGTGGGCAAGAGAGCTGCTGTTGCAGATCGGCGCGGGACTTGCCGTGCCCGCTGCAGCTGAAATATCTGGTCCCTGGTCCGAGTCGGTGAACCCTGCGCTGGCCGAGCTCAGCGTAGGCTTCCCGGATTCGCCTGAGCTGGATCTGCTGATCGTCCACGACCATCCCCTGGCAGACCCCACCCGGGCTGTCCGCCGCCTGCGGCAGGGTGCGGAGCTGGTCCTCCAGTCACCCGCCACCGACCCGGTTGCAGCCTGGCGCCGTCTTCCCAGGATTGCCCGGGAGGCTGTTCGGGAACGCCAGGTCCGCCTCTGGTGGGTGGGCCGCCTCGAGGGACTGGTGCCCAGTGACGTGGCAGCCTCCTACCGGGACCTCCTTGCTGAGACTTCCCTGACTCTGTTGCGATTCCGCCTGGCGTCCGGTACCGAATACCCGTCGGGGCCGGAGGTGGAAACCGCGGTCCTGTTGGACCCTTCGACACTGGATGCCGGTCTCGAGCCGGAGATCGGAGATCTCCTCCCGGAGCCTCGGCTGCCGCGGGAGCCTGAGCCCTCCGGGCCTCCAGCCAGCGGCTGGCCCGAGGCGCTTCGGCACTTCCACCTGACAGCCACTCCTTTGGGTACTGAACACTGCTGGAGCCCGGACCTTCCGCTGGTCCCGGCAGCGGTCCTTCCTGCGGTGAGAGAGGAGACCCTGAGCCGTTCTTTCCCCTTCTTCATCCCGGCGGCCGGTTCCGGCAAACCGCGTCCCCTGTCCGATCTGCTGGATGAACTCACCGCCCAGGGGGGGGACAGCGGGATCGTTCGCCGTTTCCTTCCGGCGCTGGTGGAGGCAGCCGGGACTGGCACGGCGGACCCGGCCGCGCCGCGGGCGGTGGTAGAGGAGGCAGCGTCCTGGGTTTCCGCCATTCTGGGGACCGCTCCCGAGGCCCTTCGAAAATTCGAAGCCGAGTTGCGGCAACTGACCCTCCAGATCCCCCCTCAGGGCCGGGTCGAACGCTTTGCCCCTGATGCCTGGCTGGGTTTCCTGGCCGCAGCCGCGTCCGGAGAACGGCACAGGAAGCGGCAGGAGATCCGACAGCGGTGGCAGCGCCTCGTAGATGACCTGGACGCCCTGTTGCTCGCCGACCGTCAACTGGCTCCGGAGGCTGCGTCCGCCGACGCGCTGGGAGCGGGTTTGGGGGAAGTCGGGACTCGCAGGGTGGACTTGGGACGGCTGGCCAGATCGCTTCCGCCCCGGACCGGCTCACAGGGACTGGGACCCGAACGCCGGGGACGTATCGAAGCCGCCCGCCGGGTGCTTGCCGACTTTCTGGCCGCTTCGGCCTCCTGGCCGGAGGTCTGGCTGGTGCACGATCCCCAGCTTCCAGCAGAAGTCGGCGTCCCAGGTTGGCGACAGCTTCCCGCGGAAAACGACCCCTTTGCGGCAGCGGCGGGCCTCCACGACGGACTGGCGGAGCTCGTAGTACGCGCCGCGCGTGCCGCCCGGGTGGCACAACTGGAACGGACCCACGACTTCGTCCCCGCCCTCCACCAGGCAGCGATCGATCGCCTGGGCTGGCAAGGCCTGGAGGATATGGAGGTGGCACTGCTGCCCCTGATCGTGGTCTACGAGACAGCCGGCCGCCTCGCCCGCGGGAAACTGGACGCTTTCCACCGCCTCATCCGATCGGGACGGCCGGTGAAGGTCGTCCTGGCGGAGCCCGAAACCCTGGTGGAAGAAGGTTCTGAGCTCGGTGGAGCGTTGCCGGATCTGGGCTACCTCGCCTTGGCCCACCGGGAGGCGTGGGTCTTCCAGTGTCCGCTGTCTCAGCCGGATCGACTGCTGGAAGGGTTTCAGCGGATGCTCGACTCCCCGAGAACCGGGGTGGCGGTAGTTTCCCTCCCCCATCCGGCCGAGGACCGGCAGCAGGCCTGGCACCGTTGGGTGACGGCGGTTCATGCCCGCTCCTTCCCTCTTTTTCGCTACGATCCGGGTGCCGGCGAGTCCTGGGCCGAGCGCTTTTCACTGGACGGCAATCCCTCGCCCGACCAGCCATGGGTGACCCAGACGTGGGACTACCAGGACCGTTCCGGAGCGACGGCCACGCTTTCGGAGTCCCTGACCTACGCCCACGTCGCGGCGCAGAACCCGGCCTTGCGCCGCCACTTTTGTGTAATCCCGCCCGAAGCATGGGCGGAGGACCAGGTCCCGATGGTCACCTACTTGTCCGAGTACCGTGATGAACCGCCACCGACCCTGCCCTACATCTGGATCCTGGACGAGGACGGGCGACTGCAGCGGGCAGTGATCACCCGAGAGCTGGCCTATGCCGCCCGCGATCGCGACCGGACCTGGCGGCTGCTGCAGGAGTTGGCCGGAATCCGGAGCGTTCGTGTGGAGCGCGCCGTGGAAGCCGCACAGCGGCAGGTCTCTGAGAAGCTGCTGTCCGACGAGGAGCAACGGCTGGCGCAAGCCCGGCAGGAGGGGGCCCAACAGGCGGTGGACCGGATCCTGGCGCGGCTGGTGGGACTGGCGACCGGGCTCGAAATGCCGCCCATCGGGATGCCCCAGCCTTCGTCGATGCCTTCGTCGCAGGCGCCGGAGAGCCTGGCGCCGTCGGCTGCGCCGGGACCGCCTCCGGAAGTTTCGGTTCAGGCCCCGGCGCCGGAGGAAGAGGAGGCTTCCGAAGTCTCGGCAGAGCCCTACATCGATTCATTCCTGTGCACGAGCTGCAACGAGTGCATCAATCTCAACCCCCGGATGTTCAAGTACAACCACGACAAACAGGCCTACCTTGCGGACCCCGCGGCGGGCACCTTCCTCCAGCTCGTCAAGGCGGCCGAAGCCTGTCCGGCCCGCTGCATCCACCCGGGACAGCCGCGTGCAGGCGATTCCACAGCGACGCCGGAGGTTCTGGCGCGGGCGAAGGCTTTTTCCTAGAGGGACCGATCCATGCTCGAAGTGATCATCACGGCGGTTCTCATCATGGCGGGTTTGGGGATCGGCTTCGCCACGATCCTGGCCATCGCCGACCGCTTTCTGCGGGTGGAGGAGGATCCTCGGCTCGAACAGGTGGAGTCGCTGCTCCCCGGCAACAACTGCGGAGCCTGTGGTGAGCCGGGGTGCGCAGCCTTCGCCGGCAAGCTGGTGAAAGGGGAGACCGCTCCCGGCAAATGCACGGTCAGCAGCGCCGACCAGCTCGTTCAGATCGCCAACCTGCTTGGTGTCGACGTGGGTGCCCAGGAGAAGCGGGTGGCCCGGCTGAAGTGTGCGGGCGGCGAAGGTCTTGTCGGCAACCTGGCCGCCTATGCGGGGATTTCGTCGTGCCGGGCGGCGGTTTTGGTGGATGGCGGCGGCAGGGCATGCACCTGGGGCTGCCTCGGGCTTGGAGACTGCGAGCGTGCCTGCACGTTCGATGCGATCACCATGAACTGGGAAGGATTGCCCCAGGTCAATGTGGATGCCTGCACCGCGTGCAACGACTGCGTTGAGGTCTGTCCCCTGGACCTGTTCACCCTGGTTCCGCTCTCGCAGAAGCTTTTTGTCCAGTGCAACTCGCCTTTGACCGGCGAGGCGGCCCGGGCACGCTGTGCAGTCGCCTGCGACGGCTGTGGCCGCTGTGCCGCCGACGCCCCGCCGGGTGTCATCGAAATGGTCAACGGGCTGCCGGTGATCCATTACGACCGGGCGGAGAAGCCCACTCAGCGCTCCACCTGGCGATGCCCAACCGGGGCCATCGTGTGGCTGGAAGGCGAACAGTTCACTCAACCGCTGGTCCAGATCAGCAGGGAGCGAGTCCGTGCGTAATCTCATCTCGAAACTCCGCTTCGAGCGGTTGCGACAAGCATTCAGTGGCCCGGCCGTGGAGGGAGAAGTGAAGCCGGCGCCCCGTGAAGTATTGGAAATCCAGGAAGCTCTGGCCCTGTCGGAGGCACTCTGGTGCGATCTCCTCGCCCATTGTGGCGGCGAAGCCCAGCCAGGGCTTAGACAGAGTTCAGACGGCTTCTCCTCGATCAATGTCTTCGGCCGGCCGGTCACGGCGGTGGAGACCACCGGGGCCGGCGAGGCGATCGCCTGCGGGGTGGGCTCCGCCCTGACCGGGATGCGGACCGCCGTCTTCCTGGGAGGAGACGACATCGCCGAGGGATATGCCCAGCTCCAGATGGCCGGTGGACGCCATGTGCCCCTGGTAGTTCATGCCACCTTCCGCGAGGGCTTCGGTGCCGGTGGCAGCCACGTGGGCTACCATGCCGCCTCGGATCTGGGGCTTTTCCTGGCCATGCCGACGTCGGTGCAACAGGCGATCGATTTGACGATTCTCGCCCGCTGGTTGGCCGAACGCTCCCTGGTGCCGGGTCTGGTGGCGCTGGATCGGCGGACAGTGGAATCCGCAGCTCTGCCCACAGCAGACCTGGTCACCAGCTTCCTGGGTGAGTCCCAGGCCGAGTTTCCCGCGCCGACACCAAGCCAGCTTCTCCTGTTCGGCCCCGAGAGGCCCGCTGTGCCCGCCTGGTTCAACCCTGACCGTCCGGTGGCGTTCGGAGCTCTGCAGGGCTCCAACGACGGCGCCAGCGCCACCATCGGCCGGCAGGCATTCTTCCTCAACCATTTTCCCCAGCTTCTGCGGGAGGGGATGGAACGGCTGTCCACGCTGACCGGGCGACGGCTTTCGCTGGTGGAGCTGGAGGGAGTGGAGCGGGCGGAAATTGTGATCGTCGCCCAGGGCAGCGCCTACGAAACCGCACGGGCTGCGGCCCGCTATCTGCGCCTCGAACGCAAGGTTCCGGTGGGGGTGATGGGTTTGACCTGGCTGAGGCCGTTCCCCACCGACGCCGTCCGCGAAAACCTGTCAGACCGCAAGGCGGTCATCGTCCTGGAGTGTTCAGGGGCCTTGTTGTCCGAGGAGGGACCGCTCATGCGGGAGCTGCGGCGCGCCGTTCCCGGAGCTTCGACCTCGTGGATTTCCGCCGGTTTCGGCTCGCACGGCCAGCCTTTGGCGGTGGGCCAGGTGATGCGGCTGGTCTCGGAGGTCCGGGAACGCAAGGCGAGATCCCGCGTCTGGCTGGGAGTGGTCTCCGGACCGGGGCGGATCGGCGACTTTCCGAAACGGGAGGGTCTGATCCGCTCGGTGGGTAGCGACTATCCCCATCTCGCCCAGGACGCGTCGGCACTGGAAGAAAAACTTTCGGCGCCGTCGCTGCGCACGGTGCAGTGGATCGGCAGCGCCTCGGTGGACGCCTCGGAGGTGCTGTCCCGCCTGGCCGACGTCTGCAGCCAGGCGTCCGGACCGGCGGTGAAGGGTTTCAGTTGGCTCCCGGAACCGGGGGTTCTGTCCGTCCGGATCTCTTCCGGACCCGAAGAACTGCCGATTGCGGAATCCGGCACGGCAGTCGACGTCCTGCTGATGGGACGCCACGGGCTGGATCTGGTTTATAACCCTCTGGCGGAGCTCAAATCCGGCGCGCAGGTGGTGATTGAAACCGACCGGACACCCTTCGAGATCTGGCAGTTGCTGCCGGAGTTCTGGCGATCGGAAATCCAGCGCCTCCGCCTTCGAATCTTCCGTGCCGGCAGTTTTGAGGATATGTTGGCCGCGGCCGCCGCGTTTCTGACTGGAGCCGTCGACGTCCCCTTCGAGGAGGTCAAGCCGCAAACCGACATCCCGGACGAAGGCCTGGACGAGGTACCGGCCCTGATCCGCGGAATCCGCGAGTCCGGACCGGCTTATGACAGCCTGGCCCGCTTCTGGGGAGAAGTGATGCAGCCCAAGCGCGCGGGAATCTCGGACAACTTCCCCGACCCCTTGGTGACGGTCGACGCGGTACCGTCCCTGAGCGCCGCTTTGGCCCGTCCCCGGGCGACGGCGCGGCCCCAGATGCCGGTACTGGTGGCAGAGAAGTGTACCGGCTGCGGTCGTTGCTGGCCGGTGTGCCCCGATTCTGCAATCGGCGTGACGGCATTGACTCCGGCTGAATTTCTGGATGCCGCGGCTGATGCGGCCGGCCATGAAGGTAAGACCGCCGCCGCGGTCAGGCGGGCCCACCGCAACGTGGCCGCCCGCCTGACGTCCGATCTCATGCAGAGTGCCGCGCGGGCGGTGACCGAAGGCATGCTGTTGGACGCCTATCGCGGAGCCGTCGCCAAGATGCCGGTCAAACCGGAGGATCGCCCCGAGTATGACCGCATCTTCGCAGGCACCGCCGCGTCTGCGAACCGCCTGAGTCCCGTGGTTTGCGACTCGTTTTTCCGCGGGCCCGAGAGATCCCAGAAGGGCAGCGGCAGGTTGCTGCTCCTGGCCATCAACCCTGATGCCTGTCAGGGCTGCCGCCTGTGCATCACCAGCTGCCCCGAGGCGGCGCTGGCACCGTACGATCGGGCGGGCTCCGTCTGGACCGACGCCAGGGCAGGATGGAAACTGTGGGAGGCCTTGCCCGACCCTCCGCCGGAGTACATCGAACAGTCCGCTGCCCACTTGGATTTGGGACCGATCGCCGCCCGGCTGCTGTCGCGCCGCGCCTCGCAGGTCCAGGCCGTGGGCAGTTTCGGCGAACCGGGCTCCGGCGAGCGCCTGGCGTGCCGGATGGTGGCCGCCTTGGTGCAGTCCACTGTCGGCAGCCAGATCGAGGCGCAGGCGGCGTCGGCTGCCGACCTGGCGGCACAGCTCAGGGATCGGCTGCATGCACAACTCGCCGCCGGCCTTGCCCAGGCGGATCCGGGCGCCGTCGAGGCGGCCCTCAAGGGCCTGCCCCGGCGCCGGGTCACTCTCTCCGAGGTCAGCGAGAGGCTGGGCGCCCTGGGGAAGGCTGTTTCGGTGGACCCGGCCAGGACACTGCGACTGGCCCAGTGCGCTCACCAACTGGAACAGGAGGTGTGGAGCCTCCGGGAGGGTCCCAGCGGTTTGGGACGCGCCGCCTTCGGCGTGGTGGTGGCGGGTCACCGGGTGGCCCGCTGGGCCGGCCGCTTCCCCAATCATTCTTATCGGGCCCCGCTGGTGGTTGATCCCACCCCGGAAGGAGCAGGGCTGGTGCTGGGCCTGGCCCGGGCCACCAGCCTCAAGCACCTGGAAGCGGTGAAGACACTTCGCCGGGCCCGCCTGTACCTGGAGGATCCCCCGGACCTGCCGGGGAAACTGGCAGCACTGGAAGATCTGACTTGGGAGGCCTTGACAGAGGAGGAACGACGCGCCTGTCCTCCGCTGGTGGTGTGGATGGATGACACAGCCCTGAACCAGCAGGGCTTGGGAGCGGTCAACCGCCTGATGACCGCGAATCTGCCGGTCAAACTGGTCATCCTGGACGCCAAGAGTGAACTGAACGCCATCGAGCCCATTCTGTTGGGGATCTCGGCGCAGAACGTCTTTGTTCTGTCGTCGTCACCCGCCTGTCCCCAGCACCTGACCGAAGGAATCTTCCGCAGTCTTGGACACGCCGGGCCGGCCCTCATTCACCTGCATGTACCGCTCCCCCAGGAGCATGGATTCGATCCCTCGCTCACCCTGGAGCAGTCTCTGCGGGCGGTGGAATCGCGGATGCACCCGCTGCTGCGGTTCGATCCGGGTGGAGCAGACGGGTTTGGCGCCCGATTCTCCATCGAGGGGAACCCGGAGATTCAGAACCCCGGCTGGGCCGGGTTTTCCCCGATGGAATGGGCCATGGGTGAGGCTCGCTTCCGCCGTTACCTGTCTCCCGCAACGGACGACAGCTCCGCAGTCGACTGGGCGGACTACCTGGCCAAACCGGCGGCCGAACGCGAGGGCCTGCAGCCGGTGGTCTTGGACCCGGAAAGCGGGAAACCTTATCGAATCGCGGAGGCTTTCCTGGAGATGGTTGACCGCCGCCTTCGGCTCTGGACTGCATACCAGGAGATGGCAGGGGTCCGCAGTTCGTTTCTGGACCAGGTACGCTCCGAGACCGAAGCAGAGGTCACGGCGAAGCTGCGGAACGAGATGGAAGCGCTTCGCGCCGAATGTGAAACCCGCGTTGCCCAGGCCCGGGCAGAAATGGATGGTCGCATGACGGCAATCCTGCGGGATCGTCTGTTGGCCTTGGCGGGATTCGCTCCCGAGTCCCAGGCAGGGAAGGAATAGATGAGCAGCACAGCGCTGGCGGAGGCGACGCGGACCTTTCGTCACGGCGTCCACCCTCCCGAGAAGAAGGACAGCACGGCGTCGCGCCCCATCGAGCGGATTCCCTTTGGCAGGGAGTACGTGCTTCCCCTGTCCCAGCACATCGGTGCGCCGTCGAAGCCGGTGGTGAAAACCGGAGACAAGGTGGTCCGCGGTCAACTGATCGCGGAGCCGGGCGGGTTTGTCTCCACCTGTCTGCACTCGCCCGTCACCGGCCGGGTGAAGGCCGTCGAGCCACGACTTCACGCCAACGGCAAGATGATGCCGTCGATCGTCATCGAGGCCGATCCGTACTCCAGCCAGAAACTTCACCCGGCCCGGCCCCCGCGTCCTGAAGAGATCGACAATCCCACCATGGTGAAGCAGATCCAGCAGGCTGGCCTGGTGGGGATGGGCGGCGCGGCGTTTCCGAGCCATGTCAAGCTGTCGCTGCCGGAGAACCGCCGGATCGAGTATGTGGTGATCAACGGCTGCGAATGTGAGCCCTACCTCACCAGCGATGACCGCCTGATGCTGGAGCGGGCGGAGGCGGTGGTCCGCGGCACCGAGATCCTGTTGGGCAATCTTGGCGCCCGCAGGGCCTTCATCGGCGTTGAGGCCAACAAGCCGGAAGCGATCCGGGCGCTGAAGGCCGTGGCCCGAGACCCCGTGGAGGTGGTGGTTGTCCAGGTGAAGTACCCGCAGGGTGCCGAGAAGATGCTCATCGATGCCATCCTGAAGCGTCAGGTCCCGGCCGGCGGTTTGCCTCTCGATATTGGCATCCTGACCAACAACGTGGCCACCACGGCGGCGGTCGCCGACTGGTTCGACCGCGGCCAGCCGCTGATCGAAAGAGTGGTCACCGTTTCCGGGCCCGGCATCCCCCACCCCCGCAATCTCCTGGTCCCGCTGGGAACTCCCGTTTCGGCGCTGGTGGAATACTGCGGTGGGCTTTCCCCCCAGACTCGGCAAGTGATCATGGGTGGGCCCATGATGGGGATGCCTCAGAAGAGCCTGGAGGTTCCGGTAATGAAGGGAACCTCCGGGATCCTGGCTTTGACCAGCGTCTTCCAGCTTACCGCCCAGGAATACCCCTGTATCCGCTGCGGCCGCTGCCTGGAGGCGTGTCCCATGTTCCTCAACCCGACTAGAATTGCGCACCTGGCCAAGTTCGGGCGCAGCGCGGACGAGCTGAAAGCCGCCCACGCCCTGGACTGTTTCGAATGCGCCTCGTGCTCATACGTGTGCCCATCCAACATCCCCCTCGTGCAGTGGATCCGGGTCGGCAAGGCCATGGTCCGGGAGGCGCAGAAGAAATGAAGACCAGACCAGACCTGGTGATCTCGACCGCACCTTTCCTCCATGCCCCGGAAGCCACTCCGAGGATCATGGCGGAAGTCCTGCTGGCGACCGTCCCGGTGACGCTGGCCGCCTGCTGGTTTTTCGGTATCGGCATCATCCTGATCGTGGCGTCGGCGACCTTGGGGGCGGTGGGAACCGAGTGGTTTTTTACCCGCGGCCGCCAACCGAGTCCCGTGCGGGACTACAGTGCCCTGCTGACGGGTGTGCTGCTCGGCCTGATTCTGCCTCCCAATTTCCCCCTCTGGATGGCGTTCCTGGGGGGAGTCGCGGGGGTGGGCCTGGGCAAGCTGATCTGGGGCGGGCTGGGGCAGAACCTGTTCAACCCAGCCCTGGTCGGACGGGCATTCCTGCAGGCATCGTTCCCCACGGCCATCACCACTTGGGCTGCTCCGTCGGATAACCTGCTGGCGATTCCGGAACGGGTCTTTGCGGTCCCGATGATGCAGGGGACCGCCGACACAGTAAGTGCCGCCACACCGCTGGGATTGCTGAAGTTCTCGCGGGAGACCACTGAACTGCTGGACGTCTTTGTGGGCCGGGTCGGCGGCTCCATCGGTGAGACCAGCGCGTTGTTGCTGATCCTGTGCGGTCTTTGGCTGGGTTTCCGCCGGATCTTCGACTGGCGGCTGCCGGTCAGCACCCTGCTTTCGGTTCTGGTGTTCAGTGGCCTGCTCTTCCTATGGGACTCCAGCCGCTACCCGGATCCCCTGTTCATGCTGTTTTCCGGCGGGCTGCTCTTCGGCGCCGTATTCATGGTGACCGACCCCGTGTCCACCCCTACAACCCGCGCAGGCGCCTGGATTTTCGGGATGGGGGTAGGGCTTCTGGTGGTGCTGATCCGGGTTTTCGGCGGGTTGCCGGAGGGCGTGATGTACGCGATCCTGCTCATGAATGCGGTGACACCGTACATCAACCACTACACTCAGCCCAGGCCGTTTGGAGGATAGCCGGCTCCGGCCTGGCGAGGCCGGCGGCAATGAAGGAGCGGATGGCAACATGCAGAGTGTGAAAAGAGCCGGTGCATTCCGGTTGATCGCTACCCTGGGCCTGGCGGCCTTGACCTCGGGCCTCATCCTGGTCACGGTTTATGTGGCGACCCAGCCTTTGATTCTCCGTAATCAGGCGGCTGCTCTGGAGTCTGCGATCTACCGGGTGGTTCCGGAGTCAAACTCGCGGAAGGTCTTCGTCGTACAGCAAGGCAAGCTGGTTCCAGTGGAAGGCAACGCCACTCCAGCTCCCGGTTCCGACGTCGTTTACGGCGCTTTCGACGCCAACGGACGCCTGCTCGGCTTTGCGATCCCCGCCGAGGGTCCCGGCTTCCAGGACAACATCAAGCTCATCTACGGCTACGATCCCCGGCGTAAGGTGATCGTCGGCATGGAGGTCCTGGACAGCAAGGAGACACCCGGGCTGGGCGACAAGATCATGAAGGACGAACACTTCCGTTCCAACTTCACAGCCCTGGCGGTGGAGCCCGAGGTGGTGCCGGTCAAACCGGGAGCCAAGTCCGAGCCAAACGAGGTGGACACCATCAGTGGTGCGACCATCTCCTCCAAGGCGGTGGTGACCATTATCAACCAGGGAAACCGGCGCTTTCTGCCTTTGATCGAAGCGGCCGCCGCCGAGACGGGAGGGGGACAATGAGCGAGGGTCGATTCTCCGCGGAGGCCGCCAAAGGGATCTGGAGAGAGAACCCGGTGCTGGTTCAACTGCTCGGCCTGTGTCCCGCTTTGGCGGTGACCAACTCCGCCATCAACGGCGTTGTCATGGGCGTGGCGGTGACTTTCGTACTGACCGGTTCGAGTTTTCTGGTGTCGCTGTTCCGCTCGGTGATCCCGAAACAGGTCCGGATCACGACGTTCATCGTGGTGATCGCGACCTTCGTCACGGTGGCGGACCTGACCCTGCAGGCGTTTCTCCCTGACATCCACAAGGAGCTGGGGGCGTTTGTCCCCCTGATTGTCGTGAACTGCATCATCCTGGGCCGGGCGGAGGCTTTCGCCTCGCGGAACCCGCTGGGTCTGGCGGTGGCAGACGCCTTGGGAATGTCGGGTGGATTTACACTGGCGCTGCTGATGCTGGGAGGCATTCGGGAGATCCTGGGGTCGGGTTCGCTGTTCGGCATGGCCCTGTTCGGCGCGTCGTTCGAGCCTTGGGTGATCATGATCCTGCCGCCGGGCGGCTTCCTGACGGCAGGGGTCCTGCTGATGATCTTCGCCTACCTGCGCAAAAGGAAGCAGGACAAGGCGGCGTTGCGCCTGGAGAAGGAGGCGGCATAATGAACGACCTGCTGTGGATCTTTGTCTCCTCGGCCGTCATCAACAACTTCACGCTCGCCTATTTTCTGGGTCTGTGCCCGTTTTTCGGGGTCAGCAAGAAGATTGACACGGCTTTCCGCCTCGGCCTGGCCAATATCTTCGTCATGGTCATCACCTCGATCTGTGCCTGGGCCCTGAACAACTACGTGCTCACCCACGCCCCGTACCTTCGCCTGATGGCCTTCATCGTCGTCATCGCCAGCACCGTCCAGTTCGTCGAGATGGTGATCAAGAAACTCAGCCCCGCCCTGTTCAAGGCCCTGGGGCTGTTCCTGCCCCTGATCACCACCAACTGCGCGATTCTGGGCCTGGCGCTGTTTCAGACCAGTCGGAACTACAACTTCGCGCAGGGTCTCGCGTTCGCCGTGGGCTCGGGGCTGGGCCTGACCCTGGCCCTGGTGCTGATGGCGGGTCTGCGGGAAGAAAGCGAACTGGCGGAGATTCCCGACGTGCTGCGCGGCGCCGCCTTCAGCTTTCTGATTGCCGGGATTCTCTCCCTGGCATTCCAGGGTTTCGCCGGGCTTTTCAGTGGAGCATAGGACGTGTGGATTCAGCTCCTGATCATTGTGCTGATCGCGGCGGCCTGGGTGATCTTCGGGCTTCTGCGGGCCGAAGGACCGGGTTGCGGCACTCTGGAGGACTGCGGCGACTGCAGCGAAGCCGGACGTTGCAGCCATTTCCGCATGCGGGGCGGCCATTGATGCTGACCGTTACGGGCCCCGTTCCAGGTGGTAGCGGCAGTACTCCAGGTTGTTGGCAATCCGCGTCAGTGCCTCCTCATCCTCCGTCAGGGCCTTGGCTTCATTCAGGGCTTCGATGGCTTCCTCGCACTCCCCCCCGCTGGATCAGGATGAGGGCAAGGTGCAACGTCGGCAACCGCAGAAGGTCACGGCGGTCGCGGGCCGACGAGTTACAGGAAAGTCTAAAGCCGTGATCGCCCGGGATGGAAGCAGAAATCGGCGGAGAACTGCGACGCCGCTCAGAGGTTCTCGAAGGAGAGCGACTCAGCCAACCGCGGATCCCGGGTGGGGATCAGGGCCGGGCCCTGCGCCAGCCGGCAGCCGGCCGCCAGGAAAGGACCGCCGAGGCCGACGAGGGTCAGCAGATCCATCAGATGGGGCCGAAGGCCCTCCTGCTGGAAGCCCGGCATCACCAGCCAGTAGATATCCAGATAATGCATGAGCAGCATCCAGCAGGCCACCGCCGCCA
The DNA here is from genome assembly GCA_964524795.1 of uncultured Acidobacteriota bacterium. GTDB lineage: Bacteria > Acidobacteriota > UBA6911 > RPQK01 > JAPXNP01 > CAZGEH01. The sequence goes on from CAZGEH010000001.1 coordinate 834,377, forward strand.
TCAGCCGGCGGTTCCTCTTGACCGCCCTCGGCAGCAGAACGAAAAACGGCAGGACGAAGTGTCCCACCGCCAGCAGTACGGATGCATACTCCCAGCCGTGGTGCCAGCGGTGGGCGTACCAGATGGTCTCCTCCGGGATGTTGGCGTACCAGATGAGCATGAACTGGGAGAAGGCGATGTAAGCCCAGAACACCACGAATGCGAAGAGCAGCTTTCCGAGATCGTGCCGGTGCTCTTCCGTCACGACGCTGGTCAGCAGCCGGAACCGCTGAAAGAGAAGGACCCAAAGGATCACAAACGACAGGGCACCCACGAACCCGCCTGCGAACACATAGACCCCGAAAATCGTGGAGTACCAGTGGGGATCCAGGGACATCAGCCAGTCAAAGGCGGCGAAGGTGACCGTGATGCCGAACCAGACGATGGCAGGAGCGCTGGCGGTCTGGAGACGCCGGGTGATCCGCGTTCCCCCCTCGGTGTCCTGGAGCACGGACTGACGGCGGAACCACCACCCCAAGGCTGCCCAGGAAAGCAGATACACAGCGGTCCTTACCAGAAAGAACGGGCCGTTCAGGTAGGCACGCTTGCTCTGAAGGATCGGGTCCTGGTCCACATGCGCAGGGTCCAGCCAGGGGTAAAGCTCGTGCAGGCCGGCCAGCAACGGCAGGAACAGAATCACGAACAACGGCAGCGTTCCGGCCAGATGTTCGGCCTGCCGCCTTACGGTTACACTCCAACCCGCTCTGGTCACAAACTGGAGCAGAACGAAAATCAGCCCCCCCAAAGCGATGGTCACCAGGAAAATGTAGGCGACCAGGTACGAGTGAAAGAACTGGTCCGCGTCGTCGATGCCCAGGAAAGCCGCCAGCGCCAGGGCGACGATTCCCAGCCCCAGCGCAGTCCACTGCTGGCGCGCCAGAGGATGCGTTTCCCCAAGTCGGATCTCCTGCAGCGGAATCGAGATCTGTTTCTGCTCAGCCACGGCGAATCCTCTTCTTCTCCAAGCGAGCCGGTCAGGCTCGGATCAGTTCCAGACGACTGGCCCCCGCCTGCCACAGCAGACGGCTGGTCTTCTCCAGCTCGAATCGCGGGTCGTCGGCGTCGATGGAAATCAGGAACTTGTCGTCGGACGCTTTCGCCGCCAGCCGGGCCTCGAAAAGGGGATGATAGTGCTCCGGGAGCCGGGATAGCAGAATAAAACCCAAAAACGCTCCCAAGCCTCCTCCCAGCACGCCGCACTCGAACATCACCGGCACAAAGGCAGGCCAACTGAACAGCGGCTTGCCGGAAACAATCAGGGGATACGCCACAACACTGACCCAGTACTCCAGCGCCATTCCGGCAGCCGCGCCCAACAGACCGAAGACCAGCACAAACCAGGGGACCCTTGACCGCCGCAAGCCCATGGCGCGTTCCAGCCCGTGGACCGGGAACGGACTGTGGGTATCCCATCTGGAATAGTCCGCGTCACGCACCACCCGGGATGCGCGAACCAGATCCGTCGGGCTCTCGAATTGCGCCACAATTCCGGTCACTTTGCGGTCGGATGGGGAATCCGTCTCGACCCAGCGGACAGTGTCTGCGCGCTCTTCCGGCGGAGCCATCGCCGCCTCGACCCGGACATGAGCCTGCGGCAGTACACCTTTGAGCTCCGCCATTGCGACCATCGGGAGGAACCGGACAAACAGGCAAAACAGGGTGAAAAAGAGCCCGAAACTTCCAATGAGAGTGGTGAAGTCCCAGATGGTCGGCGAGTAATAGTCCCAACTGGAAGGCAGGAAATCGGAATGCAGGGAGGTCACCACAATGACGAAGCGCTCGAACCACATCCCCACGTTGACCAGGATCGAGGCCGCGAACAGCACGGGGATGTTCCGCCTCATCTTCGGCCACCAGAAGATCTGGGGTACCACCAGGTTGCAGGTAATCATGATCCAGTACGCCCAGGCGTACTGGCCCAAGGCCCGGTTGAAAAACGCGAACTTCTCGTAAGGATTCCCGCTGTACCAGGCGATGAAAAACTCGATGCCGTATGCGAACCCCACCATGGATCCGGTCACCAGCATCAGCTTGGCCATGCGGTCGAAATGCAGCAGGGTGACGATGTGCTCCAGGCGGAAGGCCACCCGGCAGATCACCATCAACGTCACCACCATGGCCATCCCCGAGAAGATCGCGCCGGCTACGAAGTACGGAGGGAAAATGGTGGTATGCCAGCCGGGGAGCTGGGAGACCGCAAAGTCGAACGAGACCACGGAATGGACCGACAGAACCAGCGGCGTTGCCAGACCGGCCAGCAAGAGGTAGGCGCGTTCGTAGTGGAGCCAGTGCCGACCCGATCCGCGCCAGCCCAGAGCGAAGATCCCATACAGGATTCCCCGCAGACGGGTGCGGGCCCGGTCGCGCATGGTGGCAAGGTCAGGCACCAACCCCAGATACCAGAACACCAGCGAGATGGTGAAATACACCGAAACCGCAAAAACGTCCCACATTAACGGACTGCGGAACTGCGGGTAGATCTTCATCTCGTTGGGAAGTGGAAGCAGCCAGTAATCCAGCCATGGACGTCCGGTATGGATGGCCGGAAACAGCAGGGCGCACATGACCGCAAAGATGGTCATGGCCTCCGCAGACCGGTTGATGGAGGTCCTCCACTCCTGACGGAACAGGAACAGCACCGCTGAGATGAGGGTCCCGGCATGCCCGATGCCGACCCAGAACACGAAGTTGACGATATCGAAAGCCCAGCCGACGGGGTTGTTGTTGCCCCAGATCCCGACCCCCTTCAGCAGGAGCCACGTCAAGCTGATTCCGAACAGCCCCAGCATCCCCAGCGAGATCAGCAGGGCGGCGTACCACCCCAGCGGAGGCTTCCATTCCACAGGTCGGGCCACGGATTCGGTGACACCGTGCAAACCCGGGTCCCCAGTCACCAGCTCGGGCCGGCGGGTGATGGGATCCAGCTCGTGTTCGATCGTTTCCAAACCGATGACTGCTTGTGCCATGTCGTCTTGTGTGTTCCGCCTTGGAATTGGGGTTCGGGCTACTGGTCGAGATCCTGGGAGAAGCCGGAAGTGTCCGGCTGGTATTGCCAGGGCCGGGTTTCCAGGTCCGCCAGGGTGAACAGCAGCATGATCGCGAGAAACACGAAGCCGGCCGCTACAAAGATCCCTGTCAGTCCGCTGCTGTATCGGACGTGCATGAAATAGAGGATCACCAGCGTCGCCTTGATGCTGGCGATCACCAACGCCACCTGGAAGCTCAGCCAGCCCAGGTCGTAGAAGGCCACCTCCACCGTGATCAGGGTCAGCAGCAAAAGGGTGGCGAACACCATGTAGTAAACACGGCGCGGCAGGACATGATCGCTCATCAGGCTCTCCCGATCAGATAGAGGAACGGAAACAGGTAAATCCACACGATGTCCACGAAGTGCCAGTACAGCCCGACCATCTCGACCGGCGCGTAGTACGCCGACGAGAAGCGTCCCCCACGGGTCTGGATCACCAGCCAGGTCAGCAGCCCCAGACCCACTACCATGTGCAGGGCGTGCAGCCCGGTCATGGCAAAGTAAAACGAGTAGAACAGCTCCACAAAGGCGGCCTGGGGATGGTCAAAGGAGAACGAATGGCCCGGGACCAGGTGATGCTCGAACTTGTCGCCGTACTCCACCACCTTGACTCCCAGGAAGGCCGCCCCCAGGATCATCGTCAGCACCAGGAAAAGGATGGTTCGCTGGCGCCTGCCCAACTGGGCCGCATGGACAGCCAGCGCCATGGTCAGGCTGCTGCAGATCAGAATGGCCGTGTTGGCCGCCCCGATCACATAGTCCAGCCGGTTGCTTCCCGCCACGAACGCGTCGTGGAAACGCAGGCGATAGAAACCGTACGCGGTGAACAGGCCGCCGAACATCATCACCTCGGTGATGAGGAACGACCACATCCCGAGGGCGGTGGTCTCTTTCTGCTGGGCTGCGTCGTCAAACTGGTGTGCGACGGCCGAGCTATGACTGTCGGACAAGGTTCCCCTCCAGTTTCGAGTAATCGTAAGCTTCTTCAGTCACGAGCGGTGTGCGGTCAAAGTTGAACGTCGGCGGCGGTGAGGGCACCTGCCACTCGAGGCCGCTGGCGTTCCATGGATTTGCCGGTGCCTTCTCGCCCCTGAACAGGGACCAGATGAAGTAGAACGCCGGGAAGGCATATCCAGCCGCCAGGATCGAAGCCCCCGCGGTGGAGAGCACATGGAAGATCTGGAATTCCTCCGGATAGACGTGGTACCGGCGCGGCATCCCCAGATATCCCACCAGGAACTGCGGGAAGAAGGTGAGGTTGAATCCGATGAAGATGATCACCGCACTCAGCTTGGCCCAGGGCTCCGGGTAGAGCCGCCCGGTGATTTTGGGCCACCAGAAGTGCAGGCCGCCCAGATACCCCATGATGGCCCCGCCCACCATGATGTAGTGGAAATGGGCCACCACGAAGTAGGTGTCATGGACATGAACATCCAGGCCCAACGTGCCCAGGAACAGCCCGGTCAGCCCGCCGATGGTGAACAGGCCGATGAATCCGAATGCATATAGCATCGGCGTCTCGTAAGAGATCACTCCCTTGTACATGGTGGCGGTCCAGTTGAAGACCTTCACCGCCGAAGGAATCGCCACCATCATCGTCAGGATGGAGAAGACCATGCCGGCGTAGATGGACTGGCTGCTGGTGAACATGTGATGTCCCCACACCAGGAAGCCGAGGATGGCGATGGCGAGGCTGGAGAACGCGACAAAGGCGTATCCGAAGATGCGCTTGCGGGAGAAACAGGTGACCAGTTCGCTCTGCACTCCCATGGAGGGCAGGATCATGATGTAGACCGCCGGATGGGAGTAAAACCAGAACAGATGCTGGAACAGAACCGGATCGCCTCCCCGGGCCGGATCGAAGATCGCCAGACCCAGGACCCGCTCCGCGAACACGAGGGCGATGGAGATGGCCACCACCGGAGTTCCCAGCACCATGATCAGGCTGGTGGCGTAATGCGCCCACACGAACAACGGGAGCCGGAACCAGGTCAGACCGGGCGCCCGCATCTTGTGAATGGTGACGATGAAGTTCAGTCCAGTGAGAATGGATGAAAAACCGGTGATGAACACCCCTACCGCCGTCAGACCCACCGCGCTCTGTGAGAAACGGCTGCTGTAGGGCGTATAGAAGGTCCATCCGGTGTCGACTCCGCCAGCCAGAACCACGGCAAAAGTCAGCAGACCGCCCACCACAAAGACATACCAGCTCAGCAGGTTGATCTTGGGGAAAGCCAGGTCCCGTGCCCCGATCATGATGGGAATCAGGAAGTTCCCCAGTACCGCCGGGATCGATGGAACCAGGAAGAAAAAGATCATCACCAGCCCATGCAGGGTGAACAGCTTGTTGTAGGTATCGGAACTGACCAGATCCCCTGGCGGCGTCAGCAGCTCGAGCCGGATGAGCACGGCGAACAGGCCGCCGATCACAAAGAAGATGCTGATGGTGATCAGGTAAAGAATGGCGATCCGCTTGTGGTCGGTCGTCAGAAGCCAGGACTTCAGTCCATAGCCTGCGGTCAGATAGTTCTCTCCCCCGCCTGGGTGGTTGGAGGCAGCGTCTGCGTGTGTCATGGATTTTTCTCTGACCTCTTCTATTCCACGGCCGCCGGGCCGGCAGCCGGCCCGTGCGCAGCCAGGGACTTGATGTAGGCAATCAGTTTGAGCAGATTCTCTTCGCTGATCTGGCCGCGATAGGTCGGCATGATCGGGGCGTAGCCGGCAACGATCTGGCTGGCAGGCTCCAGAATCGACCGCCGCAGGTACGCGTCGTCCACGGTGACAGTCTCTCCACTCATCAGCTCCACCGTGCGGCTGTACAGATCGTGCAGGCTGGGGCCGCGCGCTCCGCTGACCTGCTCATGGCAGGTGCCGCAGCCAAGCTGTGCGTAGAGCTGCGCACCTTCTTCCACCATGGAAAGGGTCGTGCCGGAACCCCTGTCCAGCCACTCCTGGTAGTCGGCCGGTTCCATCACGTACACCGAACCCACCATCTCCGAGTGCTTGGTTCCGCAGTATTCGGCACAGAAGAGGTGGTATTTCCCGGGTTTGGTCGCCTCGAACCAGGCTGTGGTGTAGCGGCCCGGCAGCACGTCCATCTTGATCCGGAAGGCGGGGACGTAAAAACTGTGGATCACATCCTCCGAGGTCATGATCAGGCGGACCGGCGTTCCCGCCGGGACATGCAGTTCGTTGATCTCCCGGTTGCCTTCCGGATGCTGGATCTTCCACATCCACTGCTTGCCCACCACATAGATGTTCATGGCGGTCGCGGGCGGAGAGTAGATGTCGAAATACAAGACCGCACCCCAGCCGAACATCACCATGGCGAGCCCGAACGGGATGATGGTCCAGAACAGCTCAAGGGAAAGAGAGCCGTGGACTTCTGCCGGACGGTCCGCCTGCGAGCGCCGGCGATATCGGATTGCAAACACCAGCACGAGGGCACAGACCAGCACGAAAAAGAAGAGGCTCACCGCCACCAGGAAAAAGAACAAGGCGTCCACCTTCCCGGCGATGGTCGAGGCGACTTCCGGAAACAACGGGAAATTGGAAAACATGGTTTTTTCAGGCAGGAGAACTGCCCCCGCCACTCAAATCCTCGAACCGTCCAGCACCTTCAAACCCTGGCGGCGGCCGAGCCGGACTTCCGCTCCCGCCGGATCAGGGTCCACAACAACGCGACAATACCCAGCACCGTCAACGCCCCGCCCACCCGCACCGCCGTCATGACAGCAAAGTTGTACCGCCCGGTCAGCGGGTTGTAGTGGTAGCAGAGCAGCAACAACTGATCGACCGGGGAGCCGATCTTTTTCTCCGAGGCTTCGATCAGGCCCAGTTTCAGATCCCGAGGAGAGTACTCGACACCATAGAAATAACGCGCCACCTTGCCTTCCGGGGTCAGCACCATGATCCCCGCCGCATGGGCGTATTCGCCGGACGCCGGATCGAACGCATACCGGAAACCGACGGAATCCGCCAACGGCCGGATCTGGTCCTCCCGGCCGGTCAGGAAGTGCCAGCCCTTTTCAGCGCCTTCCCGCCGGTAGGACGACAAGTATTCCGTCCGTTTTGCCGCCGCCAGCTCCGGCGTTTCATCCGGGTCGATGCTCACGGTGAGCACATCGAACTCGCGGCCGACGGTGAACTCCAGGGTGCGCAGGGCCCGCACCGTCCCGTTGAGAATCAGCGAGCACAGCATGGGGCATTCGTAATAGACCAGCGTCAGCACTACCGGCCGCTCACCGAAATACTCACGTAGGTACACGGTACGGCCGCTCTCGTCCCTGAACTCGAGGCCGAGGGGCACTTGCTCCCCCAGCTTCTGGTCCAGCCCCACCCGCTCCAGGATGCTGTCTGCATCCGCCGGCGCCGCCGGTTCCACCGGCTGCCCCGCGGCGCTGACGCACAGTGCGGCCAACGGCAGGAGCAGAATGATTGCAATACTTGGTTTCCGTATCATGTTGCCCCCTGGCACACACACCCTCGCCGGAGAACGATCACCGCGGAGCCTCTCCGGCGGGAGCCCGCCTCACGGGGAGTACATCGTGCTCCACGATGAGCTGTTTGGCCCGTTCAATGGGAATCCGGAACACCCCGGTGTCCTGATCGACCCAGCCGTATCCGGCAAGCCTTTGCTGTTCCCAGCTCCGAAGCCGCCGCAGATCATCGGCCGGGTTGGGCTGCAGCCGTGGTCCGGGCGGCACCTGGGCCGTGTCCACCAGTGGTGACACCTCTTTTCCCGTGCGCTGGAACCGCGATTCCAGGGCGTTGAAAAAGAGGGTCATGCCCACCATCACCAGCACCAGCAACAGGCCCAGCCCCACCAGAAATTTCAGGATGGGTTTCACATCGGCATCGGTCGTCTCGTGACCCACGGCGGGACCGGCCGGCGAATGATGCTTGGTCTCCAGCTCGTTCATGGTTTCCCCCGCGCCCATCCCTACCGGGCCGCCTCCACCGCAGCCACATCCGCCTCGGAGACATCCCCGAAGCTGGCAGCCTGACTCAGATGCAGCGCCCGGATGTAGGCGACGATCGCCCAGCGGTCCTCCGGCGGGATCCGCGAGGCATAGCCATACATGACTCCGAAGCCCTGGGTGATCACATTGAAGTAGTAACCCGGAGGCGCTTCCCGCAGCCGTGTGATATGGAAGGAGGGGGGCTGCTTCATCCCCCGCTGGACGATAATCCCCTGCCCCGTCCCCACCTGGTCATGACAGGGCGAACAGAAGATGTTGTACCGCTCCTGTCCGCGGTCCAATACCTCCCGGGTTATCGGAAAAGGGAAAAGCTCCGAATCCTGACCGTCCAGCCTCCCTGTATAGAGGAGTTCATCCTCGCGGAGCTGGCCTTGCGCTACAGTCCCTTCCGGCGGAGTTCTGGAGGCCCTGCCGTCGGGGAAAAAGGCGCTCGCCCGGAAAGGCTTGTACTTCGGCTGGTCGTGCATGTCCATGCGACACCCGGAAACCCACAGCACGGCTGAAATCACCAGCACCAGCCGGACTGCCGGCCCACAGCCCACTCCTCGCGCCGCAGTCCACCCGGACAACCGTTCCGGCCGTGAAAACCGTCGCCGCCCTGATCCTGCCGCCGGTTCGAACCACTTTCGCCCTGGATCGCTCATCCTTCCTCCGCGAGTTTCGGGTTCGGGTTGGTGATCCGTGCCAGGTACGTGGTGCGGGGCAACGTCTGGATCTCGGTCAGAATCCCGTAGTTGCGGGCACTCTGCTTGAGTTTGGCGACGGCGCTGTTCGGGTCGTTCAGATCGCCGAACACGATGGCCTCGGCGGGGCAGACCTGCTGGCAGGCGGTCTGGATCTCTCCGTCCCGGAGAGGCCGCTCCTCGAGCCGCGCCTGGATCTTGGCCGCGTTGATCCGCTGCACGCAGTATGTGCACTTCTCCATGACTCCCCGACTGCGCACCGTGACATCCGGGTTGCGCTGCAGCTTGAGCGATTCGGTGTCCCAGTCGGAGTACAGGAAGTAATTGAACCGACGCACCTTATACGGACAGTTGTTGGAGCAGTAGCGGGTCCCCACGCACCGGTTGTAGACCATGTCGTTGAGTCCCTCGTGGCTGTGCACCGTTGCCGCCACAGGACAGACGGTCTCGCAGGGAGCGTTCTCACAATGCTGGCACATCACCGGCTGATGAAGCGTCCCCGGTTCATCGAGCCCGCCCGAGTAATAGCGGTCGATGCGGATCCAATGCATTTCGCGGCCGTTCAGCACCTGATCCTTTCCCACCACCGCGATATTGTTCTCGGCCTGACACGCCACAACACAGGCATTGCAGCCGGTGCAGGCGCTGAGATCCACCGCCATCCCCCAGGCATGGCCCTTGTACTCGAAACCGGGATAAAGAAGAGCCTTGGGGTCAGTCTCCGGAACCAGCTTCCTGGCGAACTCGGGATCCTCCCGGTACTTCTCCAGGGAGGCTTCCCGCACCAGATGCCGGCCCTCCATGGAGTAATGGTCCTGGGTGCAGGCCAACCGGCGCTTTTCGCGCAGCGGCTGGATGGTGACCCCCGCCACTGACCACGGCTGCCGCCAGCTCTGCAACGCGTGGGCATCGAAGCCGGTGCCTGAGGCCACCCTGCCGGCCACCGAACGACCGTAGCCGAGATGGATGGTCACCGAGTCGGGGGCATGAGCCGGCTGGATCCAGACAGGCCCCAGCACCGCCACATCCCCCGACCTCAGTTCCACCATCTGTTCCGAGGTCACTCCCAGCGCCTCGGCGGTCGACGGCGCCATCAACACCGCGTTGTCCCATGTCAGCTTGGTCAGCGGCTTGGGAGCCTCCTGCAGCCAACCATTGTTGGCGTAGCGTCCATCCAGCACATGGGGATCCGGACGAAGCAGCAGCTCGATTCCCGCTGACCGCGCCGGCAGAGACTGCAGCGATTCCAGTACCCGCGCAGCATTCACCGTTGCCTGCACCGGAGCCGACTCACTCCCGGCAACCAGTCCGTCGTGCAAGACCCGGCGCCACCAAATCTCGAAGTCCGCCTCACCGCCCCGCTGTGACTGCCAGTGGCGGCGGACCAGCTCATACCCGGTCGGCGGCGCTTCCGTTCCCAACATCAGACCCAGAATCTCGATGGCCGAACGGGAGCGGTACAAAGGTTCGATCAGAGGCTGAACGACGGAAACGGTTCCGTCGAAGCTGCGGATGTCTCCCCATGCCTCGAGGTAATGGGACTCCGGAATCCTCCAGTGGCAGAGCTCGGTGGTCTCGTTGACGTGGGTGGTCAGGTGGATGCGCAGTCCAACCTTACCCAGAGCCTCCGCAAACCCGAGATCGGCAGGAGCTGTGTAAACCGGGTTTCCGCCAAGAATCAGGAGGGTCTCCACTTCGCCCGCCTGCATGGCCTCCACCAACTCGGAGAGCGAATTCATCTGATGCACCGGATCGACCTCTACCGGCTCCGTGACCACGACGGTCGTCCCCATCGCTCCCAACACCTCGTTCAGCGCCAGCGCCAGCGCGTGGACGGCAGCGGGCTGGCAGGCACCTGCCACCACCACGGATCTGCCCCGGTGAGCGACCAGGTCGTCAGCTACAGCGGCCAGCCATGCCGCCTCCCTCGGACTCAGCTCAGCCGGATCAGCGATTTCCAGCCCCAGCCGATGTCCGAGACCGCGAGCCAGGCGCGCAATGTGGCCCGCCGGAACGGCGAGACGATGATCGGCCATGGTTCCGGTCAAGGTGGGGCTGCTTTCCGCCACGTAAAGACGGTTCATCTTCTCGAGCCCGTTTTCGACCTTCCGGCGGGCCGTGAAATCCTTGGTGTACCTGAGGGATGCCGGGCCATCGAAGAGAATGTCGGCATCCAGAGAAACGATACGGTCGGCACGGTCCAGGCGGTAATGGACATCCAGCGGGCGCCCCAACGCAATCACCGCGCCTTCCCGGGCTGAATCCCCGGGCAACGCTTCATACTGGTGCCAGCGCGCTGCAGGAAGGTCGGCAAGCAGTCTGCGGAGCTGTCCTCCCAAGGTGGGCGACGTGACCGTCCCGGTGAGGATCCGCAGACCGCGGCCCCCGGAATTGCGAAACCGCTCCACCTCAGACAGGAGGGCCGCCGAGAAGTGCTCCCAGCTTCGTGGCCGGCCGCCTGACTCGATCGCGGTAAGACGGTCGGGGTCATACAGATCGAGGACCGATGCCTGGGCCCAAACCGTGGTCGCCCCCAGACTGGCGGGATGGCGGGGGTTGCCTTCGATCTTGGTGGGACGTCCGTCATGACTTTCCACCAGAATGCCTTGCCCGTAGCCTCCATGGGAAAACGCGGAAGCGTAGAACAGCGGTCGGCCCGGAATCACTTCCTCCGGCGCCTTGACATGGGGGACCAGCTTTTCGTCCGGCTGCCGGACACAGGCGGTCACTCCCGAAAAAGCGATGGAGGCCCCCATGAGCTGGAGGAAGCGACGGCGTCCCACGGGGTCCGTCCAGGTGTCCGCCCCGGCCGGAAACTCGTGCCTGAGATAGTCCTGGAACTCTTCGGTGTCGGCCAGTTCTTCCAGGCTGCGCCAGTAGGTACGCCCGTCAGCCGCGGCCAGCCTGGCCCGAAGCTTCTCCAGATTCAGATTGGAGTTCGCCAACTTGTTACTCATCGATGACAAGCCGAACAGTGGGTCAGTTTCTGAATGTTGTACTGCCTGACCAGTTCACGCCCCACCTCGAGCTGATTCGAAGGAGGCTGCCAGTCCGCATCGAAGACGCGGTCCCGGGGACGGACATAACGTTCGGGCTGGCGGTGGCAATCCAGGCACCAGCCCATGTACAGGGTGTTGACCTGACGCATCAGGGGCATCTGGTCCACCTGGCCGTGGCAGGTGGTGCAGCCGATTCCCTGCTTCACGTGGATGCTGTGGTTGAAGTAGACGAAGTCGGGCAGGTCGTGAACCCGGATCCATTCGAGGGGCTGCCCGGTGCGATAGCTGTCCCGCACCGGCGCGAGAATGGGAGCTTCGGTCCAGACCTGGGAGTGACAGCTCATGCAGGTATGGGTCGGCGGAATTCCGGCGGAGGCGCTTACCTCCACCGAGGTATGGCAATAGCGGCAGTCGATGCCCAACCCGCCGACATGGTGCTTGTGGCTGAACATGACCGGCTGTTCCCGGAACTCGTCGACACGGTTGAAATAGGCGGAGTGGTATCCCTCGTAATACGCCCAACCGGAGCCGGCGGCCAAGACGGCCGCAAACAGGATCCCGATCCGGACCAGTACGTTCGTGCTCTGTGGGAACAACTGTGCCATAACGTCCTAAACCAATGATCTCCCGCTCCGACGTGGGGCGCAGATGTATCTGTCTGTCAAATTTGGGATCGAAGTTGCAAATGATACCACTTTCACCCGGCTTGTGAAGGAGCGGGGAAACCAAAGAGCCGGCTGGGGCGCGAGGGGCACGGCAGAACGGGCCGCAGTGGTGGGGCACACGCCCTTCAATCGCTTATAATGCGCATTTTCGCTGGCCTGCGGCGGGACGGGCGACGGATGCCTTTCACCCTCTTGAGAAAACTTTATGACTGGGTCCTGGCCTTTGCCGAGACCCCCCAGGGAACTTGGGCCCTGTTTCTGCTGGCAGTCGCCGAATCGTCGTTCTTTCCGATTCCTCCGGATGTGCTGTTGATGGCGCTGGCGGTGGCGGCACCCAGCCGGGCCTTCCGCTTCGCCGCCATCTGTTCCGCCGGCTCGGTGTTAGGCGGAGTCGTCGGCTATCTGCTGGGCCTGAAGTTCTACGAACTGCTGGGTCGGCCCATCATCGAGTTTTACTCGGCGGGCGACGCCTATCAGCGGGTACAGCAACTCTACCGTGACTGGGACGCCATCGCCGTGGCAGTGGCCGGGTTCACACCGATCCCCTACAAGGTCTTCACGATCGCCGCCGGTGTGTTCGAGATCAATTTCACCACCTTTCTGATGGCGTCGATCGTGAGCCGAAGCGCACGGTTCTTCCTCATCAGCGGCCTGATCTGGTGGCTGGGACCCCGGATCCGGGCATTCATCGAGAGGTACTTCAACCTGTTGACCGTGGTCTTTGCCGTGCTGTTGGTCGGTGGATTTATTCTCTTGAAATATGTTATCTAGGGAGGGGCGATCGACCTGTCGAAAGGGATGGTCGCCCTTTTCGCCGGTCGGGGCGTGGCGCAGGCTGGAAGCGCGCACGGTTCGGGACCGTGAGGCCGGAGGTTCAAATCCTCTCGCCCCGACCACTCCCAGCACTCCCATGGCGATCCGCCACCAGGGGCGCCTGCAGGCCCCGGCCGCGAGGTTTTCGTGAGCCAAACCGTAGCGCGAACACTGGTTATCAAGGGTCGGGTCCAAGGGGTGGGATTCCGGTACTTTGCCCTGCATCATGCCCAACAGCTGGGCGTGAACGGATGGGTCCGCAATCTGGGAAACGGCGATGTGGAAGTCCACGCGGAAGGACCCCTCCCCCAGGTCGAAGAGCTGGTCAGGCGGTTACATCGTGGTCCCTCCTTCGCCTGGGTGTCCCAAGTGGTCGAGTCGCCGGCGGCGGTCGAAGGGGTGGATTCATTCACGATTCGAAGATGAAGCAAGGAGACGCGAACTTGGACGAGCTGAAGAGACTGATCCGCGAAGTGCCGGACTTCCCGAAACCGGGAATCCTGTTCTATGACGTCACCACCCTGCTGAAGGATGCCGAGGGCTTTCGGGCCGCAATCGACGCCCTCACCCGGCACTATCAGGGGCGCGGCATCCAGAAGGTTTTGGGCATCGAATCGCGGGGCTTCATCCTGGGTCCCGCCCTGGCTTACAACCTGAACGCGGGTTTCGTGCCCGTCCGCAAGCGGGGAAAACTCCCGGCGGCAAAGCTGCAGGTCACCTATGACCTGGAATATGGAACCGACACCCTGGAGATTCACGAGGACGCCGTGGCTCCCGGAGAGCGCGTCCTGATCGTGGACGATCTCATCGCCACCGGCGGCACCGCCGCCGCTACCGTCGGCATGGTACGCCGCATGGGCGGAGATCTGGTCGGCCTGGCCTTTCTGATCGAGCTGACCTTTCTGAACGGCCGTGAGAAGATTCCGCCCGGCCTCGAGGTCTACTCACTCGTGCAGTACTGAAAGGCAGCCCCGACGCCGATGTTGGGGCCGCCACGGATCATGAGGTCTGAAAGGGGCATGCCGGCAAGCGATCAGACTTCCCGCCCGCGGACCCCCTTCGTGTCCGCCGTGATCTGTCGGGCGGACTCCTTCGGACGCAGCGAGCGTGTCGCCTTGCCGGCCAGCCACATTTCGGACTGACCCATCGCCCTCAACTCGGAGGACAGTTGCTGCTGATAGTCCGGCGCGCCACAGGCTTCAAGCACCCGGCGGGTCTCGTCACCATTCTTGACCCGGCGGTACAACTCCTTGAAGAGCGGCAGGGTAGCCTCCCTGAACTTGGGCTTCCAGTCCAGAGCCCCGCGCTGGGCGGTGGCCGAACAGTTCGCATACATCCAGTCCATGCCGTTCTCGCCCACCAGCCGGATGAGGCTTTCGGTCAGTTCTTCCACCGTCTCATTGAAAGCTTCGCTTGGGCTGTGACCGTTTTCCCGCAGGACTTCGTACTGCGCCTCCATGATCCCGGCCAGGGCACCCATCAGGACTCCCCTCTCCCCGGTCAGGTCCGAGTAGACCTCGCCTTCGAAGGTGGTGGGGAACAGGTATCCTGAACCGATGGCGATGCCCACCGCGATGGCACGTTCCCGGGCGCGCCCGGTGGCGTCCTGGTAAACCGCAAAGCTCGAATTGATCCCGGCGCCGGACAGGAAGTTGCGTCTCACTGAAGTGCCGGAACCCTTGGGGGCCACCAGGATGACGTCCACATCCGGAGGCGGGACCACTCCCGTCTGATCCTTGTAAACGATGGAAAAACCATGGGAGAAATACAGCGCATCCCCCTTGTTGAGGCAGGTTCGGAGCGACGGCCAGATGGCCCGCTGGGCAGCGTCCGAGACCAGGACCTGGACGATGGTACCGCGCCGCGCCGCTTCCTCAATCTCGAACAGGGACTCGCCGGGCACCCATCCGTCGGCCACAGCCCGGTCCCAGTCCTTCTGGAACTTCGATGACTGGCCGATGATGACCTTGAAGCCATTGTCCTTCATGTTCAGGGCCTGGGCAGGTCCCTGGACACCGTAGCCGATAACCGCGATGGTCTCGTTCCTGAGCACTTCCCGGGCCTTGGCCACCGGGAACTCCTCGCGGGTAATCACCTCTTCCTTGACACCGCCAAAATCGATAGTCGCCATTGATCTCTCCCTGACTCTGTCCACCGGCGGCTCAACTTTCCGCCGCCCTCACTCCAAAGGGGTCGACCCGCCGTCCACGGCAGATCAATCAGCGGAGTATAGCGAATTTCAGACTTGGCCTGCCAAGAACCCCCGGCAGGGAACCAGGGACTGCTACTTCCATTCCCAGAGCTGGCTCACCGTATTCCCCGCGGCGTCGACCTCGTACTCGAAGACGATCGCCGCCCGATTCAGGTGAACGAACTTGGGCACTATGGTGGAGTAGTACACGGCGCCTCGATAGCTTACAGCTCCCTCCCGGCTCATCGTTCCGACCCCCTGACCCACCCAGGTGATCAGTTCGCCGTTCGCCCCCATCAGAAAACCCTGGCCTTCTCCGTAGAGAGTCCCATCGGACCGGGGTACCGACCAGTAGGTACCCATCTCCTTGAGATCCACCCCCAACAGCCTGGTGGTGGATTCGAAGGACGTCTCCACCTTCGGGCCTCCACCGGGGTTGGGAAGGACCCGGCGGTTCGTCA
This sequence comes from uncultured Acidobacteriota bacterium, assembly GCA_964524795.1. Taxonomy (GTDB): domain Bacteria; phylum Acidobacteriota; class UBA6911; order RPQK01; family JAPXNP01; genus CAZGEH01. The sequence continues at coordinate 850,238 of CAZGEH010000001.1, forward strand.
CTTTCCCGGTACTGGTGCCAATCTTGTCGCCCAACATGGTGCCTCCCGTGACAGCGGGTAACCGGATCGACCCGGCTCTCCGGGAACGGTCCGCGACCGGATGATCTTCGCCCCTCCTTCCGACGATCGCTGGGCTTGCTCCAGTCTGCGGTCGAGGCCCATTCAGAATCAGAGACCGGCCCATCGTGGTCGGCCGCCAACACAGATTGAAACAGCCATCGACAGGAGAGGAAGGCGGACAGTCGGCGCCTGTCCGGTATTGCCGCTTGAGTTGAGTTCATTCTAGAACATGGTTTCCTGCGAGCTCAAGAACCACTTCACCACGCTTCTCAACTCGCCGGTGGACGGTGACGGGAGGGCACGTCACCTCCCAGCTCCCAGGAGGCGGCACGGGTTGGTATGCTTGACAGGATGAGGATCATCGCCGAGGGCATCTCGATGTCCGAGTTGAGGACCCTTGCAGAAAGCGCGTTCGGCAGCCTGGTCAAAGCAGTAGTCGACCTCAGACAGGAACGGATGGCGGTCGGAGGCGAGCTGCATTCAGATGAGGAAGCGCTGCTGCTGGAACAGGGCTCCCGTCAGGAAGACCTCTGGGGCGTCAACCTTTACCCCGATCTTTCCGGCGACGACTTTGTGGAGTTCGACTCCATGATCAACCTCCGCCCGTGGCAGGGGAACCGCTCCCGGGCTGTGGAGGACCCAGACACCCGCAAGCGGATTCTCGAAGTGGTGAGAAAACTGGTGCAACCATGAGCTTTCAGCATCGTGAGCTGGCCGCAGGGCGCTGGCAGGAGCTGAGCCTCTGTGAACAGCTTGCTCACGTTGGCAGCGAGGTCGAGCGGGCGCTTTCCTGGAGGCGCAAGGGCAACTCCGAATACAGCCGGCTGGCACTGGAACGGGCCCTGGAACTGCTGCACTTCACCATCTCGGACCCCCGTCACAAAGGACGACTGAAGGAACTGACCCGTCTGCGGGAAGTTCTCCTGGACGACTTCATGGGCGGGAACCTCTACGGGTCCACGGACGAGGCCTGGTCCAGGTACTTTACGGCTTTCGCCTTCGCGGCCCGGCAGCGTTCCCGGCCGAAGCCTTGAGGGGGGCGGGAGACAGAGTCGGGCAACGGGAGAGAGGAATCAGTCCAGCCGCCGCCTCCCGAATTCCGGCTCCCGCCTGCCTCTCCTCACCCTCTACGCCACTGATATCCTTGGCCCCACCGTTTCGCGATTACCTCCCAATCCCCAGCCGGAGCGCATTGTCCCGGTAAACCTTGCGCAGAACCTCGTCCGGCAGCCCGAATCCATTCAACGCCCAGTGGTAACCGAACTGCGCCAGCTCGTAGAAGTGCTCGTCGCTGGACTCCAGAATCCGGAAGGTGATCCGGTACATTTTGGGAGTCGGGTCCATGTCCGTCCCGTACAGCAGCCGATCCTGGTACTTCTCGTAAAAGCGCGCCACAAAGCGGGGAATGGGAGCGGTTTCCGCGTAGCGTGCCGCAATGTCGGCATACAGGTTGGGGTAGCGCTCCAGCATCATCCCCAGGCGGTTCAGGTCGAAACAGCAGTTGGCGAAATGGCAGGCGATAAAGGTGGTCCGGGGATGCCGGGCACAGGCGCGTTCCAAGGTCTGCATCATCTCCTCATGGCCCAGAATCCCCGGCTGGTTGTCCAGTCGCCATTCAAAGGCGTTCATCAGTCCGTCGTTGGTCTCGTCCATCGGCAGGTACATCCAGTACGGCTCCGCCACGTGGATGTTGACCGGCAGGCCCAGCTCAGCACACTTCTCCAGCAGTGGATCCATTCGGGGATCGTCGATGTGCATGCCCCAGGCCGGCGTCGGCCGGCTGTAAAACAGACCTTTCCCCTTGTCCCCCAGTTCGCCGAGTCCCCGCGCGCCTACCCTGTAACAACGCTCCAGCTCTTTCACTGCCGATTCGCCCCACCCGGGCTGGTCGTAGCCGGTATAGTCAAAGCCGCACCAGACCTCGAAACGGTCCGGATACCGCCCGGCAAACAGCGCATACAGCCGGTCGAACTCGGCGCCGGTCTGTCCGGTCATGATCACCGATCGCTCAATCCCGACTTCGTCCATCAACTGGACCCACCGATCCACCTCCTCAGGCGTCTTCACGTAGTCGTGGGAGTGCACGTCGATCGCCGGGAAACGGGCCCGTGCCACGTCAGTGCGCGGAATCCGGTAGATGGACTGCGGGCGGTAGTCCTTGAGCAGGAGAGTGTTGGGGTCGGTGTTGCGCTCCGGTTCGGCACTGCCCATCACCCATCCCAGCAACATCACTCCAGCCCAGACCACAAGACCATACTTTTTCATCATCCAGTCAACCTAACCCGTCCGCAGATCGGCTGCAAGCGAGGCTCTGGTTTCCTTTCGCGGCCCCAGGTCAACTGCTGAACCCGACTCCCGTGGCGGGCTCCCGAACCGTCCGGACAGCGGCTGCTCCGGAGCCCGGCGGTGGACTAGAATGGGCCGGATGCATCCATCGGCGGTGGTGCTGGAGGGCTCCCGCAGTGTCCGGGACAACCGGTTCGCCATGCGTCTTTCCCTGGCCGTGGGCGTATTGATGCTGGCGGGAAAGAGCGGGGCGTGGTGGCTGACCGGAAGCTCCGCGATTCTTTCGGACGCCGCCGAATCCGTCGTCCACGTACTGGCGGTGGGGTTCGCCGTTTTCAGCCTCAATCTGAGTCTCCGGCCCGCCAGCATGCGCTTTCCCTTCGGGTACGAACGCATCACTTTCTTCTCCGCGGGCTTCGAGGGGGCGGCGATCGTGCTGGCCGCCGCGGTCATCGGGGTGGCTGCGGTCCAGGACTTGGTCCACGGCGTGGAAGTCCGGGAACTGGGTCTGGGTACCCTGCTGGTGGCGACAGCGGCTCTCGTCAACGCGATGTTGGGGTGGTTCCTCATCCGCACCGGCAAGCGGACACAGTCCCTGATTCTGGAAGCAAACGGCACCCACGTCCTGACCGACACCTGGACCAGCCTGGGGGTAGTGGTCGGCCTGCTGCTGGTCCAGACCACCGGCTGGCTGGTTCTGGATCCCCTGTGCGCCATCGCCGTTGCCGCCAACATCCTGTGGTCCGGCGGCAAGCTCATCTACCGGTCCGTGGGCGGTCTGATGGACTATGTCGACCCGCAGACCGGCGGCCTGATCCGGCGTGTCCTGGAGGAACTGTGTCAACAGTTCGGGGTCAGTTACCACGGGCTGCGCTTCCGCAGCATGGGCCACCGCCTCAAGGTCGAATTCCACCTGCTGTTCCCGGCTGAGACACCCCTGGGAGAGGCGCACCGCATCGCCACCCGTCTCGAAGCCCTGCTTCCCGGACGGCTCGGCCGCCCGGCCGATGTGACCACCCACCTGGAGGCGATCGAGGATCACGGGCAGGTCCACCAGGACTGAGCGCCTCCCGTATCATGTAGGCTTCTGCGCCAGATCTCGTTTTTCGGAGGCGCGCCATAAGGGGTTGATGGCTGCGATCGGTGGTGCGAGAACGGGAACTCCACGGCTCAGGCCGCTGGCGCGGCCTTCACAGAAAACCCGTTACCGCGTTACCCCGCTACCCCCTTTCCAGGAGGACGCGACCGCCAGGCCGGACGGAACTCCAAGGCTCAGGCCGCGGGGGCGGCCTTCGCGTTGATCCGTGTGATCCGTGGGATCGGCGTGATCCGCGTGCAAATCCATCTGTCCGCGCGGGGATGCAACCGCCGTGTTGGACGGAAAGCCCGGGTGTCCCGCCCGGGTGGGGAGCTGGTAAGCTGTCCGTGGTGTCTCCCATACCGCGCCGGATTCGCCGCAC
>CAZGEH010000002.1:0-14284 GCA_964524795.1 uncultured Acidobacteriota bacterium
TCATCACTGGAAGACACGAGCGACTTCCGAGCGAGTTTTTCAGCAGCCTGCTAGAGGTGAGCGGCATGAATTGCAATCCTCTTGCGCCGGTCGCCGTGCTCCGAGGACGGGGCAAATCGGTTTGGAGGCCAGCGATGCACCCCGGCCAGGCGACCGCGCTACTTGCTGACGGTCTCAGTCGAGACCCCGCCCTGTTCGCCAATGGCCCGGCTGGTGACACCGTTTTGCGGCCATCAAGGCGATCCTCGCCCTCAATGCAGGGCCCAGTACTGGGCGCTGGAGCCCGGCCAGCCGGCCTCGCTGCTGGGACTTCTGCTTACATTCGCTCATCCGCTGCAAGGCGAAAAAAGATCCGCCACCTTCCGCCGAGAAGGTGATCCCGGTTCTTCGAAAACACCGTCTCGATCCAGAGCGGCTCGTCCCTTCCCCGGTCCCCCAAGATATCGGGCCACCAAATTGTCTTCCAGTCGTTCCGTCGACGACAGTCCGCTGCGCACGCAATCCAAGATCTGCACTAACAGCATCCGCCCTCCGGTTGGTATCTGCCCAGACACAAGGGGGCCTCGGTCTACCGCATATCCACGAAACCTCATTCTGTTATTTCCCGGATCTCGCGGCTTGGAATTCCATAATTGAGGGTACCTCTCCGGACCCGCTTCGTCACCAGCGCCATCGCCCCAACTGCTGCGCTCTCACCGACCTCAACGCCATGCAGAATCGTAGCACCAGCGCCAATCCATGCGCCCCTTCTCACTTGGATTGGACCTTCCCTCCTCCGGAGGTATTGTCCTAGGGGCCCGCTGCCCACGTCCAAATGCGTAATCAATCTGACCCCTGCACTAACACTGACGTAATCCTCCAAAATAATCGGCGCCGTTAGATCGAACACGCAATGAGGCCCCACATAGACATGATTTCCCACGACCAGATTCTCCGCAGCGCCATCGTGCATGTTATACACACATAGGTCCGCAGCAATGTGGCAGTGCTCCCCTACCGTCGCCCCCATGCACCTCAGTATCCGGGGGGCCCCAAAAACCTGCGACAACAGCATAAACCGCGCCCTAAGTATGCGTCGGGCTGTCTTCACTAACGCAGACACCTTTCACCTCTGCAACACCGTCCTCAGAAGTACACGCCATCAAGGACCGCCTAGTATTCACGCCTTGAGTACGCGCCAGACCGCTTCGATTATTCTTTCAACCTCAGCGTCAGTCAAAGCTGGGGACAGCGGAAGAGAAACGGTGCGTTCTCCAATCCAGGTTGCGTTCGGAAAACTCTCAGGAGACCAGCCAAATTTCTGACGATAGTACGAATGCATATGAATCCCTCTATAGTGTACTCCTGTGCCGATTCCCTCTTGATGAAGCGCCTGCATGAACTGATCTCTAGAGATACCGCATTGCCTTTCGTCTATAATAAGAGTATACAGGTGTCGAGCATGCACGGTATTCGGCTCCTCTTTAAGTGGAAGACCGACCGGTAGCGCCGCAAAGGCCTCATCGTATCGCTGCCAGATGGCCCGGCGTCGCTCCAGGTTCTTTCCTACCCGCCGCAACTGATGGATTCCGAGAGCCGCCTGAATATCCATCATGTTGTACTTGAAACCGGAGTATATAACATCATAATGTTTGTAACCCGCATCCGAAAAGCGCTTCCAAGCATCCCGACTCATCCCGTGCAAAGCCATCACTCGCAGTTGGTTGGCATAGTCCTCGCGTGCGGTCGTTACCATTCCACCTTCCCCTGTCACGACATTCTTTGTGACGTAGAAACTAAAGCACGTTAGGTCCGCTGCATTTCCAATCTTGCGCCCTTTGTACCAAGCTTCAATGGCATGGGCAGCATCGTCGATCACAATAAGCTTGTAATCCCGAGCAATTTGGCCCAAAGTGTCCATATCGCATGGTCGGCCCGACAGGTGAACAGGAACTAGGGCTCGCGATCGCTTAGTCACTGCCTTCCTAACCAATTCCGGATCGATAAGCATGCTGTCTCGCAAGCAGTCCACCAGCACAGGAGTAGCGCCAGCGTGGATTATTGCATTTACAGTTGCGCAGAAAGTCATCGCCGTTGTGATCACTTCGTCGCCCGGACCCAGACCGGCAACTAGCATCGAGAGATGCAGCGCCGCCGTACAAGAATTCAACGCGACGGCATGTTCACAACCAATGTAGCTCCGAAACTCCTCTTCGAAAGATGCTACTCTTGGACCGGTACCGATCCATCCCGATTTCAAGCACTTAACCACCTCACGAATCTCCTCCGTAGCGATTTTGGGCGCACCAAAGGTGATGTACTTCTTGCTTGCCATTCTTGGAGCCTACTTTCCAGATTTGTTACGGTCGGGATGTGTTGCTATCCGTTTTGCGAGGCCGCTACTTGCGATACTTTCCGTGGCTACTGAAGAACTCTCGCGAACGATTGTGTTGGATCCAGTTCCGGCAGTTTCGATCCTCTGGGGTGACCTGACGTCAGGCAATCGGAAATGCTCGGATATGCTCCCTTGAGAAGAGGATTCCACCGGACCACCCGTTTCGACCGAGGATGGAGCTTGTGGACGGCACCTTGGCCCGCCTAGCACCGCAGTTCCGAGAACTGTACTCCAAGAGGGGCCCTCCTTCGGCAGAGTCGAGGCGGTTTTTGCGGCCACTGCTGCAGGTTCTGTACGGTGCGCGCCGAACGGTTGCTGATGGAGCAGCTCCACTACAACCTGCCGTTCCCGCTGGCTTGTCGGCTTGGGACGGCACTGATCGCCACGGTCCTCTCGTGCCACCTGGCGTTGAAGTCGGTTTACGATGGCTCTCCGTGCCCCCCAAGATCGAGCTGCTCCGCAAGACCTATTCGTCCATCCCGACTTGTGGCTCCACCAAAACCTTCCGCTGTAGCCTACGGTCGAACCGTCCGAGTTTCGCAGCGTTGTTCGCTTAGACGAGACTGACGTCTAGACGTTGCCGGCCCGAAGACTCCCAAATATCAAGTCACAACAGCGGGGCCGTCTTCAGACCTCGGCCAATTTGGACAACAGGGCGCGGTACACAGCTAGAAGAGCTCTGCCGGAGTGAGCCCACGTCATTGTTGGCGTCTCCGCCAGAGACGCCCGCCTTAGACTTGATAACAATTGCCGATCCCGGTCCAAAAGTGTAATCTGCCTTGAAAGCTCCCGCACGTCGCCAACCTCATGAATTAATCCGGTTTCCATATGCTTACACGGAGCACCGCTTGCGGCAGACACTAACAACACACACCCACAACCTCGCCCATCCCATGTCACAAGAGCGCTACCCTCCTCGATACTTGGAAGAATCAGGATGTCTGCACTCCGCATGACCGACGGAAGGTCGGTTCGAAAGCCGATCACTCTGACACTGGGATGCTCCAGTTGGGGCTTCAGTCTATCTGCGTAGCCAGATACAAACCGACCAGCTATCAAAAGCGTGCCGTTTCTACACGCAGAGGAGGACAGCCAGGCATCTAATGCGTAGTGGAGCCCTTTCCTAGGCGCACATTCAGCTGCGAACAGCGCTATTAATCCCCGGTCTTCTGCACGCCAATTAGGATCTGCAAAACACAACTTCTCATCGAATCCGTATCGATAGTAAGCTAACTTGTCGCGAGAGAATCCTTCATCAACGAACGTGCGCGCAACAAACTCTGATGGACATAATATGCAATCCGCCTCGGAGTACTCTTCTTGCTCTCTTTTAAGAACTCGCTCGTTAAAAGCGTGTTCGTGGCCCTTTGGTAATGTCAGGTTCAAGCGCTCACATTCACGACGAACTACGGCGTAGGCAAATCGAGTGTGGGCATTACACCGCTCAAGAACAGTTGGGATTCCCAACTGCTTAGCGACTCTTAGGGTCCTCAATGAACCAACTGGCCATCCGTGCACTACATCAATCCTACCTGCAAATTCTGGTAAACGTCGTGACACAATAAAGTCATGGAGTAGTATGGTACGATACGACCCGAGAATGCGGTAAGGCATCGATAGTTTCCCTCTCGCTAGGGTGGGCCAAACCGTTATATTCGGTGGGGGTGGTTTGGAGATCGTCCCGGGCAAAGCAACGACAGTGGCGCCAGCAGCCTGCAGGCTATTTAGCACTTCCCATGCCAAATAGCATATGCGCTGCGCTCCGAGTTTGTGTGGAAAACTATAAAGAACCCGTATGGCTTCTTTGTCATAAGCTCCCATTCGCTGCCCTCAGTTATTTAGCCTTGTGTAAACGGTCTGCACAGCCGCACCGTTGAGTTCCTGCATTCCTCGGCCAAATCGATGGCAATTGTCCAGGCTCCTCTCGGCGTGATCTTGGATCGTCTCGCCGCACTTCGGTCCACGGTGGTCAAGCAATGGCTGGTCAAGCATCATTGGGTGTACGTCGAGTTCTTCTACTGCTGGGTTTCGACGATCAAGCATAGGCCGCCATCAATACATCTACGATAGAAAAGCTAGCGCGATCATCAACAATGCTATGTATGGGGCAAATGAGTCCCAAGCCGCGAAAAACGGGACGACCAGCCGGACTTGTGTTCGGCAAGGCGAGTGCTTTCCTGAATCGAGTTGGCATTCTCCATGCCCAAGCCCCAAACCAGTAGGTTTTCGATACAGGAAAAGGCCGGAATGTAGCGCCGGGTACAGATCTGACAGGAAACGATCCCAGGCCGGCCTCTGTTCGCCGGCACCGCGGGATTGGGATGGTACCATACTGCTCTTAAGCGAGCCTTCTCAGGGCATTCACTACCGCCCGACGAACTTCGTCATTCTGGATTCCGATTGAGAGACTTGCACAGAGTCTCGACTCTCCGAGGTATCCAGCAGATGCCGGCGACAGTCGAAGCAGTCAAAACCCAGCCGGTGCCAGCCTCTCTCGACTTCTTGTGAATACTGAGACCGACACCGCGCATCGTCATAGGTTCTGCCTTACCATCTCACGTCAAGGCATTTGCACCTCAACATGATGTCTCGAAGGGGACTCGCCCGCCTTGCACCGAGGATACGGACTGATGACGCCGGGGCAGCCCGGCCCGGAGTCCGGCGCGAGACGGCTGAGGAGGCCCTTTGCCATTTTCCTTGCGCCCTTACGACTTCTCCGAGCCGCCGTCACTCGCGGGGGCGGAATCAAGTCGAGCAGACCAGGCTGCCGGGGTGGATGGCGGATTGGAGAATTGTAGGCCCCATTCTGAAGGACAAAGGGTCTGGCCTCTCACCTCTGGCGCGCTAACCTTGGCGCCCCTGCGCATTCAAATCAAATGTGGACCTCTACAACCCAAACCTGCGAGAACTTCGCCAATAGGCTCAGCGCCTTAAAGAAACTGGCCCTTTGATGCGTCCCCGCAGCGATCAGAACTCTAAGAACCTAGCCAGAAGCTAAACTGAATAGTTACGACAAATCAGAGTCAGGATGATAAGGGCAAAGGCGTCCCTTGGCTCAGGTGCTCCGCCCCCGAGCCCTCCGGCTCTCCAAGTGCCAAAAACCGTCGTATCAAATATCCGCCGTGTTACAGAGTTTTCGCCATCCGGCGGGAAATGGTACACTACGTCCGCGGCCCGATCCTGAAGCCATCGGCCGTAAGGGACCGGAAATCCCGCCTTTTTCCGACCAAGGATTGGAATCGGCACCTTCTCCCCGAGCACGGCCTTCAACACTCTCTTCGTCGACCAGCCTCTTACTTTGAACGACGCGGGAATGGACGCCGCAAACTCCATCACCTGGTGGTCCAACAGAGGTACCCGAAGCTCAACCGAGGTGGCCATCGTCATCTTGTCGGCCTTCAACAGGAGGTCGTCCGGCAGCCAAGTCACACTGTCCACATACAGCATCCGGCTCAAGGCATCCGCACCATTCACCCGCGCAAACGCCTCCCGGCTGGGCTCATCCGACCGCGTCTCCGCCAACAGCGCCTTGAACTCCGCCGAGTACAGAGACTCCTTCACGCTCGCCAACCCCCGCCAGGGATCCGACGTCCGGCTCAGGTAGTAGTCCTCCAGCTCCGCCGACACCAGGGGCACAAACCGCCGCAGCCTCGTCACCCCCAGCCCCGATGCCAGCTTCAAGCCCAACGCCACCAACCCACGCCCCGGACCGAGCAACCCCTTGAGCCGCTCCAGAATCAGCAAATTCCGATACGTCTGGTACCCCCCAAACGCCTCGTCCCCGCCCTCCCCCGACAGCAGGACCTTGACACCGCACTCGCGCGCCAGACGTGATACGTAGTACAACGCCACCGCCGGCGGCTCACATACCGGCTCCTCCATGTGCCACGCATACTGCGGAAGGAATTCGAGAAATTCCCGCGCCCCAAATGTCACCTCGTAATGATCGGTTCCAAAACGCTTCGCCGCCAAACTGGCGAACGGCCGCTCATCCGCAAACCGCTCCCCCGAAAACCCAACCGTAAACGTACTGATCCGATGCCCCGTCTCTTCCACCGCATAGCTCAGCACCCCCGTCGAATCGACCCCGCCGCTCAGCAGAACGCCGACCGGCACGTCGGCGATCATGTGATTCTTCACTGTACGGCCAAGCAGTTCGTCGAGCGCTTCCACCGCCTCCCCAAAGTCCCGAACCTGCGCTGTCCGGTCGAAGCGCAGATCCCAGTAACGGCTGACCCGGGTCGCCCCATTCTCTACAGTCAGATAATGCGCTGGCTCCAGCTTGTAGATGCCGCACAGCAGCGTCTCCCGGCCCGGGACATAGTAGTAGGTCAGGAAACGGTCCACCGCCACCGGATTCAGCTCCCGCCGAACCGAGGGATCCTTCAACAGCGCCTTGATCTCGGAGGCGAACAGAAGCGCACGGCCGGTGTTTACGAAATACAGGGGCTTGATCCCCACGCGGTCCCGCGCCAGCAGCAGCCGCCGGCGGCGTTGATCCCACAGCGCGAACGCGAACATGCCCTGCAGCCGCTCCACGCAGGCGGGCCCAGCGTCCTCATAGAGGTGCACGATCACCTCGGTGTCGCTCGTGGTCCGGAAACGGTGCCCACGCCCCTCGAGTTCCCGTCGTAGCTCCTGGAAGTTGTAGATCTCGCCGTTGTACACCACCCAAACGTTCCCGTTCTCATTGGAGATCGGCTGGTCGCCTGTGTTCAGGTCGATGATGCTCAGCCGGCGGTGGCCCAAGCCCACTGGACCCCAGCGGTACAGACCCCTTCCATCCGGCCCGCGGTGATGAAGGCTGTCCGTCATCGCTGCCAGCAGCTCTTCGCCGACCGGTTCTTCAGAATCCAGGTTCAGCTTGCCGCAGATCCCGCACATTTCTTGATCTGTCCTTGGCGCCCGGGAACGGCCTCCCCGGTTCCGATCCGGACCACCGCCTCCCGTCGCCTCCAGCACCAGTGCCCGATCGCCAGCCATTTCGCAATGGACGGCTCGTAGTCATGTGGACGGCCGACGGCCTTCTTCCCTGTTGCGGCTGCCGCCAGCAGCGCCAGCCTCAGGAGGGCCGACCAGCCCATCAGGATGCGATACCAGGTCGCGCTCCAGCTTCCTCTGTGCGTCGCCAGGAAGCGCATCACCGCCTCGCGGGTCATCACCGCCCCAAACCCGCGCATCCTGCTTCGGGAACTCCCACCCCCCAGATGGGTGACCACCGCTTGCGGACAGTGGAGGTTTACCCTTCCGCGTTTGGCCAGGCGGAAGCACAGGTCGAGATCCTCCCCGTACATGAAGTAGTCCGTCGAGAAGCCATTCACCTCTTCAAACGCATCCCTGCCCACCATGAGGCACGCACCCGAGACCGCCTCCACTGGGACCGGGGCCGGACCGGAGGCAGCCAGAGCGCGGGTGCCCCAGAGTCTCGAGCCTGGTGCCAGACGTCGCAGCAGGCCGGCGTCCAGCAGTTGATTGAGACCGGTCGGAAACGACTGCACGCAACTGGTCTGGATCGTGCCGTCGCGGTTCAGGAGCCTCGCGCCCACGGCACCGGCGTCGGCACGTCCGGTTGCTGTCTGGAACATCTTCTCCAACGCCCGGTCGTGGGCCAGTGTGTCCGGGTTTAGAAACAGCAGCACATCGCCCCGGGCAGTGCCGGCGCCGAGATTGTTGGCACGCGCAAAACCCAAGTTCTCAAGCGCCTGGATGAACCGTACCTCCGGAAACCGCTTTTCCAGCATCTCCGCGCACCCGTCGAAGGATGCGTTGTCGACAACAATCACCTCGAAGAGTCCTTCCGGAGTCTCGCGATAGACGGAGTCCAGGCATGCGGCAAGATCGAGGGCGGACCGCCAGTTGATGACGATGATGGACAGCCGCGTTGTGGCCGAGCCTTGGCCGTGTCGATTATCGAGAGGAGCTTCAGCCATAGATACTCGGGCGCAGGAAAAGGCGCCGGAGTTGCTGGCGCCGCAGGTAACGGACCGTCTCCCGATCGTGCAGGCGGGCCTGGGAACCGAAGAATCCACTCACGTAGCCCGCAAACAACCCCAGCCCTGCCACCAGCAGCGGACGGCGCACCGCCCGCAAGGTGCATTTCCCCACCATGAACAGCGGATGGTAGCCGGTAATGTAGTTCGCCCTTCCATTCTTGAACCAGTTCCGCCACACACCGTCCGCCGCACCCGTTCGCCGATGCTGGACGACCGGCAGGTCGGCGAGAGTCCGGGTCCGCCAGCCCAGCCTGTTCGCCTTCGCCTCGTCGATGGTGTCCCAACCGGGTGCGGGCACCAGCGGAGCCACTTGCTGCCAACACGCACCCCGGTACATCTTCACAGCCCCCCGCACATGGAACGGAGGGTCACCCGGGGAATCGACCACCAGCTTCCCTCCTTCCTTCCGCATGACCACTCCCCCGGCGATCCCCAGCATTGGATCCTCTTCAAACGCTTTCAGGCATCTTTCAAAGTAATCGGCACCGAAGGTCAGATCGCCGTCCAGCTTGACCAGGAACTCCCAGTCATCCCCCGTCAGCCGCGCCAAACCGTCGTTAAGTGCCTCCACGACCCCAGCTCCGGACTTCCGGAAACCCCGGTCCGGCCGGCGCACCACCGTGACCCACGGGTAATGCCGAGCGGCCTCTTCCAGAATCCGCGGTGTCTCGTCCGTGGACCCGTCGTCAACCACCACCCACTGCACGGGCAGCCGCGTCTGACCCGCCATCGAGGCGATCGTCCCGGGCAGGTGTTTCTCCTCGTTGCGCACCGGCGTGACCACCACATAACGGGCGGGCTCAGCAGACGAGCCGGGAGTTCCGGGCGAAATGCCGGCGATGGACCCGACTTTCATGTGTGCCTCGAGATCCCGTTCTTTCACTGGAGATCCCCGATCAGACATTGCCGCGCAGGGCCCGGGCCCACCAACGGCGCTGCAGACCTCGCCGCCAGGTTCCCGCAACACTTCGAAACCGGCGGCCAAGGCCTGCCGATGCCCACATCCGCCGCAAACCAAAACCCGAAAACTCGGGTGTTGGGGCACCCAGCAGACGCAACCCCAGCAAACGGCCGAACAGCTCCACCCTGCGCCCCAGCAGGCTCGGCTGGGCCGCCCTGATAACCGACCGAGTGGAAGCTTCCACTACGATCCAGCCCGCGCTCACGGCGGCCAAGACCAACGACCGCCCAGCTTCGGACCTCGCCAGAATCAGCGAACGTCCCGGATCCGAGCCGGAAACTTCAAAGTTATGCCAGGCATCGCCACAGGCGATGTCGGCGACCTGCCCGGTTCCGTCAGGACAGAGATTGCAGCGCAACGGCCGGTAAGAAGTCAGTTTCCCCCAGGACTCAGCGTACGACATCCGCTGCCAGCGACCATGACCACCGTTCTCGACACAAACCCGGAACTCCCCAGGCCAACCGTCGCCACGATAGTGCACCGCCTTGGCCTCCCCGGCCTGAACTCCAAGCTGAGCCATGAGGTTCAGGGTTCCGTCCGTGCTGGGTGTCCCGGCACAGAAAAAGGTCGCCACCATGGGGATCCGGCGCCCAACTGCAGGCTCCCGACTCCTCAGCTCACTCACCGCGGCCGCATCGCACGGCTTGCCGATAAACAGGAAGGGCCCCCTCTCGCCCTCTACCTGATTCAGCCCCTCGACCGGAGACGATGGAGAATACCGGGATCCGCACCTCGCCAGAACCTCCTCGCGGCTGCGGCTGACGAACGACCGGTTCATCCACGGCTGATCCGGATCCATGCCCGCATGAATCACCCCACAATATCCAGCTCGTTCCAGGCAGTAGAGCGCCAGCGCCGTCAAAACACCGCCCGAGGAGCCGCGCCGGCGTACCACCGGATCCGCTGCCCACCCCTCCCAGATCGCCAGCGCCGGGCCGAAGTCCTCCTCCCCAGAGCCCGTCGGCCCCGTGACCAGTTCACCGTCCACCCGATATCCGGGGCAAACCGGCAAGCAGTCCGAACACTCCGCACATCCGTTCCGAAACCGCGGGCGGAAGCCCTCTGCAGAGATGTGAACCATCTCAACGTTGCCGTGCCGGCAAGCTACAGCGCATGCACCGCATCCGATGCAGAGCCGCCAGTCGACGACATCCTGGAGACTGTGGATCTTCCGCATTCAGGGCCGACCCTCACTGGAAGATGGCATGCGACTTAATTCACCGTCACACACCACGCCGGACTCTCCTGGACCAGCCGCAAGCAGTCTGCAACCTTCACAGCCTCTGCCCTCCTCGCGCAAGCTTCACCGGGCATCACCGGGGGCACGGGCGCTTTCAACGCCGGACCGCCTTCACCAGCCTCTGCGGCCAAGCCAGCCAGTCGTACGCTCCGGACAGCTTGGCCGCCAACAGACGCCCGTCGTCCACCTCGCTTACCGGCAACCGCGGCACCGCCAGCGGCGAGTCCCCCGGCCGGAAACGCCCCAGCCGGGTCGTCAGACAGCTCCGATACCCGCATTCCTGCAACAAGTCGCGAAACCGCCGCCGAAACTCCCGGCCCTCCGGAAAGCGGTAGGGATAACAGAAATCCACCACCGGCTCTCCCAACTCGTCCTCCAGCCGTCGCCGGGAATCCGCCAGCTCCTCCCGAACCTCCGCCCACCCCAGCTCCACCAGCCGTGCATGGTGAACCGTGTGTGAGCCGAACCTTACCCCCTCCCGGGACAGCCCCCTGATCTCGTCCCAGCTCAGACACGGACGCCCTTTGAACTCTCCGCCCACCATGCCGGTGGCCACAAACACCGCGGCCCCAAAACCAAACTCCGCCAGCACCGGCCACGCCGAGGTGGCAAAGTCGCGAAAACCGTCGTCAAACGTGATCACCACCGACCGCTGCGGCGCCACACCCTCCAGCGCTGCCGCCAGCGGGACCACCTTCCAGCCGCCGGCCCGCAGCAACTGCATTTGCTGGCGGAAACGCCGCGGCGAGGTGCAGACCCGGTAATAGGGCGAAATCCCGTCCTCCGGATCCCCCGAAATGCCGTGGTACATCAGGATCGGGATCCCCGGCTGCGCAGACCGTACGAGCCGCCGCCAGGGAAGCATCAGCCCCAGGGTGATCCAGCGATCAAACGGCGGCCAAACCACAGGTTTCACGGCCCACGAATTTCACTGATTTCACCCAACCTGTGAGTTTCTCTCGCCCGCCAGGCGAGACACCAGATCCAGATACACATGGCGCTGCTTCTCCCAGCTCCGCTGCTCCGCGAATGCCTGAGCACGGCGTGCCCGAGCCGCCGATCCCTCCCGGTTCTGATACGCCGATACCAACTCCCGCGCCAGCGCCTCCACATCCCCCGATGGGAAGAACCGTACCAGGTCCTCGCTGAAATAGCGGGTATCGATGGTCGTCCGCGACATCACCAGCGGCACCCCGCAGGCCATGAACTCCAGGCTTTTCGTACTGAAGGCCTCGTCCCCAAAACTCTCCGCGCGCTTCGGAATCACCCCCAAGTCCGCCTCCGCCATGAGCCGCGCAATCTCCGGCAATGGCACCAGCCCGTGAAGGCAAACCGAACCGTTGACCCCCAGACGCTCGATCAGCTCCCGCAGCTCGCCTGCAGCCGGGCCCTCGCCGTAAATATGAAACTCCGCCCCCGGCATCTCGGGCAGCGCCCGGCTGAACGCCCGTACCGCAACATCGAGGCCCTGATGGCGGTTCAGCGTCCCTGGATACAGCACCAGGAACCGATCCGACCGCCCGACAGGCTTCGCCGCCGGACGAAACAGACTCGTATCGGGATAGTTCATCAAGGTTGTGCAGCGCGCCTCCGGCACCGCACGCGCTACCAGCTTCTCGCGCCAAAGGTCGTTGGCCACGATGACATGGTCGGCATATCGTGCTGCCTTCCGCTCGATCCACCTGAGCGCACCTGCCGTCCAACCGTCACCGCGGGCTCCGAATTTTCCGACGTAAAGCTCCGGCAGGATGTCATGGATGTCCAGAATCACTGGAGTTCCGTTCCGCTTTGGGAGCCAGGCGGCAAACACCAGGAAGTCGGGAATGTTGTGCACGTGGATGAGGTCATAGGGCCGGCGCCAGTGCCGGGCCGTGATCACCGCGGCAGACCGGACCAAGAACGCCGTCAGCTTCGACAGGTACGACAGCGGCTTCCGCTCCGACACCCGGCGCCGCTGCAGCCGGGTCAGGCGGACTCCATTGAGCGTCTCATCACGAGGTGTGCCCCGGCGCCGCAGGGCCAGCACTTCCACCTCGTGACCCTCCTGCACAAGAGCCTCCGCGTAGCGCAACACGCGAAAATCCGTCTCGTAGAACGTGTAAGCCAGATGCAGGAATCGCATGGAAAGTAGTTGCCGCGGCCTCAAAAATGCCACGCCCGGTCGACGAAATCGCGCAGGTCGATGGCGCAAATATCGGCGGATACCGCCATGGCCGCCGTACAAGGACGCGGCCAGCGCTCCAGCCGCGGAAGGGGCGGGTCCGCAGCTTCCAGCTCCGCCAGGAGTTGTCGCTCCGCCCCAGGCTCCAATGCCGTTCGCTCCAGCCGCACGCCCGGACCCGCCTCGCCTGTCCGCTGCACCAGGTAACCTTCCAGTTGCAGCCACCGCGCCAGTTCGTCGGTTGCATCCCGTCCCAGACACACCCGCGGAACATCCCCCCGAAACCGCCATGACCCCCCGTCGCAGCCCTCCAGCCAGCGCTCCGCCCCCGTAAACCAAGCCTCCGCCGGAGCCTCCACCATGACGTTGCCGGCTCCAAACGTCGCGGTCCACCCGCTCCGCCGACGCCACCACGCCGCCGCCTCCCCCAGAGTCGGCCGCCACAGGCTCCCCTGCCGATCCCCCGCCAGCGCCAACAGCCGGCGGACCGCATCCCGGCAGATCCCATAACGCTCCGGATGAAACAGCAGGTGATACAGCTCCCCGTTTGCCGTCACCTCATCGAACACCTGGCGCCAAACCTCGAAAATCCGGCCGGCATCCGCCACCCGACACCGCTCGATCAGGATCTCGTCGTCGGGAGCCGTCACCGGCAGCTCCACCACCTCACCCCGGAACACCGGCGAGGAAAGCCGAGTATCCGCGGTGCTGAAGTGATACAGGCCCTGCAGCCGCTGCACCTCGGGAGAGACCAGCGTCCCGTGATTCCAGAAGACGATCTCCAGACTGGTCCACCGAAACGGCGACGTCTGCAGCGCTTCACCCGTGGCTGCGTCGAAGTTGAGATAGGGCGCCCGGAAACCCAGTACGTGGAAACCCGCCTGACTCAGTCGCCGATGGCTCTCCTCCAGCACCTCCAGTTGGCGCCGGCCGTCCAGCAGATCCATCCGGCTGTGGTACAGGCCGTGGGAAGCAATCTCGTGCCCCCGGTCCCGCAGCCGCCGGATCCGCTGGTGGTGGCGGTGGATGTAGCCCGCGGTGACAAAGAACGTCATGCGGGTTCCGGTGCGCTCGAAATCCTCCAGCAGCACATCCATTGTCCGGTCGAAGCGGCGGGCGCCGAAAGTAAAGCGGCGTACCACCTCCGCCGTCCGTTCTGCCGCGTGCATGGGACCTTTGGTGGTGACGAAGTGGCGCAGGAATCGCATTTCCGCCTCGCGGTTTCGGCCATCCGGGCAGGGCTTCGCCCTCTCACTTACAGGGGAATCCCTTCGGCGGGCATTCCCGGTGCATCCGGTGTGCCAGTTCCCAGAAACATCGGCAGACCCAGCCATTTCCTTCACTCTTGCCTGGCCGGCGGGGTAAGGTGTGAACGTGGGTTCATAGCGGGTGAGAAGCTGTGGTTACAGCTTTCGATCTCCGGAGGTCTCCGCTGCGCTCCGACCTCCGGGTGTTTTCTGGCATCGCTGCGGGATGCCGCGCACGCACGTCGAGCATCGATTCGCTCGGTTCCAGTCCTCTGAGACCGCCCTTACAGGGCTCTTCCTCCATAGAA